>JAZNXE010000023.1:0-22694 GCA_045593725.1 Eubacteriales bacterium
TCAGTCAGCTTCGCTGACAGCTCCCTTTACACAAGGGAGCCTTTGGCACGAGAACATTATGCGCTGACTTTTTTGCTTTCTGCTCGTCGGCAAAGCCTACATGGAACCCCGCCACTATGGCGGGGTTTTCGGATACAAGAAAGAGCCGAGCAAAATTTTGCTCGGCTCGAGAAAATTAATCGAAGAAGTATCGCTCAACGATTGATTCACAGGTAGCCATAGGGAAATCCTCGGGATTTTCGGGGTCATCCGTTTCGGGAGGAGTTACCGCAGGCGTGTCTGTGTCAGATTCTGATGTCTTTGGCAGAGTATAATAGGATTCCGTAGATGCGATATTGTCACAGTACTTATCATAGAGGGAATCCGAGAGGTCGGGGTCCTCATCGATAACCAGCATTGAAGCGGTATATAGTGCCGCCGCTGAGGTGAGTCTGTCACACAGAGGGAAATCCAAGTCCAAGGAGAGATACACAGGGCTGAATCTGAATGCAGCATCAAGACCGTCCATAGTGCGTATCTTCTTGTCCAAGGAGCTGTTGAGTGAACAGAAGGAGGCTATAAGATAGGGAGCGCGCTCCTCGTAGTCCTCAAGACTTATTCCCGAAGTATCTTCACCTATGAGAGCCAAAGAGTTATTGTAGATATCTCTGTTAGTTACGGGCATATCTCAAATTATCAAGCGTTTGCAGGTACGCCAACCTTAAGGCAAACCATCTCGTTGGGGTAAACTACCTTAGCGCCGTAGAGGTGGAGTCCCTTTACAGCGTCAGCGAAGCGCTTCTCGGGACGGTAAGCGTCTATCTCGGAGAACTGCTCCGCGTAAGCAATAGCTCTGGTGGTTCTCATAAGGCAGTTGTAGTAGGTAACACCGTCCCCCTCTTCCTTGGTTATGTTGTTAGACACGTATATCTTGCATCCCGCAAAGGAGCCAAGGTATCCTGTTTCAGCCACAGAGCTGTCACAGAAGGGAAGCGCAAGCTTTTCCTTAAGTATTTCGGAGGCTACCGCGGGGGAAACCTCAAGAACTACGTTCTCCATATCGGATACGTTGTTCTCATAGAGCTTCTGACGAGCGGTAATTATCTTGCCCAGAAGCTCACCTGCACTTACGTCATCGCAATTTACAGTAGCGCCTGCCTCGGATACAAGAGAATATACATACTGGTCAGCCTTGTTGGCAATGGAGCTTGCAGCTATCTTCATAGCCGCATCCATAAGCTTGGGAGTGCACTGGGTTCTGTCAATATCGTCGATCTGGAAATTGAAGTATTTTGCCTGATCGATATTAAGCTCCTGAACAGTGTCGGAGAGTGCCTGAGGATTAGACATATCGGTATCCTTGGTGTAGTCGCTCACGTCAATGCTTCCAACTCCGCAGATTTTGACCACTGAGCCCTTGTTTTTGATTTCGCCTTCATAGTCACGGTTGCAGTGAGCAACTGCTATGTATTGCTTGTCGAGTGCGGTGGTGAGATTTTCACTCCAGATAGTAGGGATAAAGTTTGTGATTGCCATAATAAAATTCCTTTCTTTTTACGTTTTATTTTTACATCCATTTTGACATGGATTTTTTAATTTTTGAGTAGTTAGCGTGTACCTCTGACGGGGACATTTTTCTTACGTCCTCAGGGGTAAAATATTCGTTTGCGGTGTCTTTGCCCGCGACACCTGCGGAGCGTGATGCGTTGGAGGCGTTTATCTTTGCTATTCGCGCTCTTTCAGCCTCCAAGCGCTTTTCGTAAAGGGCGTAGGACGCACTCAGCGCAGTACCCTTCTTTACAGATTCCCAAACGCTTTCAGGAACGTCATTAAGCTCCACGTCCGGGAAAAGAAGACTGAAATCGCTTACCTCCTGTAGCATTCTGCTATGAGTCTCCCGTTCTGCCTCAAGTGCGGATATCTGCTCCTTGAGAGAAAGTATCTCCTCCTTTAAAGCCTCTATTCCTTCATCCTCCGCAGGAGGTGTGCTATCGGATATTTCCTCGGTTTGTGTGGGGATAATCTCCTCAAGCTCCGCGTTTACTGTAAGTTCTTCATTAATAATATTTTCCTCGCTCATAGTTCCTCCTGATTTTCGTTTTTAGCAGAAGATATAGCTTCCGCGTCCTTTATAAGGTCGTCCCTGTCGTAGAGAGTTCCGGCGGGTAGGCGCTTTACGTATTCCGAAAGACTTATATGACCTCCGTTGAATAGCTTGTCAAGTATGCTTTGCGTACTTGCCGCGCTGAAGCGAGATACCTCGCTTACCTCTACCTCGGCGCAGAGAATGTCGTTTTTCAGCACAGAAAACTCCACGTTTCGTACCTTTATACCATCCTTTGTATAACAGGGAATAAGTCGCTCTGAGGGATAGTAGGCGCACATCATATCTGCCCAGATATTTGCAAGGTCGGATATGCATTGGTAATACGCGCTTCTTATATGTGAAAGAGGTATTCTTGAGGTTTCCTGAAGCGCCAGAATTGCGCTGGTGTTATCGGCTTCAAGATTACCCAAAGCCGATTCGGTAGCGCCCATAAGCTCCTTGGTGAGGTTTACCGAGCTGTCTATAAGCTCCATATAACCGTTTTGCATCTTGCCTACGCCTATTACGCTTACCGAGTCGGCAATATTTCCTCCGCCGTAGGCGGCGATAGCCTCGCCTACCTCGTTTGACCATTCGGGTATCTTGGATTTGTCATAGACGATTTTGGAAAATGCCGTGTCGGTCATATGCTTCATAACCATAGCATAGGCTCTGTTTATGAACTTTTGGTTTGGAATAAGAGAGGTTATGGGAGAAATGCCGTGGAAGCTGTTCTTTACGGGCGACCAATTGAGATACGCAATAGGGTACAGGCGGCAATCGGTGCGTCCGCGGCGTATAACACATTCCTTAGTTGATTTTTCAAATACCACCTTGCCGTTTTCACGCCAGAACTTGATTATGTAGGTGGCTTTTGCTTCCTCCGCGCCTTCAAGCTCATATTTTGCCATATCTCCCGATTGAGAGGTGTATTCGTTATCGGGGAGTATTTTAGCTATGTCCTCCGCGGACACACCCGCCTCACGGGCTTCTCTTATAAGATGCTCAACGGGCGCTCTCCCCGAGAGTATAATATAATCCTGAGATTGTATATCCGCCTTATTTACGTCCGAGGGGAATACGTTTACGTTATCAATAAGCTCGGTAACGATATCGCCCTCAAATCTTTGAGGAGTGCGGAGAGATGAATCCCAGTAACAGTAGATTACTCCGTCGCCGCTTATGGCGGCATCTGTAAGAAGCTGCATCATTTTTCTGTCCATACCGCTTTTTCTCCAGCGGTAAGCGGTGTTCTCACCTAATATCTCAACGCCCTCGCGCAACAGCAGCGCGTCGCGCCCGCTTTGGGCGAAGGGAAGATTTTCGTCGGTAAAGTTTATAGATACGTTAGCAGAGGCAATGGAGCACACAAGAAAATTCACTACCCGCTGAATTATATTGAATACGGGGCGGGGGAGGTCCTTTCCTTCGCCGTATTGCCACTGCTCACCGCGATAAAAGCGCTCGTTTTTCCTTACGGTTTCATATAAACCTATACGCCGCTTATGCTCCTTACCTTTTTCGTACTGCTGCCACGCCTTGTTAAGCGAGCGCTCGTATGTTTTGTTCATTTCTTCCATCCTTTCATTTGTTTATTTTTTCCTTTGCCTGTATTTTGATACTGTGTATTACTTGATTTGTGTCACCCTTGGCAGTGAGAGATAGCTTCATGGTTTTGAATCTTCCCGAGTGTAAGCGACGCTTTTCAATTGAGTGCTCGGAGATGTCGTTGCAATCAAAGGAAATGTGCTCACCGTTGTCGCAAATTACACTTACCGTAGCGGTGCTTTCGCCCATATCTCCCATAATCTCTCCTGAGGTCAGCCTTTTTGCATTGGCAGAGCCAAGGTCAAGAATACCGCTTTCAAAGCTCGATACTATCTCGGTAGCGGTTCCGTCCTGAGCTACGTCGACATTGAGCGATTCGTCGAATATAAAAATATCGCTTAATGTGTGGAAGCCAATATTTCCATTTGCATCGAAGATTCCCAGTATTTTTTCCTCACACACAAATCTCACCCATGAGCCTTTGCTTATGTTATATATCCATATCGTTCCGTCACCCGTAGTGTCGGTAAACCAAAGCTCATTGGTGTAGATATTTTTGAAAACTATTGCATTGGTGAAGAATGAAGTGTCAAGCTTTTGGTTTATATCGTCGGATATGCTATAAGCGTTACACTCGTTTATCTCATCTGTATTTGATGTCCATCTGACAATGGATGTGTTACTGACAGTAACAGGGTCGTTTCCTGCCATAGCGTTGCTTTTTTGTGTGGCACAGCCTGCAGTGGAGTTGATATTTATGACAGGCAGACCGTCTTCCTCCATAGCGGCGTTTGCCATCCAAGCGTCTCCGTCTGTAAATATGAGCAATCTGTCGTAATGCCTTGATACCGAGGTTACGAAATTGTTTCCCCCTGCCACAGAGAAGGAATTTTCCTTTTTAAAATATAGATCTCCGCAGTCGGGTAACACGGATTCGGAAGCGGCAAGGTCTTCTTCCGATATACGGCTTGATAAGTATATATCACTGCTTTTTGTTTTGGTACTCCAAGCAAGGACGCGAAAATCGCTTATTTTTCCAAAGGTCGCCACCATATCGCATTCTTTAAGCTGTGCGTTGGCTGGCTCTGCCGAGCTATCGAATAATACCGTTACCAAGAATGTCTGTCCCTCGGATACTCCGTCGTTTATATTGACGGTGTTCAGATGAGAATCGAAATAATATTCGCTGCTGTCCAGAAGAGTGCCATTTCGATAAACTGAGACAATAGAGGATACGGGATGTACTACGGGAAGTAGGTTTGTATAGGGAACGCTTACCTTGTAGCTTATTCGGGCATAGCGATTCATAAGATTAAGGGGCTGATATATCTCTCCTGGCTTTGTGGTGGGCCAGTCCTTGCCATACAGAGGGACGTATCCTGTTATTCTCTTAACATAATCTTCCGCAATCAGATAAAAATATTCGGTGTCCTTGATATAGAGATTATCCTTGTAACAGAAGAAGGAACAGTACTGTGGGTCACCAATAATAACACCTATATATTTTTTCGCTTTCGCTTCAAGGTCTATGACATATACCTCATTGCCTATGAGTGCATGACATCTGAATTTCCCCTTTATTTTTCCGCTCCAGACGGAATATATTTTTTCCCCCTCTGAGTTTAATAGGTGCCCATATCCGCAACGCTTCTTTAAAGAGCCGTCATCGGTTATATGGAAGTTTACAATATCCGCAACGCTTTTTTTACCGCTGTGACATTTGGGCAGACATATTCCTTCAAAGGAATCGAAGTCTATGTCAAGAGTTTTGTTTGATTTTGCCATATTTGTAGCTTTGCTTCCTTTCTTTATTTTTTGTATCTCCCCAAAAAACGCGTAACAGAGTGGTTTCAATAAATGAAGGGAGTCTTTTTTGGTATTTTGAAATCCCTTATAAAATCAAAATCCGTTGTATTATTTTCGGGGAATATTCTGCTCATAACGGCATATCTGAGCGCTTCGGGGGCATGAGTTATTTTGTGAGGTCTGTCACAGGCATCCTCTTCCTTGTTGGGGTCACAAAGGAGGGCGGGAAGGCAGTCGGTAAGCTCCTTACACTCGGAGGATATCCTTATAAAAGGGTGACCCTCGCGCGCAGAAAGATACTCCCTTAATACACGCCAACCCGCAATGCGTCTGTTATCCGCCGAAAGCATAGGAGGCATACCCGTCACCGATTGCATTATTTCAAATCCGCTTTTTCCGCTGTCCTGACGTCTGTTCCAAAGGTCAGGAGAGCATACAGCAAAGCTTACGTTCTGTCCTTGGGCGAGAAGAGCAGTACGCCTTGCCGCTTGTGAGAGGGTAAGTCCGCTTTGGCAGAATTCACGTATTACCCAGAGATTTCCCTGCATATCTACTCCGACTAACAGTACGGCAAGCATATCAAGACCGTAATCCATAGCAATGAATTTGCTTAGATTATGGGGAATAACACAGGGATTGCATATATGCACCGTTCTGTCAAATTCGGGGAAGAACTGACCGTCAAAAACATCCCACTTACCGTATAGCCACGCATCTCTCAATCGCGGAGGCAGGGATTCAAGAGAGCGCACGTATTCGGGGTCGGAATCGGTCAGATTGGGATTATCAAACACCTTTGCGGGAATAAATTTGTATTCCGAGGGATTCTCCCCGCACCTGAAATCTCTGTCAACGAATAGACGCTTTACCCAGCTGTGACCTATGCCTCCGGGATTGCAGGTAAGATACATACGCCGCGGAAAATGGTTAGAGCCACGCAGACAGGCCTTTAATACCGAAAATCTGAATTCGCTCAGCTGCGTTGCCTCGTCGATGGCTATAACGTCATATTCCTGCCCCTGATATCTTAAAACATCCTTGTCGGATGCGCAGTATCCCAAGGCTATTCGGCTTCCGTTTGGAAAGAGAATAGCTTTTTCGGAGTCGTTGTAGCTTATTATCCCGTCATATTCTCTAAGGAAGGGAATGATGTGATTGGATTTTAGCTCGGGTATGGTCCTTCGGATGAGGAGGCAGGATATTCCCTCATATCTCAGACACATAGCCACAAGCTTCCTACGGAGAGCCCATGATTTTCCCCCTCCGCGAGCACCTCCGTATGCGGTAAAACGTGCTCTTGAGGCGAAAAATTCCTTTTGACGCTGGGTTGGTATTCCAAGTATCTTTATATGCGTTGGCTCATGCATATTACTCTCCGTCCTCAAGTATGTCGTGTTCAAAGCTTATACGTATTTGCCCGTCACATGTTGATTTTTTTGCGCCCTCGTAGCCTATGCGCTTCTTTAGGTAGGCTGAAAGAAGTGTGGGGGAGAGTCCCGAGTTCAGGGCTTCATCCTCAAAGACAGAAAGCAATCTGCCGTATTGAAGGGGGAAATCACGGGAAAGCTTTTCAAGCTCATCCGTGCTTATCCCGAGATAACGGCAGAAGCCCGCCACATTTGGGAAGGAAGCTTTCTTGCTTTCTTGTTTTTTTGCTTTTGCTTGTTCTGAATTCCTTTCATTTGGAGCTATGCCGTTGGCTGATGTGTCCTTGGAGAGGCAATCGGATATATACTGCTCCAGTATATATTGAAGCTCTCCGCTTCTGCATAACTCCTTAAAATTGTCTTCGCTTAGGTCGGAATTCACCTGAGGTCCTCCTTTCTCTCTGTTACGCAAGTGTATTTTACACCTAAAAACAGTGTCAAAAGGTTACTCAAAGTCTCACTTAGTCTCAATTTGGCAAAAAAACAAAGCCGCTGTCAAGTTTTTTACTTGACAGCGGCTCTAAAGCTTCATCAGGGCAATATTTGCCAGCTGGTTATATTATATTTTGTTATAGTGTCTATATACTTTTGCTGAGTCTCGGCTTCGGCGGCGCGTGGAAGAAGTACTCTCATCTTATAGTACATAAGCTCAAGCTGTAAGGCCGAAACCTTTCCATCGATATACTCTATGGGGTCATCTCCGTCCCTGTATTGGGTGGTATCCAGAGATAAATAATTGAAATGCTTGGATAGGGTATCCACAAGAGAGGTCTTTTTCTCATTTGCCAGAATTGTGTCGGGAAGAGCAAAGCCTACTGTTGCGTTAGCTGAAAGCTCCCGTATCTTGTCAGCTATACTGCACATTCTTTCCACGTCATCTGCTTCTAAGGAAGGAGCGAGAAGAAGAATATCACCAACACCATCTTGAATAGCCTCACAGGCTATGGCTGCCCAGGTGGCGAACTCTATTTCCGCAAGTAGATCGTCCTCTTTCTCAAAGGTAGGAATATAAAGCGCGGCGCTTATGTAGAAATCATTTCTCTCAATAACCGTAACAGAATTCGACAGTGACGAAGCGTCCGTATGAACAGATATATGCGAGAGCTTTGAAGCAAGAGCGGAACGAAAAAGAAGCGTTCCATCCTCCTCATTAAGATTTACGCACACAGCGTTGGCATTTGGGGGGATAGCCGCCAGACGGTCGGAAAAATTCGAGCCGTCCTCAAGCAAGGGGAGAGAATAAGCTCCAACCGTTCTTGCGGGGGCAAGGACCTTTTCGGTGGTATCGGGAGGTGTAGTATTGGGCTTTTTTTCTTCCGAGCCTTTGGTCTTGTTGTGCAACGCCGAGCCTACTATCATAAAAAGGGCAAAGATAACTATTATGGCAACCACCGAAGAGATAAGTATAGTCTTGATTTTTCTCTTACGGTATATGCTTCTTCTGTATTGCATATGTCTGTTGCGGTTGTTCATAAAGACCTCTTACACTTTATTTTTTTGTGAACGTATAGATGCGTGAAAGCGTTTCTTTCGTATTTTTCTTATGAGCACGATAGAAAGGATAACTGCGGACAATGACAGTACGCAGAGAGCTATTACCAATATAAGCTGATAGTCCACTCCGTTTTTGGGGGCTTCAAGCTCGTGTATATCAAGAGAGAGGGCAAAGTCGTTAGGGGTGAATTTGAGAGAGTCTTTGATAGCTTGCATCTTCTCTGCGATTATTGAACCGCTGACCTCGTCGGAAAGCGCTTCAAAGTTAGAGAGTATTTCTTCTTCAGAGGATGTAAGACGCTCTATTATGTAGAAGCACTCCACATACTCGCCGTAATTGTTAGAGCCTGTTGCCTTGATTACGTCCGAATGTTCGCCTATATCTAATGAAAACGCCGCATTCTCATACCACTGCTCCATAACGCCCTTGGGGAAATAATATCCGTCGTATTCGGTGGAGAGAGGAATCAAGTCCTCATTATATGGGCTTCCCATGAGGTCCAGCATAGTCATCTTGCCGCTGTTAAGCTTGGAGAGTGCCTCATTTGCCTTGGCAAGCTCGGCATCACGGTCATCATTTTCGTCAACAAATATTGCTATGTGCCAGGTATGGACAAAGTTTTCCTTTATGTAGGAAAGTATCTTTTCATCGGTGTTGGGAACTACGCCTGTTTCCATATATTTATTTGCGAGTCGGTCGTAAAGCAGGTCCACCCCCGTAACAAATCTTACGTAATGGTCTGTAAGACCCATAGCCCTCTGACTCTTGAGATAGGCGCTTCTGCTGTCTTCAAAATCCGAGGCAATAGTAAGCTCCAAGACCTCCTTCACGTCATCCTTAAGCTCACTTTCGTCGTAAACAAGACCTTCTGTTTCGCAGAGCTTTAAAATAGCGTAATTTGCCACTATATTTTGATTAACGTAATCCCAGACAGCCCTTTTCAAGCCCTCGGGGTCATTCTCATATCCGTCCTTTACGGCTTCGTAATAATTATGGGCAAGAAAATAGAATTCCTCATAGAGAACGGGATACTTGTCCACATTTCCCACCTCCGTCCTTGCCAGCTTGGTCTGACCTAAGGGGCGAGCCTTGCAGGATACGGCGAAGGGGAGCAGGAGAATCACTATCATTAAGAGTGACAGAGTCCTCAAAAAAAGCTTAGATGTATGTTTTTTTCTCATTTAAAACTCCGGAATAAATCGATTAATACTTTAAAATAAATTATACATCAATATTGTTACCATATTGTGAATAAACCTGCTAAAAACAAGAGCAATTGAAAAATAAAATGTTAAAAAGTAAAAAAATATCTTTGCAAGAGAGAAAAAATATGATATAATAGTACAAATATTAATGTAGGAGGAGTTGTGATGGAATCAAAGTACAGCATCCCGTTAAGTGAGGTTATCAAAGAATTTCAGCTTGAAGAGATATATATGCCCTCATCCCCCAAGGAGATTATGATAAGCAGTCCCGAGGTAACCCGCCCCGGTCTTGCCTTAAGCGGATTTATGGAGGTGTTTGAATCCTTTCGGATACAGATAATCGGAAAAGCGGAGCATAAATATCTTGAAGGGCTTTGGGAGAGCGAGAGAAAAGCGAGGATAGATGCTTTCTTTGCGAGAAAACCCGTTGCGGTAGTGATTACAACTAACCTTACGGTCTATGACGAAATGTTAATAGCGGCGCGTAAAGAGGGAACTCCGCTTTTGCGTACAAATGAACGAACCAGCACGTTTATGGCATCTATAATAGCATCCTTAAATACCAGTCTTGCTCCTCGTATCACAAGGCATGGAGTTCTTGTTGAGGTTTACGGAGAGGGTATGCTGATACTTGGCGACAGCGGCATCGGTAAAAGCGAAACTGCCATAGAGCTGGTAAAGAGAGGACATAGACTTATTGCGGACGACGCGGTGGAGATAAAGAGGGTTTCGGCAAAAACTCTTGTTGGAACTGCTCCTGACCTTATCCGTTACTACATTGAGCTTCGCGGAATAGGAATAGTTGACGTAAGAAGGCTTTTCGGAATGGGTGCCGTTAAGGCTACGGAGCGTATCGATCTTGTTATAAAGCTTGAAAATTGGGATCCCGAAAAGCTTTACGACCGATTTGGACTTGATGAGGAAGTGGAAAATATTCTGGGGATAGGAGTTCCTGCTATAACCATTCCCGTTCATCACGGACGAAATCTTGCGGTAGTTCTTGAGATAGCCGCAATGAACAACAGACAGAAAAAGATGGGCTATAATACAGCCGAGGAATTTAATCAAAGACTGATGCAGCAAATAGAATCAGGAGAATAAAAATTACCACTT
Organism: Eubacteriales bacterium; assembly: GCA_045593725.1. Lineage (GTDB taxonomy): Bacteria > Bacillota > Clostridia > Oscillospirales > CAG-272 > HGM12713. Next base: position 10,660 of record JAZNXE010000023.1, read on the forward strand.
TGTCTATCTCAAAGAGTAGATAAAGTGGTTTTTTGTATAAATTCTCAACATATATCAAATGTATCGTTTATCCACATAACAGACAGCTCAGCCCAGGTAGCAACGTGGGGATTTATAAGATCTGCTCCGCCCTCCCACGTTTCGGCGGTGGCAAGGGAGAGTCCGTGAGGTCCCTTGGGGTATAGGTGAGCCTCAAAAGGAAGTCCCGTGTTGGTATAGGCATTAATCATCGCAATTGAACTGTGGACAGGGACGCAGGTATCGGTAACCGTGTGCCAAATGAACATAGGACAAGAGGTTTTGTCAACACGAAGGTCAAGGGAGAATTTTTCAATGTCGCTTTGGTCATAATTTTCCTTCCCCGAAAGATTTATTATAGAGCCTTGGTGAGTGTTTTCTCCTGCCAAAATAACGGGGTAAGAAAGTATCATTCCGTCGGGACGGTTAATTCCCTCGGGTGCGGAGCCGTCGGTAACGCCTATTGCATCGCGTACCTCGGGAATATTCCACAAAATCCCCGCGGATGCCGCAAGATGGCCGCCTGCCGAAAATCCGCAGGTGATTATTTTGTTTGGAGCGGTATTATGCTCACTTGCGTGTTCTCTTGCGAATTTTACAGCCAGTGCCGCTTGGATAAGAGGTCTGTAATTGGTAGCGCAGGGAGCAACCGAATATCTTAGAAGATATACGTTCATTCCTTTATTATAGTAAAATTCCGCGATGGGCTGAGATTCTCTTACAGAAACAAATTGATATCCTCCGCCGGGGCAGACCACAATGGCAGGACGAGGCTCTGAGGCTTCTTCGTGGACGTAAAGAGTCAGGGAGCAGTCGGGATATTTTTCACATAGAGAAACTGCTTCAAAAATCATAATTATACCTCCAATTTACAATGTAGCAGAGTAATTTTATCATAAATAAAAACCTTTTTCAATAGAACAAAATAAAATTAATGAAATTTTATTGACAACAATGAAAAAAGTGTTATAATATTAGTGAAAACAGTCAAGAAGAGTAAGAATACGGGCGTGAAGTGCCTGTGGGACGGGGAGTTGCCTATGGGACGAAGAGCGAGAGCTTGCGGTCTGTGTTCTGCATCCCGCTTCATAGGGCACAGGGCAGAAGCAAATAGCATTTTTCTCCTTTTACCTTAAGCCTATGTGAGCTTAGGAAAAGGAGGTATTTTTTTATGAAAAATTCGGTAAAAAGACTGACACTTGCGGCAATGCTTGTCGCTATGAGCGTTATAGTGGGCATTTTTTGTAAGAATTTTATGAATTTTGGCGGAGGACTTTTCAGAGTCACATTTGAAAATCTGCCCATAATACTTTCGGGCATAATGTTTGGTCCGATTATGGGTGCGGCTGTGGGAATAGCCACAGACCTTATAAGCTATCTGCTCTCAGCTCAGATATATCCCCCAAATCTGATAGTTACCCTCGGAGCGGCGGTAATAGGCTTTACCTCAGGATTTGTAGCTAAGTATATGGTAAAGAAAAACGGATATTTCCGCATAATAGCTGCGGGTTCATCGGCTCATATACTGGGGTCTATGCTCATAAAGCCGGTAGGACTTTTTACCTTTTACAGTTGGGCAGTTCTGTGGCGCATACCGCTGTATTTGGTTATAGCTCCCGTGGAGATAATTATACTCTGCTTACTGTATAGAAACGCTAATTTCCGTAAGCTTACGAATATGGAACATTAAGGGAGATTTTATGAACTATCAGGAATGTCTTGAATATATACACAGCGTGAGCTGGACCTTTTGTAAGCCCGGGCTGGAGCGCATAGATGAGTTGTGTGACAAGCTGGGTCATCCCGAAAGAAAGCTGCGCTTTATACACGTGGCGGGAACTAACGGCAAGGGCTCTTTTTCCTCTATGCTTGCCTCTGTTTTGAGGGCTGAGGGATATAAGGTTGGTCTATATACCTCTCCGTATATAAAAATATTCAACGAGCGTATGCAGATAAACGGCGAGAATATTTCAGGTAAGGATCTGATACAGCTTACAGAGCGTGTTCGCCCTATTGCCGAGGAAATGACCGATAAGCCTACCGAGTTTGAGCTTATAACCGCCCTTGCCTTTGAGTATTTTTATAGAAATAAATGCGATGTGGTTGTCTTAGAGGCGGGAATGGGCGGACGCCTTGATTCCACGAATATAATAGAGAATTCGCTTTTGTCCGTTATTACGGGTATAGCTCTTGACCATACGGCGTTTCTCGGTGATAGCATTGCTGAAATAGCCGCGGAAAAGGCGGGTATAATCAAAAGGGGATGCCCCGTGCTGTTCGGCGGTACCGACCTTGAAGCAAGGAAAGTAATAGAAGCCAAAGCGGCAGAGCAGGGAGCGGATTTTTATACTACGGACTATGCCAAAATCTCAAATCTTTCCATGACACTTGAGGGCAGCAGCCTTGACTTCGGTGAGCATAAGGATATAGAAATATCACTTCTCGGCACGTACCAGCCAAGAAATGCCGCATCTGTCCTTACCGCAATCGATATTCTTAGAAATAATGGCTTTAGAATTAGTGAAAAAGCGGTGAAGGAGGGCTTAAAGGCTGCAAAATGGTGCGCAAGGTTTGAAATACTTTCAAAAAAACCGTTGGTTATTTTTGACGGATCGCACAATCCTCAGGGAATAGCCGCCGCGGTCGAGAGCATAAAGCTTTATTTCGGTGAAAAAAAGGTATATCTCTTGACAGGAGTGCTTCGTGATAAGGATTATACCGCTATTGCACGTGACCTTGCCACGGTTGCGTCCAAAGCCTTTACTCTTACCCCCGACAGCCCAAGAGCACTCTCGGCAGAGGAATATGCCGTTGTTCTTAAGGACGCGGGAATTGAGGCGTATCCAAACGAGAGTATAAAAGAAGCCTTTGAAAATGCAAAAGCAGAGGCGCAAAAGGACGGAGTACCCCTTATATGTCTTGGCTCACTTTACGTTTACAGTTCATTAATCGAGTATATATAATGAAAAAAACGCTTATTTATACTATAAAATTGATATTACCCGCCTTGCTGATACTTTCACTTATGTATCTGCTTCGCGGAGGAAAGAACATACTTGAAGGAATATATATTCTTTTTCCAGTTATATTTGTATTACAAGGGGTGTTCTGCTCAGATAGCCTTATACAGACAACAATAGGATATAGCCTTACTTCGGCAGTGTTTATCGTTTTTGTGAATCTGCTTTACAGTATGGGTAGCTGTGTTGATTTGCTGATAATATATCTTGTTCTCGGTATCATGGCGTGTATGGTGAAAATGTTTGTAATCAAAAAAATCAGGGAAGCTAAAGCAAATAAATAAAAGAAGCAGTACAATGAGTACTGCTTCTTTTGCTAAAACCCAAGGGTTGCCAGCAATTCATATCTGATTTTTTTTGTAAAATTACTGTATCCCGATATGAGTAACAGCTCGTCGTTCTTAAGCCCCTCGAGGAAGTTACGGACAGTGAGCTTTACAGTTTTGAAGCTATTTATGGGCAGAGAATATTCGGCTTTCTCGCTATCTGGGTCTTCAATTGCAAGAGCTGAGATTTTACCGATTGAATAGCCACGGCTTTGTAGGGCGGTCACGTATTTTTCAATAAGCTCACCCTCTGGCAGGCAGAGCCTTATTTTTGTCCCCGTCATTTCCTTAAAATCGGCTAAGGAGTCGCATATAGCGCCGATAGCCACCTCGGAATGTGTGCTGTCGGCAATTATGGTTGGAGAGAGGGAAAGCACCTCAAATTTGCAGGGAGCGGTCACAGTGGCAAGACCTTCCGTTATAGCGGCTCTGTCTATCTTATATCCGCAACGCACCAGCATCTCGGCAGTTTCGATTGCCACCAGAGCGTTTGCCGTCTGGAATTTTCCGCAAAGCCGCAGGGAATAGTCGTTATCCTTGTATGAAAAATCCGTGCCACGCAGAGAAAGTCTTTTTATTTCAAATTTATTTCTTGCGGGAATAGTAAGTCGGCAGTTTGCCGAGAAGCAGGTATCCGAGATTATCTTGTAAGCCTCTTGGTCCTGAGGCACACTCACTATTTCTCTTATACCCCTGCAAATATATGAGCGGATTTTTGATATCTCTCTCATATCTCCGTTAGGTATTCTTCCGCATATAACTGCCGCAAAGGGTGGGGGGAGAAAACGGGAGGGGTCCTCGCCATTATGGTCGCTTTCAAGCAAACAAACCGAGCAACTGTGCTCTACAAAAGCAAGAAGCGCCACGCACAGCATTATTTCGTGCATAGTTGGGCGGAAAACAGCACCCTCTTGTCCGTTTTCTTCGTTTATGAGGGAAACAGCTCGGCATATCTGCTCAACATAGCTTACGGTTTCATCCATAGTGATAGGCTCACCGTTGATTCGCACGTTATCCCGAACCTCGGTATAAATAGGCATCGAAAGACAGCCGTTGACAATACCCGCTTTGTTCATAATTGAGATAAGCATTCTCGCGGTGACCGTTTTTCCGTTGCTTCCCGCCAAGCGAACATATTTTATACGCTTTTGGGGATTTCCCAGCGCAGAGAGAAGCTTTGATATCCTTTCGGCGCTTGAGCTATCCTTAGGAATTATGTTAGGGGAATTTTTTATAAATTTTATGGCATTGTGATATGTCATTTTTTATTCCTTGTTTGTTGATTAAAAGTGAAGCCCGTCGGTGTTCTTCCCGCCGCACAGAAATTCCTTGGCGCGCCTGTAACGCTCTGCCGCGGCTTTTGCTTCGGCGGAATCCGGGTCAAAATGTTTTCTCCTTACGGCACGCAGAAGAACGTTTTTAGGTGTTTCGTTAGGGTCTATAAGCTCTACGGTTGAGGTGGAATATCCCAGAGCCTCAAGTCTGCAAAGTCTCAGGGCGTCGGTAGCAGCGTCGCACAGCTTCTGACGAAGCATAGAATAATCGGTAATAAAGGATAACACTTCACAGTCGATATTGTGATTTAGCTCGTGGTGACAGCAGGGTGTGGAGAGTATAAGGTCGGTTTTCCACTCAGCCGCCTTTTTGAGAACGATATCTGTGGCTATGTCGCAGGCGTGAAGAGAAATTACAAGAGAGGGAAGCACCTCGGGAGAATAATCGTTTATATCCATACAAATAAACTCCAGCCCATGGAAGCCAAGCTGCTTCGCCACAGAGGAGCAATGCTCTACCACGTCGGGCTTAAGGTCTATACCCGTCATGCTTACGTCCATTCGCTTGACAACCGAAAAATAATGGTAAGCGGCAAAGGAAAGATAGCTCTTTCCGCAGCACAGGTCGCAAATTCTTATGCTTTCCTTGGGGAGCTTGTCCTCGCTGTCCTGTATTATCTCAAGAAAACGGTTTATCTGTCTGAATTTTGACTGCTTTTTATCGTAAACACGTCCGTTTTGGTCGGCAACACCCAAAAGCTTAAGAAAAGGCTCGTTCCCGCTGAGGACATGCCTTTTTTTGCGGTCGTTGCTTTCCTCGGGCATAACTGTTTCTTGTGTTGAATCCAAAAGGCGGATTACCTTTTTTTCGCCAAGGAGAACCGATTTTCCCGACTGGGAGCGCTTGTATTCACACTCTGCGCCGTTGCACAGAAGATTTATCTGCATATAGCCCTCAAGCAGCTCGGATAGGATAGGGGTATCTATTTCAGAAAGCACGAGATTTTTATGAGTTACCTTGTTATCCTTGTGAAAAAATTCCGCTTGAAGGGAGGGCTTTCCCGAAATAAGCTTTATGCTTATAACCGTTTTTATCAGAGATTTGTCAGTAGGCTTTGATAAAACAGCCTTTCTGAGCACATTTTTTCTCCCCGCCTCTATAATAAGTGAGGATATTTTTAAAATGCTTTCTTCCATCAGCCGTTTTGCTCCTCTGTTTCCGTTTCGGGAGCTTTTATGCTCTTTTTAAAGGAGAATTTGTTTTCCTTTCCTTTTGAGAGCCTCTTGATGTTCTCCCAGTGCTTTATTACTATGACAGCGGCTATGAGCACGGTAAAAATTATGTAAGGAGAGGTAGCTTCCTCGCCCGTGCTCAAAAGGCTGACAAAGCGTGTCCCTCTGTCCAATAGGATAGGATAAAGGAGCATACACAAAATTGAGCCTAAGGAGATAAATCTGGTAAGAAGAACTATCAAAACAAAGAGGAATATAAGTATTAAGAAAATGAATGGGTCGCACATAAGGATTGTAGCAAAGGCGGTAACTACCCCCTTGCCGCCCTTAAAGCGGTAGAATACGGGAAATACGTGTCCGAGTATGCAGAAAAGACCTGCTATATAAGCGCCAAGCTGACCGATAAGCGTATATCCCACAAGGCAGGCGGTGATTGCCTTCAGAGTATCTCCCAAAAGTGTAAATGCCGCGGCGGAACGTCCGTAGGTTCTCATCATATTGGTCATTCCCGCGTTTTTGCTTCCGTGGGCTCTGATGTCCTCGTGATATTTTTTGCCCGATATAATAATGGCAAAATTTATACTGCCCAAAAGGTACGCGCATATCATAACTGCGGCGGCAGCTATTATTATAAAAGTAGTCGCATTCTCGTTTTCAATATTTTTAAGATAGTAGTTTCCTACAAGCCCATTCGAGAAGAACTCTGAAAGTGTAAAAGGCATAAGGACCTCCTTTAATTAAATGCAATATACGACAATTATATCATATAACAAGTACTTTTACAAGGTTTTTTAAAAAATTAACCCCACAGAAAAGGGCAGAGCCGTAAGTTACAGCTCTGCCTGAGGATCAGTATTTTATTTCTTTGCCTAAAACAAAGCTTGGGTCGATTAATGTGTCATATACGGAGCATAGGATAAGCACACCTCTCGTCGATAGCAGACCGCCCGTGCCGCACTTTCCTAATTGCTCTCCCTTTGCCAGAATATCTCCCTTATCTACATCAATAGAACTGAGGTCGCAATACCACGTACGCAGACCTAAGCCGTGGTCAAGAACCACATAGCTTCCCAGGTAATCACAGGTACCTGTGGCAACAACGGTTCCCGAGTTAAGCGCATAGACAGCCTCGCCACCGGAGGTATTTGAGCTATACTCGTTTCCCTGTGCAATAAAAGATGCGGATCCGTCCTTTGAAGTAACCCTGTCCCCAAAGGAATAACCGTTGCTTAGTCCAAAGGAGGATGGGAGCAAAAATTCCTTACGGAAGAGGACGGTGTTGCTGGCGGGCGGAGAAATCCCTTTCATTATTGCCGCAAAGGACGTAATTGAGGAATCGGATATTATGCTTGATAAGAGAGTACTATCCTTACCAATTTCATAGCTTTTTTTCTCAGGAGAGGGGAGAATATTTACGGAAAACACCCGTTCTGCCGCTCCGTGCGACAGTGAGAAGGTAAATAAACCCTCGCTCAATCCGTAGGGGAAGGGGAGAATAGCTCTGGCAAGGCTGCCGTCCTTTACGAATACAGGGGTGAACTCGTACAGTTGGGTAATAGCGTTGTCGAGGGTGGAGTGGGCCTCGTAGGTCGTGTGTGTCTTCGAGGAAAAAAGTATCTCTGCCGTGTCGTCAACGTTGGTTACCGTCATAACGATAAATTGTCCGGGGTATATTTCTGTTGAGCTAAGTGAGAAATCTGAGCGGTGCGTGATTTCGGTCATAAAGTCGTATGCCAATGTGCCGTAGAAGTCAGTCTCAGGATTTTTCTCCCATTGCGCGGTTATTTTTACGTTGAGAACAGCTCCCGCATCTACGGTAAAGAATGAAAGCTTATCAAGTGTTCCGTTGTATATGTCCGCTCCTGTGGAATCCTGTATCTTAATTTCGCATTTTTCGGGGTGCTGGTCGAAGGAGAGATTTATTGCTCCGCCCATTTTGTACGTATTGCCTATGGGCGCTGTTTGTAATGAGGTAGAGGAATGTAGTGTTCCGTCCTGTCGGCGGTAATGCCACTCTCCCAGTATAGGCGATACCGCTTCGCCGTTCCCTGTGGTGAGTACGGGGGGGAGGGCAGAACGATATACCGACTCGGAAAATTCGGAATTGAGGAAAGCGTTGTACTGAGCCTCGGGTACGGAATATATTACGCCATCTTCATCTTCAAGATAGCTTTGCGCTCCGCTTTCGTCAAAATAGCAGTTGTACTGTAAAGACGCATCGTTTTGGTTTATATAAACCTTGAAATTTGGAGAACTCGAAAGCTCAACGTCCGTTGCGGGGATTTTTGTGACATTCATATTGTAGAATATCTCCACCAAAGGTGAGTCGCTTATATTTGCTTCGGTCACCCGTTGGGAAGATAACAGCCGTCCGTCAGCGTCGTAGAGCGATACCTCTACCTTGTTTGAGGATAAAAAGGATGAGTCCTCGTAGAAATACGCATAAAAGAAGGCGAGAACGGTGGGAATTATTATTATCAAAACGCACAGAACGATCACAAAGGGAGAACGTTTGCTTTGTTTATTGTCGGAGTTATTTTTTTTGTGAGATAAGAACTCTGAGATTTTATCAAACACGGCAAAACCTCTCCTTTCTTGTACAATATATTATATTATACAACAAGAGAGAGGTTTGGTCAAGAGTTTTTTATTTATGGTTATGTAATGTCGTATGTAATTCCGTAGCTTTGAGCATATTTGTGGGCGAAGGAATCGCGTGAGCACTGTATTGTCAGTGCCTTGGCGGTATTGTCGAAGGCGCCGTAGCCTATGGAGGTAACACTGTCAGGGATAGAAACCGACGAAAGTGAGGAGCATCCGCTGAAGGCGAACCAATCAAGCTTTTCTATGCCCGAGGATATAATCACAGTCTTTACCGAATTAGAGCTGAGCGCCTGACTTCCTATGGAGATTACCTGATAACCGTCTATTGATGCAGGGATAGTAATGCTTTCGTCGTTGCTGGATATGGAGCTTATGACCGCTTTTCCGTTCTCAAGGGTATATTTGAATATTTGAGGCTTGGAGGTTTCCTCGGGCTCTTGTGTCTCGGTGGAAGTGCTCTCCTGCCGTAGCCTTTCTATTTCTGCTTGAAGAACTTTAATTTGCTTTTCTCTTTCGCTGTCGGAAAGCTGTTGCGATTGTACCAAAAGCAAAATCTTTTCTTCAAGCTCTTGTATTTTTTCGGTATCCGATACTGATGAGGGATTTTCTGTTTGAGAGGGCGTAGGCGCGGATGCAGTACAGGCTGATATAGCTGTTAGCAATATTATGAGCAACGATACGATAATGATAATATTATTTCTTTTCATAGATATCCTCCTTGGGTTTTTATGAAAATAGGATAACATATATCTTAAGAGTAAAAAAGAAAATCCTGTCGATTAAAAAAATTAAAAATAATTTCAAAAAAAGTTCTTGACAAGTGAAATTAAATGTTGTATAATATACAGGCTGTCAATCAGCGGGCCATTAGCTCAGTTGGTTAGAGCAACCGGCTCATAACCGGTTGGTCCGGGGTTCGAGTCCCTGATGGCCCACCAAAAGCACTTGCTATCGCAAGTGCTTTTTTGATTTTATAGAGTTTCACACTTTGTTGACTTCCTTTAATATATATGTTATAATTATCAAGAATATCAGTTCTGTGAACGATTGTTCACAGAGTTGAAAAACGGCTTGAGAGAATATAGATACACTGTTACTAAAAGGAGCTTGGGAGGGAATATGTTTCAGGTATTAATAGTTGAGGACGATCGCGATCTTCGTCAGCTTTTTTCAAAGGTTCTTGCCAAGAGCGGATATTCTGTTGAGGGAGTATCTAACGGCAAGGACGCATTGGAGCTGATAGATAAAAAATACTTCGATATAATAATATCGGACATTATGATGCCCGTAATGGACGGATATGAGCTGGTAAGAAGCTTGCGGGACGCGGGTAATAATACTCCCGTGCTTATGATAACCGCAAAGGATGCCTTTTCGGATATGCAAACGGGATTTTCTTCGGGAAGCGACGATTATATGGTCAAGCCCGTAAACGTAAACGAGATGGTGCTCAGAGTCGGGGCGCTTCTTCGACGTTCGCAAATAGCCAATGAAAGAAGAATTACCATAGGCTCTACGGTTCTTGAATGTGATTCCCTCAGCGTAACTACCGATAAAGAACAGCTTATACTGCCACAGAAGGAATTTATGGTGCTGTATAAAATGGCTTCCTATCCGGGAAGAATATTTACGCGCCAACAGCTTATGGACGATATATGGGGATATGACGCGGTGTCGGACACGCATACGGTGGACGTTCATATTGGACGGCTACGTGAAAAATTTGGTGACAGTAAGGACTTTAAGATAGTTACTATGCGAGGCGTAGGATATAAAGTGGTGAAAATATGAAAAATAAAAAGCAGAAGAAAAAGCACGGAATTACCTGGCACATCTCAATTATTGTTACAGTTGAGCTTGCAGTATCGGTGGTATTGGCAACTATCGTTTCATATTTACTTGAAAAATATCTGGGTACAATTTGGAACGTATCGCCCGTGTGGCTGGTTATAGGCGTTGCGGTGATTCTTGGAGGCGGTATATCTATATTCATAAACCTATCCTTACTTGCTCCCATAAGAAAGCTGGGAAAGGCTATGAACAAGGTAGCGGGAGGAGATTATAATGTGCAGGTTGAACAAACAAGCCGCTTTGGGGATATAGAGGATATTTATCAAAATTTCAATCTTATGACCAAGGAGCTTGCCTCTACCGAGATACTCAAGACCGATTTTATTTCTAATGTTTCCCACGAGATAAAGACCCCGATTACGGCGGTGGAGGGCTACGCAATGCTTCTTCAGGGTGAGGATGGGCTGAGCGAGGAGAACGCCGAGTACGTTGACAAGATACTCGCCAACACACAGCGCCTGTCCGAGCTTGTGAATAACACGCTTTTGCTTTCCAAAATAGATAACCAGTCAATTGAAACTAAGCAGGAAATGTTCAGCCTTGACGAGCAGATAAGACAGTCTATCCTTCTTCTTGAACTGAAGTGGGCAGAAAAGGAAGTGGATATAGACGTGGATATGCAAAGCGTTAAGTACGTGGGCAATAAAGGACTTATGATGCACGTATGGAATAATCTTATCGGCAACGCCATAAAATTCACCCCTCGCGGAAGCACGGTAAGGATACGGCTGAGCGAGACGCCGATGGAGATAATCTTTACGGTGGACGACGAGGGAAGCGGTATAGACGAGAGAGCCCAAAAGCATATATTTGATAAATTTTATCAAGGCGATACCTCTCATAAGCAGGAGGGCAACGGCTTGGGACTTGCTCTGGCTAAACGCATAGTTATAATGGCAGGGGGAAGTATAAGCGTTCAGAATCTTCCCGTAGGATGTAGGTTTACCATTACGCTCCCTAAAGTGTAATAAATAACGTTGATAAAATAGACAAGCTGTCCGCGAGGATATTGTCAAAAAGATTTTCAAAAAAATCGAAAAAACTTACAAAAAAGGTATTGACAATGCAAAAGCGGTGTGGTATAATACTAAGGCTGTCGCACAAAAAGGCAGCGGACGGTCATTGAAAATTGAACAAGAAGAGATAAGTACAAAGCAAATTGCAAGTGCGAAATACTAATCTCGTCGATAAGAGTTATATATACTCAACAAAGTAAAAGAAGCTAAGAAAGAATAGCTCGAAAGAAGATTTTAGCTCGGGATACCGAGATAAGATACAATTATTTCGAGAGTTTGATCCTGGCTCAGGATGAACGCTGGCGGCGTGCATAACACATTCAAGTCGAACGGAGCTAAATTTATTAATCCTTCGGGAAGCGTAGATTTAACTTAGTGGCGGACGGGTGAGTAACGCGTGAGCAACCTGCCTCTGTTTGTGGGATAACGTCGGGAAACTGACGCTAATACCGCATAACGCATAGGAATCGCATGTTTTCTATGCCAAAGATTTATTGAACAGAGATGGGCTCGCGTCTGATTAGGTAGTTGGTAGGGTAACGGCCTACCAAGCCGACGATCAGTAGCCGGACTGAGAGGTTGAACGGCCACATTGGAACTGAGATACGGTCCAGACTCCTACGGGAGGCAGCAGTGGGGAATATTGGGCAATGGGCGAAAGCCTGACCCAGCGACGCCGCGTGAGGGAAGAAG
>JAZNXE010000024.1:0-4850 GCA_045593725.1 Eubacteriales bacterium
GGTTTTAGTCCCGCTTGAGCGGGGTTTCGTAACAAATGCATGGCTGACAGGCCAATAAAAGACGCACTTGTGCGTAGCCTGTAGTATTAGGGCTATGCCCGAAACTGAAATACCACCCGCTATGCGGGTGGATTATTATTTATTTACCCGAGCAAAGCTGGGAAGGAGTGCCATAAATCAGAATATCAATAAAATAAATAATACATTCTTCATTCTTGTAGGGACGCCTGTCCCTACAATATGTTATAATAGCAAAATCCTTTATAATTCTAACTATAAAAAACAGCATTTGACAACAGGGCGTGTGTGTGATATAATAAATAGGTAGATTTTTCTTTTTAGGGGAGGGATTATGAAGTATAAAGCTATATCCTTTTTTATTATTATATTTTCTCTTTCCCTCTGTCTTGGGGCTTGTGACGAGTCGCAAGAGGTAAGACACGTGCATAGCTTTGGAGAATGGGAGACGGTAGCGGAGGCTACCTGCACCTCCGAGGGGCTTATGACGCGCCGATGCACCGAGTGTGGGCAGAGCGAGGAGCATAGGGTACAGAAGCTTATGCACACCCCCGAAAAGCAGAGCGAGGTAAAGCCCACCTGTGATGCCGAGGGCTACGCGCTCTACGCCTGTGAGTGCGGTTATTCCCACAAGGCGGATTACGCGCCCCCGCTTGGACACACGCTTAAAAGCGCCCTTACTCCCGCCACCTGTACCTCACAGGGATATACTCATTACGAGTGCAGTGTCTGCGATTACGAGTTTGACGGAGATTTTGTTATGCCCTTGGCGCACGTCGCAGCTAAAGCCGAAAGGTTTTTCCCCACGGTGAGAGGCTCGGGATATATTCTATATACCTGCAAGGATTGTGAGCATATATATAAGGAAGATTATGTGAGCTATTCGGATATAGTCACGGGAGCGGAGGTGGAGAACACCGCTGTCCTCAAAAAGGGAATAGATACCTCCAAGCACAACCACAAGACGGAAGCGACCTCGGATGAGCTTTTGCCTATGGATTGGAACGCCATAAAGGCTGCGGGGGTAGATTTCGTTATACTGAGAGCGGGTACGAGCCTTGGAAAAGACCCTGCCTTTGAAGCCGATTATGCTGCGGCAAGGGCGGCAGGGCTTGAGGTAGGAGCTTACTTTTATGCTTATTCAACCACCGTGGGGGACACGGTAGAGGATGCGAATACGCTCCTCGGTTGGCTTGAGGGAAAGCAATTTGAGTACCCCATATACTTCGATATAGAGGACGAAACTCTTGCGGGACTTGGCAGGGAGCATCTCACCGAGGTGTGTATTGCTTTCGGCGAAGTCTTGCAGACTGAGGGCTATTACGCGGCAATTTACGCTAACAACAACTGGCTCACGAATTTGTTGGACACCGCCAAGATAAAGTCGCTCTTTGACGTGTGGTACGCCAGATATCCTCTTGCCGTTAGCGACGACGTCAGCCTTTCACAGGATTTTTCGTGGACTTACGGGGCGCAAATGGGTATGTGGCAATACACAAAAAACGGAAAAATTGAGGGCTTTGACTGTGATTTTGATTTTAACTATGCCTATAAGGATTACACTTCTATTATGAAAAGGTGGGGGCTTAACGGTTTTTAAAAAAATATTACAATTTTCCAAAAAAGACTTGACAAAAGAAAAAGTATGTGATAGAATATTTGGGCGTGATTGAGAGAGCCTTTCTCAATCAGTCCAATATGCGGCGTTAGCTCAGCTGGATAGAGTGTTTGGCTACGAACCAAAAGGTCGGGGGTTCGAATCCCTTACGCCGTGCCAAAAAAGCGGAAGCACAAAGTGCGTCCGCTTTTTTGATTTGATAGGGATTCGAAGGCGGAGCGTAATGAATGACAGCCCGGTGGGCTGTCAGAACGCGGAGAGACCGAGCCCGCAGGCGAGACCGAATCCCTTACGCCGTGCCAAAAAAGCGGAAGCACAAATGGGCTGTACTCTTAAGGACAGTTTTAGAGTACACCACCTACCGACAGAAAAAATAGAAACCGCAGATTGATTTTCTGCGGTTTTTATGCTATAATGTAGATGTGAAATAAGTTATAAACAAGAAACAAAAATTTGATGGGGTGAACTTGAGAATGACAATCAAAGAAATATGCAATATACTAAAATCGAAATTATATAACAACGGTTTTGAGTACGGCTTCATTGTTGACGGTCGAAAATATAAACCGAATATGAAAAATGGATTTGATGATGACTACTATCATCTCTCATTGACTGTTTATACTGTTCAAGATCCATCTGTCACGCTTAAAGAAAAAATCGGTACTTGTGTAGATGCGGTTTTGGTAATGCAATCTATACTTGATAATTTAAATGTTCCAAGTAAAATATGGTTGTTACACAACAAGAAGAAAAACAAAGTACACACGATACTAACGTTTGAGGCAGAAAGTAAAATAACATACTTGGAGCTTACGCCACAATCCTCGAACCCTTGGTATGGTCAAGAAATTGTTTACCCGAGTGAACAAGAGTTTTTGTTGACATATGAAAATAGCGACTATGATATTTCTGATGTAACAAATATGATTGTAGTTGGTCAGCGCCCGTACTTTTTATTGAACAAATTAACATAACAAAACTCAATTTTCCGAGAAAAAAGGATTGCGTTCTGCGCAAGCCTCCCTTGTGTAAAGGGAGGTGGCGCGCGAAGCGTGACGGAGGGATTGTAATGCAGAGAAAACATAATAAAGACATTGTTCCGACCGCAAAAATGCTGCGAAAGAATATGACCAAAGAAGAAAAACACCTTTGGTATGATTTTTTGCGTACATATTCCATTCGTTTTTCTCGTCAAAAGGTTCTCGGAAGGTATATCGCAGATTTTTACTGTGCAGAGGCAAAGCTCGTCATAGAGCTTGACGGTTCTGGGCATTATACAGAAGTAGGAAAGCAATATGATGAAGAAAGAACAGCTTTTCTTGAAGAATACGGATTGACAGTTATCAGAATACCAAATACGGAAATACATAAAAACTTTCGTGGTGTCTGTGAATATATTAATCAGCTCGTAGAACAATCCCTCAGTCAGCTTCGCTGACAGCTCCCTTTACACAAGGGAGCCTTTTTTATGTTCACCTATAACTTGTCAATTTTCTTGACAAGCACTGCATTTGTGTCCACGAATGCGAGAATACGGCATACCTCTTTCGAGATATACCGTATTTTTGAAAACTGTCCTTTAGAGGAACACGCTAAGTGCGTCCGCTTTTTTGTTATTCTTCAAAATCCGTTCAATCCCCATTTTTTCATAATAGAAGGGTAGTCCTTGTAAACGTAATTGAAATCAAAGCTTCCTTCAATCCCGTTTATCGTGCCGCTTTGGGTATATTGCCACATTCCAAGCTGCTTTCCGTATTTCTCTTCATTCCACGTGGGAACGGTAGTGCCGGGATAACGGGCGTACCACAGGTCGAACAGAGTTACCATTTTGGCGGTATCAAGAATAGTAGTCAGCCACGTATGGTTGGTATATAGCCCCGCGTAGTAGCCCGCCGACTGCAATTCCTCAAGAAAGGTCACGCACATATTGCTCAGATAATTTTTGCCCAATCCTTGAAGAGAGGGGTCCTCAAGGTCAAGGTATATGGGGTATTCAAGCTGCTTTCCCTCAAGCCACAGCAGTAACGAGTGGGCATCCTTCAATATCCCCTCGGGAGTGGTGGAATAGGTGTAAAAATAAGCTCCTACGTCAAGCCCCGCCGCTTTCGCTCCCGCATAATCCATCTCAAAGGTAGGCTCAATTCCGCTTTTTGTGCTGCCTGCCTTTAGTATCACGAAATCAAAGCCCGCCGCCCGTATAAGCTCCCAATCCAGAGGAAGATATTCGCCGTTTGCGGGGTTTATTTGGTGATTCCATCGCGAAACGTCTATTCCGCGGTGCAATACTTGTGAGTTCGACGTATAAGCGTTTTCTAAAATGTCGCTGTAATAAACGTAGTCGCCAAGATAGCTGTACGAGCATTCGCAGCTGTATTTTGTGTATCCTGCCTTCGTGGCGGTGGGCAGAAAGCTTTCAGCGGTGAATTTGTGACCCAGAGGCTCGGTGAAATCACTCTGGAAGCTGTAATCGCAGGCAGAACAGGAATACTCGTGATAGCCCTGACGGGTGCAGGTGGGTGCGACGATACTGCATTGCAACGAGTGCTCTGTGGGAGGGGTGAAATCCGAAAAAAACGAATACCCGCACTGGCAGTAATAAAGCGTGTGTCCCTCACGGTCGCAGGTGGGAGGGGCGACCATTTCCTTCAGGTCGTGCCCCGATGGCGCGGTGACGTCAGAAACGTATTGATAGGAACACTTTTTGCAGGTGTTTACTGTTTTGCCCTCCTCAAGGCAGGTTGGGGGAGTTACGGATATATCAAAGCTTTTGTGCGTACAGCTTGCGAATCCGTGGTCATACAGTATTTTTCCGAAAAAAATTGCAAAAAACAGACATAATGAGAAAAGAAGGATAAATACAATACCGAGAACTTTTTTCACGTATTTTTCTCCCAATATATGATTTATATATAGTATATATGCAGTAAAAAAGGGATTTATTCTTGTGAAAATTGTTGAAAAAATAAAAAGAAAAAATTTTTCAAAAAAATATAAAAAAGGTATTGACAATGCAAAAGCGGTGTGGTATAATACTAAGGCTGTCGCGGAAAAGCGCGGCGAACGGTCATTGAAAATTGAACAACAAGAGATAAGTACAAAGCAAATTGCAAGTGCGAAATACTAATCTCGTCGATAAGAGTTATATATACTCAACAAAGTAAAAGAAGCTAAGAAAGAATAGCTCGAAAGAAGATTTTAGCTCGGGATACCG
>JAZNXE010000025.1:0-44061 GCA_045593725.1 Eubacteriales bacterium
CTTACCAGCTTTGCCAGATTTTCAAGATTACAGCAGATATTACGCTGAGAAAGCATAACTCCCTTTGAAACTCCCGTAGTTCCCGAGGTGAAAATGAGTGCGCACATAGCGTCTATATCAATAGAGAGATTTTTATAAGCCGAGTATTCCTCCAGGGAGTACTGCTCACTGTCGGCGCAGAGCGAGAGAACCTCTTCAAAGGATATTTTCTGGATGCGCTTTCCCGCGGCAAGTGCCTTTTCTCTGTATTTCTCGGAGAACACGATAGCCCCCGCCCCCGATAGCTTAGCTATATTTGCCAGCTCCTCTGCGGGAATCTCCTTATCAACGGGAACGATAACACCAAGGCCGCAGACCACAGACATATAGGTAACGCACCAAGGGTAGGAGTTTTCACCTATAACTATTACTCGCTTTCCCTCAAGTCCTCTGCGCATAAGAGCTACGCCCAGCGTGTTTACGTCACTGTAAAAGCCGCTATAAGAATAGGATTTGTAAGCGCCCTCCTCCTTTTGGAGAAAAAGCGTTTTCCCGCCGTAGCTTTCGGCGCTGCTCTGCAGCATTTCCCGAAGGTCGTGTATTCTTTGACTCTGATAAAGCTTGAATTTCATAAGCATTCCTTTCCGAGCAATTAAAAATTATTTAATAGAGAATAATTTGCTCATCCGAAGCAATTATAACATAATATTGTGAATTCCCTGTGAATATTTTTAAAATTTGTTGAGGACTCAACCCAAAATTTTTAAAAAATGCCATATATTGTTGAGCGCTCAACTCAAATTTGGCACTTTTTCCCCTATTTTCGCTCTTGGCGTCGAGCTCCCGGCTCCTCAGTCACTACCCCAGAGCTATTTTTATTTTTTGCCTCCAAGAGGAAAATTTTATTGACTAAGGGATAATTTTGCGGTATAATAGTAATATATTGATTATTTATGGAGAGAATTATGTTTGACACTATAATTAACGCCGTAAACGAAGCGCTTTACAGCTACATACTCATAATCCTTCTCGTGGCGGGCGGAATATACTTTACCTTCAGAACAAAATTCGCCCAGTTCAGGCTGCTGGGAGAACAGTTTAAATCTCTTGGCGACAAGCCCCAAGGCAAAAAAGGAGTTTCATCCTTTCAGGCGTTGATGGTATCCACCGCATCCCGTGTGGGAACAGGAAATATCATAGGCGTATCAACCGCTCTTTGCATAGGCGGCTTCGGCTCTGTGTTCTGGATGTGGCTTATCGCCATCATAGGCGCCGCCTCCGCCTTCGTTGAGAGCACGCTGGCTCAGATATTCAAGAAAAAAGGCTCGGACGGCTGCTACGGCGGACCCTCACATTACATAGAGCAAGGTCTTCGTTCAAAATGGCTTGCGGTGCTTTTCTCAGTGCTGCTGGTAATTACCTACGGCGTGGGCTTTAATATGCTGGCATCCTACAATCTTCAGTCCACCTTCTCGGCGTATTCCTTCTATAACGAAAGATATACCCCTTGGATAATCGGTGGGATACTCGCCCTTACAGTAGGCTACTGTCTTATGGGCGGCGGCAAGCGCATAGTAAGCATAACCGGCGTTCTCGTGCCTATAATGGGTGTGGCTTATATCGCCATAGCTCTTATTATCACTCTTATAAATGTTACCGCGCTCCCCTCCATTTTGGGAAGAATATTTACAGAAGCCTTTGATATCAAGGCTATCTTCGGCGGCTTCGGCGGCTCTTGCGTAATGTACGGCATCAAGCGCGGACTCTTCAGCAACGAAGCGGGTGTGGGCTCAGCGCCCAACGCCTCCGCCTCCGCTGAGGTTGACCACCCCGTAAGACAGGGGCTGGTTCAGGTGCTCTCGGTATTTATCGACACGCTGCTTGTCTGCTCGGCTACCGCGTTTATGTGTATGAGCTCGGGAATCGAGCCATCCGAGGCTCTCTCGGGCGCGCCCTACGTTCAGGCGGCGCTTTCAAAGACGCTGGGAGCATTCGGACCCATCTTTATAACAGTGGCAATGGTGCTTTTCGCCTTTACCACCCTTATCGGCAACCTTTACTACGTTGACAGGTGCATCATACATCTGCTGAAAAAAGAGCCGAACAGGTGGACTAAGAGAGTGATATACGTAGTGGCATCCCTCCTTATATTCCTTGGAGCGGGGCTTTCGGCAGACCTGCTCTGGAACATAGCCGACGTTACTATGGGAGCTATGACCCTTATCAACATCCCTGTAATTATCATACTTGGAAAATACGCCTTCCGCGCCCTTGCCGATTACGACAGGCAGCGCAAGGAGGGAAAGAAGCCCACGTTTAAGGCAAAGGATGTGGGTCTTGATGGCAAAACCGAATATTGGCAATAAATCTTGGGAGTTATTATGAGCATAAGAATTGGTATCTACGGATACGGCAATCTCGGCCGCGGAGTTGAGGCGGCAATAAGACAGAACGATGATATGGAGCTGGTAGCGGTATTTACGCGCAGACCCCCCGAAAGCCTTAAGCTCCGTACAGAGGGAGTTGCTGTGCTTCACGTTGACGACGCACCCTCTATGACAGGCAAAATTGACGTTATGATACTTTGCGGCGGCAGCGCTACCGACCTGCCTGTGCAGACACCCGCGCTATCTAAGCTTTTCAACGTGGTAGATAGCTTTGATACCCACGCTAAGATACCCGAGCACTTTGCGGCTGTTGACGAGGCGGCAAGGGAGGGGGGCAAGGTGGCTCTTATCTCCGCGGGCTGGGACCCCGGTATGTTCTCCCTGAACCGCGCATACGCCGAGGCGGTCCTTCCCAATGGCTCAGCCTATACCTTTTGGGGCAAGGGCGTAAGTCAGGGACATTCGGATGCTATACGCCGTATAGAGGGAGTTATTGATGCTAAGCAATATACTATCCCCTCGGACTCGGCTCTTGACGCCGTCCGCAGCGGCGTATGCCCAGAGCTTAGCACTCGCCAGAAGCATACCAGAGAGTGCTTCGTGGTTGCTGAGGAGGGCGCCGACAGAGCAAGAATCGAGCGCGAAATCGTCACTATGCCAAACTATTTTGCCGATTACGACACCACCGTTCATTTTATAAGTCTTGAGGAGCTGAAGCGCGACCATAGCGGTATCCCCCACGGCGGATTTGTTATAAGAAGCGGAAAAACGGGCTTTGACCTTGAAAATACTCACGTTATTGAGTATAGCCTTAAGCTTGACTCTAACCCCGAGTTTACCTCCTCGGTGATAGTGGCATACGCAAGAGCCGTAGCAAGATTTTCCAAGGAAGCAAGAACAGGAGCGCTCACCGTTCTCGACGTTCCCCCCGCATACCTCTCCCCTAAATCGGGCGAGGAGCTTAGGAAAGAGCTGCTTTAAGTTAGAATTATAAACAATTTTTTGCCACCTTTCTTTCGAGAAAGGTGGCGCCAAAGAACTTGAAAAGGGGTTTTATTAAGAGGGTTTGTGCGCTGACACATTAGCCTTCCCCAGCGGGGAAGGTGGCTTGCCGCAAGGCAAGACGGATGAGGAGAGCTCTGGGAGCACTGTGTATTGCTCACTTTGAGGGAACTTATATCTTTCCCCAAAAATGAACGCAAACATAAGCTACACCCGTGTTCTCCTCATCAGTCTCGCTATTTGCTACGCAAATGTACGCTCGACAGCTTCCCCGCTGGGGAAGCCTTTGAGAAGGTGCGCTATTCGTGTGTTAGTGATACGCTGTCACGCGAGGATTTGTGGGACAGCGCGCCCAGTGGGCGATAGAGCCGTCACTCAAATAGGAAAAAGCAAGGAGAATTGGAAGCGGTAGCGACCAAGACGACTATGCTTTTGACCGTATGAATTTGTCGGACCCTACGTCCCGCCAAATTCTGTAATTTATTTAATAAAATCAAAAGCCGTCGGTAGCGTGAGCTGTCCGACGGCTTTTTACCTTATGAGGATAATTACGCACTGCACATCCGTCAAGCGTAATATTTATCCTTTTTCAAGTTCTTTTGGTACTTTTCTCGCAAGAAAAGTACGAAAAAATCGTTTATAATTCTAACTATTCTAACTAAAACGTAGGGCTGTCAAGGAACCACTGACCGTTCTGGAGAGTAAGGTTGACCTCGATTTTCTCTATTTTTTGGGGATTTGAGGGCAGGTAGCTGTCAATAGAGATACGCACGAAATTACGGTTAGAGCCCCACTTTATAATCTGGGCAGTATCGTAGAGATAGACTCTGCGCTCACTGAAAAGCGATTCATATGTATTGGATTGGGTGAGCCACACCGTATTGTCGCTCCTTGTGTGCTCAACGTAGCGGGCATTCATTACCGTGCCGCCCGAAGCAACACCGTCAAAGAGAGAGGAATAAAGAGAGGTCATATAATTTTTAGAATACACAGCTTCCGCATAGGTCTTTATAGATTCCACCGTGCGGTAAGGCGCGTCGTTGCGCACGTAATCATAGTTTTCGGGGTCGGAGGCAGAATAATAGAAGTCCACCTTTTTCTCAACAAAGGGCACAAGATAAGCAAGCGTACCGTCTTTGCTGTAAATTTGTGAATAAAATTCGCTTTCCTCAGGAGCGCTGATATCCTCCACAAGGGGGAATTTCGCCTTAATAGAGTCAATCTCCTCCGCCGAATCGGTAACGTAGGCATAGGAAAAGTCCTTAAGATAGGAATCTCTGAAGGCTATGACCCTATCATCATCAACAGTGGTGTAATACCAAAACTTACGCTGGTGCTCCTCGCCGTCCTCGTCGGTGTAAAATTCATCCGTATTATAGACCTCAAGGCTGTTGCGTGGGTCGGATACACGCTCGTATGTAGGAAGCCCCTCGCCGAAAAGTATGACGTTGACGCCGTAGGAATCCTCCATAAGCTGCTTGAAGCGAGCTTCTATTTCCTCATATTTTGGGGGAGCGGAGCAGGCTCTTATAGCGAATACCGAGCCTACCAGAATAACAAGAGCTAAAATCAAAATGATAATTCGCTTTGTTCTTGAAAATTTCATTTTTAATTACCTTTAAATTAAATTTGCAAACGGGAGGGAAGCCCTCCCGTTTTTAGTGGTTTCTTTATTCTTCGGTTGAGTCCTCAACAATTTCGGGTATATTTTCCAAATTTTCGGTTGAGTCCTCAACATTTTCGGGAATTACCTTTCCTTCCTCTATTTCCTCTACCGATTCGATAGCATCCTCAAGCTCCTCATCGTCCTCTTTGGGGACCTTGGTGAAGTTTACAAGAGTCTGCCCCTCACTCAGGCGCATCATAATTACGCCGCCCGCGGTTCTTGAATAGTGGGGAACATCGCAAACGGGAGTTCTTATGATAGTTCCCGCGTCGGTTATCATCATCAGGTCGTCATCATCACTGACGCTTTCGATTCCGCAAAGTAATCCTGTCTTCTCGCTAATATTGTGACACTGAACGCCTAAGCCTCCGCGGTTCTTCATTTCTCTGAAGTCGGAGTAATTGGTACGCTTACCGTATCCGTTCTGAGTAATGGTAATAAGCGACTTGCCCTCCTCAACTATGGCAACGCCCGTAACGTAATCACCCTCGCGGAGCTTGATACCGCGGACACCGCGAGCCGTTCTGCCCATAGGACGGGCATTCGCCTCGGTGAATCTTACGGCAGAGCCTTGAGCGGTAGCTATAATTATATCTCTGTCACCGCAGGTATGCATTACGAATACAAGCTCGTCACCCTCGTCAAGGTTAAGGGCTATCTTACCGCCCTTGCGCTGATACTCATACTCGCTAAGAAGAGTACGCTTGATAACACCCTGCTTGGTAACCATAGTAAGATACTCACCCTCATTGAAGCCCTCGATACTGATAAGCGAGGTTATCTTCTCACCGGGGAGCATCTCTATAACGTTTACGATATTCGTTCCCTTAGCGGTTCTGGATGCTTCGGGAATCTGGTAAGCCTTGCGCATATGCACCTTACCGTAGTTGGTAAAGAGCAGAACGTAGGAATGACTGTGAACGGCGGCAACCGTTTCAATGAAGTCGTCCTCCTTGGTGGTCATACCGATAATGCCCTTGCCGCCTCTGCGCTGAGCAGAGTAGGTGCTTGCAGGCAGACGCTTGATGTAACCCGCCTTGGTAAGAGTGATAACGCAGTTATGCTTCTCAATAAGGTCCTCAAGCTCGATATCGTCGGTAGCGGGAAGTATCTCAGTGCGGCGCTCGTCGCCGAACTTGCGCTTTATCTCGCTCATCTCGTCCTTGATTATCTGCATAATCTTAGCGGGGTCAGCCAGAATTCCCTCAAGCTCTACAATAAGAGCGTGAAGCCTTGCCAGCTCGTCCTCAATCTTGTCGCGCTCCATACCCGTCAGCCTTCCGAGAGTCATTTCTACTATTGCCTGCGCCTGAGCGTCCGAGAGCTGACGCACGTTTCCAAGCTCACTCTCAAAGCCGTCCTTGTAGGTCACGGTAAAGAACTCAGCCATAAGGCGTTCCTTTGCCTCGGGGATAGACTTTGAGGTCTTCATTATTTCAACGATTCTGTCAATATTGTCGATGGCTATGTGATAGCCCTCAAAGATATGCGCTCTTGTTCTTGCCTTCTCAAGGTCGAACTCGACTCTGCGCCCAATTACCGACTTCTGGTGATCGATATAGTGGTCGAGTATCTGAGGAAGCGAGAGAATTTTCGGCTCGTTGTTGACCAGAGCCAGCATATTTACGGCACAGGTGTCCTCAAGCTGAGAATATTTGTAAAGCTGATTAAGTATTACCTGACCGTTAGCGTCGCGTCTGTATTCTACCACGATACGCATACCGTTTCTGCCCGACTCGTCACGCAGGTCGGTTATTCCCTCAATACGCTTATCCTTGTGGAGGTTAGCGATAGCCTTGCACAGCTCGCTTTTGTTCACACCGTAGGGAATTTCGGTAAAGATTATACGGTGCTTGTCCTCCTCGATGGTAGCCTTTGCTCTTACCATAACACGTCCGCGTCCCGTGGTGTATGCCTGAAGGATACCCGCCGTTCCGTAGATAGTCGCGTACGTGGGGAAGTCGGGACCCTTTACGTATTCCATAAGCTCGGGAACCGTACATTCGGGATTTTCCATACGGAAAATGGTCGCGTCAATGACCTCGCCAAGGTTGTGAGGGGGGATATTTGTCGCCATGCCTACGGCGATACCCATAGAGCCGTTCACCAAGAGATTTGGGAAGCGGGAGGGAAGCACGCGAGGCTCACGGCGGCGGTTATCAAAGTTAGGTACGAAGTCAACTACCTCTTTTTCAAGGTCAGCCATAAGCTGGTCGGATATCTTCGCCATTCTCGCCTCGGTGTAACGGTAAGCAGCCGCGCCGTCGCCGTCAACAGAGCCGAAGTTTCCGTGACCCTCTACCAAAGGATAGCGGTAGGAAAAATCCTGCGCCATACGAACCATTGTACCGTAAACCGCGCTGTCACCGTGGGGGTGATAGCGTCCGAGAACGTTACCCACAGTTGTAGCCGACTTACGGAAGGGCTTGTCATAAGTAAGGTTGTCCTCGTACATTGCGTACATTATTCTGCGCTGACCGGGCTTCATTCCGTCGCGTACATCGGGGAGGGCGCGGGCAGCGATTACCGACATGGAGTATTCGATAAAGGATTTTTTGACCTCCTTTTCCATTTCCACGTCAACTATTTTTTGATCTCTGAATTCTAAGTTTTCGTTTTCCACTTTTTTATCCTTTCTTTTTTTCGTACTTTTCTTGGAAGAAAAGTACCAAAAGAACTTCTTGAAGGGTTTATTATAAAGATTCGCACAAACCAATCATTAAAAAGTTTTGGTCGAGCTTTTTTCAAAAGCTCGTGGGTTCTTAGGGCAACGCCCTAAGGCGACCTCCGCAGAGGTCGAAATTATCCTCGGCGTTTCTTTTTTGTTTCTTTTTTCTTTGAGCCTCTAGTGCCAAAGAAAAAAGATAAAGGCGCGAAGCGGCTTCTATGCGTTATCAAAAGGTTAGCACTGCACCCACCACGAAAAGCTTCGTCGAGCTTTCAAAGCTCTGAACTACTATTTTAAATTTGCTTGGTTTTGCATAATTTGTAAAATTCAACACAAGACTCAAAAAATATTCCGCACAGAATTTTTTTATATGTTTCACTAAAATATTTTTTAAACCCTTAATTTTCGCGTATTTACTGACGGTTTTCTGTCAGTTATCAACACAGTTTTCCACAAACTGTGGAAAAGTCGCCTGAATAATATGTCGAATTTTTATACCTTTTGTTATTTTTTGACACAAGAGTTAAATATCAAGGTTCTCGGCAAATCTTGCATTCTTCTCAATAAAGTCACGTCTTGGCTCAACGCTGTCACCCATAAGCAGGGAGAACATTGCGTCACACGCCATAGCGTCCTCAACAGTAACCTTGAGCAAAGTTCTTCTCTCGGGGTCCATAGTGGTTTCCCAAAGCTGCTCGGCATCCATTTCTCCAAGACCCTTATAGCGGTCTGCTTCCACGCCCGTGCCCATTTCCTTGATTATCTCGTCACGCTCGGCATCCGAGAAGGCGTATCTCTCAGGTCCCTTGCCGCTGCGCTTGAATATTCTGTAAAGAGGCGGCTGAGCGAGATAAATGTGACCGTCGTCTATGAGCTGACGCATGTGTCTGAAGAAGAAGGTTAAAAGCAATATTCTTATATGCGAACCGTCCACGTCGGCATCCGCCATAATTACTATCTTGCCGTAACGGAGCTTGTTTATATCGAAATCCTCGCCGATACCGCAGCCAAGCGCCTGAATTATGGGAATAAGCGAGGGATTGGAATAGACCTTGTCAAGCCTGTTCTTCTCAACGTTGAGCACCTTACCGCGCAGGGGAAGTATAGCCTGAAAGCGGCTGTCACGTCCCATTTTAGCCGAGCCTCCCGCGGAATCTCCCTCTACCAGATATACCTCGGTGAGAGAAACGTCCTTTTCCTGACAGTCGGCAAGCTTTCCGGGCAGCGTAGAGCCTTCAAGCAGACCCTTGCGGCGTGTAAGCTCTCTTGCCTTTCTTGCCGCCTCACGGGCGCGGGATGCCGCCAGCGCCTTATCGAGAATTCCTCTGGCTACTGCGGGATTTTCTTCAAAATATTCACCCAGCTTCGACACTACGGTGTTCTCCACAAGGGTTCTTATCTCGGAGTTACCAAGCTTCGCTTTTGTCTGGGACTCGAACTGAGCGTCCTCAAGCTTTACGCTGACTATTGCGCATATACCCTCGCGCACGTCCTCACCCGAAAGGTTCTTGTCCGCGTCCTTAAGTATTCCCGCCTTGCGGGCATAATCGTTGAGTACCTTGGTAAGTCCCGACTTAAAGCCTGTTTCGTGAGTACCGCCCTCGATGGTGTTCATATTATTCGCAAAGGTCATTACGACCTCGTTATAGCTGTCGTTATACTGAAGAGCTACCTCTGCGACACTTGAGCCCTTCTCGCCCCGCATATATATTACCTCGGGGTGGATAATCTCACATGCCTTCTGCTCATTTAGGTGTGTAACAAAGGTTCTGATACCGCCCTCATAGTGGAACTCGGTTTCTATCGGCTCTTCTCCTCTGTCGTCACGGAGAACTATGCGTATTCCTCCGTTAAGGAACGCCTGCTCACGCATACGGTTTGCAAGGATATCGTATTCAAATACAGTTTCCTCAAATATAGTGGGGTCGGGCTTAAAGGTAACGCGCACGCCGTGAGGACGCTGAGGATATTCACCCTCGTCACGGAAGGGTCTTGCCACCTTTCCTTGCTCAAAACGCTCGGTATAGCGTCTGCCCTCGTAGCAGTTATCAAGCTCTACCCATTCGGAAAGCGCGTTAACTACCGAAGCGCCTACTCCGTGCAGACCGCCCGCTATCTTGTATCCGCCGCCGCCGAATTTACCGCCCGCGTGAAGTATTGTATAGACCACCTCGGGGGTAGGAATACCTTGCTTTGGGTGTATCGCCGCAGGGATACCGCGTCCGTTATCCTCAACGGTGATGCTGTCGCCCTTGTTTATTGTGACGGTTATCTTGTCGCAGAAGCCCGCCAGAGCCTCGTCGATAGAGTTATCGACTTTCTCGTAAACAAGGTGGTGCAGACCGCGCAAAGAGGTAGTACCAATGTACATACCCGGTCTTTTACGGACCGCCTCAAGTCCCTCAAGGACTTGGATTTGATTTTCATCATACGTCTGATGAGTGTTGTTTTCCATTTTTTTACCTTCCTGATGTATGTTGAATAGTTAGAATTATAAACGAATTTTTGTTTTTTCCACCTTTCTTGAAAGAAAGGTGGAGCCAAAGAACTTCCTCTGGCGTTTATTATAAAGGTTCGCACAAACCAAATTATGAAAGTTTTGGTCGAGCTTTTTCAAAAGCTCGCGGGTCTTAGGGCAGCGCCCTATGAAAGCGGTGTTTCTTTTTTGTTTCTTTTTTCTTTGCACCTTTAGCGTCAAAGAAAAAAGATAAAGACGCAGGGCGGCTTCTTTAATTATGTTGAAGCTCCAATTAATTTCCGTTCATCCTGCCCTTTAGAGCAGAGCTTGATATCTGTGAGAAGCAAATTTTATATTCCCCTTTATCAAGGTAAAGAATAAATGATTTCGGCAGCTCCTCGATAGCCGACTCCACAAGTCCTTCTTTTTGCTTTTGGTTCAAATATTTTCTTGTTACAGCTGACAGGGTAGCATTATCCATATCAAATATACCAACCACCGCCGACAGCCTTATATTCTTGTTATTTCCTACGTGTAAAAACATAAGCTTCTCCATAAGCCTTCCCCAGCGGGGAAGGGGGACCGCGAAGCGGTGGATGAGGAGAGCCCCATACGCACTCACTTTAAGTCCTTTGCCGTTAATTTAAGATGTGCTAATATATCCTCACAAACTATATTGAAATTTTTATTTATATCCTCATTTTTGTATCTCAATACAGTTATTCCAAGGTGTGTAAAATCATCATCCCTTTGCTTGTCAGCTTTTTCCGCTTCGGGCATTTGATGCTGTATTCCGTCGATTTCAATTACTATTCTTTCTTTTGCTATAAAGAAATCGACTATATAATTTCCTATATTTTTTGTCTGTTTACAGTTACAGGTAATTTTTTTAAAAAATCATACCAAAGATGTTTTTCCTCAGGAGTCATATTTTTTCTAAGAGTTTGAGCATTTTTTACCAAGAGTTGTTTGTAGTTATAAATCATTAGAATGATATTCCCCCTTTAGCAATGCTCACATTATTTCTCCCAGAGCTCTCCTCATCCACCGCTTCCCCGCTTGGGAAGGCTTTAATGTAAAGATTTTATCAATATTAAAACCTGATATTTTTCCTTAAATCTCGGTATAAGTGCCGTTCTTGACCAAAATTCTTTTCTCCGCCTGCATATTTTTTATAAAATTGCTCTCGCACGTGCTTATTATAACCTGTTTATTTACAGAATGCAGTATCATATAGTCCCGCCTGGTGTCATCAAGCTCGGATAAAACGTCGTCAAACAGGAAAACGGGATAATCGGAGAACTCCTCGCGGCAGACCTCGCCCTCAGCAAGCTTCATGGCAAGTGCCAAGGAGCGCTGCTGTCCTTGAGATGCGTATATCCTCGCGCTTTTTCCGTTTATTTTAATATCGGCGTCGTCCTTATGTATTCCGTACTGAGTCGCTCCGAGAGCTATTTCTCTGTCGTGAGAGGACATAAGCAGCTCCAGATATTTCTTTTTAACCGCTTGAGCGTCGAGATAAGCATCCTCCTCAAGCCCCGCGTTGCCCTTATACACCATTTCCGTATGCTCACGCTTGTCGGTCATTTCCAAAAAATAGCTTTCCACAAGCCCTGATACCCGCCTCACAAATTCAAGGCGCATACGGGATATTACCGCCGCTTCCTCAGCCATTTTTTCGCTCCACAGCTCAACCGTGGCGTCAAATGCCGCTCTGTTGGCGTAGGCTGTCTTTATGAGGGCGTTTCTCTGCTTTAAAAAGTAGGAATATCTTTGGAGAGAGCGGATATAAGACGGAGAAATTCTGCTTATAGCTATATCAAGATAGTTTCTTCTTTCCGACGGTCCTGCCTTTATCAAGGACAGATGCTCGGGGCAGAACAGCACAGCGCGGAAGCTTCCCACTATCTCGGACATTCTCTCTACCCGAAGATTATTCTTCTCCACTGTTTTTTTCTTATCCGTGAAGAGCTTTATGGTGATATTATCATCACGCTCACGCTCGTCACGCTTATAATTTACAGATATCTCCGCGCTCTTCTCGCCAAAGCTTATCATCTCCGACGCGTTAGCGGCTCTGAAGCTTCTGCCAACGGAGGCGTAAAATATAGCTTCAAGGAGATTTGTCTTTCCCTGAGCGTTCTCGCCCACAAGGACGTTTACGCCGGGTGAAAAATCCACCGTCGCCTCTTTTATATTTCTGAAATTTTTAACTGAGGCTCTTTTAGCGTACATCTTTAGTCCTTAGTTCTTACGGGAAGAAGCATAAACAGCTCCTCTACTCCCTTTTCCTCATATCCGTTCTCAACGGGGGTTATATTCATACTGTTGAGAGGAGAGCTGAGGCTGAGCATAACTCTCTCGCTGTCGCAGGAGCGTACGCTGTCTATAAGAAATCTGTTGTTAAAGGCAATAATTATGTCGTTACCCGTATGCTCCACCGCAAGCTCGTCGTAGGTGCTTCCTATGGCGGATATAGCCGATATACGGAGCACTCCCTCGTTTACGTTGAGCTTTACGTGAGCTCTTACGTTACCCGCAACCTTTTCCTCTGTAATAAGAGCCGCGCGCTCAAGAGCCGAGAGAAGTCTTGTCTTGTCCTCTATAACGGTTATGGGATGGTTTGTTACTATTATTCTGTTATAATCTATATACTCTCCGTCAACAAGGCGGGAGAAGAAGGTCAGCTCGCCTATAACGAAAACTATATGCTTTCTTGTTACGTATATCTGAGTTACAGCCTCCTCGTCATCCGAAAGAAGCCTACACAGGTCGCTCACAGTCTTTGCGGGGACTATAAAGGCGTATTCAAGATAATCCTTGCCGTTAGTGTTCTTATTAGTAAGCTCGGTAGCACGGCGGCATTTTGCAAGCTTGAAGCTGTCGCAGGCTACCATAGTTATTGAATTATCGTCTATCTTTACAAAGGTTCCGTTAAGAATATTTCTCTGGTCGTTGTTGCCCATAGCGAAGGAAACCTGAGAAAACATCTTTTTAACTATACTCTGACCTATAATAAAGCTTCTGTCGCTTACAAGGTCGGGAATAGAAGGAAAATCACTTCCCGCCAGCGCGCTCATCTTATGAGAGGATTTACCGCTTATAATACTTGCTACCATCCTATTGTCAACCTCAAGCATTATCTCCTCTCCGTCCATAACGCGGAGAGTCTGGTTAAACTTCTGAGCGTTTATTATAAACGAGCCTTCCTCAAGCACCTTCGCCTCAACCGTTATTCTCATACCCTTTTCAAGGTCAAAGGTAGTAAGAACACAGGTGTCGGGAAATTTAGCCTCTATGAGTATTCCGTCAACAGAGGTAAGGGTGGATTTACCCGATACGGTGTACATAAGTGGAGCAATAGCCGAGCTTATCGCCGAGCGGTTGAAAATTATCTTCATTTCGTTTTCTCCTTTAATAAATAGAATAGAATATATTATTTATAAAATAGTAGTAGTATTAGATTTAGGGGATGTGGAAAATGTGGAAAAGCTATGCAGGTCTTGAAATATAAGGAATAGAGGGATTTTTTATTTATGAAAAGCCTTTGGGTAGGGTGTTGAAAGTATGTTATCAAAAATATACTTTTCCACAGGCAAAATAAAATTTTTCAAGGATTTTTTCGTGAAAAAAGAGAAAAATTTTAAAATTTGAAAATTAATTGGAAAAGCTTATTATCTGTGGAAAACTTAATAACCAAAACCGTGTCATACCGTCTCAATTTGTCATAGTAAAATTGGGGAAAAGTAGTGGTGTTTGAAGTAGTTTTCAACAGAAAATAGAGTTATTAAATATTTTTCAACAGTGTAAAAACTCAATAAAATCAATGGGTTTGGGACTTTTCCACTTTCTATGTTGAAAGCTGTGAGGAAAAATCGCGTTTTCCACAAGACCTGTGGAATGTCGTAGGGAAAAGTATGTGGAATAGTAAGTTTTTCCGCTATGTTTAAACAAACTGAAACAGGAAAGTTTTTGCGGAGCTTTTTTCAAAAAGCGACCGCGTCCCGCCAGTCACAACGGGCAAAATTTTCCCTCGGACGCGAAGCGGATTTTTGAAATTAACCTTTATTTAGGCAGGAAAACCCCCGGCGAGGGTTTTCCTCTTTGCCTTTGGCAAATTCACCTTTCCTGCGCTATTTGAAGCGTAGGGTATTTCGCTGACTGCGGTCAGCGCCTTAGGGCGTTGCCCTAAGAACCCACGAGCTTTTGAAAAAGCTCGACCAAAACTTTCATAATTGGGTTTGTGCGAACATTATAATAAACCCCTCAAGAAGTTCTTTTGGTTCTTTTCTTTCAAGAAAAGAACAGAAAAACGGTAAAAAGGTAACTATTAGACTCCCGTAGAAACCTCTTTTATGAGTTCACCAAGCTCCACGTTGAACATAGGGTCGGTATTCTTTTTCTTATTTATTACCTCAACCGAGGCAATTATGGACGAATGGTCGCGTTTGAATATCTTTCCTATACCTGGGAAGGACATTTCTGTAACGCTTCTTATAAGGTATATGCTCACGTGACGGGCAAAGGCGATATCCTTATTTCTTTTGGGACTGAGCAGGTCTGCCTTTGATATTCCGTATTTGTTATATACAGCTGTAAATACCTTATCCACGATCACCTGAGTGGGAAGAACTCCTCCCGTCAGCTCCTGAAGACACGCCGCAGCTATCTCCATAGTTATTTCCTTGCCCTCAAGGAAGACTATTGCGCTGAGCTTCTTTATCATTCCTTCAATCTGGCGTATGTTGGAGCGCAGATTTTCCGCAAGGAATGTAAGAACCTCACCTGACAGCTCTATGGATACCTGCTCCGCCTTTTTCTTGATAATGGCAATTCTCAGCTCAAGGTCGGGTGGCTGGATATCTCCGATTATTCCCCACTCAAAGCGGCTTCTCAGACGCTCCTCAAGAGGCTGTATATCCTTAGGGGGACGGTCGGACGCAAGAACTATCTGCTTGTGATTTTCATAAAGAGTATTGAAGGTGTGGAAGAATTCCTCCTGAGTCGAGGTCTTTCCCGCGATAAACTGTATGTCGTCTATAAGCAGTATGTCGCAGCTTCTGTACTTCTCGTGGAATTTGTCCATCTCCTTGCTGCCCAGACACTTTACCATTTCATTGGTAAATTCCTCGCCCTTTATGT
Source organism: Eubacteriales bacterium (assembly GCA_045593725.1). Taxonomy (GTDB): domain Bacteria; phylum Bacillota; class Clostridia; order Oscillospirales; family CAG-272; genus HGM12713. The sequence goes on from JAZNXE010000025.1 coordinate 15,303, forward strand.
ATATTACCCTTGCGCGGGGGTCTTTTTTCTTTATCTCGTTGACGATAGCGCTCATAAGGTGAGTCTTTCCAAGACCGCTGGGACCGTATATGAACAGAGGATTATACGCTCCTCCCGCTCCGTCGGCAACAGCTGTGCAGGCGGCGTGGGCAAATTTATTGGAGCTTCCCACTATGAAATTATCAAAGGTGTACTGAAAATTATAGTTCATAGGAAGCATACTGAGCTTATTATCTTCCTCGGGGGCTGTGTCCTGCGGATTTTCCGTATCCTCAGGCTTTTTATCAAGACCCAGCTGCTTTTTTATTTTTTCGGGGCTTGAAGGCTCTCCCGTAAAGATAACCTCAACCTCCTGCTCAAAGCCGAAATGCTCCGAGAAGGCTTTTTTTAGAATTGGAATATATCTTTTCGTAAAGACCTTATAGTTGAACTCAGAGGTAGTTTCAAAAATTATAGTATTGTTCTCATAGGAATTTATTTTTACTGTTCCGAACCAAAGGTCCATATTGCTGGGAGTTATATCCTTCTCAAGGGATATTTTTATTTGTTCCCAGATATCCTCAAGGTCATTTATAAAGGACATAGGAGGCTCTCCTTTCGCAGAAAATTATAGGTAAAAATAGGGTAAAAGCGCGTAAAAGCGTACAATACGCCAAATTATAACATTACATAATAATTATATCATATCCACGCTTATTTTGCAAGTTTTTTCTTCAAATATTTATTATATATAATAATATTTTTTTATGGGTGTATTGACATAATTTTTTCGCGGGAGTATAATAAAAGCAGATAATGGAGCGGGACGTTGTTTGAACTGGTTTATGGGGGAAAAGGAAAAAGCCGCTTTGCGTCTTTATCTTTTTTCTTTGACACTAAAGGCGCAAAGAAAAAAGAAACAAAAAAGAAACGCCGCTTTCATAGGGCGCCGCCCTAAGACCCGCAAGTTTTTTGAAAAAAACTTGACTAAAAACTTTAAATGTTTGGTTTGTGCGAACCCTTATAATAAACCCCTCAGGAAGTTCTTTGCGCCACTTTCTTTCAAGAAAGTGGCATAAAACCTAACAAATTCTAACTACTAGGAGAAATATGAAAAAAAGATACAGCGTACGCGGAATGAGCTGCGCGGCGTGTGTAGCGCACGTAGAGCACGCGGCACAAAGCGTTTGCAAAAAAGAAAATATAGCTGTAAGCCTTATGACCAATTCCTTAACCGTTACGGTGGAGGAGGGTGCTGACGAGGAAAAGCTCTATCTTTCGCTCAAAAAGGCACTTAAGGGCGCGGGATACACGCTGGAGAGGGACGGCGGAGAGAAAAAAAGAGATATCGCCCGTGAGGAGCTTCGCGCGGGGCTGCGAAGGCTCATAATATCGGCTGTGATAACCCTCGTTCTTATGACAGTGGCAATGGGTCATATGATAGGAATACCCATGCCCGACCTGCTTCTTGAGCACGGATATTTATTCGGGCTGTTGCAGCTTATCCTGACTCTCCCCGTAGTAATAATAAATTTCAGATTTTTTAAAAGCGGCTTTTCCGCCCTCTTCCGAGGTGCGCCTAATATGGATACTCTCATAGCCATAGGAGCCTCGGCATCGGTGATATACGGATGCGTAGCCATTGGCTTTATGCTTTACGGAGAAGCAGTAGGAGATATGGCGCTTGTTCACAGCTATCTTCACAACCTTTATTTTGAGGGAGCGGCTATGATACTCACTCTGGTCACTCTTGGAAAAACACTTGAGGGCAGGGCGAGAGCCAACGCCGCGGGGGCAGTGAGCAGTCTTGCGGCAATGCTTCCCGACAGCGCCTCTGTCCTTCGCGACGGTGAATTTCGCGAGATACCCGTATCCGAGATAGCGGTAGGGGATATAGTGGAGATAAAGGCTGGAGAAACGGCCGCCGTTGACGGAGAGGTCATAGAGGGAAGCGGAGCTATGAACGAAGCCGCTATAAGCGGAGAGAGCATACCCATTGAAAAGGGGATCGGAGATAAGGTAAGAGCGGTCTGCACTCTGCAAAGCGGATATCTAAGAATAAGAGCCGAGCAGGTGGGCAAGGATACCTCTTTGGCAAGGATAATAGGACTTCTGGAGGATGCCGCCGCATCAAAAGCGCCCATAGCCAGAGTCGCCGACAGAGTAAGCGCCGTGTTCGTACCCATTGTAATGGCGGTATCGGTGATTACCGCCATAGTATGGATAATAGCCACCGCTGACCTGAGAGCGGCGTTTAACTGCGCGGTGTCGGTGCTTGTGATTTCCTGTCCCTGCGCTCTGGGACTTGCCACTCCTACCGCTATAACCGTTGGCACTGGGAGAGGTGCTAAGCTGGGCATACTCATAAAGAGCGCTGAGGCGCTGGAAAATCTCGGCTCAATTAGATTTTTCCTCACAGATAAAACGGGCACTCTCACCGAGGGAAAGCCCCGTGTAACCGATATTATAGAGATAGACGGAGAGCGCGGTGAGCTATTGAGAATAGCCTATGCCGCCGAGTCGCGCTCGGCGCATCCCTTAGCCGCCGCGGTGTGTAAAAAGGCGGAGGAGGAAGGATTTTTCGCTCTTGAGGATACCGAGGTACAGGAGCTTGAAACGGTTACGGGTAAAGGAATAAGAATGACCCTTCGGCACAAGGGGGAGAGCAAGCTCTGCCTTGTGGGAAACGCGGCTCTTCTTGAAGAAAACAACACAAAATTAAGTGATGAGAACCGCTCAATCTTAGAGTCCCTTGAGGACGGCGGCAAGAGTGCCGTGTGCGTGACTCTGGGAGAGAGATTGCTTGGTATCATAGGCATTTGGGACGCCCCCGCTCCCCACAGCGCACAGGCTATAAGAGAGCTTAAGAAAATGGGGATAACCCCCATTATGCTTACGGGGGACAACGAGCGCGCGGCGCGCTCTGTCGGCTCTGCCTGTCATATTGAGGAGTGCCACGCAAGGCTTCTGCCGGAGGATAAGGAGCGGCTTATCAGAGAGTTTTCACAGCAGGGAAGAACGGCTATGGTGGGTGACGGAATAAACGACGCTCCCGCTCTTGCCTCTGCCCACGTGGGAATAGCCATAGGCGCGGGTACTGAGGTGGCAATAGACTCTGCCGACGTAGTGCTCTCAAAAAGCTCTCTGTGTGACGCGGTGACCGCAATAAGCCTTTCAAGGGCTACTATTGCCACTATAAAGGAAAATCTTTTCTGGGCGCTTATTTACAACGCCGTATGCATTCCCGTAGCGGCGGGAGTGCTCAGCCCAATAGGCTTTACTCTCTCACCAATGCTTGCCTCGGCGGCAATGTCGCTGTCATCGGTCTGCGTGGTGCTTAATTCAATCAGACTCAGATATAAGAAAATATATATAAACAAAGAGGAGGACAGTGATATGTTCGGGAAGACAAAAACAATAGCGTTTACAGTAGAGGGGATGATGTGCAATAATTGCAAGGCGCACGTCGAAAAGGCGGTTCTCGGCGTAAAGGGCGTTAAGAGTGTAGAAGCTGCGCTTGATACTAAGACGGTCACTGTGACCGCAAAGGAAAGCGTGTCCGAGGAATCCGTAAAGGCAGCAGTCGCATCCGCGGGATATAAGGTTAGTTAAAATAGTTAGAATTATATACGATTTTTCCACCTTTCTTAGAAGAAAGGTGGAGTCAAAGAACTTCTTGGGGGTTTTATTATAAGGGTTCGCACGAACCCAATTATGAAAGTTTTGGTCGAGCTTTTTCAAAAGCTCGTGGGTTCTTAAGGCAACGCCCTTGACACAGCCATCGGTCAAAAGTATAGTCGTCTTTGGTACTGCCGTACCCAATACTCCTTACTTTTTCCTATTTGAGTGACGGCTTTATCGCCCTCAGGGCGCGCCGTCCCACAAATCCTTTGAAAAAGGTGGACGAAAACTTTCATACTTTTGGTTTATGCGAACCTTTAAACCCTCCAAGAAGTTTTTTGGGCGACTTTTTTTCAAAAAAGTCGCGAAAAACCTAACAAGCTCTATCTAATCAAACAAAAAACGCTACGCAAAAGCCTATAATCACCCCTATAACCAGCAGGGCGACCGACCACAAAAATCTGCGAAATCTTCCCCTAGTCCCTCTCCTCGGACGCTTGATATCCATCTCGGCGAGTATCCTGTTTGCCTCCGCCAGCATATCCTTTTCCTCCTGCTTTTTCTGCTTCACGTCGCTTCTCAGCACAAAACAGGCGCTCTCGTAAAGTCGGTTGTTCTCAAGCTTTAATACCACCATCTGTTTGTTTATTCCCTTTATCATTTTCCATACCTCCTTTGTCTTTCTCTATCTATTTTCTCCCAAGACAAGCAAAAAATTCTCCATTAATAAAACAAATATGGAAATTTTTTGAAATTTTTTCTCTACACCTATTGACAAATTCTTCCATTTGTCGTATAATATATATGACAAACGACAGGAGCCGACCTATTGTGTGGGCAAACGCGGTCGAAAAAGAAAAAATACAGGTTATAAAAGGAGAAAAAAAGATGAAATCAACAGGTGTAGTACGCAAGGTAGATGAATTAGGAAGAATAGTTCTTCCCATCGAGATAAGAAAGATACTGGATATAAACCAGAAGGACGCTATCGAGATATTTACGGATGAGAACAGAATAATCCTCCAGAAATATCAGCCCGCCTGCACCTTCTGCAGCAACGCCTCGGACATAGTTTACTTCAACGGCAAGCGCGTGTGCGTTTCCTGCATAGAGAAGCTCAAGCAGCAGTTTTGAGCAAAGGCACATACCTGCAAAAACGACCCTTCAGTTACAGAAGGGTCGTTTTTCTATCTCATAAAGCTTAATTTCTATTTAATTCGTATTTTGTAAGAAAGAAGGACGCCACAAATCCAAGAACGCCAAGGACTCCTCCGCTTATAAGGTCGCCCACGGGGCTTTTCCCCGCCGCCCACAGGGTATATATCTCCCACATATCGGGATTGAGGAACATAGAAAGTATAGAGCCGAAGGACAGCCCCACCACCAAAAAGAAGGTAGCCGCGCGGCGCTTCTCGATTATTCTTGAAAATATCCTTGATATAAGGACTATTCCCCCTAAAAATCCGCCGCCGATACACAGATACAGACCAATCACCGCAGGATTTTCCAGAATGTAGTCAAGATGCAGGCTGTTAAGTATGGGTTTGAACTGACCGCACGCCATAAGTATTGCCGTTGCGCTGAGCCCGGGAATTATCTGTGTCGCCGATACCACCGCCCCAAGGGGGATATACAGCAAAAAGAGGTATGGAGGAAAGGCGGTAAAGCTCTCCTCTCCCACGGTTGCCGAGCCGAGAAGTATAGACACAGCTCCCACGCATATAGGGATAAGCACACCCAGCGCCATCAGTCCTCCCCTTCCAAGGCTCGTCCTCTCCCCCTTTATCTCGGCGGTAAGGGCGGGGATGGCGCCTATCATCAAGCCCGCGAAAAGGCAGACTACCGTAAACATATATTTACCGAAGACCCTCTGTATAACCAAAAATCCGCCCAAAAAGCCCAGAGCCGCTCCTATTCCTATGGGAATAAGATAGAGCAGGCAGCGGCGAAAATCGTTGAAAATATTTCCGATGGCGTAAAGCAGAGCGGCATACATCCCGAATATTATTGCCACCGTCGAGCCACTTACTCCCGGCACTATCACCGCCAGACCAATAAATACCCCAAGCAGCAAGGCGAGCGCAAAGCTTTTCGCGTCGTGCTTCTTCAAGGGACATTGGGTAACGCTTTTAACTTCCTTTTCCATCATTCCTTCTCCGTTTTAGTCTGTTTTATATTCTTTTTCCCGAGGACAAGAGAGATGCATTTAATAAGCTGCGCTCTCGCCTCGTTATCCATGGCATTCCACGCCTTTACTATCTTCTTTTTGTCGGCGTTAAGGTCGGACAGAGTTTTCGCGTTGGTAGAGCTAAGAGCATCAAAAAGCTCGTCAACAAAACGCTCTCTCTCGGACGGCTCTATCTCGGAGAGCCAGCTCTTCAGGGATGAGTCTATAAGTCGGCTCTCGGCATCCACCTCGTCAAGGTGGATAAAGCTCCCCCCCATTACCGCCCAGGTGAGTCCGTTGTGCTGGAGCAGACCCGTAGTGGTGCTTTTGACCACCGTATAACGCTCCTCGTGCTCAAGAAGCATGCCCACCACCGAGCTTTGAGGCACGAGGGTATGCACTCTCCCGCTCACCGACAGATAGTCCTCGCTCTCTATAAAATCCTTATCAAAGCCGGGACCGTCGTTATTATATACCGCCTCTATACGCTCCTTGGTCGCCTCACACGCCTTTGCTGCGGCATATACCGCAAGGTTTCCCCCCTTGCTGTGTCCGCCCACGTAGAGCCTGCCGTCGGTGTGCCGCGCTATCTCCTCAAGATAGAGCAGCGCCTCGGTCTGGGCGGGTACGGGGTGCATAAAGCTCATATTAAAATTTTCCTTCCAGCCTACAAGAGTGTCGTCTGTTCCGCGAAAAGCCACAAAGGTGTCACCGCCCGGAAGTAAAAAGGTCACAGCCGAGAATTGCTTTTGCTCCTCGTCGCATATTCGGTTGACGAAGCAAACGGGACGCGCCAGACCAAAGCGAGCGGTCTTGGAGCTTCTCGCCAGAAGAGTAACTATCTCTCTTGGAATTATAAGCCCTATGCTTTTGATAGTCCCCTGCTGCGCCTTAAGATAGCTTCTGGTTACACTCAAAAGCATGGGAGAGCGCTTTCCCTTGGGGAACTCCTCGGGGACTACCCCTGAAAAATCTATATAGCTCAGCATTGACAGTATAAGACTATCTACCTCACAGAGGGGGACGCTCTCAAAGGGAAGGTCGCCGCGCCAGTTGAGATAATCGTAAAGACCCCGTGTCTGCTCAGCTCTCTCTCCCATACTGACCCTCCTTCAAAAAACTAAATCTGCTTATGTACGCTCTTGTACTCGTCGTAATAGCGGTAATAGGGGCAGCTCTGCGTGTTTCTGCCCAAAAAATCAAGCATTTCGTCCTGATCGAGATTTACGTCACAAACGTAAGCGTCAAGCTCCTCGTCGTAATCGTAAAACTCACAGGTCTCGCAGTTTTTAGGTAATTTTCCCGACATATTTTTTCCTCAGCTCATATATTTAAGCCTGTCAAGGCAGTTTTGAAGTATTATCTGCGCCGACAGGGTGTCAATAACCGTCTTTCTCTTTTTTCCGCGGGTGTTCGTTTCGTTAAGATAGCGAGAGGCGGTCATTGTGGTCATTCTCTCGTCAAACATTGCAACGGGAAGCCCCGCTTGAGCCTTAAGCAGACAGGCAAATTTTCGGCATCTCGCCGCTCTGCCGCCCTCGCTGCCGTCCATATTTACAGGCAGACCTACTATAATAGCAGCCACCCTCTGCTCACGGGCAATCTCTGCTACCGCATCCACGGTCTTTTCTATTCCGCCGGGGCTGACGTAGCCTATTCCCGAGGCAAGAAAGCGGGACACGTCACAAAGAGCAAGACCCGTGCGGGTGTCGCCGAAATCCACCGACAGCAGCTTCCCCGCGGTGGCTTTTATCACCGCCAGAGTATCCAGCTCTATATCTTCTAATCTAATTGTATCGTTTTCGGGCATTTTTATTCCCCTTCTATATGTTTTTTCGCAAGACTCAACAGGCTTTCCTTGGTGTTGAGCGCAGGATTTTCCATAACCGCGTCAAGCAGACAGTGCAGAGTCTTGCCTATCTCCCTGCCTTTTATTCCAAGAGATGCCAGCTCTTTGCCGTCAATGGCAAGCTCACCCAGAGTCACGGGAGCGCGATTGCTCTCCACCAAGGTCACAGCCGACTCGCCCGACACGCCGAGAAGCACCGACGCGCGAGCAGCAAAGAGCGACAGCTCACCTATGCGGGAGCGAAGCAAAGCCGCGTCCACGGGCGTTTTTATGACCGTATACGCTTCCCGCGCAATAGCCAAAGCTCCGCTTTTTTGTCTGTTGGAGCATTTCAGAGAGTTCAGCACCCCTCGGGCTGCCTCGCCCTCCGCCTCGCAAAGGAAAAATCCAAGTCGAGCCGTGTCACAGGGGGGCATAGACTCCAAAAGTGAAAATATTTTGTCGCTGGGCGTATAGCCGGGCGACGGGTAGCCAAGGATATCCAGCTCCCTCATCAGGCGCAGAGCGCGGCAAGGCCGGGGTGAGCAGAGTAGACGGATAAACTCAGCGCCTATTCTCTCTCGCGCGATATTTTTAAGTCCCCCTCGGCAGCTGTAAGCGCCTCTTTGAGTATCAGAATCAATGGAAAAGCCAAGCTGAGCAGAAAAGCGAAAGGCTCGCATTATACGCAAGGCGTCCTCCCAAAATCGTTTTTCGGGTTCTCCCACAGCTCTTATTATTCTGCTCTCAAGGTCGCTCCTGCCGCCAAAAAGGTCAATAAGCCCTGTCTTTGGGCTGTATGCCATAGCGTTTACCGTAAAATCCCGTCGGGATAAATCATCCTCCACAGAGCACGTAAAGCTCACGCTGTCGGGACGGCGGCTGTCGGTATAGCTTCCGTCAACTCGGAATGTAGTCAGCTCAATAGGCTGTCCCTCCGATATAGCCGTCACCGTGCCGTGCTTCAGCCCGGTTGGTATAGTTCGGAAGCCGCTAAGTATCCTCAGGGTATCCTCGGGCTGGCAGGACACCGCCATATCATAGTCGTGAGGCTCCTTTCCCAGAAGCGCGTCGCGGACGCACCCCCCCACGATATAGACCTCCTCTCCGGCATCCCAAAGGGGGCGCATAACCGCCAGAGCGTATTCGGGGATATTTATATGAATATCTTTTATATTGTTCATTATCCTTACCCCCTTAATTTCTTCCCGTATTATTATACACCATTTTCATACCCTTGTCAATCGTAGTTGGGGTAGTTGTTAGCACAAACCAAAGCAGGAAAGTTTTGGTCGAGCTTTTTCAAAAGATTTGTGGGGCGGCGCGCCCTGAGGGCGATAAAGCCGCCACTCAAATAGGAAAAAGCAAGGAGTATAGGACACGGCAGTGTCATAGACGACTATGCTTTTGACCGAACGTGAAGCCGTCGCAACGGGCGAAATACCCTACGCTTCAAATAGCGCAGGAGAGGGTGAATTTGAACGGCAAGCCGTTCAAAGAGGGAGAACCCTCGCCGGGGGCTTTGAGAGGAAGCGCGCCCAGTGGTCGATGAAGCTTCCTTTCAAAGAGGAAAAAACAAGGAGGATAGGACACGACAGTGGCATAAACGACTATGTTTTTGACCGTCTCTCCCAATAAACCAATTCAAAATCAAAAACGATTTTCCACCTTTATTTCGTGAAAGGCGGAACCCGTGCGCGACGATACCCACAATAAAAACCACCTCAGCTATCCTTTTAAGATAGCCAAGGTGGCCTTTTGTTTTATTCAACAGAAATGATATAATCGTAAAGGGGCTGACCGCCGTTTATGAGGGTAACCTCCGCGTCGGAGTGCGCCTCGCGGATAGCGTTCTCTGCCGCCGCCGCCTCGTCCTCGCTTACGTCCGCGCCGTAAAAGAGGGTGATAAAGCTTGCGTCGGTCATCCTTGCCGACAGCATATCAAGGCACTCCTTAGTATCGTTTGCCACGCACTCGATAGCACCGTTCATAAGTCCGAGCATCTGTCCGTTCTTTATCTTCTCTCCCTCAAGGGTGGTATTTCTCACCGCCTGAGTGATAGACATACTTGTAACCGCGGATATAGCTCCGTTCATAGCCTCAAGGTTTTCCTCAAGCTCTCCCTCGGGATTGAAGGCTATCATTGCCGATATTCCCTGAGGAACACTCTTGGTGTTCATTACTACCACCCTGCGGTCCTTTACGAGCTTTGACGCCTGCTCTGCTACCATATAGATATTCTTGTTGTTGGGCAGAACGAAAACAGTCTTTGCTGGAGTCCTGCGAACTCCGTCCATAATATCCTGTGTGCTGGGGTTCATAGTCTGACCCCCGTGAATTACCGTATCAACTCCAAGGTCCCTGAAGGTGTCGGAAATTCCATCGCCCATACATACCGAAACGAAGCCGTAGGTGTTGTCGGGAGAAGCTATCTTTTCCTCGGCTTTCTCTTCCTTTGCCACAAGCTCGGAATGCTGATTTCTCATATTCTCTATCTTTACGGTAACAAGCATACCGTACTCTCCCGCCTTCTCTATAACTCTGCCGGGGTGGTCGGTGTGCACGTGGAGCTTGATTATCTTCTCATCCTCAATAAATACAACGCTGTCACCGATAGCTCCCAGCAGCTCGTGGAGCGCGTGGGCGTGTCCCTCTCCCTCAAACTCGGGGAATTTCTCGGTAACGCACTCGGTACAGTATGGGAAGGTGATATCAGCGGTGTCAAACTCTGAAAAGTCCGCAGCCGCCATACTCTCCTCCTTTGCCAGAAGAGCTACGGGATTGCCGTTAAGGGCGGTCATCATTCCGTTAAGCACGGTAACAAAGCCGCATCCTCCCGCGTCAACTACTCCTACCTCCTTAAGGACGGGAAGCATCTTGGGGGTATCGTCCAGCGACTCCTGCGCCTTGCTTATTATAAATTCAAGAAACTCGGGAAGAGTATCGTCACTGTATTCTCCACGCTCAAGAGCAGCCTCAGCCTCCTCTGCCGAGCGGCGCATTACCGTGAGAATAGTTCCCTCAGAGGGCTTCATTACCGCTCTGTAAGCCTCGTCGCAGCCTCTGCGGAAGCCCTTTGCCAGCTCCTCGGCGCCTACCGTTTCACTATGCTTCCAAGCCTTTGCAAGACCTCTGAAGAAGAGCGAGAGTATAGCTCCCGAATTACCTCTCGCGCTGCGAAGCACAGCCGATGCCGCATCCGCGGAAAGGGTATTTACCGCGCTGTATTCCCCACTCATTTTGCGGACAGCGCCAAGCGTCAGAGTCATATTTATACCCGTATCTCCGTCGGGAACGGGAAATACGTTCATATTGTTTATGGCTTCCTTGTTGTTGTCAAGAGCGTTTGCTCCCGAAACAAGCATATTTTTCAAAATACCTGCGTCTATTCTCATTTTTTACCTCTCTGTTCCAAGATAAAACAACGCCAGCGTACCCGGACCCGAATGGGAGCCGATAACAGGTCCTACGTAGCCTATCTTAAGCTCCTTGACTCCAAGCTCCTTAACTATTCGGTCACCCAGATATTCCGCATCCTCGCGGCAGTCGCCGTGAGAAATAAACACAGTAGCATTCTTCAGGTCGCCCTTTGCGGTTTCCTTCATCTTTGCGAAAAGCGCGTCAATAGATGCGCGTCTGCCGCGGGCTACCGATACCTTTATCAGCTTGCCCGCATTATCTACGTGCATTACGGGCTTTATTCCAAGCATAGTTCCCACTACCGCAGTAGCGCCGCTTACTCTTCCCCCTCTCTTAAGGAAGAAAAGGTCATCCACGGTGAACCAGTGGCAGAGGTTCAGGCGGTTTTCCTCCACGAAGGTCTTAACCTCGTCAATATCCGCACCGCCATTCTTAAGCTGCGCCGCCAGATATACCAGCAGTCCCTGACCGAGAGAAGCGCAAAGAGTATCAACGGCATATACACGCCTGTCGGGATATTCCTCACTCAGCTCCTCTGTCGCAAGACTTCCCGCCGTAAAGGTATAGCTAAGTCCCGACGAAAAGCCCAGATAGAGCACGTCCCTGCCCTCCTTAAGGTGGGCAGCCATCCTTTCCTTAAAGGTTTCAAGATTTATCGCAGAGGTGGAAGCGCTCTTTTTGTCGCGGAGCATAGCGTAAAGCTCCTTGGGGTCAACCTCGCTGTTGGGCACAGGCTCTTTTCCCTCTATGGAAACAGTAAGGTCTATAATCTCGACACCGCACTCTTGCGCCATCTCTTTTGTAAGGTCTGTGCCCGAGTCGGTAAGTATAACGTAATTATTCATAGTAGTTCCTTTCTTTGATACACCGCCAAATGTGGTAATGATTACTATATCTCGGTTTATTATAAACCTTTTTGGCGATATTGTCAAGGGCTTTTTCTTATTTTACAAGGTGGCGCTTTATCTTTCTGGAGGTGGTCTTTTCAAATTCAGTGTCGCGAAGCTCTATTCCCTTGATGTGCTTGTAGGTGGGAAGCGTCTTGTTGAGAGCGTTTATAGCGTCGCGGATAGCCTTTTCCATCTCCTCGGGGGTTGCGCCCTCGCGGAACTTGGAAGCGTCGGGGTACACCACGGCAACAAGATTTACCTCGGTGTCGTTCTGTCTGCCCACTACTACACATTCGGCTATCATCTCTATACCGCCCAGATATTCCTCTATCTCCTCGGGGAATACGTTCTTTCCGTTTTCAAGAACGATTACCGACTTAAGACGTCCCGTAATGTGGCAGTAGTTATCTTCGTCAAGATATCCAACGTCGCCCGTGCGGAACCATCCGTCCTCGGTGAACGCCTTTGCCGTAGCCTTTTCGTCCTTGTAATAGCCAAGCATTACGTTGTCGCCCTTGACCTGTATCTCTCCCTCGTCGTAGCCGTCGTCGTTGGTGCTGTGAACGTCAATACGTATCTGACAGCAAGGAACCGCCGGACCTACCGAGGCGTACTTTCTCGCGTAGTAGGGGGTTACGGCTACCAGAGGAGCGCACTCGGTTATACCGAAGCCCTCGTATATGGATATGCCAAGAGTTTCAAAGAATTCTATCATCTTGGGGCTGAGAGCAGCTCCGCCGCAGATTATCTTCTCAAGTCTGCCACCAAAGGATTTAAGTACCTCTGCAAATATATCGCGGCGCTTGTCGATACCCATGCTGCGAAGCGTGCGCGCCGCGCTGATACCGAGCTTGAGCGTCTTATCTCTGCCCGTCTTCTTAGCCTCCGACCAAATTCTCTTGTAGAAGGTGTAAACGTAAAGAGGAACGAGAACCAGACCCGTAGGCTTGAATATCTGAAGATTCTTGAGCACGTGGGTCAGCGAGTCGTTTATGCCTATGTGCATACCGTAGTCCATTCCTGCCAGCATACAGGCAAGCTCGTAGGTGTGGTGTATGGGAAGGAGAGAAACGATAGTGTCGTCGGGATTGAAGTCAACCGTTTCCGCCGCCGCGGAAACTGCCGCGAATATGTTCTTTTGGCTGAGCATTACGCACTTGCTCGTGCCCGTTGTACCCGAGGTAAAGAGAAATTCCGCAACCGCCTCTCTGTTCTCGACCTTGGGAATAGCGTAGCCCTTAGCTACCGAAGAGTCGCCAAGCTCCTTGATTGTGTCAAGGGGAAGTATCTTCTTGGAGAGAGCAAGCTCCTCCTCTGTGGGAGCCATAGGAATAAATGTCTTAAGGGTCTTGTGAGTGCTCATAGCGTTTGAGAATTTGCCGTTGAAGCTTGCCGAATAAATAAGAGCATCAGCCTCGGCGCTCTCCATAAAGCCCTCGATAACGTCAATGGTCAGCTCCTTGTCAAGAGGAATGGCAACTCCTCCCACAGCCAGAACCGCAAGATAGGAATAGACCCACTCGGGAGAGGTTTCGCCTATAATAGCCACTCGCTTTTTGGCCAGTCCCTTCTCTGTAAGTCCCGCCGCGGTCTTAAGTACGTTTGCGTGGAATTCGCCGTAGGTCATATCGTGAAGATTTCTCTTTTTATCAAAATAAGAGAAGAGCACGCGGTCGCCGTGCTTGGAGATAACGCGGCAGAAATCCTTTACGTCAGAGACTCGCTCATAAAGGCGTTTCTCCTTCTTTTTGTTATATACCTTGATTGCTTTTTTCTTGTTACTCATGACGGATATTATCCTTTCAATTTAATACTAATATTCTTAAAATTTTTCAGGTGGTTTCTGATATGCGCTTTTCAAGTGCGTCCTCGGCATCCTTGAGTCTTTCGCATATTTTGTCAAAGGTGTCGTAGAATATCCTCAGGTTCTCTTGGGGTATATCCTCGCTTACAAAGCCGTTAAGGTCGAGAACCAGACGGTTTATCTCCTCGGTGGTATCTTTGCCCAGCGGCGTAAGCTTCAATCGTTTTCTGTAATTTATATTATCATTTTCTGTTTCAATAGCGTATCCCTTGGAGCAAAGCTCGTTGATAATTCGGGATACCTGCGCCTTATCAATGTCGCAGAGTCTTGTCAGCTTGGTGCGTGTCAGCCCGTCGGGGTTCCCGTAAAGATGCCGAAGACACATTGTGTGCGCGCCTGTGAGTCCGTATGGAGTCATACCGATACTGCGTAGCCTTTGTATGCTCTTTGAAGAGCAGGATATAAGATGATAAAATTTGTCAAATCTGTCCTTTTCCAACCTCTCGCCTCCTTTCACATAATATCCAAGTATATCATATCACAAAAATGTTGAGTTGTCAACATATTTTTCACATATAATTGCACCCGAGAGCATAAAAACCAATGAAAAGCGGTGCTTCCCATAAAAAAGCGTATGGGAGGAGTTAGAATTATAAACGATTTTTTCCACCTTTCTTAGAAGAAAGGTGGAGCCAAAGAACTTCCTGTGGGGTTTATTATAAGGGTTCGCACAAAACCAATATTGTAGGGACAGGCGTCCCCTGTCCGCAAAGACAAAATGCCGTGCGAGCATCTATGTCCGCATATTCTTCTTTCGTGCGGTAGGGGAGCGCCTTGGTGCTCCCCTTGAAATAAAGGTTATAAAAAAGGCGGGAGGAGCAAGCCCCTCCCCTACCGAGTTAAAAGAACACACCAGACACCGCTTGTATGCGAAATTTCGGACGAAGTTCAGGATGACACGGGAAGATTTGATCTGCAAAGGAATATTACTCTGCCACAACCTCGGCGTTCCGCTTTCATGAATATTTTCATAAATATCTTGAAAAATTCATAAAATAATGATATAATAATGAAGATAAACAAACTGAATAATCATAAAACAGTAAATTTTTCGTAAAGGGGTTACTATACTCTTTTTGCGTTTCCCCTCGTTAGAATTTGGTAAAAATGAAAATTCCGACTTGATGGGAAGCAAGATTATGCTTGTTTTATGATAGTTTGTTTGACGGCATTGAAGTTTGCGTTTTTCGGTGCGTGGCTTCTATGTCGCGCACTTTTTTATTGTAATGAGAGAACGAAAATATAATTCAATTTTAGCGGAAGCACCATTTGTATTATTTTTGTGTCAATATAAAATACATAAAAAACGGAGGAAAAAATGAATAACAAAAAAAGCTTACGCTCTGTGTTTTGCATCTTGTTTCTGATTACTATTTGCACAATCGGAATATTCTCTTTTTCGGGATGCGAAAATAAGGGGTGCGAAACTCACGATTTCGACATTCGTCCCCTTACGGCAACTTGTACTTCTGCAGGAACTGTTGAGAGATTCTGCAAGAACTGTGCCTATCATGATGAAGTGGAGTCTGAGCCCTTAGGTCATGAATTCATTGATTGGCAGGCCGAGAGTGAGGCAACCTGCTCATCCCAAGGTCACAAGCTTCGTTATTGCAAGGTTTGCAATGAGTACGAGCACGAGTATACCGATAAGACGGGGCATAGCTCCGATGCGTGGAACGTCTTGCAAATGCCTACCGAAGATACGGTTGGTAAAGCATCGGCTAACTGCTCAAGCTGCTCCAGTTACGTAGAGATAGAATTGCCTAAGCTTGGCGATACGAGCTATACGGTTGAGAATGTTGACTCCGAGAGCCAAAAGTATATCTACGCCGCTGAAGGCTCGAACGTTGAATTTATCAGGTCAAAATATATGTTTTTGTCCATATTCGGTGAGAACAGTGAGGTTATCGGATACGAAATCGGTGGCAGCTATATCACGACGGAGGTTCTTACTCTCCCCACCAGCTATAACGGTAAACCCGTGCTTGGTATTACAAATGAGGGATTCAGAAACTCAAGCTTTAGAGAACTGATTATTCCCGAGGGATATAAGTTCCTCTGTACAAACTCGTTCTACAATTGCACAGGTTTGGAAAGCATTACTCTTCCGAGCACTATTGAGGAGCTTGGCAAGGCGCCTTGGGGCGGATCTGCCGGAAGTGCGTTCGGCGGAGTCACGAATGTTTATTACAACGGTACTGTTGAAAGCTGGTGTAACATCACGTTGCGCGGTTGGATCGGCTTTGAGAATATCTACTTTAAGACCGCTAACGGCTACAGCGCGCTTACCGAGATCACCGTTCCCTCTTCAATAACGGCTATCGGAAAATATCAGTTCTGTGGCTTTAAAACCGTGGAGACTGTTACTATGTCTGACAGCGTAACCTCAATCGGAGAACAAGCATTTTCAGGATGCGCCTCTCTCAGACAGATCAGACTTTCCGCAAATATCAGCGTTATTGACGAATACGTATTTTACGCTTGCACGTCGCTCTCAAGCATCGTGATTCCCGATAGGGTCACTGATATAGAATATCACGCATTCTGGGGCTGCGAGTCACTTACCGACGTAAAATTCTCGAGCAACAGTCTTCTTCAGACAATAGGCACAGAAGCTTTCTATGAGTGCTCTGAACTAACAAATATTGTTATTCCGAGAACCGTGCTTAAGGTCGGAAGAGATGCATTTGCTTATCCTTTACAAACGATATATTATACGGGAAATGCAAACGCATTTAATTATATCGAGGGCAAAAATCATCTCAATGTTTACGGCTCTACAATTTATTATTATTCCGAAAATGTTCCAATGAACACAGAATATACTTATTGGTACTATGACGAAAACAGTACGGCAACTCTTTGGGTTAAGGGAACTGTTGTAAATGGCAATAAATATACTTACTCTCATACCGAAACCGTCGTTACCGATCAATATTGGGGAATGCTGAAAGCAGCAGAAGAACAGGGAATGTTGGAAATGCTCTTCCCGTCTTCTGAGCTCGGCGCAGAGCTTGCTCAACAGCAAATAGCTATGATAACAGGCAGTTCCACCAAAGCGGAGTACGAGGAAAAGCTCTGTGCGTTTAGCGCGGAAGCAGGTCAGGGATCTTCGTACAAGTTCGAAAACGGCAAGGTAACGATAACTATAAAAGGTCAGTCTCAAACTGCAATAGATTACGTTGAATTTAACAACGTGATTTACGTAGCAAACGGTAGACCCCTTTGCTATATAGATACGCAAAACAACTGCATCTATGAAGTTAATGAAACCGAATACAACACCGTTTGGCATTATTACGAAATGGTCTCTAATGACTAAATAAAATACTTTACACGCCCACAATGTAGTTGATCATCGCATTGTGGGCGTTACTTTCTTCTTGGAGCATTTTGTTCTGTGCGTGTTTTTGTACACGTGAGTTCAAATCCTTCGACGCCAAAGAAAAAACAGGACAGACCCTTTGGTCTGCCCTGTTTTTTGGCGGAGAAGGAGAGATTTGAAAAGGCTTTGCCTTCCACTCGTCGAAATAGTCGTCTATGACACTGCCGTGTCCTATACTCCTTTTCTCCTCCCATACCGCCCTCGCTTTTTCACCCGCAGGGTGCGCTTCGGGCGCTATGCCCTTGCCGGTTAACCGTCGCGTTGAGAGTTCAAATCCTTCGCAGACAAAAAACAAGGGATACCCTGTTGGGTATCCCTTATTTTTGGCGGAGAAGGAGAGATTTGAACTCTCGCGCCGGTTAAATCCGACCTACACCCTTAGCAGGGGCGCCTCTTCGGCCAACTTGAGTACTTCTCCATATACTCTGCGGATTGCCGTTTTTCAAATCCGCTTAACTATTATACCCCAATATATCCCGTTTGTCAATATCTTTTTTGACTTTTTCAAAAATTATTTGCCTTGGCTTCCCTCACCTTTATCCACCGTTTTTATTCGTAAACACCAATCTTTTACTGAATATGTAGTTTCCTATTATGACCATTACAGCCGCTATAAGCTTTGCTATTATCTCGTTAAGGTTCATTCTTATACCCAGCACCGCCACGTTGTTAAGGACGGGCAGAAGCACCGACAGACCAAGCGCGCCGAAATAGGTGACAGCGTAATCAAGAGCAAAGGTCAGCACTCTGCCACCCGCAAATACGGTAAGCTGCCGAAGGGTGGAGGCTTCGGTATCCGAGTCGGTGAATACCCATTTTTTGTTTGTAAAATAGGCAACGATAACCGAGGCTATCCACTGCACTATCTGTGCAACTGTATAAACCAGCAGGTAATCACGGCTGGAGGTGTCCTCGGTAGGAATACCTAAGATGGCTTTGCCTCCAAGAAGCATAACAAAATAGACCGCCCATCCCACCACGGTGGTGGTTATGCCGAAAAAAAGATAGCGTATTATTTGATGCCTGCTTAAAAACTCTTTTCTGGTCATAGGTTTCTCCTATTTTGGTGGGATGTTGTTTGAACTCGCTTATTGGGAGAACCCCCGGCGAGGGATTTGTGGGACGTCGCGCCCTGTGGGCGATAAAGCCGTCACTCAAATAGGAAAAAGCAAGGAGTATTGGAAGCGGTAGCGACCAAGACGACTATGCTTTTGACCGTATCTCCCCTTGCCTCGCAGGCGAGTCAATTCCCCTCTCCTGCGCTATTTGAAGCGTAGGGTGTTTCGCTCTCTGCGGAGAGCGCCAAGGGCTACTCGCCCTTGACCTCGCCACCTTTTAAAAAAGGTGGACGAAAACTTTAAATGTTTGGTCTGTGCGAACCCTTACAATAATCCCTTCAACAAGTTCTTTGGCTCCACCTTTCTCGAAAGAAAGGTGGAAAATTCGTTTATAATTCTAACTATTCTTTATCTTCTCCCAATAATCTCTCGCGGCGGCTTCGGTTTTGTTTTCGCCGGGGGTATAATAATGCTTATTTTTGATATCATTGGGGAGATATTGCTGCTTTACGTAGTGGTTAGGATACTCGTGGGGATACTTATAGCCCTTGAATAGCGGACTTTGCAGATGCTTCGGCAATACCCGTCCGAGTCCCGCCTCCACGTCCGCCCACGCCGCGTCTATCGCGGCTTCGGCTGAGTTGGATTTGGGCGCGGTGGCAAGAAGTATTGTCGCATTTGCCAAGGGTATCCTCGCCTCGGGAAGTCCCAGTTCCTTTGCCGACTCGCAGGCAGCTCTTGTCACGCTCACCGCAAGAGGATAAGCAAGTCCTATATCCTCGCTGGCTATGACCTGTAAGCGCCTACATACGGCGATAAGCTCGCCTGCCGCCAGCAGCTTTGCTAAGTAGAACACCGCCGCATCCGCGTCCGAGCCGCGTATGGACTTTTGCAGGCAGGAAAGGAGGTCAAAATGGGTATCTGTGTCGTAGTTGCCAATCCTCACGTTGAACTCGTCAACTACATTTTGCGTTATGTCGCTCTCGGCGGCAAAATACGCGTTCTCAAGCACACCGATTGCGTGTCTTACGTCCCCCGAGGTGCTTTTCGCGATATATAGCAGTACCTCGTCGGTAACACTCTTTTTCGTCCCCGTCTGCTCCTCAAGGAAGCTCATCGCCCGCCTGAGCGCTCGGGTACAGTCCTCTGCCCTTACGGGCTTGAACTCAAATAGAGATGAACGGGAAATTATAGCATTGTAAACGTAGAAATGAGGATTCTCGGTAGTTGACGCGATAAGCGTTACCCTGCCGTCCTCGATATATTCCAGAAGCGCCTGCTGCTGCTTTCGGTTAAAATACTGAATCTCGTCGATATAGAGCAGTATTCCCCCTGTGCAGAAAACGCTGTCGGTGGTGCTGAGAATATCCTTAACGTCAGAGAGCGACGCGGTGGTTGCGTTAATGCGGTGGAATACCATATCCGCGCTCCTTGCGATTATCTCCGCCGCCGTGGTCTTTCCCGTTCCGGGAGGACCGTAAAATATCATATTCGCTAGCCTGCCCGCCGATATCATTCGACGGACGACCCCCCTCTCTCCGAAAAGGTGGTCCTGCCCCACGATATCGTCAAAGCTTTTTGGTCTTATTGCGTCAGCGGTTCTGACATTGTTCATAGGGCACTCCTTTCCTTCAGCGAGTCAAATATCAGCCGAAAAGATTGTCTAAAAATCCAAGCACCTGAGGAAGCACAAGCAGCAACGCAAAGAAGGCTACAAGCATTATCGCTATGGATATTACGGTAGAGAGCCAGCCCGAGCCTTTTTTCTCGAACCTTATCTCTGCTCTGATTCTCTTGTCCTCGGGTATGTAAAAGCGGTCCGTGGCTGTGTCAATTATATATTCCCTGCTCTTGTAGCGCGGGAGCTTTGGCTCGCTCTTGCGCTTTTCCTCGTAGACTTGCATATCTGCCGCCTGCCGGCGGTAGAAGTTTTCCTCCTCCACGCATTTTACCACGCTGCGTAGCGAGGTGCTGCGCTCAAGAGCGTATTTTATGAAGGGATTTTTCACATATCCCAGCTCCGCGGCAGTCATTGCGTTCTCGGGGGACAGACATCCCCGCTCTATGAGCCTACGAACGATGCCGCCAAGAAATTGCTTGTGATAAGCCATAGCCACGCAAGCGATTATGATGCCCACGAAAATTCCAAGCACCGTCAGGCGTATGGAAAAGAGGGGCATTTTTTCAAGTCCGAGATTTTGATAGTTTCCGTCAACTCTCAGATATACGTCGTATAAATAATTCCAGACGTCCTCCCAGAAGGTGGTGTCCGTTTCTGCCGCTATGGCGTAATATAGGTTCATTTTTTCTCCTTGAGTTAGAACTCGTTATGCTTTCGAGTGTGAAGTTGATTGAACTCGTTTATTGGGAGAACCCCCGGCGAGGGTTCTCCCCTTGCCTCGCAAGCGAGTCAATTCCCCTCTCCTGCGCTTTCTGAACGATAGGGATTTTCGCCCGTTGCGACGAGCGACCAAGGCTCTGCCTTTGGAAACCGCAAGCCTTTAAAAAGGCTTGACCTAAACTTTAAATGTTTGGTTTGTGCGAACCCTTATAATAAACCCCTTCAAGAAGTTCTTTGCGCCACTTTCTTTCAAGAAAGTGGCATAAAATCGTTTATAATTCTAACTATTACTTCTTAATAATATCCACGCCGATATACTTACGGAGCACCTCAGGCACTACTACCGAGCCGTCGGCAAGCTGATTCTGCTCAACGAGGGCGGGGAGAATACGGCTGGTCGCCAGTCCGGAGCCGTTGAGAGTATGCACGAACTCGGTCTTGCCCGTAGCCTCGCGTCTTACTCTTATCATACCTCTGCGCGCCTGATAGTCGCGGGCGTTGGATACAGAGGAAACCTCCTTATATCCGTTCATAGAGGGAATATTTATCTCAATATCGTAGGTTCTCGCCATAGACGCGGAGCAATCCTCTGCCGCGAGCTTAACCGTGCGGAAGTGGAAGCCCAGACCCTTAACGAGATTTTCAGCCTTCATTACAAGCTCGTCAAACGCCTCGTCGCTCTTCTCGGGGAGAGTGTACTGGAACATCTCGACCTTGTTGAACTGATGTCCTCTTACCATTCCTCTCTCGTCAGAGCGGTAAGAGCCTGCCTCACGGCGGAAGCAGGGGGTATAGCTTACCAGCTTCTTGGGCAGGTCTGCCTCGGTGAGTATCTCACCTCTGTAAAGAGAAGCCAGAGCCGCCTCGGCGGTGGGAAGCATATAGCGGCTGCGGTTGTCGGTATTGTTCTCTATCTTGAATACCTCATCGGCGAACTTTGGGAACTGTCCCGCGGTAACTCCGCACTCATACTCAAGCATGTGAGGGGGAAGGATAAGCTCGTAGCCGTCCCCAAGATGTGTATCTATAAAGTAGTTGAGGAGCGCCCACTCAAGGCGCGCGCCCATTCCGCGATAAATCCAGAAGCCCGAGCCAGAAAGCTTGGTTCCTCTGTCGTAATCAACCAGACCGAGGCTTGTGCAGAGGTCAACGTGGTTTTTCGGCTCAAAATCAAAGGTCTTAGGCTCGCCAAAGTAGCACAGAGGCTGGTTGTTCTCCTTACCGCCCGAGAGAAGGTCCTCGTCGGGAAGATTGGGAAGTCCCAGCATTACAGAGGTGAACTGAGTATCAACCTCCTTAAGCTCCTCGTCGATAGCCTTGGTCTTAGCGCCCATTTCCTTCATCTGAGCGAAAATTGCGGCAACATCCCTTCCCTCCTTTTTGTACTGGGGAATAAGCTTGTTTACCCTGTTCTGCTCTGCCTTGATTGCCTCGGTTTCGGCGATAAGCTCCCTTCTCTTTGCGTCAAGAGCAAGTATCTGCCCGATTTCCTCCTTAGCGTCCTTTCCTTTTTTAGCGAGTCTGGCAATAACCTCGTCGGGATTTTCCTTGATGTATCTGATGTCTAACATTTTTTGTTTTCCTTTCGATGATGATTTGTTACGATTTGTTTGGGTAGGAAAACCCCCGGCGAGGGTTTTCCTCTTTGCCTATGGCAAATTCACCTTTCCTGCGCTTATTGAACGATTGGGGATTTCGCTGACTGCGGTCAGCGACTTAGGGCGTTGCCCTAAGAACCCACGAGCTTTTGAAAAAGCTCGACCAAAACTTTCTAATGTTTGGTTTGTGCCAAACCTTAAAATAACTCCTTCAATAAGTTCTTTGGCTCCACCTTTCTTCCAAGAAAGGTGGAAAAAATCGTTTATAATTCTAACTATTCACTAAATATATTTTCTCCGCACAGACTTACGAGCAGCGCCTCAAGGTCCGCGTCGTCGTCGTAGGTAAGCTCTACCACCTTTTTACGGGATGAGCGGGAGATTCTCACCTTTCTGCCAAGAGAGGACATTGCCTTTCTCTCAAGCTCCTTCATATGAAGCTTGACCTGTGAGGTCACCCTTTCCGCTTGCTCGGCTTCCTTGCGCTGAGCGGCATCGTTCAGACGCTTCACAGCGGCCTCTACCTCACGAACCGAGAGTCGGTTCTCTACGGCTCTGTGAGCCAAGGAAATCATATCATCCTCGTCGTCAAGACCGAGAATTGCTCTGGCGTGACCTGCCGCAAGCTCTCCCTCGCGAAGCAGCTCCAGCACCTCCTCTGGGAGGTCAAGGAGTCGCAGAGCGTTGGTTATTGCTACTCTGCTCTTTCCCACCTGCTTGGCAACCTGATCCTGAGTAAGCCCGAAGCGGTCGATAAGCGCACCGTAGCCCATAGCCTCCTCCACGGGATTAAGGTCCTCACGCTGGATGTTCTCAATAAGTGCTACCTGAGCCGCCTTAAGCTCGTCGCCGTCAAAAATTACTGCGGGTATCTCGGAAAGACCCGCCATTTTTGCCGCTCTCCATCGGCGCTCACCCGCGATTATCTCGTAGGTTCCCTCTGCCTGAATGCTCTCGCGGACTATAATAGGCTGAAGCACTCCGTAGGTTGCGATAGAGTCAGCCAACACCTCCAGTGCCTCGCGCTCAAAGGTCTTTCTCGGCTGGTCGCGTCTTGGCTCAATGTCCGCGATGCGCAAAAGCTCCCCCGAGCCTTTTTTATTCTCCACCATATTGTCGTTAAAAATATCGTAAAAGCCCCGTCCGAGACCTCCTGATTTTTTAGTAGCCATTCTATTTCTCCTATCTTATGTGTTCATAATTTGTTCATAAATATGCAGGTTTACTTTTTAAAATTGGATTTTACACTTTTGTTTTTTTGCTTGGTTTCAAAAAGAGCTTTAGTTTTGACCTGAGCTGAGCCTGCCGGAGTTATTCTGATGCTATCCCCTTCCTTGCGTACGGTAACGCTTCCGCGCCCCTCGCGAAGGTCAGGAGTGTTATCATCGAGCAGCTCTCCAAGACCGCGCCCGAGGCCCGACGGTTTTTTTGTAGCCATAATTCCCTCCCGATTCTCAGATTCTGGTGACAAGCTCCTTGGCGACCTCTATGTATTCCTTGGCGCCCTTGGAGTTTTTATCGTGATAGTAAGCAGGTCTTCCGAAGCCAGGCGCCTCGGTAAGCTTCACGTTTCTTGAAATCTTAGTTTGGAAAAGCTTGTCCGCATAATGCTGGTTAAGCTCGGAGATAACCTGCATAGAAAGAAGCAGTCTGCCGTTGTACATAGTTATAAGAATTCCCGTAATAGCAAGGTCGGGATTGTACATACGCTTAATTCTGTTGATGGTTATCATCAGCTGAGAAAGTCCCTCGAGAGCGTAAAATTCGCACTGCATAGGAACGATTACTCCGTCACTTGCGGCGAAAGCGTTTACCGTAAGCATTCCAAGCGAAGGAGGACAGTCGATAAGCACGTAATCAAAATCCTGCTTTATCTCGGCAAGAGCCTTCTTTATTCTGAATTCGCTCTCATCGAAATCAAAGAGGTCGAACTCCGCTCCCGCGAGAGCTGTGTTTGTGGGGATTACCCAAAGATTTTCATAAGGAGTTTCCTTTATAATTTCCTTTACGGGAAGCTCCCCCGTGAGCAGCTCCTTAGTGGTCGCCTTAAGTCCTTTTTTGGATATTCCCACACCGCTCGTGGTGTTGCCCTGTGGGTCAAGGTCTATAATAAGCACCTTATATCCCAAAATACCAAGAGAAGCGGCGGTGTTTACGCAAGAAGTAGTTTTTCCCACGCCGCCCTTCTGATTGGCAAAAGATATTATCTTTCCCATATATTTAGAGGTCCTTTCTTTATGATATTGCGACATTTTCCCGCCGCCGATTATATTCCTTTTTATTATATCATATTTGATTTTTAATTGCAATAGATATTCAGGGGATTTTCTATAAATTTACATATTTTTTCTTATGTTTCACGTGAAACATACATAAAAGCGAAAAAGCCGTCGAAAAACGACGGCTTTTTCTATAAGGGCTTTTTTGATATTTGGGAATAATGTCTTGGATATTTAGGCGGCGTAGAGGCGACCTTCTGCGATACGATTATTACTCGCTTTTCAAAGCTTTCGCCATTGGCTGTTAGCTCCAGCCCAGAAATAACCGCAGGCGAACCGCCGCAAAGCTTTATGGCGTTTGCCGAAGCATTCGCCTCGCTTTCTCCCTGAGCAGCTTTCATAGCCACAAAATAGCCGCCTTTTCTCACAAAGGGTAGGCAAAGCTCGGACAAAACAGGTAGAGCAGCAACGGCGCGTGCGGTTGCTATATCAAAACCTTCTCTGAAATCCGATTTGTTCGCATATTCTTCGGCGCGCCCCACAACGGCAGCAAGATTGTTTAATCCCAAAAGCCTTGCCGCGCCCTTTACGTATTCTATGCGTTTCGCTGTTCCGTCAAGAGCGGTTATCATCAGGTCAGGACGAAATATCGCCAACGGGAGGCTCGGAAATCCCGCACCGCAGCCTACGTCTATAACCCTCGAGCTTTCGGGAATATATTTCAACACCGTAAGACTGTCGACGTAATGTTTTAAAATGACACCCTCTAAGTCGGTTATTGCAGTAAGATTTAAGCTCTTGTTGACCTCCAGCATGTGATCAGTCAAGACATAAAGCTTTTCCGTCTGCTCATCGGTGGGCGTAGGCAAAAAGCTGTTAAGAGCAAAAATATCTATACATTTTTCTTTAAATTCTTGATATTCCAAGTTTTTCTCCTTTGTATGTTTCACGTGAAACATTATTTAAGTCCAAGATAAATCAAGAGCACGGATATATCGGCAGGATTAACTCCGCTTATTCTTGATGCCTGTCCTACCGTCAGCGGTTTTACTGTCGAAAGCTTTTGTGCCGCTTCTATACGCAGACCGCGTATAGAGAGATAGTCAATATCCTCAGGCAGGCTCTTTACTTCAAGCCTTGCGTGGCGCTCTACCTCCGCAATCTGGCGTTTGATATAGCCCTCGTATTTTACCGTTACCTCCACAGTGGTTAACACTCTGGGAGGCAGCTCAGGGCGTTTTTTGTCCAGAGGAGCAAGTATCTCATAGGTCATTTCGGGTCTGCGGAGCAGGTCGCCCAAGGAAAGACCGCTGCCTACGGGGGACAACCCTAATCCTTCAAGAAAAGGATTGATAGCGAGGGGAGAGATATAAGTGCTGTTAAGGCGCTGAATTTCGGTTTCCACAAGTCTTTGCTTCTCGAGGAATGCCTCATATTGCTCCCGGCTTACCAGACCTGCGCGGTATCCCTTCTCGGTAAGGCGGGCGTCGGCATTGTCCTGACGGAGAAGCAGGCGGTATTCAGAACGAGAGGTCATCATTCGGTACGGCTCGTTGGTTCCTTTAGTTACAAGGTCGTCAATGAGCGTTCCAATATAGCTTTCACCGCGGGAGAGTATAAGTGGCTCCTTGCCCTGAAGCTTCAGCGAGGCGTTAAGACCCGCCACAAGACCCTGTGCGGCAGCTTCCTCGTATCCCGAGGTGCCGTTGAACTGTCCCGCACCGTAAAGTCCGCTTATTTTCTTGAATTCAAGACTGGCGTAAAGCTCGGTGGGGTCTATACAATCGTATTCTATGGCGTATGCGTAGCGCATTATTTCCGCTTTTTCAAATCCCTTGAGGGATGCAAGCATCTTTCTCTGAACGTCGACGGGCAGGGAGGTGGAAAATCCCTGAATATAGGTTTCCTCGGTGTTAGCACCCACAGGCTCTACAAAGAGCTGATGACGCTCCTTGTCAGCAAAACGGGTAAGCTTGTCCTCAATCGATGGGCAGTAGCGCGGTCCTGTGCCGTGTATTTGCCCCGAATACATTGCCGAGCGGGAGATATTTTCTCTTATTATTCTATGAGTTTCCGAGTTCGTATAGACTATATGGCAGGGCAGCTTGGGACAGCCGTCCAGATAGGAATCCTCGGTGCGGTAGGAATAGGGAATTGCGCTGTCCTCACCGTCCTGACGCTCAAGAAGCGAGAGGTCAATGGTTGAGCCTTTAACTCTCGCGGGAGTTCCCGTTTTGAATCGCATAAGGCGAACACCCAAGGACGCGATAGCGGCAGAAAGCCCCTTTGATGCAAGAAATCCGTCGGGACCGCTCTCGTAGTTTACGTCGCCCACAAAGATACGGCTCTCCAGATAGGTTCCCGTGCATATTACGACCGCCTTGCACTCCCAAACCTCTCCAAGCCTGGTGGTAACCGAGCAGACTCTGCCGTTATTTACGCCGATATCTACTATCTCTGCCTGTATCAGACGAAGATTTTCGGTGGTTTCAAGGGTATGCTTCATTATATTCTGATATTCTTTTCGGTCAGCTTGGATTCGTTTGGAGTGAACAGCCGCCCCCTTACCCAGATTGAGAGTTCGGGATTGAAGAGTAACAAGGTCGGCAGCTCTGCCCATTTCTCCGCCAAGAGCATCTATCTCATACACAAGATGACCCTTGCCCGTTCCTCCGATAGAGGGGTTGCAGGGCATATTGGCAATAGATTCAAGGGACATTGTAAAAAGAACCGTATCAGCGCCCGTCCGCGCGGCAGCAAGAGCTGCCTCAATACCCGCGTGACCTGCGCCAATAATGGCAATTTCTGTAATTTCTGACATTTTTTGTGCCTTTCGTAGTGTAACTATTTACTATATATTTTAGCAGATGTGCTGTGGAATGTCAAGGAGTTAGAATTATAAACGATTTTTGCCACTTTCTTTCGAGAAAGGTGGAGCCAAAGAACTTCTTGAAGGGGTTTATTATAAAGGTTCGCACAAACCCAATATTGTAGGAACAGGCGTCCCTGACTGTCCGCAAAGACAAAATGCCGTGCGAGCATCTATGTTCGCATATTCTTCTTTCGCGCGGTAGGGGAGCGCCTTGGCGCTCCCCTTGAAATAAAGGTTATAAAAAGGCTTCCCCAATGTGGGGGAAGCCTTGGGTTGGGGTACCTTGTTATCCTCTGAGCGCCAGATATTCATCCATTACGCTCTCAACAATACCCGCTCTCTTTATCTTTCTTGAGGAGTTTTTGGGGAATTCCTCGTGACGCATTATTACCATACTGATGCGCTTATAGGTTTGAACGGTAGCGTTGACGCGCTCTACCTCCTCTGAAATTTTCTCAAAGAGGGTTGCATCAGAAGCATATTCCTCAAAAACCTCCTTTGCGTGAGCAAAATCTGGGTAAATCAGAGCTACAATATCGTAGTCCTTTTTCTTTTCGTTCATTATTCCCACCACAACGCACTCGGAAACATAGGGGCTGCGAAGCAGGTAGGTTTCCAGCTCCTCAGGGAATACGTTTTTACCGTTAGCGGTAACGATTATGTTCTTTTTTCTTCCCGTTATAACCAGATAGCCATCCGAGTCAATATATCCAAGGTCGCCCGTGTGAAGCCAGCCGTTTTTCTTTACCTCTGCCGTTACCTCGGGCATCTTGTAATAACCCAGCATTACGTTATCTCCGCGATAGCAAATCTCGCCTATTCCATCCTCTGCGGGGTTTATTATCTTCAGCTCTCCACTCGGCAGTGCTATTCCCGCGGAGTGGTCCTTGGGAGCAAGGTCAGGGTTTACTGCCGCAAGAGGACCGCACTCGGTAAGACCGTAGCCCTGAATGACTCTGAAGCCGAAGTCACGCAGACCCCTAAGCACCTCGGGGTCAACAGGCGCGCCTCCCGATACGATAAGATTGAGTCTACCGCCCAGAGAGTTGTGTATCTCGGCAAAAAGCTTGCGCTTTGCCGCCATTCTTGCCGACTCGGGCTTAATCATATTAGTGGCTCTGATAACCGTTTTAACCTTCTCCTCAATACCCTTCTTGCGAATATTTGCCCACATCTTATTGTACATCGTTTCAATAAGCAAAGGTACACAGAGCATTTTGGTGGGACTGACCTCTTTCATATTCCTCATAATGTATCTTACACCCTCAGAGAAGGCTATTGAAGCACCTCGGCTGATGGGGAAGAGGAAGCCGGCTGTACATTCGTACACGTGGTGGAGGGGAAGCACCGAGAGAGCGGTATCGTTTGCGTCAATCCTTACCAGCTTTGCCAGATTTTCAAGATTACAGCAGATATTACGCTGAGAAAGCATAACTCCCTTTGAAACTCCCGTAGTTCCCGAGGTGAAAATGAGTGCGCACATAGCGTCTATATCAATAGAGAGATTTTTATAAGCC
>JAZNXE010000026.1:0-115876 GCA_045593725.1 Eubacteriales bacterium
AGTCAGCTTCGCTGACAGCTCCCTTTACACAAGGGAGCCTTTGGCACGAGAACATTATGCGCTGACTTTTTTGCTTTCTGCTCGTCGGCAAAGCCTACATGGAACCCCGCCACTATGGCGGGGTTTTCGTGATACAAAAAACGGCACCCGAAACGGGTGCCGTTTAATTATGAGTGTTGTATGTTTAAATTAATTTGAAATCTCCACACCGAAGGACTCGTAAAGGTCGGCAAGCGCATCCTCGTAGGACTGTTTCTTGTTTCCAAACGCACTCGCTACGGTACCGCCAGCCGGAGTATTTGATCCTTCGAGAAGAACATTGTTTCTCCAGCAGTTAATAACTACATCGTTAAGCGCACGGCAGTAAATAGTTTCAAAATCATACTCAAGCTTATCAATAATGTATTCGTTGAATATCTTTTGTGACTTCTCGGTGGTTCCGTCCGCAAACTGTCCAAAGTTTCTTCCTTCTACTATTTCTTTAAAATATACGTCACGTACATTGTCACGGGAATACTCGGTAGAGAACTGGAGATACGCACTAATCTGTTCTCCTTTGGTAGGTGTAGCAGAGCCGGAGTGATCCACCACCGCCAAAGTGGTAAAGTAATCCTGAGATGTGGTAGCATAATCTTCCTGAGCCTCATCGTACTTAGGCCAAGGAAGGATGGCAAATCTGTCGGTCATTTCACGGCGCGACATACATGCTTCTTCGCTAAACCAAACCTTGTCTGCATCAAAAAGAATTCCACCATCCCAGAATTCCGGACGTTCCTTCATGGCATCGGTAGCGACTCCCGGCTGTTTAAAGAATTCGCGTAACTTTAACATAGCAGACTCTGCCTTGGTGTTACCATTAAAGCTATATCCGTAGGTTTTGGTTTGCTCATTATAGGTCATAAAGTCAATATCCCAAGCGTAAGGAATTGCGTCAAACGGCTCGGTAGGGAATTTCGCACCGTTCATAGAAATTCCGAAGATATCTCCCTTGTTTCCATCAGAATCATTGTCTATGTGGTATTCTGCCCAGGCAAACAGCTTGTCATAAGTCCATTTACCCGCAATAACCGTATCCTGGATATCCTCGGGAGAACCGCTTTCAAGTCGGCCGTGAAGATCCTTGTTATACCAAATAACCATCGCGGAGTCATACATAGAAAGGTTCATATCCCCCGCGCAGATATACATCTGACCGTTTACGGTGCCGTTCTTTGCAAGAGATTGATTCCAGCAAGGAAGTGAAAAATCAAAGTGAGGGAAGGTCTCCGTGTCGAGAAGGTTCGCCCACAGATCGCGAAAAGCCGCACCAAGAGCAACATAACCGTAACACGCAACTATATCATATGTGCCATTTCCGGTTTGAACGTCATTTCGAACGGCAGCAAGAACCTCGTCTTTAAAATTATTACTGTTCTCTGCATTTTCTGCACCCATAAAGGTAACTCGCACCTCAAGACCGAGACTACTCTCAACAACTTCGTTTCTCAGCTCAACGATCTTTCCTAAGCCGTCATCCGCAGTAGCACCCTCCGACTGCGCCCATTCCTTGGAAACCTTCAGGTCTTTACGTGCCAAAACGCTAAGGACGTCGCCCTCAAATTTAACGTCTTCCCATTTATCCAAAACGTCTGTTTCACCTGAGTTGCTATTACCGGGATCTCCACTTGTTCCTGTGTTCTTATTACCGCCACAAGCTACCAGAGCCAGTGCCATAAAGCAAATAACGAGAACGAGAGAAATCACTCTTTTCATAAAAATTCTCCTTTTTCAATTATTTTGATGGCCTCATCAATCTACTTTATTTTAACATAAAAACGCAAAAATTACAATATACAAAATACACTAAAATAGCGTTTTTGAATTGTATGTTTTAACGAACAAATGTTTTCTGCGCCTATATCTATCGGGCATATATCGCAGTATCATGAATCACATAAGCCTATAAAACAGGACCGAAAACGGGCATCATACCCTTTCGGTCCTGTTTCTTTTGATTTTAAAAAAGTCTTGTAAAAGCGCCGCGCATTCTTCTTCACAAATACCGCCTACCAGCTCAAAGGCGTGATTAAAGGGATACGAATTGAAATTGATAACGCTTCCGCAGCAGCCCGCAAGGGCATCCTTAGCACCGTATATCACACGGTCTATCCTTGAATTTATAATAGCTCCCGCGCACATAGGACAAGGCTCAAGTGTAACGTAAAGAGTGCACCCCGAAAGCCGCCAGCTTTCCCGTCTTTTGCACGCATCCTCTATGGCAAGTATCTCGGCATGCGCTGTGGCGCTCCTCTTACTCTCCCTAAGATTATAAGCCCGTGCCAGCACCTCGCCTGTGCTATCCTCCACTACCAGAGCGCCTACGGGTACCTCTCCGCTCTCTGCCGCTTTTTTGGCAAGCTCTATGGCTTGCAGCATATACTTTTCCATCTGTTGCTCACTTTCTGTGATAGACATAAAATGCTATAACGGTTCTTTCAGCTCCGCCGTTTTCTATGTCCTTGCCGCTTATAACGACTCCGTCCTTAGAAAGCAGCTCCCAGATACGGACCTCATCAAGCTTACATCTGAAAAGCACCTTAGCCGAAGCATAAACTATAAATTCGTCGTTCCGTATATTTAAGCCGCCGCTGCGTCCTATGACCTCTTCCACACCGTCTATCTTCTCGGTAACGTACTTGATGTGCTGTCCGCATACCGATTTCGCCATCTCAAGTCTGAATGCCTTACTGTCGGGGTCCTTATTCATTTTTATTTTTCTAAAAAAATTTTTCAAGACTCCCATAACGTCAATCCCTTTTCAGTATAGAGCAGCTAAGTCCTTCAAGGACTCCTCCGTAAGCCTTTCCGCCCAGAATATCAGTCCAGCCCGCTCCAAGCTTATATGATACAGCTTCCTTACCCGCGTTAGCAAGGATTATTACGCGCTCGTTTTTATTATAGCGTTCAAATACAATCAGCTCGCCCTCCGAGCGCAATATTCTGAACTCACCCGTAGCAAACAGCTCCCTGTTTTGGGCGCGTATTTCCCCAAGTCTTCGGTAGAATCTAAGCAGCTTTTGGTTCTCCCTGCCCCACGGATATGGCAATCTGCAAAAGGGGTCGTGATATCCCTCCAAGCCCGCCTCGTCACCGTAATACAGAGAGGGGACACCATATACTGTATATTGTAACGCCGCGGCTATCATAAGCCTTTTTATGCCCTCAGACCGTTGCCTTGCCGAAAGCTTCTTGACCGCAAGCACAGAGCCTGTCTCCCAAGAAACCTCGCTGCTTCCCTTTCCGCAGACGGTAAGCACTCGCTCGGTGTCGTGAGTGCCGAGAATGTTCATTAAGGAATCGCAGACCGCCTTGGGATATATGGAGTATATGGATTTAAGCGTATCAGCAAGAAAAGCTCCGTTACCTTTAAGCACGAAATCCAATATAGCGTTCCTTAAGGGATAGTTCATAACACTGTCAAGCTGACCTCCGCGAAGATATTTTCTCCGCTTCCCGTAAGCCTCCTTCTCCACAGCGTTTTCCCACACCTCGCCTATTATGACAGCCTCACCGTTGCTCTCTTTTTTTACAGCCGAGCAAAACTCGTCAAGAAATCTGTCCGACAGCTCGTCGGCAACGTCAAGCCTCCAGCCGTCAATTCCGTCCTTTATATATTTTGCGCCTACGCCATTCTCTCCCGTGAAGAAGGTACGGCAATCGTCGCACTCATGGTTGAGTCTTGGAAGAATTTTTATTCCCCACCAGCTCTCGTAATCTTCCTCTTTACCTGCTTTACCCTTAAATCTGTACCATTCTCTGTACGGCGACTTTTTATTTCCGTAAGCACCGTTAGTGCCGTATTCGCCATAACGGTCAAAATATATGCTGTTATCTCCCGTATGATTGAATACTCCGTCAAGAATAATCTTTATGTCGGCTTCCTTCGCCTTGCGAATAAGCGCGTCAAACGCCTCCTTGCCACCGAACATAGTATCTATCTCAAGGTAATCGGCAGTGTCGTATTTATGATTGGAATATGCTCTGAAAATAGGATTAAGATATATCACTCCAATGCCGAGGGATTTAAGATAATCTATTTTCTCGGCAACGCCCCAAAGATTTCCCCCGAAAAACATATTGTTTTTCAGGTCGTCACCCGGCTTCTCGGCATATTGGGGTATTCCTCCGTCCCAATCCTCATTTATAATAACGTCATCACGCTTTCCCACGGCACCTTCGCCTATAAAGAATCGGTCAGCGAATATCTGGTACATGGTCCTTCCCTTAAACCACTGCGGAGTCTTCAGCTCCTTTTGGTAAACAAGCATAGAAAAGCGCTTTTCAGAGTGTCCCAGAAGCTCAAAATCTACGTTGTTTCTCGTGGAAGTAAACAGCGTATCCGCCCCGCGCAGAAAAAGCATTTCATAAAAGAAAAGACCATCTCCGTCACCGTCACACAGCGCCGCGGTATCTAAGGTAAACGTATAAACGTCGATACCGCGCTCTGTTGAAGAAAAGGAAAATGGATAGTCAACGTCGCTCTGCCCGTCCTTACGGACGCGCAAAACCACCGCCGAGGCGCCGAGCTTTCTCGGCACCCTGACGGTTATTTCGGGACACTCGCCAAAAGCAAAGCTACCTTTATGGGATACATCCGCTCCGTCTATTCTTTTTTCGATGATAGGCAAGCAATCAGCCCATTGGGTTATCTTTGTAAGCATTTTTGTCCCTGTCTTTTTTTAGTTTTTGTCTGTAAGTCTTTTAATGTTCCAAATGTTCTGGGCGTAATCGTTTATAGAGCGGTCAGCAGCGAAGAAGCCCGATGCCGCTATATTCATAAGCGACATTCTGTTCCACTTGGTCTTATCCGCGTAATCAGCCACAGCCTTTGCGTGGGTCATACGGTAGGACTCGAAATCTGCCATACACATATAGGGGTCGGCGATTCCGGGGCCTATGGTCAGATAGTTAGCTATATCCGCAAAGGATTCACCGGCAAAGCCTATCTTAAGGGCGTTGATTATACGCTGAAGCTTTACGTTTCCTACATAGAAATCATTGCTGCTATATCCGCGGAGCCAGAGGTCATCAACCTCGGAGCTGGTAAGACCGAATATATACATATTATCCTTACCTGCCTCCGCCAGCATCTCTACGTTTGCTCCGTCGAGAGTTCCTATGGTCATAGCGCCGTTCATCATAAGCTTCATACAGCCCGTACCGCTGGCTTCCTTACCTGCCATAGATATCTGCTCACTTATTTCAGCCGCGGGAACGAGAGCCTCAGCCATACTTACGTTATAATCCTCAAGGAATGCTACCGCAAGCTTCTTGTTGGCTACGGGGTCCTTCTCTATCTCCTTGCCAAGACAATAGATAAGGTGTATTATTCTCTTTGCGTGGTAGTATCCCGATGCAGCCTTAGCTCCAAAGAGGAAGCTTATAGGCTGGAAGTCGGCATTAGGGTTATCCTTGATATCAATGTAAAGTCCAATGATATTAAGGACGTTAAGAAGCTGACGCTTGTACTCGTGCAGACGCTTTATCTGAACGTCGAACATAGAGTGTGTATCTATAAGCTTACCCGTCTTCTTATAGAGAAGATTGGAGAAGTTTATCTTGTTCTGATGCTTGATAGCTCTTACTCTGTCAAGCACCTGTGCATCATCCGCGTATTTAGCGAAATTATTAAGCTCTATGGGATTATGACGGTATCCCGTTCCGATAGTTTCGTCAAGCAATCCCGCAAGGCTGGGATTAGAGTAGCAGAGCCAGCGGCGGTGAGCTATACCGTTGGTAACGTTGCAGAACTTCTCGGGATACATAGCGTAAAAGTCGTGGAATACCGATTTTACGAGAATATCAGAGTGGAGCTTGGATACTCCGTTAATAGCGTGAGAGCCTACTACGCAAAGGTTAGCCATACGCACCTGACCGTAGCCGATAATGCTCATCTTGGATATCTTGTTCCAGTTTCCGGGGAATACGTTCCACGCGTCACGGCAGAAGCGCTCGTTGATTTCCTTAATAATTGTGTAGATTCTGGGAAGCTTAAGGCGGAAGATATCTTCATTCCAGGTTTCAAGCGCCTCGGGCATTACCGTATGGTTGGTATAGGAGCATACCTTGGTAACGATATTCCATGCATTATCCCAAGTGAGGAAATACTCGTCTATGAGTATTCTCATAAGCTCGGGAATACAGAGAGCGGGATGGGTGTCGTTGATATGCACCGCAACCTTATCCGCAAGATTATCTATTCTTCCGTAAACCGCCATATGGTCACGAATTATACTCTGGCAGGAGGCAGAAACCATAAAGTACTGCTGAGAAAGTCTGAGCAGCTTTCCTTCTATATGGTTATCCGAGGGGTAAAGCACCTTGGATATTGTTTCCGCGTTAGTGCTCTCCTCTACGGCTCTGGCATACTGTCCCTGAGTAAACAGGCTCATATTGAAGCTCTTGATATCCCTTGCCTTCCACAAGCGAAGCTGACAAACTGCCTTGCTGTCTGCTCCCGATATCATCATATCATAAGGAACTGCCTCTATCTCCTCCGCGTTCTCGTAAATGACCTCCATATGTCCGTCGCGCCACTCCTCGTGAACGCGGCCACCCATCTTTACGTGGTAGATACGGTCGGTTCTGGGAACAAGCCATACCTCGCCGCCGGGAAGCCATATATCGGGAAGCTCTACCTGTATTCCGTCAACTATCATCTGCTTGAAAAATCCGTATTCGTAGCAGATAGAAAATCCCGTTGCGGGATAGTCGAGCGATGCCAGAGAGTCCATAAAGCAAGCGGCAAGTCTTCCAAGACCTCCGTTGCCAAGACCCGCGTCAGGCTCGCAATCGAAAAGATCGTCAAGCTCTACGCCATATTCCTTAAGCGCGGAACGGTAAGTTTCGGAAAGTCCAAGGTTTCCGAGATTTGTCTTTAGCGAGCGTCCAAGCAAAAACTCCATACTCATATAGTAAACACGCTTAGAGCCGGTCTTGTTTACCTCGTGCTTAAAGTCATTTCTCTTTGAGGAAAGCATATCCCTGATGGTCATAGCCACCGCCTTGTACATCTGGTCCTTGGATGCTTCCTCAGGTGTGCAGCCGAAATATCTCGACAGCTTTACTTCAATATTTTCTTTTACCTGTGTTTTGTTAAGTGCTGATTTTTCCATTGGTGGTTTGGTCCTTTCTAAATCGCAACAGCGGTATTTTTCTTTCACCTGTTGCCGTGATTAATTCATTCCTCCCAGAGAGGGGCATACATCTGCAAATACTTGGCAGCCGAGCCCTTCCAAGAGAAGTCGATATTCATTATTTTTTCTGTGAATCTTGCGCGAAGCTCCTCGTTCTTCCAAAGCTCTATTGCCGCCACTGTGCGCTCTGCCAGCTCGTAGGAGCTGTAATTAGCGAAGGTAAAGCCGTTACCCTCTATAACGTCGCCGTTGAGCCAATATCCCTTGATAGAGTCGTAAAGTCCGCCCGTTTCTCTTACAACGGGAATTGCCCCGTATCTTGACGCTATCATCTGAGAAAGTCCGCATGGCTCGCTCCTTGAGGGCATCATAAATATGTCGCTGGCGGCGTAAATACGCTTTGAGAGATCTCTGTCATAGGTTATGAGCGCTCTTACCTTGTCGGGATGAGCCGCCTCAAGTCCTCTGAAGAAATTCTCATACTCCGTCTCTCCCTTTCCGAGAACCACAAGCTGAACATCCTTCTGTCCTATGAGCTTGTATATCATCTGAGAGATAATATCAAGTCCCTTGTGGGAAACAAGTCTTGTTATAATGGATATGAGGGGAACGTCATCTCTCTCGGGAAGACCAAGCTCCCGCTGAAGTGCTTTTTTGTTCTCATACTTCTTGTCAAGCTCCCCTGCTCCATAGTTTACGGATATAGCCGAGTCGTTCTGGGGGTCATAGTAATTGTAATCTATACCGTTGAGTATGCCCGAAAGCTTATCCGTGCAGGTACGCAATATCCTGTCAAGACCGTGGGCGTGCTCCGCGGAGCATATCTCCTCGGCATACCTCTGGCTGACAGTAGTAACTCTGTCGCTGGATACTATTGCCGCCTTCATAAGGTTGATGCATCCGTCGTATTCCACCGTGCTGATAGCACCGTAGCCAAGCTCGAATGTATCTCCCAGGATATCAAAGCCGTATTTTCCCTGATACTCAATATTGTGTATGGTAAATACAAATTTCACCTTCTCATATCCGGGTATCTGACGGTATTTTTGATTGATATACACGGGGACCAACGCAGAAGACCAGTCGTGGGCGTGGATAACGTCCGGATAATATCCAACGAGTCTGGGAAGCTCGGCAGCCGCCTTGCAAAAGAA
This sequence comes from Eubacteriales bacterium, assembly GCA_045593725.1. Classification (GTDB taxonomy): domain Bacteria; phylum Bacillota; class Clostridia; order Oscillospirales; family CAG-272; genus HGM12713. The sequence continues at coordinate 8,330 of JAZNXE010000026.1, forward strand.
GGCGTAGCGCTCTCCCTCGTCGCCGTATCCGTACAACGCTCCTCTGTTAAAATAATACTCGTTGTCTATGAAGTAATAGGTAACTCCGTCCTTAACGAGGCTGTGTATGCCGCAGTAAAGGCTTCTCCAGGAAAGGCTGATATAACCCTCGTAAAGCTTGGTCATCTTAGCTCGCCATTCCTTAGATATTGAACCGTAAAGAGGCATAACCACTCTTACGTCAACATCCCCCTTGCTTTCCTCTATTATTGCGGCAGGCAGAGAACCGAGAACGTCCCCAAGTCCTCCCGTAGCCGCGAAGGGCATTACTTCAGCTCCCACAAACAATAATTTTTTCATATTTTTTCCTTCCTTTTCGGCAAAGCTTAAACCATCGCGCCCTTGGAAATGAAGAAGGGCATACTGTCGTGTCCCGAAAGCACGCGATTATTGCGTATTACCACGTTCTTATCGGTTATGACGCAGTTAAGCGAAACGTTAGTTCCCGTGAATGTATCCTGTAACAGAATACTGTTCTTTACCACAGTTCCCTTTCCTACGTGAACGCCTCTGAAGATTATGGAATTCTCAACCGTTCCCTCAATAACGCATCCGTCGGCAACGTAGGAGTTGGTAACCTTAGAGCCTTCAGCATAAACCGTGGGGGCGGAGTTGCGGAGCTTTGTATATATCGCTCTGTCTGCCACGTTGAACAGTCCCTTGCGCACCTCGGGATTGAGAAGCTGCATAGAGGCTTCAAAATAACTTGCCAGGGAGGTTATGTGCAGATAAACACCCTCATAATGATAGCAACTTACTCTGGCGCTTCCAAGTCTGTTCACAAGAAGCTGCTGATAGAACTGCTTATATCCGTGGGCTATCGCCTCCTCTATTATACCAAGAAGGAACAGTCTGTTAAATACCATAATATTTGTGCTGACCTCTACCCTGTCCTCGCCGCCTCTGTAAGCAACTATCTCGGTAGCCATTCCGTTCTCGTCAACACTTACCTTAGCCACTCCCTCAGAAGGAAGCTTCTCGCCAAGTAAGCAGGTGCGTGTCACCATAGTCATATCCGCGTTCTTGCTCTTATGGTCCTCTATGACCTCGTTAAGGTCTATGTTGCATATAAAATCACAATCGGAAAGAACTATGTGCTCTTCTGTGCATTTGGATATGAAATTTGTAACTCCCATAAGAGCCTCAAGCCTGTTTCTGTAAAGCCTGTTGCTTCCGCTGTCATGACTGGTTATAAAGGGAGGAAGTATTTTTATACCGCCAGAGCGTCTTGCAAGGTCCCAGTCCTTACCCGTACCGATATGGTCCATAAGCGACTGATAGTTATTGTGCGCGATGATGCCAATCTTTGTGATGCCCGAATTTACCATATTGGAAAGGGGAAAATCTATAAGACGGTAACGGCATCCAAAGGGCAAGGAAGCCATGGTTCTTACGCTTGTAAGCTCGGGAATCTCCGCGTTATGAATATTAGAAAATATCAATCCTGCTACTGCCATCTTCTTACGCCTCCTTTGTTAAATCCGAACTGTTTGATATCATTTTATCGTCGCCAACCACAAATCCCGCGGGAACACTGATACCCGTTCCTATTACGGTGATGCCCTTAGCATCCTTGCGAGGCTTTCCGATTACCGAGCTGCCTCCTACGGTAACACCCGAATCGAGTATGGCATATTCTACCTTCGCGCCCTCCTCGATAACACAGTCGTCCATAATTACCGAATCCAAGACAGTAGCACCGGGCATAACCTTAACGCCGGCTCCAAGCACCGAGTTGCGTACCGTTCCGTATATTTCACAACCCTCGGTAACGCTACTGTTATCGATAACAGCCTCGCCTCCTACGTATTGGGGAGCGTGAGCTTCGTGTCTGGAATATATACGCCAGCTCTCATCCATAATGTTAAGAGCAGGCTCGTCGCCAAGAAGGTCCATATTTGCCTCCCAGAGAGAAGCGATAGTTCCAACGTCCTTCCAGTAGCCGCTAAAGGAATATGCGTAAAGCTTTTCGCCGTTAGCAAGCATTGCGGGGATTATGTTCTTTCCAAAGTCATTTGAACTCTTTGGGTCAGCCGCGTCCTCATTAAGATATTTAAACAGGCACTCCTTGGAGAATATGTATATACCCATAGACGCCTTTGTGCTGTCGGGATTTTTGGGCTTCTCGGCAAACTTGAATATTTTGCCGCCGTCATCAACACTCATAATACCGAAGCGGCTTGCTTCCTCAATCGGAACGTCAATAACCGCGATAGTACAATCCGCGCCAACCTTTTTATGGTAGCTGAGCATCTTGTCATAGTTCATCTTGTAAATGTGGTCGCCCGAAAGTATAAGCACGTAATCGGGAGAATACAGGTCGATAAACTGCATATTCTGGTATATGGCATTTGCCGTGCCCTTATACCAATCCGCTCCCTTCTTTCCCTGATAAGGAGGGAGTATCTTTACGCCTCCGAATGCCCTGTCCAGGTCCCAGGGAAGTCCGTTTCCTACGTAATCGTTAAGCACAAGGGGCTGGTACTGGGTCAAAACTCCAACCGTATCAACACCCGAGTTGATGCAGTTTGAAAGCGGGAAATCGATTATTCTGTATTTTCCGCCGAATGATACAGCAGGCTTTGCTGTCTTTTCCGTCAAAGCATAAAGACGGCTTCCCTGACCTCCCGCCAGGAGCATGGCAACACATTCTTTCTTCTTAAACATAAATCCTCCATTATCTCATACGTTATCCGTATTTTTATCTCTTTAATCTGTGTTGTATCTTGGGTATGCTTGGTCTTGGTATTGCTTGGGGTAAATCTTAATTTGTTCTGCGCTTACGCGCGGCTCTTACAGGCTTCTTCTTAAGAATAGTCATACCCAACGGCGGAACACGAAGCTTTAACGCGTTATTAAAGCCGTGAATTCCAAAGTTAAGCGTCTTAAGAACACCTTTATTGACAACTCCGCTTCCTCCAAAGCGCTCGTCATCGGAATTTATAAGTTCCTCATAGCTTCCCTCGGGCACACCCAAAAGGAAATCCTCTCGGGCAACGGGAGTGAAGTTGATGAGCACAACAAGCTCGCTCTTATCTTCGGCTATCCTTCGGTAGGAAACGATGCTTTGTTCGTTATTGTTAGGGTCTATCCATGAGAAGCCATCCCATGAATTCTCTATCTGCCAAAGCTGAGGTGACGCTATATACAGCTGATTCAGCTCCGCCACGTATCTCTGGAATTTTGCGTGGGTCTCATACTCCAGCAAGAACCATTCTATCTCGCCCTCGTAGTCCCACTCACGGAACTGACCTATCTCCGAGCCCATAAAGAAGAGCTTTTTACCCGGGTGAGTCATCATATATCCGTAGAAGGCTCTCGCCCCCGCGAATTTTTGCCAGTAGTCCCCTGACATTTTATCAAGGAACGACTTCTTTCCGTGGACTACCTCATCGTGTGATATGGGCAGCGCATATTTTTCTCCAAACGCATAGGTCAAGGAAAAATTTATCTTGTCGTGATGATACCTTCTGTAAATAGGGTCAAGCTCGGCGTAGGACAGCGTATCATTCATCCAGCCCATATTCCACTTCATATCAAAGCCAAGACCGCCGTTATCAAAGGTAGTTACGTTAGCCCAAGCGGTAGATTCCTCGGCTATCATAAGCACGTCGGGGTAGAGTCCTTTTATATGAGCATTCAGCTTACGGAAAAATGCTATTGCCTCAAGGCATCGGTTTCCGCCGTCTTGGTTAGGAACCCACTCACCCGGACGCCTGTCGTAATCAAGATATATCATAGAAGCCACAGCATCCACCCGAAGGGCGTCTATATGAAATTCCTTCAGCCAATAGGTCGCGCTGGATATGAGAAAGCTTTGAACCTCTTCTCTTCCAACGTCGAAGCGGCGTGTTCCCCAGCCCTCGTGCTCTATTCTGTCCCAGCCCTGATATTCATACAAGGGCTTTCCGTCAAACTCGTAAAGTCCGTGTCTGTCCTTGGGGAAATGAGCGGGTACCCAGTCAAGAATAACTCCTATCCCCGCCTCGTGCATCTTATCCACGAACGCCCTGAACTCGTCGGGGCTTCCGTATCTTGAGGTAGGCGCAAAGTAGGAGGTCACCTGATAGCCCCAAGAGCCGTCAAAGGGGTGCTCTGTTACGGGCAAAAGCTCTATATGAGTATATCCCATTTGCTTTACGTAGGGCGCAAGCTCACACGCAAGCTCTGTATAGCTAAGAGGCGTCCCGTCCTCGTGCCGTTTCCACGACCCGAGATGAAGCTCGTAGATATTCATAGGTTTGGCATAGAAGTCTTGGGCATTGCTGCGCCTGAAATCCAGCCAACCCTTATCCTTCCACTTGTAATCGTTTTTCGTATAAATCACCGACGCGGTTTCGGGAGGAAGCTCGGCGGCGTTAGCGTACGGGTCCGCCTTATAGTGAACCTGTCCGCATCCGTATATCTTGTATTTGTATTTGTCCCCGTCCCTTACCGAGCCGTCATTGACCTCTATCTCCCAGATACCGCCCTCGGTAATTCGGCTCATAGACATACTTTCGGACCAACCGTTAAAATCGCCCGTAAGCATTACGCAATCCGCGTTAGGCGCCCATACTCGAAAAACGTATCCTCTCCCCGTCTTATGCACCCCCATATAATCATAGGCGGAATAATTGGTTCCTTGGTGGAAAAGATATGGTGCTAAATCGTTTTTTCGTTCCATAAGCCTTAAACTCCTTCCATTTTTCGGTATCCGTAAAAGTACTGTGTCAGTTATATTCTCCGTAATATATTATTTCGTCGGGGAAGCACATCCCAAGCTTCTCACGTGCTATGCGTATCTTGAATTCATCGTCCAGCGGGGCATCTACCATATACCGAAGGCGCTGTATATCATCCCTAAGCTCCGCAACGTATTGCTCCTTCTCTTCCTTTTTGTCCATCGCCTCATTATATTGCATAAGACTCCACAGAAAATAAACGACCGAGAAGACCAACAAAAGAGCGAGAAAAACACCAACGACGGTAGTTATTTTACTTTTATGAGAGTCAAAATACTTGTTTCTCGCCATAATACGCTCTTCCCTTCCTTTAATTTTTACCTATCCCTTTGGGATATTATCCCCGATATTCAAAAATCCCTTTTTTGACATCTCAAAAAGATAGACTTCTTCCCTTACATTATACAACTTTTTGCTTCTTTTTTCAAGAGTAAAACTGTACAAAAAAACAACTTTCTTAATATTTTTCACAATAATTTGACCAATTTTCAGGAAGGGATATCCAAAAATGATGAAAAATGAAAAAACAAGGTATTTTATGAGAATTGCCAAAGGCTCTGAAATAAGCATTACGAGTCTTCCCACGGTATGGTAATATAGTAAAAAGCCCACGGCTGTTCCAAAAAAAGTAAACATTCGGAACTCTCCGCTGTTATAGCTGTAATTGAGTACTATTATTCCCAGCGCGGCGACAAGCACACATAAAAAATCTCCTATGAATATAACCGCTTTCCGTACTGTTTTTTTCTTTCCCTCAAGGTATATTGGCTTATGGCAGATTGGCAATTTCCAGCTCGCGATGCCTTCCACGCCTACCCTTGAATAACGCTCACCGAGAAAAACTCTTATTATGCGATTGGCATCGTAAAACACTCCTACTCCCATGCCAAATACAAAGGAATAGAATAAGAGCAATGCCATCCTTATAGGCGATATCTCCATACAGCTCAGCTCATAAGCCTTCCGAAAAAGCCCTTCTTCTGCTTCTCGGTATCTGTGGCAAAATACATAGCGTTTATTCTTCCGCAGAGTGTAACTATTCCCCTGTCCGTATCAAGAACTCCTATTTTTATATCCCTTCCCTCCACGTACAGCTCTCCGTCAACAGTCTTTAGTCTGACCGAATCCTCGTCAAAGCTCACAACCTCCTCAACACCGTGAATGCTCATATCCTGCCTTGCCGTAAGGCTTATCTCGCTTTTTACACGCTCCCTTGAAATATCTGTCATAGCCATAAAAAAAGACCTCCGCATTTCATTTCTACAAATGAATTTTATGCAGAGTTCTTTTCTCATATTCTGTTTTTGAGGGCAACTTATTCCTCTATGACCTCATACATAGTCGCCGCGTCTGCCTTGGCTACCGTTTCCTTAACAGCAAGGACCCGTATCTTAAGCGTACGCTGACCAAAGGTTATTTCAAGGATGTCACCCTCCTTTACGTCGTAGGAAGCCTTTGCCCTTCTGCCGTTAACGCAGACATGCTCGGTGTCGCAGGCATCGTTTGCAACAGTACGACGCTTTATTATCCTTGACACCTTTAAATATTTATCAAGTCTCATATTCCTCCGAAAAAAGAATGGGCGAAACAATCGCCCATTTCCTCTTGTAGCTAATTACTTGTTAACTGCGTCCTTGAGAGCCTTACCTGCGGTGAATGCGGGAGCCTTGGAAGCTGCGATCTTAATGGTCTCGCCTGTCTTGGGGTTACGGCCGTCTCTTGCTGCTCTGGTCTTTACGTCGTATGTTCCGAAGCCGATAAGCTGTACCTTGTCACCTGCTGCGAGAGCCTCGGTGATAGCTTCGTTCATTGCGTTAACTGCTGCCTCTGCCTGTGCCTTCTTCAAACCTGTCTTTGTTGCTACTACGTCGATGAGCTGTGTCTTGTTCATAATCTTTTACCTTCCTTAAATTATTTTTTGGGCAACGCCCATATATTCATAATTATTATATCACAGTTTTTTTACAATTTCAATAGTTTTTTTAAATTTTTTTAAGATTTTTTATTATTTTTTGCTACTTTTTGTTTATTTTCATCCCAAATTGCATCAAGCTGCTCGGTTTTCATCTGGCTAATATCGAGTCCTTGGGATATAACCTCATTTTCAATAGCCTCAAATCTGTCAATAAATTTCTCCGTAGCCATACAAAGGGCAAGCTCAGGCTCTACCTTAAGCTTTCTGCAAAGCGAGGTAATCGTAAGAAGCAGGTCGCCCATCTCCTCTTCAATATGAGCAGGCTCACCCACATCCATAGCCTCCTCCAGCTCAGACAGCTCCTCCCTTACCTTCAGCATAACCGAAGCGGCATCGGGAAAGTCAAAGCATCCCGCCTTCTTTCCTACCTTTTCCGCTCTCATAAGAGCGGGGAGCATAGGGGGGATAGCGCGCAGCTTTTGGGTAACGGTTACACGTTCCTTTTCCTCACTCTTTATTTTGTCCCAATTGGCGAGAACCTTTTCCGTAGTATCCGCCTTAACCTCCCCGAAAACGTGAGGATGGCGGTGTATGAGCTTAACGCATATATCGTTAGCAACGTCACTCATATCAAATCTCCCCGCCTCACGCTCTATCTGAGCGTGAAACGCGACCTGCAAAAGGACGTCCCCAAGCTCCTCCCGAAGAAGCTTTGGATCTTCGGTGTCTATTGCCTCTATGACCTCATAGGTTTCCTCTATAAAATCCTTGCGTATGCTCTTGTGGTCCTGCTCTCTGTCCCAAGGGCAACCCTCCTTTGAGCGCAATATCTCCACCACCGTAACAAGGTCATCAACGCCGTAGCTCTCCTTGCTTAGCAGCATCATTTTTTTCTCGCTGACTGTCATTTTTCTCCTCCGCTGTATTTTTATATCTATCCTTTTTACTTACAAACTTCAATATCTTATCTCCAAAAGGCAAAAGCCCTACATCCTCGGCAGTTATACTGCCTATACAAAAAGAGACTGCGATATATACGGCTGCAGCAACCAATATTGCAACCATCAAGGGAAAATGTCCTCCGCTCATTTTTGCATCCGCCCATATATATACCGCAAGGGCACCGCCCACCGCTAATGCGGATGCCACAAGGGGTTTTATCAGCACGTTTTTTATGCTAAGGGAGAAGTCTGAATACGCGCTCATAAACCACAGATTTATCAGTGTTACCGTAAGGTTACACGCAAGGCTTCCAATAGGCGCGCCCAACGCCCCGAAGCGGGGATCGCCGATAAGAAAATAGGATACCCCAAGCTTCACTATCACTCCCACTGACATAGATATTATGGGAAGAATCACCTTTTTATATGATTGCAGTATGGCGTTAGTGGTTGTGATAAGACAAGAAAACACTATGGAAACACCTAACCACGAAAGCAGTGGAGCTGATATTCCCACCGCCTCCTCCTGTCCGCTGAACAGCAAAGAAAGTATCGGCCTTGAGAATGCCGCCACACCCATTGACGCGGGGAGCGAAAATATAGTGGTCAGCCGCATTGCCCTCTCCACCACGCTTTTTTGAGTTTGTCTATCGTTTATTTCAAGCGCCGCCGATATCTGAGGCACTAACGCCATTGAAACGGGGGTTATGAGAGCGGGAATAAGGCTGAATACAGGTACGGCAAGGGTGGTATATGCCCCATATATTTTATTTGACTGGGCAATTGACACACCTATATCCTGAAGTCTGCGCATAATAAGCGCCATATCTATTATCCTTGTCAAGCCTATGACCAAGGAGCCAAGTGTTATGGGAAAGGCTATACCTACAAGCTTTTTCAGCGCCGAGCCTCCCCTTTTGACTCCATCGCTTTTATAGGCAAGCCTATACGACCTTCCTCTACGAGCCACCGAGAGATATATCAGCGACAGGAGCGTACCCAGCGTAATACCCAATACGGCAAAGGCTGATATTGTTGGCACGGAGTAGCCTTTTCTTATGGCGACAACCGCGAAAAGTATTCCAAAGCCTAATTTTGAAAGAGCCTCAATAAGCTGGGATAGCGCTGTGGGTCCCATATTTCCGAAGCCTTGACAGTATCCCCTCAGGGCGCTGGCAAGACATATAAAAAGCAGTGACGGAGCTATGGCGATTATGGACAGATAGGCATCGGGGTTTCCTATGAAATTGGCTATCTGCCTTGAAAACACAAGCATAGCAAGCGTACCAAGCGCCCCCAAAATAAGAAACAGCAATCTGGCAATTCGGAATACTCTCTTTATCTCTGATGAGTCTCCCCTCGCCCTTGCCGAGGAAACCAGTATGGACAGCGCCACGGGAAGTCCCGCGGTAGCTATAACGCACAGAAGAGCATATATCTCATAGGCGGAATTGAAATATCCCATTCCCTCCGTACCGAGAAAGGAGAGCATGGGAATTTTAAACGCCAGTCCTATGACCTTTACAAGCATAGTAGAGAGCGAAAGCACTACTACTCCCGAAATGAAGCCCCTTGCTCCGCTCTCTTCCCTTTTTTGCTTATCTTTACTCAAAGCTACACCACCGTTTCAGCATATAAATTCCGTTTTATAGTTTATTCCAAAGCGAAATTTTATATACCTTTTGGGGTGCTTTTTGGTTTTTATCAGACGAATTCGCAGTACAGCATACCCTCAAGTATGAACTCGCGAGGTATCTCCTCTATGTCAGATATCTTTTCAAGGATTCGGCAGGCATCACCGTAATGCTTATCGTATTTATCCATTTTGCCTATTATTTCAACAAGATAGGGCTTCAGAACACCTATCTCGTATTCCATAGAAGAGCTTACGCTGTAATCTGTGTTTTGGATATAAGGGAAAATGTTCTTCTCCTCGTTTGCCCTTACGCTCTCCCAGAGCATAAAGGTAAATTCGGGGGTGCTCGACCTGAAATAATAATCCCGCACCAGTCTTCTCATAAGCCTCAGCTCGTTTGGCACGAACACCTGTCCCCCTATCTCAACATTCTCCAGCGGAGCAATATATATGCTGGCAGAGCCGTGCTCGGACAGAATTTCTATGACGTTGGGGTAATTGGCTTGTATTCCTTCAAATATGAAGATATCGTCATCATCTATGGACATATTTTTATAAGACGTGCGCCTGCCCTCGTTAAAATCGAATACGGGACAGTGTACCTCCTCTGACTCGAATATCTCCCGGGCAAAGCGTCTGAGCGCCTCTCCGTCTATGGTGTCGGGAGAATCGTAGTCCAGTCCCTCTATTCCCTTTTCCCTTGCTATTTTCTCCAACGTTTCTTTATCATAAAAGAAATCGTCAATGGAAACAACGTGTGCTCTTTTATCAAAAGAGGCAAAAAGAGATATAAGTATCTCCGCCGCCGTAGTTTTTCCCGAGCAGGTAGGTCCGAAAAGGCGGACTATACGTAGCTGCCTGTTTTTACATATATCCTCTGCGATAGTATAAAATTTGTCGTGAAAGCTTTTCTCGCACTGCTTTACCCATTCCGCCTGTGCTGTTCTTAGATTATCTGATGCCATAGAATCCTCCTTAAAGACGGCACACGGTCACAGCCCAAGAGATTATTCTCTCAAATCATTCCGTGCTCGGTGTAGAACCGAACCGCTGCTTCCGCAAATGCCTCGTTTTTATTCTCTATTAGATATTCGTATGGATATTTCTGATGAAATAGACGTTCTATCTCACGTTTGTTGCAACAATTTCCCGTATTATCTACCAGCTTACCCACAGCCCCCGCTCCCGCGGCAAAGATGGAATGTATCTCCTCCATCATATAGATATTATAGAGTCCCTCGTGTCCGGGGCGTGAAAAGCCCACGTTCTCGTAGTTACCTACCGTATTTTTCTGTCTGTACATATAATAAGGGATATAGCCTGCCTGCTGTGTCTTTATCTGAGAATAATCCACACACTTACCCGCATCACCGCCTCTGGCGGAGTATATTCGGGAGTTCTGTCTTAATACCTCCGCGGATTTTTTTATGCAGAAGGTATGTACCGTAATATTCTCGGGAGAAAGAGCTATTATATCGTCCACGGTCTTGGAGAATATCTTGAAATTATCCCCCGGAAGTCCCGCTATAAGGTCAACGTTTACCGTGCGTATCTCTGCCTTGCGGGCATCCTCATAAGCCTTATAAAATTGTTCTATGGTATGATTTCTGCCAACGCCGCAAAGCACCTCGTCGCACAGGCTCTGAGGGTTGACGCTGACTCTTGTAACGCCGTATTCCTTTGCTATGGCAAATTTTTCGTATGTAATAGTATCGGGTCTTCCTGCCTCAAGCGTAAATTCATCAAGGGCAGATACGTCTGTTTCATCACATATAAGTGACAGCAGGTCGCGAAGCTGCCGCGAGTCAAGTATGGTAGGCGTTCCTCCGCCTATATATACGGTTCTTACCCTGAGTCCAAGCCGCCTTATTACCTCAAAATTTGAGCGTATATCCTTTTTCAGCTTTTCAAGATACTCGGGTATAAGCGAAAGCAATCTCTTCGAGGTATAGGAAACGAAGGAGCAATAGGTGCATCTTGAGGGACAAAAGGGTATAGAAATATATACGCTGCAATCCTTGGGCGAAGGCTCGCCCACAATGCTCTTTTCGGTAACCGCTATATTGGTAGCCAACGCTGCCTTTTTGGGTATAACAAGATAATCGGTGTTAAGTATTCTCTTCACCTTGGTCTTGCTATATCCCGCGTCAAGCATCTCACTTGCTACCTTAGAGGGCCGTACGCCTATCATCATACCCCAAGCGGGACGGTATCCAAGCAACGCGCTCGCGGCGGTCAGCACAGCACCGCCTATGGCAAGCTTCAGCACACGCTCTTTGGTTCTGTCGGGGGTAAATTCCGCGTAATACTCGGCGCTCTCGCTTTTATCCTCAACACTGACGGTAGCATAGGCTCTTATTCCTCCGTCCACCTCCTCCGTCCTCACGGATATACAGGTGTCGGTTCCGTCCTCCTCCTCGCGCTCGCCAAAATGGGCACCCGGGAAAAATATCATTCCCAAAGTCTGGACGTAATATTTATTTATGGGTGAATCTAATATTATCTTCATATATTTTCCTGCCTTAAATATTACTGTCCGTGGTTTTTTTCAAAAGCACGTTACTATCCATAACGATGGTAACAGGTCCGTCGCAGGACAGGTCTATACTCATATCCGCTCCGAACACTCCTTTTCCAACCTGTCTTATCTCTTTTTGACAAAGCTCACAAAAATACTCGTAAAGTCTGTTAGCCTCGTCGGGAGCCGCCGCCCCCATATAATCGGGACGTTTTCCCTTTCTGTACGCGGCAAGGAGAGTAAAATTGGAAACTATAAGCGCCTCTCCGTCTATATCCTTGACAGATAGGTTCATCTTGTCATTCCCGTCACAGAATATTCGAAGACCTACGGTTTTCTCGGCAAGTGCCTGGGCATCCCTCTCGGTGTCGCCCTTTGCCACACCCAAAAGAATACAAAGTCCCTCACCGCAGCTTCCCACGACGTTTCCGTCAACAGTAACCGCAGCTCTTTTCACTCTTTGCAATACCGCTATCATCCGTTTCCTCCTGGGCTATCCTATCCCTGTGAATAGCCTCTTGTAATATCAAGTACGTTCTCAATAGACCTGAGTCTTGACACAATGGAGCGATAGTGCTCCACGTTCTTACAGCTTATCTTAAGATTTATTATGACTCCGTCATTGCCGTTCTTAAGCGTATTTATCTGAAGCAGATGTACCTTCATTTCGGAAAGCGCAACCGAAATATCTGCAATAAGACCCATTCTGTCAAGCACGTAGATGCTTATCTGTGCCTCGTAAAGATCTACGCCGCCACCCTTGCTTTCCTCCCAGTGGGCGTTTACCCAGCGCTCCGCGTTTTCGGGGGATTGTCTGCTAATCTTAACGTTGGGACAGTCTGTCTTGTGCACCGACACTCCGTGTCCTCTTGTTATAAAGCCTATTACACTGTCCCCGGGCAAGGGATTGCAGCAACGGGCAAATTTAACCAGACAGCCCTCAAGTCCGTCAACTATTATGCCACCGTTGGATTTGATATTCTTGGGAGCTACGGTCTTTACCTGCTCCACAGTCATTTCTTCCGTGGACTGGTTTTCGCTCTCGTTGGCAAAGCTACGCTCAAACTCATCCTTGAGCTTACCCGCCACCTTAGAGAGGGCTATACCTCCGTAGCCAAGAGTATTGTAAAGGTCGTCGGCGCTCATATATCCAATGCGCTGACCTACCGCGGTGACCACCTCGTTGCGCTGAGCCTCGGTGAAGGAATGAGTCCAACGCTTGAACTCGGCATCCACCATACTCTTTCCCGCTACTATGTTTTCGGGTCTTTTTTCCTTCTTGAACCAGCCTCTTATCTTGGTTCTCGCCTCACTGGTCTTTACTATATTAAGCCAGTCGCGGCTTGGTCCCTTAGATGACGCCGAGGTCAGTATCTCTATGATATCTCCCGTTGAGGGCGCCTTGTCTATGGGAACTATCATTCCGTTTATTTTAGCTCCTATCATAGAATTTCCCACACCCGAATGTATGGCGTAAGCGAAATCTATGACGGTAGAGCCCTGAGGCAGGGATATAACGTCGCCCTTAGGGGTAAATACGAAGGTTTCATCCTGAAACAGGTCTGTCTTAAGAGCGTCAAGAAATTCGTCGGGATCTGCCACGTTGGATTCGGTTTCCACAAGCTTGGATATCCATTCCAGCTTTTGGTCAACCTCTGCCTTAGAGCGCTCTCCGCTCTTATATTTCCAGTGCGCGCAGATACCGTACTCTGCAACGTGGTGCATCTCCTGAGTACGGATCTGAACCTCGAAGGGTATTCCGTCGCGTCCGATTACAGTGGTATGAAGCGACTGATACATATTGGGCTTAGGCGTTGATATATAGTCCTTGAACCTTCCGGGTACAGACTTGAACATCTCGTGGATGAGTCCCAGAGCGGTATAGCACTCAAGCTCTGTTTCCACTATTATGCGCATAGCGTAAAAATCGTATATCTCGTCAAACGCCTTATTCTGATTAAACATCTTGCGGTAAATACTGTAAACCGACTTGATTCTTCCCGAAAGCTCGAAGTGTATTGTGTTTTCCCTGAGCTTGGCATCCACCGCGTGGCTTACGTTGTCTATAAAGCCAACGCTTTGACCGTATTTTTCCTCAATATATTTTTCTATCTGCGCGTATCCTATGGGGTCAAGGTAGGATATACAAAGATTCTCAAGCTCCTGCTTTATCTTCTGCATACCGAGTCGATGCGCCAAAGGCGCGTAAACGTACATAGTTTCAAGCGCCGTTGACCTTCTCTTGGGGTCGGGCTTTACCGACAGGGTCCTCATATTGTGGAGTCTGTCGCAGAGCTTTACGAAAATAACGCGCACGTCCTTGGACATAGCAAGAAGCATCTTTCTTATATTCTCTATATGAGCCTCTTCCTTGTCCTCAATATACATAGTAACCATCTTGGTAAGTCCATCAACCAGCATGGTTACCTCTGTGCCGAATCTCGCCTCTATGTCCTTTAAGCTGGTCCTGTCCGCGCAATCCTCCACCGTGTCGTGCAGAAGCGCCGCGCAGATAGACGCGGTATCAAGTCCAAGGTCGGCAACTATCTCCGCAACCGCCACGGGATGGGATATATAAGGATCCCCGCTTACGCGGAACTGTCCCTCATGCAGGCTCTCGGCATAATCTCCCGCCGCCTTTATTTTTTCCATATCGTACTTTCTTCCCGAAGCCGCAAGCTTATCTATAAGCTGCTGCACGGTCGCGCACGTATTAGCTACCATAAAGAAATCCTTTCCGCAGGAGATTTTCCCGCTACTTTCGGTCCACGCACTGGGACCTGAGCTTTTTCAGTATCGCAGATTTATCTATACTTGTCTTGTTTGCCTGAAAAATGACCTCAAAGCTGTATATATCGCTGTCAAGCTCGGATATTTCGCATATCCTAAGCTCGTTAAGTATCTCGAATATATATTTCAGCTTTACGTAATTTATCTTCTTGCTGTCAGAGGCGTTAAGCTCTCTTAAAACTCTTTTGGTGTCGGTAAGGCTGTTGCCGCTTCTGTACTCCCTGCGAAGAAGCATATAAACCTTGGCGCAATCCTCTCGGTCGGGAAGAATATTCTCGGCGGCAAGGTAGCGCTCGCCGCCCCTTATCTGGGCGTACCGCTTCTTTTCCTCCGCCATTTTTGCGGTATATTCCTCGGCAAGCCTTGCGTCACGCACTATCATTTGCGCGGACACAACGTCCTTGTAATCGTTTATATCGATATTAAACAAAAGGTCAACCGTATCCCCTGCCTCAAAGCCCAGCTCGATAGGGTGCTTTCCAAAGTACATAGCGCTGACTGTTATATTATCCTTTTCCACCAGCAGTCTGGTATGGTCACCGCCTCTGGTAGTGCTTACTCTCCTTACCGTTACGTTTCTCATAATAAAGAGAGGGGTGGCATTTCCCGTTCCGTATGGCTCAAGATACTGAAGCTCCTTGGCAAACTTTACGCTCACGTCAGCCATAGATATCTCACAGTCGGCGTCAAGCTTTATCTTAAACGCCTCCTCGTCAAGGTGTTCGCGGGCATACTCATTTATACGGCAACAAAATTCGTCGAGATTTCCCCGCTTTACCGTAAGACCTGCCGCAAGCTCGTGTCCGCCGTACTTTACAAGGAGGTCCTCGCAATGCGCCAGTGCCTCTACGAGATTTAGCCCTTTTATGCTACGTCCCGAGCCCTTTCCGTCATCAAATGCGCTCTCCTCCAAGCCAACAGAGCCGTCAAAGGAGATAAGTATTGAGGGAAGCCCGTATTTCTCGGTTATCTTTGAGGAAACTATACCGATTATTCCCTGCTGCCATTCGTTGCTATCAAGAACTATCACGGGATTTTTATCAAGGTCGGCAATATCCTCTATCATTGCGTATGCCTGCTCGGCTATTCTGTTCTCCTCCACCTGACGTCTTTTATTGATAGCGCAAAGCTCCTCGGCATAAGCGTAAGCCTCGTCCTCGTCGGTAGAAAGCAACATTTTGACCGCGATTGACGCATCTGAAATTCTTCCTGCCGCATTTATTCGGGGAGCAAGACCGAAACCGATGAAATTAGAATTTATTTTCCTTTTTTTGTTATCCTCTCCTACCTTTTTGGCAGATGATACGTCTATAAGAGCCTTTATTCCCGCGCGGGGACTCTGCTCCATGCGGTGTAAGCCTATCCTTACTATAAGTCTGTTCTCATCCACTATTGGCATTACGTCGGCGATAGTACCCAGTGCGGTTAAGTCAGCATACGTAAGACAAGCATCTCTTACGCCCTCCACTACTGCTCTACCCTGCTCTCGGCACTTTTTCATAGCGCAGGCGCAAACCAGCTTGAACACTACTCCAACTCCCGCAAGCTCCTTAAAGGGATAGGGACAATCGGGTCTGTGGGGATTTACCACCGCGCAGGCATTAGGAAGCTCGTTGCGACACTCGTGATGGTCGGTAACAACGAAATCCACCCCAAGAGTTTTGGCGTATTCCACCTCAGCGCCGGCAGTGATACCCGTATCAACTGTAATTATCAGCTTTACCCCCTCATTGGCAAGAGCCTCTACCGCCGCACAGGAAACTCCGTAGCCCTCGCCCTCTCGCTTTGGTATCTTCATACATACGTCAGCGCCCATAGAGTCAAGGTAAAGATACAGCATGCTGACCGAGGTAACTCCGTCCACGTCATAATCCCCGTATATACATATTTTTTCGCCTCTGCTTACCGCGAGAAGCACTCTCTCCACTGCCTTATCCATATCAGCAAGAAGATAAGGGTCGTGAAAATCAGCCTCCTTAAAATGCAAGAAACGTTCCGCGTCCTCGGCACTTCGGTAGCCGCGGTTGTAAAGCAGTACGGCAAACAGCCGACTTCTCCCCAGCTTTTCTGCCATATCCCGTACTATACCGTCGCTTTGCTCATTGCCAAACACGTAGAGCTCGTTCCACACCTTCTCTCTTTTATCGTTTCTCATTGGGACTACCTCTATATAAACACAAATTATAAACACATATCACACAGGAGAATATCTCTCCATTATCTTCAGCGCGACTCTTATTCCGTCAATAGCCGCACTGGTTATTCCCCCCGCATATCCCGCGCCTTCTCCGCAAGGATATATATTACCCTTGCCTATGGCGCGCAGGTCCTCTCCCCTGAGTACACGCACCGGGGCAGAGGTCCTTGTTTCGGCTCCCGTAAGAACAGCGTCGCTTACGGCGAAGCCCGAAAGCTTACGCTCAAAGCTGCGCAGTCCTCTTTTCAGCTCCTCTGTAACAAAGGGTGGGAAAATATTATTAAAATCGGCAGGTCTTACAAGACCGCTTCTGTAAGTGGGCAAAATACGGGTGGGTTCACTTCCCCATCTTCCGTCCAAAAGGTCGCCAACAGTCATCATGGGAGCGTAATAATCCGAGCCGCCCTGCTTATACGCCGCGCGCTCTATTCTTCTCTGAAATTCTATGGCGCCCATTGGAGTTCCGTCATAGTCGCTCTTGAATACCGACACAGCCACCGCGCTGTTGGAATTTCTTCCCTCACGGGCGTTCTTGCTCATTCCGTTGACTACCACCCCTCCATCCTCGGATGCGGCGGCCACTACCTCTCCGCCCGGGCACATACAA
Source organism: Eubacteriales bacterium (assembly GCA_045593725.1). Classification (GTDB taxonomy): domain Bacteria; phylum Bacillota; class Clostridia; order Oscillospirales; family CAG-272; genus HGM12713. The sequence continues at coordinate 25,697 of JAZNXE010000026.1, forward strand.
AAGGTATAAACGCCTCTGCCCGACGAAGTGTCGGAAAGATGATATTCTCCCTTCCCAAGGCGGGGATGACCTGCCATATCTCCGTACATAGCTCTGTCTATATCCTCACGCAAATGCTCCACGCGCACACCCACAGAAAAGGATTTGGCATCAATGGCATAGCCATTGTCTATAAGCATAGCATAGGTATCTCTTGCGCTGTGACCCGTAGCCAGAAGCAACGACGAGCACACTATCTCGCCCTTTGTGGTCTGTGCCGCTACGCTTCCGTCAGAAAGCTCACGAATCCCGTCAAGCCGTGCGCGGTAAAGCACTCTGCCTCCAAGCTCGGCTATCCTTAGGAGCATCCGGTCAACTATACCCATAAGCAAATCTGTTCCTATGTGGGGCTTCGCCGCCTTCAGTATCTCCTCGGGCGCTCCAAAATCACAAAAACGGCGCAGCACATAGCCTATCTTTGGGTCGTTTATGCGAGTAAGAAGCTTCCCGTCCGAAAACGTACCCGCTCCTCCCGCTCCAAACTGTATATTTGATTCGGTATCAAGAATACCGAATTTTGAGAACATCTCATATTTTTTCTGCCTGTCGGCAATAGAATCTCCGCGGTCTATGATAACAGGGCGATATCCGTTCTCAGCCAAAATCAGAGCAGCAAAAAGCCCCGCGGGTCCCATTCCCACTATCAAAGGGGGAAAGCTCATTTTTTCGCTTCCCTTTATTATCTCAAGCTCCTCGGACTCAAGAGCCGTAATGCGGTATTTTCTGCCCTTGGGCATTTCCACGCACACAGGCTCATCAAAGCGGGCAGCTACCGAATATACCAAACGGATATCGTTCTTCTTTCTCGCATCCACAGAACGCTTATACACGTCAAAACGAAGTCGTGCAGGGCACATCCCTGCACGCTTCAGCTCATCCGCGGCTATTTTACAAGCCGTATCATCCTCAACATCAGGCGGCAGGCTAATGCCGCTTACGATAAATCCGTTGTATCTTATCTTAGCCAAATCCGCTCCTCCGTACCGTGTTTACGCTTTTTGAGCCGTGCCTAATTCTTCCCTAAGCGTTTCGAGATTTTTCTTTTCGTTTAATTCCACGTTGGTGGCGTATATCCATATAACAAGAGCCACCAAAAGACATATTCCGAAGGCTACGATATCCCATTTTTTAAACTTTTTACTTTTTACTACCAGCTGGCCTTTCTTTAAAAGACCGCCTCCGCGCTTTTTATCAGCCATATCTTCCTCCGAATAATATCACTTTTTGCTTGGTCCTTGAACGGGTCTTTGCTTCTTCGTTCTCCTGCTACGCTTATCCTTGGCGGCAGGGACAAGAATACCTTCCAGTCTATTGCGAAGCGAGGTATAGTTAAAGCCGCGCTCCAGATTTCCGTCTATGGATATGGATATATTTCCCGTTTCCTCAGAAACGACTACCACTACCGCATCACTGACCTCAGAGGTGCCTATGGCAGCTCTGTGACGCGTTCCCAGCTCACTGTCTATATCTACTCTGTCGGTCATACGCAGAACACACGCCGCCGAGTCGATTTTTCCGTTGCGTACTATAACGGCTCCGTCGTGAAGCGCTCCTCCCTTGTAGAATATAGAGCAAAGCAGGTCGGGGGATATGGTAGCGTCAAGAGTAGTTCCCGTACGCTTATATTCCGAAAGGCTGTTAACTCGCTCTATAACTATAAGCGCGCCGTGACCCATAGTAGAAAGTCTTTGAGCCGCACGGGATACCGATTCCACAACGTAATGAGAGCCTACGTCCTTTTTTTCGGCGTGGTTTATATTCTGCAAGCCGATAAAGGTTGTGCCGCCTATCTTTTCAAGTGCGGAACGAAGTTCGGGCTGAAAGATTATAAGTATCGCTATCACTCCAAGCTGCCTGAAGTCCCCGAACACAAAGCTCAAAGCCGTAAGATTTATGGCGTCACCAATAAACATTACCAGCAAAAAGAGCAGAACTCCCATAACAAGTCTTATGGCACTGCGCTTTTTAGCGAACCGATAAAGGAAATAGAACAATGATGCCAGAGCTATTATGTCTATAAAATCATTAAGACCCATATCTAAAAGAACTTTAAATATACTGTCATTAAAAAATCTCACTGCTATCTCCCACATTTGAGCAAAAATTTCCACTAAAAGCTCACCTCCGTATTGTTCAAAAAGCAAAAATTCCGACACTGACCCCAAATACTAATCATATTATAACATATATAATTTGCAATTTCAATAAAAAACTAAAAAAATTATAAGAGCGCAAAAAAAAGATGAGCAGATTTCTCCGCTCATCAAAAATTCATATTATGCCGCAGGCTTACATATACCGCAGGCGCTGTACTCATCTGATATAAGGTCTTGAATGTCACCCGTATATTCATCCCTATTAGCCTCGCTTATAGAAGCAGCACTCCTGCAGCTTGGCAAATGTATCTTTTTCGTGTTTGTGTTAAGTACGTAGGTCTTAACCGTATTCTCAGTTACCTTATTAGTTTCGGTCGCCTTGGGCGTCTCGGTAGAAAGCCAGTTCTCTCCCGTGGCATAGTCAATAACTATCCCCGGTTGAACGTTGTAAACGTACACGTTGAAGCAAATTCCTTCTCCCTCGTCCTCTACCGAGTAAGCCTCCAGCCGGACTCCGCACGCAACCAGATCCTTACCGTCATAAATGGGCGTAACGCGATACATAACGTGATTATTTGTTTCCTTTACGTAGTCGGCAACCATATTTTCAAATGGAAGCATACCCTCTACGTTCATATAGCGAGTTCCCGTAATAAGATTTTTCTTATTAGCATTCTCGCCCGTAAGCTGAAAGCCTATAAGGTGACAACGGTTGTATATGTAGCCACCATCCACCAGCTCGGAATCATACTTGTTGTTTACCCAGCCCGAGGGCTTTACGCTTGAAATACTCTCACGCTCCTCGGTAGGCATAATATCCTTTCCCACACAGGCCTCGGTATATCCGCATCTTCCCAAGGAATCAAGCTCACTGTAAAATTCATAGGATACGGTAGTTATTTTCTCAGCTCCGAAATTGGGAATACCGTCATTAAGAACAGCGAAGGGACTTCCCGAAAACTTAGGCACTCCAAGCGCTTTTTCTGCATCCCTCTGCTCCCCGATATTTACGTCCAAGTTATTGGTCGTGCTGCCGCCCTGAGTATCGCCGTCAAGCATATCACACCCTGTAAATACAAGGCAGAGCGCAAGCACTAAGGCAAGCAGCCAAAGAGAGCCTTTCACAAATCCTTTTATCATTTTCTGAATATCTCCTTAGTTATCTTTTCGTGGGAATACCCCTCAAAATCTCCCGAATAAACACACTTGAAGCCCTGCTCCTCGGGGGATATATCAAAGTAAAGGTCGGCAGGATAATGTCTGTTCCAACGGTATATGACTATTTCGTCCACTCGGTCGATATACTGCGTCGGTACTCTGTCCTCAAGAAAGCAATAATCATCCCTCCCTGCCTCAAGCAGCATATTTTCGCTAACCGTATATGCGCTTCCAAGCTCCGTGAGAAGCTTTTCGGAATAAGGCGCTATAAAAAGCTTATTGTTTTGGGCGGTTTTCAAAATATCCTCTGTAACTACTCTGTCGCGGCTCTGTCGGCGGCGATTGAGCATCATACCGTTTCTATCGTCAAGGCAAACTATTATCTTCATAGCTTACTTCTTTGCGCTTCTGTGCTTCGCAAGCATATCGTGCTTCAGCGTCCACAGCTTCTCGGAAAGGTCAACGTAATAGTTGTGAGGATTGGTAAATCTCCTTACCTCCTCCCACATTCCCTCTATCTCTTCCTTGCAATGAGCGCGTATTTCTTCGATAGTGGGAAGCTTGTACACCTGCTCTCCATTCTTGAAAATGGGAACGAGAAGCTCGGTGGCGGTATAATTATCAAAGGTCTTACGCTTCCACGTAGCAACGGGGTCGAATATCTCAAGAGGCTTGCTCTGGTCAATGACCTCATCATAAACGCATATTAGGTCAGCCTCCGCCTTTCCGCTTTCCCTGTCGCGGATACGGTAAACCTTCTTAAAATGAGGAGTCGTTATCTTGCCTACGTTCTCGCTTATCTTTATCTTGGGGATAACCTTTCCATTCTCATCCTCAACTGCGCAAACCTTGTAAACTCCGCCGAAAACAGGGTCGCTCTTTGCGGTTATAAGACGCTCGCCAACGCCAAACGCGTCAATCTCCGCGCCCTGACGTATAAGCTCTCTGATTATATATTCGTCAAGAGAATTAGATACGACTATCCTACACGCGGAAAGCCCCGCCTCGTCAAGCTTCTTGCGTATCTTTTTGGTAAGGTAGGTAACGTCACCCGAATCAAGGCGAACCGCACCGTTGGTTATTCCCTGCTCCTTAAACACGCGTATAGCATTGGGAAGACCGCTTTCAAGCACGTTGTAGGTATCTATAAGCAAGGTAGCATTATTGGGATATATGTCGCAATACGTCTTGAACGCCTCGTACTCGGTATCAAAAAGCTGCACCCAAGCGTGCGCCATAGTTCCTCCGGCGGGAACTCCGTAAGCCTCGTCGGAAATAGCGCAGGCGGTAGAGCCACAGCCGCCTATATAAGCAGCTCTCGCGCCAAGCATTGCCGCGTCCGCGCCCTGAGCGCGTCTTGAGCCGAATTCACTTACAGGTCTGCCCTTAGCCGAACGGGTAATTCTTGCCGCCTTTGTGGCTATGAGCGACTGGTGATTTATCATCATAAGCACGTAGGTTTCAATAAACTGAGCCTCGATTATAGGCGCTCTTACGGTCATAAGAGGCTCTCCCGGGAATACTACCGTACCTTCGGGGATTGCCCAGATATCACCGCTGAATTTAAATCCCTTAAGATATTCGAGAAACTCCTCGGAAAAGCACCCTCTTCCGCGTAAATACTCAATATCCTCATCCTCGAACCTAAGGTCCTTGATATATTCCACCACCTGCTCAAGACCCGCGCAGATAGCGTATCCTCCGTTGTCGGGATTGTCGCGGTAGAACACGTCAAAATATACTATTTTATCCTTCATTCCGTTCACGAAATAACCGTTGCTCATAGTAAGCTCGTAATAATCGCAAAGCATTGTCAGATTTCTTTTGATGTCTTTCATTTTTCATCACTCCGTTTTCAGTTATCTATTGAGATAAGTATAGCTTTTTTTATTATTTTTGTCAATATATATCACATAAATTTAATAAAAGTAGGGCTGCTCATAAACAGAACAGCCCTTTGCAGATATTATTTTGCAATCACTTTTCTAAAGCTCTTCTTACCTCTGCGGAAAACCTTTCCGTCCTTAAGGTCAGCCTTAGTAAAGGTGCGCTTAAAGTCACTTATCTTTTCGTCGTCAGCCGCAACTCCGCCCTGCTCTATGGCTCTTCTCGCCTCGGATTTAGAAGGAACGAGTCCCGCCTTTACAAGAAGCGAGCCGATATCTATTACACCGTCAACGAAATCGGCATCAGTAAGCTCTGTCATAGGTATCTCGGCAGACGCACCGCTTCCAAAGAGCGCCCTTGCGCTCGCCTGAGCCTTATTAGCCTCGTCCTCTCCGTGAACAAGCTTTGTAAGCTCGTAAGCAAGTATTTCCTTAGCCTTGTTAAGCTGCGCGCCCTCCCAGCTATCCATAGCGTCGATTTCCTCAAGAGGAAGGAAGGTCAGCATTCTTATACACTTGAGAACGTCCGCATCAGCCACGTTTCTCCAGTACTGGTAGAAATCGTAGGGAGTAGTCTTTTTAGGATCGAGCCATACGGCACCCGACTGGGTTTTACCCATCTTCTTACTCTCGGAATTGAGAAGGAGATTGATGGTCATAGCATAAGCGTCCTTGCCAAGCTTGCGGCGGATAAGCTCTGTTCCGCCAAGCATATTAGACCACTGGTCATCTCCTCCGAACTGCATATTACAGCCGTACGTCTTGAAAAGGTGATAGAAGTCGTAGGACTGCATTATCATATAGTTGAATTCAAGGAATGAGAGTCCCTTTTCCATTCTCTGCTTGTAGCACTCTGCGGAAAGCATACGGTTTACCGAAAAACACGCGCCAACGTCACGGAGGACCTCAATATAGTTAAGTCCCATAAGCCAATCGGCATTGTTTATCATCATAGCCTTTCCCTCGGAAAAGTCTATAAATCTGCTCATCTGCTCCTTAAAGCACTCGCAGTTATGGGCAATGGTTTCCTCGGTCATCATCTGACGCATATCGGTGCGTCCCGAGGGGTCGCCAACCATAGCCGTGCCGCCCCCTATAAGAGCGATGGGCTTATTACCCGCCATCTGCAATCTCTTCATAAGGCAGAGCGCCATAAAGTGACCTACGTGAAGGCTGTCAGCCGTAGGGTCGAAGCCTATGTAGAACACGGCTTTACCGTTGTTCACCATTTCCTTAATTTCTTCCTCGTCGGTGACCTGAGCGATAAGTCCTCTCGCCACCAGCTCGTCATAAATCGTCATAATATACCTCCCGCGCAAGCGCAAATAATCTTAATATCCCGTATATTATAACCTATACTCCTCTTTTTGTCAATAATCAGAAGAATTTTAATTTACAAAAAGCAAGAGAGCGCCGCGCTCTGCGCGGCACTCCCTCACGTGGATACCCAACTTACTTAGTACCCTTTGTCTGGCTGTTCTCGTAGCTCTCGATCATCTTCTTAACCATCTGACCGCCGATAGAGCCTGCCTGACGGGAAGTGAGATCGCCGTTGTAACCGTTGTTGAGGTTAACTCCAACCTCGCTTGCTGCCTGCATCTTGATCTGCTCAAGAGCCTGCTTTGCCTGCTTGTTTGCCATAGCTATTCTCCTTACTTCCGTAATAACTTACGGTTTTGTTTTCGAACTTTCTATAATAATCGAGTTAACACCGCAGAACGACTGCGGTGTTCCGCTGTCGCTTGCTTTGCAACTCTGCTATTATTTTGCTACGGCTCTGATTTTATATGTATGGAAAAATAAGGCGATTTTTACGGTTAAAAAATCAATTGAACAACCGCTATTTACTTTCGTGTGTTTTTGTTCTGCGCTAAATGAGACAGTCCCATCAGTTATTTTCTTTCAGTCTGCTAAGCTCTGTAAGGAAGGTTTCTATATCCTTAAATTCTCTGTAAACCGAAGCAAAGCGCACGTACGCCACCTCATCTCTTGTCTTCAGCTTGTTCATAACCAGCTCGCCTATCTCGTTAGTGGTTATCTCGTTGCGAAGAGAGTTCTGAAGCTCGGTTTCTATCTCCACTGCTATCTCCTCGGCATCAACAGGTCTTTTCTGACAAGCCTTAAGAAGTCCCGAAAGCAGCTTGTTCTTATCAAAAAGCTCCTTGCTTCCATCCTTCTTTTCCACGATTATCTGCACCGTTTCTATTATTTCAAATGTGGTGTAGCGCTTCTGACAGGCAAGACATTCTCTTCTTCTGCGAATGCTGTTGCCCTCCTCCACGTGTCTTGAGTCTATTACCTTACTATCCGCAAAACCGCATACGGGACATTTCATTTTTTGTAGCCTTCCTCTCAAAGTTTGTCAAAATATATCTCATATATTTTACCACAAAGATCCCGCTAAGTAAATAGTTTTCTGCTATTTTTTTAAAAACCTTCAATGTCCTTTGCTTTTCTGAAATCGCTGACCACGTCCAAAATATGAGAGGGTGAAACTCCTCCCTCAACCACAGTGCAGAACAGTCCCTCCGCCTCCTCCAGAGACGCGCCTACCGTTTCAAAAGCGTAATCCTCTCCAAGAGCGCACAAGGCATATACGTTCACTCCAAAAAGTCCCACCTTCAGAAGTGCGTAGTGAGTTGCCCTGTCCTCGGTCTCTTTCAGCACCGATATGCTGATGTTCTCTCCCAACAAAAAATTTTCAGTCTGTGTTTTGTACATTTCAATTTTCTCCTTTCTGTGAGGTATGCCGTTGGTTACGTCCTCAATTATACACTACTCAAAATACTAATGAATAATTAAGCTTTTTTAACCACTAAGCACTTTTTTTACAATATTTTGTGTCGTTCTATTACTCATATAACAAGAAAAAGAGAATTTTTTGTTAGATTATGCATAAATATACACTTTTTTGCTGTCTGTAATATTTGTATATCAAAAAAGCGGTGTCAAAAATTGGGAATTATTTCCTTTCCAAAATATGTTCCTTGAAATATCATGCGCTTTTTGCTATAATATTACCGAAAAGCAAAGTTTTTTCTATAATTTTTATAAATCATATTTTTTGCTAAAAAACGTATAAAAATCAATCTAAAAGGAGAAAAAAGTGCATATTTTTACATTTTCACGCCCCACAATACAGCTTTTACACTACGGACTGTTCGCCGTTATATGCCATCTGACCGCTATTCTTTTTTTTGCGTTAAATATGCCAAGCCACTCACCTCTGCTATACCATTACAGAATATTCCCTATGATAGAGCACTCCCTCATAAGCTTCGTAGCCATATTCATAGGCGCGTTGGGGCTGGAATACATATTCAAAGATATTGACCAACAGCGAAGCAGGTGATATGACCGATTCCATATTTTCGCGGAGCATTTTTACAGCAAAAAAGAGGAAGACCGAAGTCTTCCTCTTTTTATTTGAACTCTATCTATAAGCCGGGTTCTGTCGTGAACGGTCATCTATCTTTGCTTTGCGTCGCCGCAAAGCTCAAAGGCAAAAGCCTTCTGCCACCCGCGGATATACGTCGGGCAAACAATCCGCATACGGTGTTGCTTCGGATAGGGTTTACAGCAAACCTATGTTACCATAGGAGTGGGTGAGCTCTTACCTCGCCTTTCCATCCTTACCTCATACGAGGCGGTTTATTTCTGTTGCACTTTCCCGGGAGTCGCCTCCGACTGACGTTATCAGTTACCCTGCCCTGTGAAGCCCGGACTTTCCTCACGGTAATACCTTTCGGCAACATACCGCGCGACCGTTTAATAAAGTTCCTTTAGATTGTAACACAAAAAACGCTTATTGTCAAGAATACATCAGTTCTTTTTTATGACGGGAAGCTTGCTGACCGCAATTGCCGCCACCGCTGTAATTACTATCTCGGGAATCATATAGAGTCCGTTATAGAATATAGAATATACCAACGCTAATCCCTTACCGCTGAAGCTGTCCAGTATCCACCCGCCGATAGCGTAAAAGTTATCCTGAGTAAAGAACCATTCAGCCCACGCTCCGTAGAATATATATCCCGAGATTATATGGGCAATATATCTCAGTGAGAGCGCAAGCACAGCACCTAAGGTCAGAGCAACAGTCTTATTTTTTATCTTATTTCTGAAGATACCTCCAAAGCCCAACAGCGTGTACGCTACAAGGTAGTCTATGATAAGTATCGCCACCGCCGCTCCGTAGCCCATAAAATCGTCACTGTTAGGCATAAAAAGAGCCATTATGGTGGAGCCCTTTCCAAGATAAAGGTCCATAACTATCTGTATAGCCGAATATACTCCCGCGGTAAAGAAGCCCCATTTCATACCGTACATATACGCTATGATAACTACGGGAAGCATGCTGGCTATGGTAAATCCTCCGCCAAAGGGCAGATTCAAGAATGGAATGATTGCGCACACCATAGCCAAAATGGTAGCGAGAGCTATCATAACGGCAGAGGTGGTCAATCTCTGTGTGTTAAATTTTGTCTGACTCATACATCAAACCTCCGAAAATAAATTTAAAAACCGCACGGAAATCTCCGTGCGGTAAATTCTTCATCTTCGGTATCTCGAGCTACCAAATTGAAATCATCTCCCTACGCCGGCATTATCCGTATCAGGTTAAAGGGTTCGGCTCTCGCCATCTCAGCCATAATGGGCACCCCCGACTTCTATGCGGTTTTTATGAGTGGATTATATCACAAAAAATCCCGTATGTCAATAGTATTATCAGAATTTATCAATAATAATAATTTATACCCGCTCTCTTTATGTCTGCTGTGGCAAGTACCTTTTCATCTACTACTATTTTAGACTTATACGGCTCAAGATACTCCGCCAACAGCTCCGATATAAGGTCGTTAATAAACACATAAGTACCGGTGCTTGGACTTATAAACAGATCCTCGTATTCGCTGTCGGTATAAGCCGCAGGCTCCGTTTCATAGCGCATCACTATATGTATTCCGTAATCGCTCTTTACCATCTTTACATCGCCTACCGCCATCTCGAACAGAGCCTTTATAACCTCGGGAGATTCGTAATTAGTGTCCTCGGTCACATAATATCCGTTTGGGAAATCCTGAATGCCCGTATCCTCGCTGTACTTTGTTACAAGGGCGTCAAAGCCTATTGTATCCCCCTTTTTGGTAAGGTCGAATATGTCATTTGCCTCGTCGGTAAGGACTTCCATTTCGGTATCATTGTATGGTCTGGTAACAGCGTTGCCCTTTTCGTCGGTCACGGGCTTTCTGGTCGCTCCCTCCAGCTTATAGGCTATTCTTTCCTTTCCGTCCTCGTCGGTATATACGTATATCCTATCTCCGTTAGCGTCGGTGGCGTAGCTTCCGTCAGCATTTTTCTTTGCTGTCTTTTTCGTATCATAAGATATATGGGTAGCATCTCTGTAATACACTATATCTTCGTTGTCATCCACCTCGTAAATATATTCATAGGAATAAAGGAATATCTGCTTGAAGCGAGCGTAATTTTCAAGATAGTATTCCTCTATAAGATTAGCTCCTATCTTGTTTCCGTTAACTCCGAAAAGACTTTCCTCAAGATAATCTATCTTAGCTTCCACTATATACGCCTCGCGAAGCATCTCGTAGTTTACTCCGTATTCTCCGATTATGGCATTAAATGCCGTCTTTGAACCGTCGGCTTCCTTAAGAACAAGCTCCTCCATCTCGGCGTCTATCTCCTCTATATACGAATCGGGAAGCTTAAGTCCCCTCTCCTCAAACAGAGCTACCGCCGCAAGATAGGTCTTGGATGCCTCAAGCACCACCTTGGTATAATGGTCGTTATAGGTAGTCCATGTATCGGCATCCATCCAGGTATCCCAAAACTCACTGCCCGTAGCGCTGTTGCCAAAATAAGCGGTAGTGCAAAGCATACCCTTCATTCTCGAAAGATAGAGCCAGAACAGATTTACCGACATTTCGCTTCCGTCAAGCTTCATCAGTGTCTTGCCCTTAGACGCGCATCCCGCAAATCCTACCGCAAGAAGCGCAAGCATAAGAATTACTGCAATTAATCTTTTTACCGATTTCATTTTCGGTTCCTTCCTTTTTTACAACAGTTATATATATTGAGTCAATAAAACAGCGTATTTCTCAAAAAGGGTGAGTAACATATCGGGTACGTTATCCCCTCTCTGCTTTTTAAGCACAACGCTTGGAGGCTCGGACATTATCACCTTTATACGTCCCTTGTATTCAGGGTCATCAGAAAGCTCCGACCAGACCTCAAAATCAAAGGCGGAGGGTAAGATCCTTATCTCGCTCTGCTCCTCGACTATATTGAGTATGCCGCATTTCATAGCCGCGGCACGTACCAGCGCTATGGTCAACAGGTCCATAGTCGCCTTGGGGATATCCCCGTATCTGTCGATAAGCTCGTCGATTATATCCTCCTTATCCTCTCTGGTCTGAAGCATAGCTATACGCTTGTAAAGCCCCATTCTCTGTGCCGAATACGGCACGTATTTTTCGGATATAAAGGCGTCGCATCTGAGAGTCACCGTGCACTCCTTCTTCTCGGGTATTGCCTCGCCCTTCTCCTCAAGAACTGCCTCGTTAAGCAGCTTGATATAAAGCTCGTAGCCCACAGCGTCAAGATGTCCGTGCTGCTCCGCACCGAGAAGATTTCCCGCTCCTCTTATCTCAAGGTCGCGTATAGCTATCTTAAAGCCCGCTCCGAACTCAGCGTAATCTCTTATAGCCTCAAGACGCTTTGTGGCTATCTCATTTACCGTTCTGTCCTTGGGATAGGTAAAATAAGCGTACGCCCTTCTTGAGGAGCGTCCAACGCGCCCTCTTATCTGGTGAAGCTGGGAAAGTCCGAGCCGCTGAGCGTTTTCAACTATAAGCGTATTAGCGTTTGGAATATCAACACCCGTTTCTATTATGGTAGTACATACGAGTATATCTATCTCCCCCGAAAGCATTTCGCTCCATATATCCTCAAGCTCTTCCTTATCCATCCGTCCGTGAGCGACGGTGATACGCGCATCGGGAATAGCCTTGGCTATCTTCGCGGCGCAGCTGTCTATACTCTCCACAAAATTGTAGAGGTAAAATACCTGACCGCCTCTGCGAAGCTCACGGCGTATAGCCTCTATGAGTATAAGCTCGTCGTGCTCAAGAACGTAGGTCTGAACGGGAAGCCTGTCACCCGGCGCCTCATCAAGAACAGAGATATCGCGGATTCCGCCCATAGCCATATTCAGAGTTCTCGGGATGGGTGTCGCCGTCAGGGTAAGAACGTCGATATTTCCCGACATCTGCTTGAGCTTTTCCTTTTGAGCGACGCCGAAGCGTTGCTCCTCGTCAACTATCAAAAGACCTAAATCCTTGAATTCTATATCCTTGCCTATAAGTCTGTGAGTCCCCACTATAACGTCGGTATCCCCTCTTTTAAGCTTACGCAGTGAGAGCGCCTGTTGCTTAGGGGTACGGAAACGGGATATCATATCCACGTTTACAGAGAATGCTCTCATTCGGCTCACCAACGTCTGATAATGCTGAAGCGCAAGAATAGTGGTAGGAACAAGTATTGCCACCTGCTTTCCCCCAAGCACCGCCTTATAAGCGGCTCTCATAGCCACCTCAGTCTTGCCGAAGCCAACGTCACCGCAAAGAAGTCGGTCCATGGGCACGGGCTTCATCATATCTTCCTTGATATCCTCAATAGCCGCAAGCTGTCCTTCGGTTTCATCATAATCAAACGCCGCCTCAAAATCCGCCTGAAGCTCGTCGTCCTCGGGAAAAGCAAATCCGGGGCGGCGCTCTCTTTCGGCATATAGCTTGATAAGGTCCTTAGCAATATCCTTAACAGCTGCCTTGGCGCGGGATTTTGCCCTGCCCCACTCGCCGCCTCCAAAGCGTGAAAGCTTCACAAGACCGTCGTCCGAGTGCGCTCCGATATATTTGGACACCATATCCAGCTTATCCACAGGCAAAAACAGTCTGTCGCTTCCCGCGTAGCGGATATTTATATAGTCACGGCTGACGCCGTCAACCTTAAGATTTTCAATTCCCATATACTGACCGATACCGTGTATCTCGTGTACCACGAAATCTCCGACCTCAAGGTCGTTGTAGGAAAGAATGGTTTCTGCTCCGCTTCTCTTCTTTTTTCTCTTTTTAAGCTTTGAGGATGCGGTATAAGCACCCTCTCTGCTTTCGGGCACGGTAGAAAGAACTGCCACGCGCGGTGTGGTCATTTCGTAGCCCTTTACTATATATCTCCACCCCACCAGTATAACACTCTTGGGAAGAGTTTCAAAGGTATATTCACCGCTGTCGGTTTCGCTCACCGCGCTTATTCCCTTGCCATTAAGGACCGAGCAGAGATTTTTCGCGGCAGCCTCGTTCTCAGCGAGGATATACAGCCTGTACCCTCCTCGCTTGTAGCTCTCAATATCCTCACACAAAAGCTCAAGGTTTTCGCTGTACGACACCATATGCTTGGTTCTGAAATTAAACATAGCGCCAAGCCTTTTGCCCGACATTCCCTGTCCGAGAGAATCAAAATGCACTACTGCCGCGCCGTCAAGAAAGAGATTGAACATTTCCTCGCTTTTGGTGTAATCGGTATATTTCGGGGCAATAGTTCCGCCCTCAAGCAGCTCCTCAACCGTCTGGTCTATATGCCACTGCGCCGCCTTTATACGCTCGTAAACCGCAGTGGTATTGCGGATAAACACAGTGCTTTGTCTGCTGAAATAATCAAGCAAGCACACTCTTTCGGGATACACGAAGGTGAGATATTTATCAAGGAAGTTAAGCTCATTTCTTCCCTCAATAGCCGATATCTCGCGCCACATCTCCTCCCGCGCTCTTTCGTCCTTGGACTTTTCCCGCCAAGAAATTACGGTCTGCTTCAATGCTTCTTTGCCCTGCTCGTCAAGCAAAAGCTCTCTTGCGGGTGGAAATTCCACCTTGTCAAGAGTAAGGGTCATTCTTTGAGTCTCGGGGTCGAATATTTCCATACGGTCTATCTCGTCACCGAAAAGCTCTATCCTGAAGGGAGCGGTTTCAACGCTCACGTTCCCGTCTATATCGGTATAGGTAGCCACGGCGGGATAAATATCAAAAATTCCTCCTCGGAGAGCGAACTGCCCCGCCGCGTCAACAAGCTCCACCCTTACGTAGCCCGCATCGGTGAGCGCCTGTGCCAGCACGGTTGGCTCTATAACAGTCTTTCCGTATTCGATAACCTGATTTGCCGCTATAAGCCGCTCGGGCGGTATCGTATATCCAAGCGCCGCATCGGGTGTGGTCACCACTGCGTCATACTGTCCGTAAAGCAGTCCCGAAAGCACCTTAAGCCTCTCATGCTCGTACTCATGGGAGGCTGTAATGTTATAAAAGGTCAGGTCCCTGCCTGTGAAAAATCCTACTCGGAAGCCCTGTTTCTTGAGAAAAGAACGAAGTCTTACACACTCCTTCTCGTCGGAGCAGATAAGAAGCGCCGCTCTCTTGTCCTTGACCTTAAGGTCTGAAAGCAACGACGCATATACCGCGTCGGTAGCGCCGTCGCAAAGGCCCGAAACCAGAGTAGGCATAGGTGTGCGAGCGGCTTTAGTATTCACTATCGCCGAAAAAAGCTGTGAATACTCCCTGTCACTTCGCACAAAATCTGTTACTGTACTCATATCCCTCTTTAATCTGTGTGTATGTTATTTGCCGTTACATATCTGCATTGCAGCCTCGGTATCTCCCATAAGCATCTTACAAAGTCCCTCATAGACCTTGGGGTGACATTCCGAGATAGATTGCATATCTTTGGCATCGAAGCTTGAAAGCACCCAGCTTGCAAGGTCATAATCGGGATGAGGCTTTGCGCCTATTCCTACCTTTATGCGCTGATAATCCTGTGAGCCTAAGTGCTGCTCTATACTGCGCAGACCGTTCTGACCTCCGTGGCTACCCTTGCGGCGTATGCGAACACGCCCCACGTCAAGGCTGATGTCGTCAGATATTACTATTATATTTTCGGGAGGTATCTTGTAAAACTTAGCCGCCGCCCCTACTGCCTCTCCAGATGAATTCATAAAGGTCTGAGGCTTCATTAGAAGCACTCTTTTTCCTTCTATCACCGCTTCTCCCACGAGGGCTGAGAACCTTGCCCTGTCTATTCTTGCGTTGCAGCGACCTGAAATATAATCTATTGCCATAAATCCCGCGTTGTGTCTGGTCTTGGCATATTCCGCCCCTGGATTTCCCAAGCCTGCCACTATATATTCCACGTTACCCTTAGGCTCATCGCCGCCCGAAGATATCTGCTTAAATAAATCAAAAATATTAGCCATATCAACTACCCGTATCTTTATACTTATCTTAACCATTATATTATACAAATGTTAAAAAATCAACCGACAAAAGAGCTTTTTTATGCCGTTCATAAAAAATTTACATGTTATGCTTCTTTTATTTTTAAAAATAAGGTGGTCTTTTTGGGAAAAATATGGTATAATATACAGCGCGCTGCGGCGTATAGGGTGTTTTATGCCCAAAAAATCCCGTGCGCAGATAGCAATGTCAAAAATTTTATTTATATGGAGGTACATTCCAATGGCAAAGAAGTATTGTTATCTCTTCTCCGAGGGTAACGCAAGTATGCGTGAGATCCTTGGCGGTAAGGGAGCAAACCTCGCTGAGATGACCAATATCGGTCTTCCCGTTCCCCAGGGCTTCACAATTTCTACCGAAGCCTGCACTCAGTACTATGAAGACGGCCGTCAGATCAATGATGATATTATGGCTGAAATCATGGAGTACATCGTAAAGATGGAAGGCGTTACCGGCAAAAAGTTCGGTGACCTTGAGAACCCCCTTCTCGTTTCCGTTCGTTCCGGTGCGCGCGCATCCATGCCCGGTATGATGGACACCATCCTCAACCTCGGTCTTAACGAGGATGTTGTTGAGGTTATGGCTAAAAAGTCAGGAAACGCTCGTTGGGCATATGACTGCTACAGAAGATTTATCCAGATGTACTCCGACGTCGTTATGGAAGTCGGCAAGAAGTACTTCGAGGAGCTTATCGACGAGATGAAGGCTGCTAAGGGAGTTACCCTTGACGTTGACCTCACCGCTGATGACCTCAAGGAGCTTGCTAACCAATTCAAGGCTGAGTACAAGTCCAAGATCGGTCAGGACTTCCCCTCCGATCCTAAGGAGCAGCTCATTGGCGCAGTTAAGGCTGTATTCCGTTCTTGGGACAACCCCAGAGCAAACGTGTACCGCCGCGACAACGATATTCCCTACTCTTGGGGTACCGCTGTAAACGTACAGGCAATGGCATTCGGTAACATGGGTGATAACTGTGGTACCGGAGTTGCATTCACCCGCGACCCCGCTACCGGCGAGAAGAAGATGATGGGTGAGTTCCTTACCAACGCACAGGGTGAGGACGTTGTTGCAGGTGTTCGTACGCCTATGCCTATCGCGGAGATGGCTAACAAGTTCCCCGCAGCTTACGAGCAGTTCGTAAAGGTTTGCGACATTCTTGAGAACCACTATCACGATATGCAGGATATGGAGTTCACCATTGAGAACGAAAAGCTCTACATGCTCCAGACCAGAAACGGTAAGAGAACCGCTCAGGCTGCTCTCCAGATCGCTGTTGACCTCGTTGCAGAGGGACACAAGACCGAGCAGGAAGCTGTTCTTATGATAGACCCCAGAAACCTCGATACTCTTCTCCATCCCCAGTTTGACGCAAAGGCTCTCAAGGCTGCTACTCCTATGGGTAAGGGTCTTGGCGCATCTCCCGGTGCGGCTTGCGGTCAGGTAGTATTCTCTGCTGAGGATGCTGAGGCTTGGAAAAATGCAGGTAAGAAGGTAATTCTCGTTCGCCTTGAGACTTCTCCCGAGGATATCACGGGTATGAAGGCTGCTCAGGGTATCCTCACCGTTCGCGGCGGTATGACCTCTCACGCAGCTGTTGTTGCAAGAGGTATGGGTAAGTGCTGCGTTTCCGGTTGTGGCGATATCGCTATGGACGAGGAAAACAAGAAGTTCACTCTTAACGGTAAGACCTACGTTGAAGGCGACTACATCTCCATCAACGGTTCTACCGGTGCAATCTACGACGGCATCATTCCTACCGTTGACGCAGAGATTTCCGGCAACTTCGGAACCATCATGGGCTGGGCAGACAAGTTCCGTACCCTTAAGGTAAGAACTAACGCTGATACTCCCGCTGATGCGAAGAAGGCTCGTGAGCTGGGCGCTGAGGGTATCGGTCTTTGCCGTACCGAGCACATGTTCTTTGAGGCTGACAGAATCGCGGCATTCAGAGAGATGATCTGCGCTGACACCGCTGCCGAGAGAGAAGTTGCTCTTGAAAAGATCCTTCCCTACCAGCAGTCTGACTTCGAGAAGCTCTACGAGGCACTCGAGGGAACTCCCGTATGTATCAGATTCCTTGATCCCCCTCTCCACGAGTTCGTTCCTACCACCGAGGAGGACATCGCTCTCCTTGCAAAGGCACAGGGCAAGACCGTTGAAGATATCAAGGCTATAATCGCTTCTCTCCACGAGTTCAACCCCATGATGGGTCACCGTGGATGCCGTCTTGCAGTTACCTACCCTGAGATCGCAGCAATGCAGACCAAGGCAGTTATCCGCGCGGCTATCAACACCAAGAAGGCACACGCTGACTGGAACGTTGTTCCCGAAATTATGATTCCTCTCGTAGGCGACGTTAAGGAGCTTAAGTACGTTAAGAGCGTAGTTGTTGCTACCGCTGACGCTGAGATCGCAGCAGCAGGCGTTGAGCTTAAGTACGAGGTTGGTACCATGATCGAGATTCCCAGAGCATGTCTTACCGCTGATGAGATCGCTGCTAACGCAGACTTCTTCTGCTTCGGTACTAACGACCTTACTCAGATGACCTACGGCTTCTCACGTGACGACGCAGGTAAGTTCCTTGAGGCTTACTATGATGCTAAGATCTTCGAGAACGATCCCTTCGCTAAGCTCGACACCACCGGTGTTGGTAAGCTCATGAACATGGCTATCCAGCTCGGCAGACCCGTTAACCCCAAGCTCCACGTAGGTATCTGCGGTGAGCACGGTGGCGACCCCACGTCTGTTGAGTTCTGCCATAACATTGGACTTGATTACGTATCCTGCTCTCCCTTCCGTGTTCCGATTGCTCGTCTTGCTGCTGCTCAGGCTGCTCTTAAGAAGTAATCTACACTCGGTAAGAGAAAACTAAAAAAGCAAAAATGCTCCCCGACAACAGTCGGGGAGCGATTTTTATGACAACAAAAAGGCTGTTGCTTCGGCAACAGCCTTTTCTTATACAAAGATTAGTTAAGCTCTGCGAAGTACTTGATTGTACGAACCATCTGGCTGGTGTAGGAGTTCTCGTTGTCGTACCAAGAAACAACCTGTACCTGATATGTGTCGTCATCAATCTTAGCTACCATAGTCTGAGTAGCGTCGAAGAGAGAACCGTAGGTAATACCAATAACGTCAGAGGAAACGATCTGATCCTCGTTGTATCCGAAGGAAGCGGAAGAAGCAGCCTTCATAGCAGCGTTGATACCGTCAGCGGTGATGTCCTTACCCTTAACAACAGCTACGAGAATAGTGGTAGAACCTGTGCAGGTAGGAACTCTCTGAGCAGAACCGATGAGCTTGCCGTTAAGCTCGGGAATAACAAGACCGATTGCCTTTGCAGCGCCGGTAGAGTTAGGAACGATGTTCTGTGCGCCAGCGCGTGCGCGGCGGAGGTCACCCTTTCTGTGAGGACCGTCGAGGATCATCTGGTCACCTGTGTAAGCGTGAACAGTGGTCATGATACCGCTCTGGATAGGAGCGTAGTCATTGAGAGCCTTAGCCATAGGAGCGAGGCAGTTGGTTGTACAAGAAGCAGCGGAGATGATCTTGTCATCAGCTGTAAGAGTCTTCTCGTTAACAGAGTAAACGATGGTCTTGAGGTCCTTTCCTGCGGGAGCGGAAATAACTACCTTCTTAGCGCCTGCGTTGATGTGAGCCATGGACTTCTCGGTAGAGCAGTAGAAGCCTGTGCACTCGAGGACAACGTCAACACCAAGCTCACCCCAAGGGCAGTTAGCAGCATCCTTCTCAGCGTAGATCTTAAGAACCTTACCGTCAACAGTGATGGTGTTTGCCTCGTCGTCAGCAACAACGGTGTGACCGTCGTAGCGACCCTGAGCGGTGTCGTACTTAAGAAGGTGAGCGAGCATAGAAGCCTTGGTAAGGTCGTTGATAGCAACGATCTCGTAACCCTCTGCGCCGAACATCTGTCTGAACGCAAGACGACCGATACGGCCAAAGCCGTTAATAGCAACTTTAACTGACATAATGAAATTCCTCCATTTTTATAATAAAAATTTTTTCATTTTTACGGGAAGCCCACGCTTCCTCAATTATATATTTTAACTCATTTTCCACAAATATACAAGAGGTTTGACGAAATTTTCTCAATTTTGTATAAGTGCACTATTTTTTGTTAATAATCAACCAATTTATCATACATTTTAATAACATATTGCACAAATATTTATTATTCTTTTCTTTCTTCGTCTTGCCACCTGTAGTGATTTATATGCCCCACCGTAATTATGATCCACATATGCTATTATCAGATCCGCATTTTCCATCATCCATTCATTCCTTTTCGATATAGCAAATTTCGGCGGCACCTTCTCAATAGGCGGATATATCGAAGCGTCGAACAAGCCATATTCTTGCATTTCTTTTATTTTAGCCTGCTCTGATAAATTAATATAAGGAGTGACATAAACTATCTCTATACAGTTATATTTCTTTTTCAATTCCCTACAGACGCAAGAACAGATATCATCGAATTCGCCATAACCTCCAATATAGCAGATTACTTTCTCTGCGTCAATAATATTATTTTCTATCTTCTCCCTTACCATTTCTTTTACTTTATTCCTCTCTGGGATAAAGGAATGCCCTGCAAAAGTAATTGTCATAATATACCTCTCATCTTTCGTGGAATTCCACAATTTTCAAAGATATTATACAACTAAACAAAAACTTTGTCAATATCGTGGAATTCCACGAGATAAATTTTTTATATTTACCTATAATAATTGTGGAATTCCGCAAAAAAGGTAGGTAAGATACAGTTATGAAATTAAATGATGCTATCGTAAAGCGCATAGATGAAATTTGCAAGGAGCATAACAGCAATGTGTGTGATATTGCCCTACGCGGCGGAATGTCACCCTCCGCTATCTATGACCTTATCAAGGGAAGAACGAAATGCTCCAAAATAATTACGGTAAAGCGCTTTTGCGAAGGAGCAGGCATTACTCTGTCCGAGTTCTTTGACAAAGAATACTTTAACGAACCCGAAGAGGATTGATTTTGAAAGCAAAAAAGCACTTATGGAAAGCCTTCCATAAGTGCTTTTTCACTATATATTTACATATGATTATCAGACCACGCCCTGAGCCTTCATAGCCTCAGCAACCTTGATAAAGCCCGCGATATTCGCGCCCGCTACAAGGTCGTCGCCAAGACCGTAGTCGTTTGCAGCCTTTACAGATGCCTCGAAGATATTCTTCATAATCATCTTAAGCTTCTCGTCAACCTCTTCCGCGGTCCAGCTGTAACGCATAGAGTTCTGGGACATCTCAAGACCCGAAACAGAAACACCGCCCGCGTTAACTGCCTTGGAAGGAGCTATGATAACGCCGTTAGCCTTAAGATATGCAACAGCCTCGTTGGTAGTAGGCATATTGGATACCTCAACGTAGTACTTAACGCCGTTAGCAACTATCATCTGGGCTTCCTTCATATCTACCTCATTCTGAGTTGCGCAAGGCATAAGGATATCTGCCTTTACGCCCCAAGGCTTCTGACCTGCGAAGAACTCAACGCCGAACTTGTCAGCGTAGTCCTGAACTCTGTTACGGCAGGATGCTCTCATCTCGAGCATAAAGTCTATCTTCTCGGGAGTGCTGATTCCGTCGGGATCGTAGATATATCCGTCAGGACCCGAAATAGTAACTACCTTACCGCCAAGCTCGTTGACCTTCTTAACAGTACCCCAAGCAACGTTACCGAAGCCCGAAACCGCAAAGGTCTTGCCCTTTATATCATCGCCGAAGTGCTTGAGCATCTCCACAGTGTAGTAAACAGCGCCGTAGCCTGTCGCCTCGGGACGGATGAGAGAGCCGCCGTATGTAAGTCCCTTGCCTGTAAGAACGCCGGTGAACTCGTCGCGGAGTCTCTTGTACTGACCGTAGAGGTAGCCAATCTCACGCGCGCCAACGCCGATATCACCTGCGGGAACGTCGGTATCAGCGCCGATATACTTCTGAAGCTCGGTCATAAAGCTCTGGCAAAAGCGCATAACCTCTGCGTCGGACTTGCCCTGAGGGTCGAAGTCGGAGCCACCCTTACCGCCGCCCATAGGAAGCGATGTAAGAGAGTTTTTGAAGGTCTGCTCAAAGCCGAGGAACTTTATAATGCTCTCGTTTACGGAAGGATGGAAGCGCAGACCTCCCTTGTAAGGACCGATAGCGCTGTTGAACTGAATACGGAAGCCGCGGTTTACCTGAACGTTTCCGTTGTCATCAACCCACGGAACACGGAACTTGATTATTCTCTCGGGCTCTACCATTCTTTCGATAACGCCTGCCTTAACAAGGTCGGGGCGAGCCTCGATAACAGGCTCGATAGACTCAAGAACTTCCTTTACTGTCTGGTGAAATTCGGGCTCATTGGGGTTTCTCTTGATTACTCTCTCCATGAGCTCATTGAGATACTGATTTTTGAAACTCATTTTCAAATACCTTCCTAAAAATAGATTTACGAAAATCTCGGAATTGCAAGTTTTGCTTTTCGATATTTCAAATAATGGAATAATTATAGCACAAGCGCAATCTCTTGTCAATAAATTTGCGCAAAAAAATCCGCACTATTTTCATAGTGCGGAGCTTTTGTTCAGGTTAAAGTCAAATAGCGTAAGCCTTGTAAACCTCATCCATTGCGTTCAACGCCTTAACAGCGTCGCAAGCGCATCCGTTTACGTCAACGATAGTATAAGCATTCTCGCCGCGAGTCTTGCTCGTGATAGCAACAACACTACCGACTGCCGCGGTAATCTTTGCAACCATATCGTCACCTGCAACGTGGAGAACGCAAATCCTCTTCTCGCCGCTTCTCGCCATTTCAAGGTTGGGAAAGTTTACGCTGTTCTTGATGTTTCCGTTGCGAAGGAAATCGTCAAGCTGGAGAGCAGCCATAACCGCGCAGTTATCCTCGGACTCTGCGGTAGATGCGCCAAGATGAGGAATAGCAACTATTCCCTTTACGCCCACGGTTTCCTCTGTGGGGAAATCGGTAACGTAAGAAGCTACCTTTCCGCTCTCAAGAGCTGTCTTTATATCAGCGTTGTTAACAAGGTCAGCACGCGCAAGGTTTATAACTCTTACGCCGTCCTTCATTGTAGCCAGAGTGTCCGCGTTTATCATTCCCTTAGTGTCCTTGGTTGCGGGAACGTGGAGAGTAAGGTAATCAGCCTTTGCGAATACCTCGTCAAAGGTAGCAGCCTTCTGTACCGCGGGATTGAGCTTCCAAGCGGCGTCAACGCTCATAAAGGGGTCACAGCCCACAACCTTCATACCAAGGTCGATAGCAGCGTTAGCAACCAAAGCTCCAATTGCGCCAAGACCGATAACACCAAGGGTCTTACCCTTAACCTCAACGCCCGCGAACTTGGACTTGCCCGCCTCAACAGCCTTAGCAACGCCCTCTGTTCCAACGAGAGTATCCGCCCACTTGATAGCGCCCGCTACGTCACGGGAAGCCAGCATAAGAGCGCATACAGCAAGCTCCTTAACTCCGTTTGCGTTAGCGCCGGGAGTATTGAAAACAACGATACCCTCCTTCGCGCAGCGGTCAACGGGAATATTGTTTACACCCGCTCCGGCTCTCGCGATAGCCTTAAGCTCCGCGCCAAAGGTCATTTCGTGCATAACCGCGGAACGAACCATAATAGCGTCGGGGGCGTCTATATCGGCGGTAGCAACGTTATATTCGTTCTTGTCGAGAAGGTCGGTGCCGCAAGCGGCAATCTTATTAAGACAAAGTATGTTCTTCATTTTGTTTTCCTCATTAAATAATTATAAATTGAGGGCAGGACAACGCCCTGCCCTTTCGGTTTCAATTTAAGCCTTGGGATTCTCTTCTGCAAACTTCTTCATGAATGCGACGAGAGCCTCAACACCCTCGTAAGGCATAGCGTTGTAGATAGAAGCTCTCATTCCGCCAACAGAACGGTGACCCTTAAGGTTCTTAAGTCCTGCCTTTCCTGCCTCGGAAGCAAACTTCTTGTCAAGGTCAGCGTCGCCTGTTACGAAGGTAACGTTCATCATAGAACGGCTTTCCTTCTTAACGGGAGCCTTGTAGTAATCCTGACTGTCGAGGTAGTCGTAAAGAAGAGCTGCCTTCTTTACGTTCTTATCCTTCATAACCTCAAGACCGCCCATACCGAGTATCCACTCGTAAACCAGCTTAGCCATATAAATGGTGTAGCAAGGAGGAGTATTGTACATAGAACCGTTCTCCGCCATAGTCTTCCACTCAAGCATTGTGGGCATCTTCTCCTCTGCGTAGTCGAGAAGGTCCTCACGAACGATAACGAGAGTAAGTCCTGCGGGAGCCATATTCTTCTGCGCGCCCGCGTAGATAACACCGAACTTGCTTACGTCAACAGGCTCGGAGATGATGCAGGAGGACATATCCGCAACAAGGGGAATATCACCGATTTCGGGAATATAGGGATACTTTGTGCCGTAGATGGTGTTGTTGAAGCAGATGTGGAGATAAGCCGCATCTTCTCTTACCATGTCCTTAGTAACAACGGGAACGTGGTCAAAGTTATCTTCCTTGGTGGTAGCTATGCACTTAACGTCGTAGCCCAGCTTCTGAGCCTCCTTGAATGCCTTGCCAGAGAACTGACCCGATACTACGTAGTCAGCCTTA
Source organism: Eubacteriales bacterium (assembly GCA_045593725.1). Classification (GTDB taxonomy): domain Bacteria; phylum Bacillota; class Clostridia; order Oscillospirales; family CAG-272; genus HGM12713. The sequence continues at coordinate 49,883 of JAZNXE010000026.1, forward strand.
CCCGTTCTCTTGATGAGGTTGAGGGGTACTGCCGCGAACTGTGTGGATGCGCCACCCTGAAGGAAGAGCACCTTGTAGTTGTCGGGAATGTTCATAAGCTTGCGAAGCATTGCCTCAGCGTCGTTTATGATTGCTTCATAGTCCGGAGATCGGTGTGACATCTCCATAACCGACATCCCGGAAGTACCGTAGCAAACGAGCTCCGCTGCTGCTTTTTCAAGGACTTCAAGAGGTAGCATAGAAGGGCCCGCCGAAAAGTTGTAAACTCTGTTCATAATAAATGAACCTCCGTAAAATGAAATGTTTGTATCTTAAATAATATAAAAATACATCTACTATTATACTTTATTTTTAAAAATTGTCAATAGCTTTTTACTAATTTTTCGGAAAATTCGTCATTTTTTTGTCAAAGCAAAAAGACCGCGGATATACAGCTATACCACACGGTCCTTTATGCACATTTATTAGTCCTTTTCCTTAACGAGTATTATATCCGCATCATACGGCAGACTCTCTATCCAATCGCAGAGTGTATGCCGTTCACCGCAAAATACAAAAGACTTACTTCATATATGATGGCAAATACTCTGACAAAATATACTTTCGCTCATTTGCATAATCTTTTTTATTAGTTACTCCAACTTCAAAACGAGTTTTAGCAACCTTTAACTTTTCTTCAATTTTCTTATGCTCAAGAATCGGTATTTCCTTGGACACTTTCAACAGATTAATCTCATCTTTTTCTATAAGGTTGGAAAGCCAAAGATAATCGCCAAATATAATATTATCTTTACTAACCTTCACCGTCTCCGTAAAATTATATACATCCTCAACGCTTTTCCTATATGAGCTGTTCTGACCGATATCGTCTGTGGTATGTTTAGCGTATAAGTCCACATCTCTAGTGTCGCTTGATGGAGGTGAATCCCCTCTAAGTTCTTCATCCTTAATACACAGCATAAAGATCCCTGCCAATGGGCTACACAAAAATATAGTCAATATTCCCATCGTCTGCAATTCTTCTTTTTTTGTTGCAGTACTGAGTTTGTTAAGTGCAAGTGCCCCAACAACTATGGGGAAAATCAAAAAGAACTGTATTACCATTCCTATCCATATGAATACTTTCGCTGCTGTCTTCATTTTTTGTCCTCTTTTCTATCTTTAGTATTTATATTTTAGTTCTTCACCAATATTATATCCTTTGCATACGGCAGACTCTCTATCCAATCGCAGAGTGTATGCCACTCCGCAAGCTTGTGAGTCCTTCTCGCGTAGTAAATATTGATTAGATTTTCGTAGTTAAGCGTTACCGTTCTCATCTGGTTATAGCTTGAGGGCAGAAGCTGTATCATATTATGCCAAGCCTGCTTATCCGTCTTATCCTCGCAGAATTTAACTCTCTCCCCTTCAAGATACGCCACAAGGGCGTCAAGCGCCGCCAGACCGCCCTCGTCAAGTCGGTCACAGGAAAAATCCTCCCTCTCAAACGCCTTTGCGTGTATCTTGTGCATAGTACTGCAGGAGTTGGCCACCGTCCCCACCTTGTAGGTGTCAAATTCCTTCCACCAATAGAGGGGAGCTGTTATATCCACCGATACAAATATCTGTCGGAGAAATTTTCTGTGGTCACTGCCCGCGTGAGCAAGCTTCCTCGCAAGTCCGAGGTCGTTCTCTCCAAGGATATAATTTCCCTTTTCGTCGTACTCGCTATCCATTCTGCTCCAGCTATTGAGGGGATTTCTCGCTCCTCTGATAGCATTTTCAAGGTTCATTACCGAACTTCTCTCTATTTTTATCATATTTTCGCTCCGTATGTTGATTTTGTCCCTAATATCAATAATAATATATCACATTTTAACGCAAAAGTCAATTGACTTTTAGAATAATCTGTGATATTATTATAAGGAGATAGAATATCCAAGGAGTGTCCAATATGGAATACAAGTTTTCAAGAAAAACTGCCGACCTTAAGCCTTCGGCTATAAGAGAAATATTTAAAAGCCTTACCGACCCTACCATAATATCCTTTGCGGCGGGAAATCCCTCACCCGAGTCCTTCCCCGTCAGCGAGCTGGCAAGGCTTTCTGCAGACATATTCGAGAACCAATCAACCGCGGCTCTGCAATACGGTATTACCGAGGGATACGCTCCCCTGCGTGACGCCATAGCGGCACGTCAGAAAAAGCGCTTTGGCGAAAATATGGTCCGCGAGGATGACAGCGTTATCGTGGTATCGGGCGGTCAGCAGGGTATCGAGCTTGCTTGTAAGGTGTTCTGCAATGAGGGCGATGCCATTATCTGTGAAAATCCCAGCTTCATAGGCTCTCTCAACTCCTTCCGCTCTAACGGCGCTACTCCAGTGGGAGTTGATATGGAGGAGGACGGAATTTCCCTTTCGGGACTTGAAGAAGCTCTTAAGAATACGCCGAGCGCAAGGCTTATGTATCTCATACCCACCTTCCATAATCCCACGGGTATTACCACAAGCCTTAGGAAGCGACTTGCCATACTTGAGCTGGCTAAAAAGTACGATATGATTATAATAGAGGATAACCCTTACGGCGAGCTGCGCTTTGCGGGTGAGGATATCCCAACTCTTAAGAGCCTTGATACCGACGGACGCGTAATTTATTGCTCCTCATTCTCAAAGATACTCTCCGCGGGTATGAGAGTCGGATTTATCGTCGCCCCCTCGGCTATCTGCTCAAAGATGGCTGTGGCAAAGCAGGGCGAGGACGTTCACACCAACGGATTTTTCCAGATGCTCTGCTACAAATATATGACCGAATGCGACATAGACGCCCACATCGCGGGTATAAACGACCTCTACCGCAGAAAATGCAGCCTTATGCTTGAGTGTCTTGACAAGTATGTTCCCGCGGATAAGGTGACCTTTACCCGTCCCGAGGGCGGACTGTTTATCTGGGGTACTGTAAAGAATTGCGACGATGCGTCGGATATCGTAAAGAAAGCAATCGAAAAGAAGGTAGCCGTTGTTCCGGGCACGGCATTCAACTGCGATACCGAGGCGAAGTCACCCTCCTTCCGTCTTAACTATTCCACACCCTCGGACGAGCAAATAATAGAGGGCGTTAAGCGCCTTGGCGAAGTTTTCGCATCACTTTGATTTCTCACGGAGGCTTTATTCAATATGTTTCAAAATCAGAAAATCTCATACTCGGGTGTTCAACCCAGCGGAAACCTAACCATAGGAAATTATCTGGGTGCTATCCGAAACTTCGCTACATACTCGAAGGACTACAAGTGCTTCTACTGCGTGGTTGACCAGCACGCTATAACCGTGCGTCAGGTTCCAGCCGAGCTGCGCCGCAGAACCTACGAAACCCTCGCTCTCTATATGGCGTGCGGTCTTGACCCCGAGAAGAACACTCTTTACGTTCAATCCCACGTTCACGAGCACGCTCAGCTCGCTTGGCTTCTCAACTGCTTCACTATGTTCGGCGAGCTTTCACGAATGACTCAGTTCAAGGACAAAAGCTCCAAGCATTCCGACAACATAAACGCGGGTCTTTTCACCTATCCCGTTCTTATGGCGGCGGATATACTTCTCTACCAGACCGACGTTGTTCCCGTGGGAATAGACCAGAAGCAGCACGTTGAGCTTTGCCGCGACATTGCGGAAAGATTCAATCAGATATACCCCGACACCTTCACCGTGCCCGAGCCTATAATATCAAAATCGGGAATGAAGATAATGTCACTTTCCGAGCCGCAAAAGAAGATGTCCAAATCCGACGAGAACCCCAACGCGGTGGTCTATATTCTTGACGACAAGGATACTATCATCCGCAAGTTCAAGAGAGCGGTTACAGACTCGGACACCTGCGTCCGCTTTGCCGAGGGCAAGGACGGAATAAACAATCTTATGACCATCTACTCCTGCTACACGGGCAAGACCTTTGAGGAAATAGAGCGTGAATTTGAGGGTAAGGGCTACGGAGATTTCAAGCTTGCCGTTGGCGAGGCGTGTGCGGACGCTCTTGCTCCCGTTCAGCAGAAGTTCAAGGAGCTTATGGCTGACAAGGCATTCCTTGAGGCTCAAATGAAAAAGGGCGCGGAGGAAGCCTCCTACTACGCTCGCAGAACCTTGAGCAAGGTTGAGAAAAAGCTCGGTTTTGTGAAATTATAATTTAAAAATCGAAAAGTATAAATATATTATGAAAGGTTGAATTTTTCATGGAACAGACAAAGCTTAACTTTTTGAAAAGCACGGCGGCTAAAATACGCCTTGGCGCTCTCAAGGGAGTACACGCCGCGGCATCGGGACATCCCGGCGGCTCACTTTCCATCGCCGACATAATGGCATACCTTTATTTTGAGGAAATGAGTGTTGACCCCAAGAACCCCAAGTGGGAGGACAGGGACAGATTCGTCCTCTCTAAGGGACACACCGCTCCCGCACTCTACGCTACCCTTGCGCTCAAGGGCTTCTTCGACGAGTCCGAGCTTTCAAAGCTCCGTCAGGTAGATTCCTTCCTTCAGGGACACCCCGATATGAAGGGCACTCCGGGCGTGGATATGTCCACGGGGTCTTTGGGACTTGGCATCTCTACCGCCTGCGGAATGGCACTGGCCGCAAAGCTTGACGGCAAGAACCACAGAGTTTACACTATCGTAGGCGACGGAGAAAGCGAGGAGGGTCAGGTATGGGAGGCTGCAATGTTTGCCGCTCATTACAAGCTTGACAATCTGTGCGTTATTATCGACTGGAACGGACTTCAGATAGACGGTGCCGTAGCCGAGGTAATGAACCCCACCCCCCACGACAAAAAGCTTGAAGCCTTCGGGTTCCATGTTATCAGCATAGACGGTCACGATTTCGAGCAAATCGAGGCGGCGTTCAACGAGGCTAAGACCGTAAAGGGTAAGCCCACCGCAATCATTGCTACCACCGTTAAGGGTAAGGGCGTATCCTTCATGGAAAATCAGGTTGGTTGGCACGGAAGCGCGCCTAATGACGAGCAGTATGAAAAAGCAGTTGCCGAAATAAAGGCAGCTATGTAAGGAGGCAGAAAAATGGCAGATAAAATAGCAACAAGAGAAGCCTACGGCAATTCCCTTGCCGAGTTTGGCTCCGATTACGATTTTGTGGTGCTTGACGCAGACCTTGCGGCAGCTACCAAGACAGGCGTTTTTAAGAAGAAGTTTCCCGAAAGATTTTTCGATTGCGGTATAGCGGAGGGCAATATGATGAGCGTTGCCGCAGGTATCGCCGCTTCGGGTAAAACAGTTTTCGCTTCCTCCTTTGCAATGTTCGCGGCGGGAAGAGCCTTTGAGCAGATTCGCAACTCCATAGGCTACCCTCACCTCAACGTAAAGATAGGCGCGACCCACGCGGGTATTTCCGTCGGCGAGGACGGAGCTACCCACCAGTGCCTTGAGGATATAGCTCTTATGCGCTCTATCCCCGGTATGGTAATAATAAACCCCGCAGACGCAGTAGAGGCAAGAGCCGCTGTAAAGGCAGCGCTGGAATATAACGGACCTATGTATCTGCGCTTCGGCAGACTTGCCGTTCCCGTTTTCAACGACCCCGAAACCTACAAGTTTCAGCTTGGCAAGGGAATATGCCTGAAGGACGGAAGCGACGTTACCATAGTAGCCACAGGTCTTATGGTTGGTATGGCTGTTGATGCCGCAAAAATGCTTGAGGAAAAGGGCATCAGCGCCAGAGTTATAAATATCCACACCATCAAGCCTCTTGACAAGGATATCATCCTTAAGGCTGCCGCAGAAACAGGCGCTATCGTTACCGCAGAGGAGCACAATATCATAGGCGGTCTGGGAAGCGCGGTGGCAGAAGCGGTTTGTGAGGGAAATCCCGTGCCCGTTGTTCGTGTCGGCGTAAACGACAGCTTCGGTCACTCGGGCAAGGTTCCTCCCCTTCTCCAAATGTACGGTCTGACTGCGGAAAATATAGTAGAAAAAGCCGAGCTGGCTATTTCCATGAAAAAGAAATAAAAACAAGAAGTCCGTTTGCAATGCAAACGTACTTCTTTCTTTACTCATTAACGGGCTTCCGAATCCACGTTCAATATCCCCCACCAACAAAAAGAGGATTGCTTTGCAATCCTTTGTTCCCGCATTTTTCCTCAGTGCGAACCCACATAAAGTCCACGCCCTAAAAACGACACACTGTGTCGTTTTTGCGCCGCATACGCGATGCGCACGGGCTTTCGAATCCACGTTCAATATCCCCCACCAACAAAAAGAGGATTGCAAAGCAATCCTCTTTTTGTTGGTGGGGGATGGTGGATTCGGACCACCGAAGTCAGTGACAACAGATTTACAGTCTGCCCCCTTTGGCCGCTCGGGAAATCCCCCATATTTCAGGCTCCGTTGTGTGGAGCCTTTTTGGAGCTGGTGATCGGAGTCGAACCAACAACCTGCTGATTACAAATCAGCTGCTCTGCCATTGAGCCACACCAGCGGAACGAGAGTATTATATCATAAAAGAAATGTAATGTCAAGCGTTTTCTGAAAGTTTTTTTAATAATTTTTGTTATACCCAAAATGCCCTGAAATTTACATTAAACAAAAAAGCGTAGCTGTTACAGCTACGCTTTTTACTTTATCTTTATCATTTATCGGTATCAATATACTTCCAGTAAGCCGCGATATAATTTACACCCGACCAGACGGTCATAACCAGTGAAAGGACTATGGATATCCAGCTCAGCGGTATTATATCGGTTCTCCACGCAACTGCCTCCCCGCTTATTGCGCCGACGATAAGACGCGCTATATACTGCACTACGGGTTCAAGAAATACCGTAGATATAGCAACAATCTGTGTAACAGTCTTTATTTTACCCAGCATATTTGCCGCCACAACGATATTCTTGCCCGAGGATACCACAAGCCGCATAGAGGTCACCGCAAGCTCGCGGAACACAACTATTATCAAGGTTGCTATCATCAAAAGCTGGAGCTGCGGGAACTTATGAAGTATAACGAACAGCGCGCCAATTACCATAAATTTATCGGCTACTGGGTCCATAAACTTCCCAAAATCGGTCACAAGTCCATCTCTGCGGGCTATTTTTCCGTCAAGCATATCTGTAACCGATGCAATAATAAACACAGCGGCGCACAGAGCGCTTGATATGTAGAATTCAAGTGCGTCAGCGCTTTTAGGTGTCAGAAACCCTATCAATAAAATAACGGGTACAAGGCACATTCTTACCACTGTCAGTCTGTTTGGCAAATTCATCTTACTCATATATTCTCTCCTTTATACCGTTTCGGTTATGGCTCTGCCCATAAGGTCGTAATCCAGCACCTCACGCACCTTGACCTTCACGAAGGAGCCGGGGGCAATTCGCTTCTCTGCCCTGAAATAAACCTTTCCGTCTATCTCGGGAGCATCTGCGGGACTTCTTCCAAAATGCACCGAACTTACGGGGTCGTAGTCCTCGCATAGCACGGTTACGGTCTTTCCAACCATTCTTTCGTTGTTTGCGGTATTGATATCCAACTGCTCACGCATAATTATATCGGCTCTGTCCTGCTTGACCTGCTCGTCTATCTGGTCCTCCATATCGTATGCGGGAGTTCCCTCCTCTCTGGAATAGGGGAAAACACCCATATGCTCAAACTTAGCTTCCTTTACAAACTCGCAAAGCTCAAGGAAATCCTCCTCGCTCTCCCCCGGGAAGCCCACGATAAAGGTGGTACGTATAACGATGTCGGGTATCTCTTTGCGAAGCTTCTTTATAACCCCGCGAACCATTGCGCTGTCCCCGTGGCGGTTCATCGCTCTGAGCATATTATCGCTGATATGCTGTATGGGCAGGTCGATATACTTAAGTATTCTGGGGTTATCTCTTATCTCTGCCACAAGCTCGTCGGTTATCTTATCGGGATAGCAATAGAGCAGTCTTATCCAGGGTATCTCGGTCGCCTCGGTTATTCTGCGAAGCAGCTGGGCAAGTCTGTACTCACCGTAAAGGTCAAGCCCGTATCTCGTGATATCCTGAGCCACTATATTAAGCTCCCTGACGCCAAGAGCCTCAAGCTCCTTAGCCTCCTTTACGATATCCTCCATAGTACGGCTGCGGAATTTTCCTCTGATAGAGGGTATAGCGCAATAGGCGCAACGGTTGTCACAGCCCTCGGCTATTTTGAGATACGCCGTATATTCGGGAGTAGTAAGTATTCTATCGCCCCCAAGACGCACACAATCCTTGTCCTCAAAGGACGTATATTTTCTGTGAGAGCCCTTCTTTTTCTTTACCGTAACAGCCTCAACAGCCTCAACTATGTTATGTATGCTGCCTACGCCAAGGACCGCGTCCACCTCGGGCATCTCCTCGAGTATGCTCTCGCGGTATCTCTCCGCAAGACATCCCGTAACGATTATAGCCTTCAAGGAACGATTTTTCTTCAGCCACGCAATATCAAGTATATTCTCTATTGCTTCCTTCTTAGCGCTCTCTATAAATCCGCAGGTGTTGATTATAACAACGTCTGCCTCGATCTCATCGGGAGTTATCTCATATCCCGCACTTGCCACCTCGTGAAGCATCACCTCGGTATCAAGCTGATTTTTTGGACATCCCAGAGAAACGAATCCAACCTTCATGTGTTTTCCTTTCACACAAGCCTATGAAAAACAGGGCTTGTATTATGTTTCAAAGTAATTTAAAAGCTCCTTCGGAGTATCAACAATGACCTCGGGAGAAGCGGCCTGAAGAGCAACTCTGTCACGGAAGCCCCAAGAAACGCATACCGAATGCATACCCGCATTTTTAGCGGTAAGAGCGTCCACCTCGCTGTCGCCTACAAAATAGGCGTTACTTACCTTACAGCCTATCTGCTCAGCTATCATAAGCGGAACGGTGGGGTCTGGCTTTCGTGGAAGCTCGGTTTGCCCCATAGCTACTTCCATAACTCCCTCGGGGAAAAGCTTTTGGATTATTCCCTTTACTAACGGATCGGGCTTATTTGAAAGCACCGCCAACCTGTATCCCCTACGGTAAAGCTCCATTACCACGTCGTAAAGCCCCTCATAGCAGCCCTCAATTTTATCGTGGGTAAGTCGATAGCAGGATTGGAAATAAGTAAGTATCTCCTCAAATCTTTCATCCTCCACGCTTTCGGGCAGAGAATGCTTTATGAGATAACGCACACCGTTTCCAACATTCTTTCTTACCTCTGCATAACCTAACCTCGGATACCCAAAATGCTCCATACACATATTCACAGCATCCCGTATAGTGTGCAGGGTATCGGCAAGTGTACCGTCAAGGTCAAATATCAAAAGCTTGACTTCCATAACAGCTCCTTGGCTCATCATTTTTATCCATTGTATATTATAACACAATTCGACTTTTATGTCAATGCATACTTTAACACTAAGAACAAGTAACCAAAAAGATATTTTGTTGTAAATTTGCACAACAACTTTCCCCCAGGGATGTCAAAAATCGTCATTTCATACCTTTTATATATTGACAAAATGTGATATAATATTAAATTGTGATATTGGATTTTTACAACATAAAGGAGATAAGTTCTGTGATTCGTAACGATTTAAGAAATATTGCTATAATCGCCCACGTTGACCACGGCAAGACCACTCTTGTTGACGAGATGCTCAAGCAAGGCGGTATATACCGTGAAAATCAGGAAACAGTTACCCGTGTAATGGACTCGGGCGACCTTGAAAAGGAGAGAGGTATCACCATTCTCGCCAAGAACACCGCCGTTCACTATAAGGATATAAAGATAAATCTTATCGACACCCCAGGTCACGCCGATTTTGGAGGTGAGGTAGAGCGTATCCTTAAGATGGTTAACGGAGTTATCCTTCTGGTAGATGCGGCGGAGGGTCCTATGCCCCAGACCCGCTTCGTTCTTCAGCGAGCGCTGGAGCTTAATCACAGAGTTATCATAGTTATAAACAAGATAGACAAGCCCGACGCCCGCCTTGGCGAGGTGGAGGACGAAATACTTGAGCTTCTTATAGACCTTAACGCCTCCGACGAGCAGCTGGACAGCCCTATGCTCTACTGCTCGGGCAGAGCGGGTACGGCTACTGAAAATGCCGACGAAGCCGGAAAAGACCTTGTTCCTCTTTTTGAGAAGATAATCAATTACATCCCCGCTCCCGAGGGAGATGAAAACGGTGAGCTTCAGCTCCTCGTATCCTCTATCGACTACAACGAGTACGTGGGAAGAATAGGTATCGGACGTATCGAGCGCGGCTCTATACGCACAAATCAGGAGGCGTACATCTGTAATTACCACACAGGCGGAACACCCAAAAGAACTAAAATAGTAGCACTCTTTCAAATAGACGGTCTTGTAAGAGTTCCCGTGGAAAACGCAAAAATGGGTGACATCGTCTGCTTCTCGGGCGCGGAAAACATCACTATCGGTGACACTATAACAAGCCTGAGCGCTCCCGAGCCTCTTGAATTTGTAAAGGTCAGTGAGCCAACCCTTGAAATGACCTTTGCCGTCAACGACAGCCCCTTTGCGGGTAAGGAGGGTAAATTCGTTACCTCCCGCCAGCTCCGCGACAGACTTTATAAGGAGCTGCTTAAGGACGTTTCTCTCAGAGTTGAGGACGGAGATACCACCGACGAATTTAAGGTTGCGGGACGTGGCGAGATGCACCTCTCTATACTCATTGAAACTATGCGTCGAGAGGGCTATGAAATGACCTGCTCCAACCCCCGTGTACTCTACAAGGAGATAGACGGCGTTAAGTGTGAGCCTATGGAGCGTGTAACCCTTGACGTTCCTTCAGAGTACGTAGGCGCAGTAGTTGAAAAGCTCGGTCAGCGCAAGGGCGACCTTCTTGAGATGAACCCCATTGGAAGTCGTATGAGAATAGAATATTCTATTCCCTCCAGATGCCTTTTCGGTTACCGCTCGGAATTCCTTACCGCTACTCACGGCGAGGGTATAATGAATACTCTCTTTGACGGATATCAGCCTTACAGAGGAGAGGTAGTAATGAGATTTACAGGCTCTCTGGTTGCCTCCGAAACGGGAGAGACCACACGCTACGGCCTGTATAACACTCAGGACAGAGGAAATCTTTTCGTAGGTCCTCAGACTCCCGTTTACGAGGGAATGATAGTGGGTGAGAACCCCAAAAACGACGATATCGCGGTGAACCCCTGCAAGAAAAAGCAGCTTACCGCTATCCGCTCGGCGGGAGCGGACGAAAAGCTTCTCCTTACTCCCCCCATCATTTTCTCCCTTGAGGAAGCTATCGAATTTATAACCGATGACGAGCTTATCGAGGTAACCCCAAAATCCATACGCCTTCGCAAGAAGATACTCAACACCGAGGAGCGTATGAAGGCAATGATGAAAAAGCGCCGCGAGTTGGCGAAGAACTGATAACAAAAAACAGCTTGTTTTCACAAGCTGTTTTTTTACGGTGCAAGATATGTCAGGGGAAATACGGGAATATTCCGCAATATCCAAAAAAAAAGCACGAATATAAGTATTCCCAAGCCTATGCCCCACCTCACCTTGAAAAACGGGAGCACGTCCTTCCCGAAAACGTAAGCTATATAAAGCTTCAGCAAATAATAGACAGCGAAGGGCAAAAGCAATACGAAGAATAAATTGTAGCTGAGTGCTGAAAGTATATCTCCGTGCAGCAGTGCCACACAAGCGCGCCCCGCGCCGCACCCCGGACAATATATGCCGCTTATCTTATAAAACATACAGGGCATTCCCTCTTTAAAATAATAAAGACAAAATGCTACAAAAGCCACGAGCAAGGGTGCCGTTATTCCTACGGCTATTCTCCACCCTTTTCTTTTAAAATCCATCTTCATTTTCCTTAACGTCAAAGTCTAAGACCGACCGCAAATGCGGTCGGTCATTCTCTCTTTAATAGTAATATGTAGGCACAGATGCCGCCATTCCGAAAGCAAGAATTATCATAAAGATATAGAATACTACCAAGAACAGCACCAATACCGCCGCGCATATAGTTCCAACGATATTTGCTATCTTCGCTATCTTATTGTATCTCGCAGACTTCTCATCTGTCTCTCCCTTCGCAAGCAAGGTAAAGATAAGTGCGATAACGCCCGCCGCAACCTGAGAGCAGAGCACCAAATTTATCAGCGACCAAACGAGCATTCCTATATTAAGGTCCTTCTTATTGGACGGGGCAACCGTTTCTATCTTAACTTCCTCAACTGCAGGAGCACCGCATCCCGTACAAACGGTCTGGTCAACTCCGAGTTCTTTTCCGCAATTTCTGCAAAAAGCCATTATAATATCTCCTTTCAAGTCAAACTTACAGTTTTCCTATGAAATTATGATATCATATTTCAGAGGATTTGTCAATAGCTTTATCTCTGGGGCTTGTCAAAGCCGTGTATAAATCCCTTTACGTCTGCCGAGCATATATCTCCGCCTATTACCTTGTTTCTATAAACAATAATATTGGCATATACCTTACCCTCCTCGCCCTCGTAGTTGCTTATCTCGTAGGTGTATCGGGTAACGTTTTTATTTTTATATTTAGAGAGGTCGAGTCCCTGACGCTTCTGTATCTCGTTGTAGCCCGTAAATATCTTGTCAAACTCCTTAGGAATAGTTATATCTGCCGTTTCAACAGGGTCGCCGCTTACCTTCCAGCCAAACTGAGCAAGAAAATCAATCCTGTCCTGATTGGTCTTTATTTTGTCATAGCTTATCTCCTTTTCGCTTCCCGTCGTTATGTAGCTCAGCTCCCCTCCGTCATACCCCGGAATAAAGGCTATCATAGCTATAAGCGCCGTCAGCGCCACGCATACGACGGCAAAAAATTTCAACGTGCTGGCGCGAAGTGAATATACAAACATGGTGATTCCTCCAAAATTGATTTCTACCACATTTATATGTATCCTCACCCCGCTTTATGAAATTTTTTATTCTTTTGAATAAGAATAAATCTTTATGAGGGATTGACATAAAAAGCTTTGGATGATATAATAAAGTGATATATTATTTTGAGAAAGGCAAGGCTTTTTAATATGAAATGGACGTCACTTAACGACCTTCGGGAAAAGTATCTTTCATTTTTTGAATCAAAGGGACACTTAAGACTCCCCTCTTTCCCCTTGGTACCTATAAATGACAAATCTCTTCTTCTTATAAACTCGGGTATGGCACCTATGAAGAAATACTTCACAGGAGAGGAAATACCTCCCCGCAACAGAGTTACCACCTGCCAGAAGTGCATCCGTACCCCCGACCTTGAGCGCGTGGGACCCACAGCAAGACCCGGCACGTTCTTTGAGATGCTTGGAAACTTCTCTTTCGGTGATTACTTTAAGGACGAGGCTATTCCGTGGGCTTGGGAGTTCCTTACCCAGTGGTTGGAAATACCCGCGGACCTTCTCTGGCCCTCTATATACGAGAACGACGAGGAGGCATACGTTATCTGGCGCGACAAGATAGGCGTTCCCGAGGAGCATATCGTTCGTCTTGGCAAGGCTGATAACTTCTGGGAGCACGGCTCAGGTCCCTGCGGTCCCTGCTCCGAGATTTACTTCGACAGAGGTATAAAGTACGGCTGCGGCTCTCCCGACTGTAAGCCCGGATGCGACTGCGACAGATTTATGGAGATATGGAACAACGTATTCTCCCAGTTCAATAACGACGGCAACGGAAACTACACCGAGCTTGCTCAGAAGAACATAGATACGGGTATGGGCCTTGAGCGTCTTGCTTGCGTAATGCAGGGCGTTGACAATATGTTCGAGGTAGATACCATACGCAAGGTAATAGACAAGGTTTGCGAGATTTCGGGCAAGACCTACGGCAATGACGCCGACAACGACATTTCAATCCGTGTTATCACCGACCACTCCAGAAGCGCTATGTTTATGATATCCGACGGAGTTATCCCCTCCAACGAGGGTCGCGGATACGTGCTCCGAAGAATTATCCGCCGCGCTTGCCGCCACGGAAAGCTGCTGGGTATCGACCATCCCTTCCTTGTAGAAACCGTAACCACCTCTATTGAGGAGAGCAAGGGCGCATATCCCGAGCTTGACGAAAAGAGAGATTATATCCTCAAGGTCATCTCTATGGAGGAGGATCGCTTCGACGCGACTATCGACGCGGGTCTTTCAATTCTCTCCGACCTTATCCGCGGCGCGCTGGCTGACAACGCTGACGTAATTTCGGGCGAGGAGGTATTCAAGCTTTACGATACCTTTGGATTCCCCATAGACCTCACCCGTGAGATAGCGGCTGAGAGTCACCTCAATATTGACGAGGACACCTTTGCTTCTCTTATGACCGCGCAGAAGAAGCGCGCAAGAGAGGCAAGAGCAAATATCGGCGGTTGGGACGAGTCCTCAAAATCCCTCCTTTCAGACCTTCCTAAGACCGAGTTTACGGGATATACCGACTACAAGAGCGAGGCAAAGGTTATTGCTATACTTACCGACGCGGGAAGCGTGGACGAGATAAACGAGGGCGACTGCTCCATAGTTCTTGACCGTACCCCCTTCTACGGAGAGGGCGGCGGACAGATAGGCGACACGGGTACTATCTACAACGACGGATTTATTGCTAGGGTCTATGACACAAAGAAGACCGACGGAGTATATATACACATCTGTACCGTAGCTAACGGCTCGGTAAAGGTGGGCGACACCGTAAGCGCAGATATAGAGGATGCAAGACGTATGGCTATCTGCCGCAATCACTCTGCGGCTCACCTGCTTCAGGCGGCTCTCCGCAGCGTTCTGGGCAGCCACGTTGAGCAGGCAGGCTCTTACGTCAGCGAGGACGTATGCCGCTTTGACTTCACGCACTTTGCGGCACTCACATCCGATGAGATAGCAAGAGTTGAAACTCTTGTTAACGCAAATATCCTTGTTGCCAACGACATAGTTACTATGGAAACAGATATAGAAACCGCAAAGAAGCACGGAGCTATGGCGCTCTTTGGAGAGAAGTACGGCAATACCGTCCGTATGGTCAAGATGGGCAGCTTCTCCACCGAGCTTTGCGGAGGAACTCACTGTAAAAACACGGGCAATATCGGTCTGTTCAAGATAGTATCCGAGAGCAGTGTGGCCGCAGGCGTGCGCCGTATCGAGGCTGTAACAGGAACGGGAGTTCTCAAGCTTATCGCTGATAAGGATGCGCTTATCGCGGACACTGCCGCAGAGCTTAAGGCGCAGAATCCTATGGACATCGCAAAAAGAGCCGCTCAGCTCCAGACCGAGCTCCACACGGCAAAGAGAGATATAGACGCGCTCAACTCTAAGCTGGCTTCCTCGAAGCTTGGTGATATTCTGGCATCGGCAAAGGCGATAGGCTCTGTAAGGCTCATAGCAAGTAAGCTCTCCGATATGGCAATAGACGCGGCAAGAACACTTGCTGACGATATAAAGGCTAATAACCCCGACGCGGTAGCAATTCTCGCGGTTGCAAACGCTGACAAGCTCAACTTTATCGCGGTTGCGGGTAAGGATGCCGTAAGCGCAGGCGCGCACGCAGGAAAGCTTGTTGGAGCGGTAGCAGCAGCCACAGGCGGAAAGGGCGGCGGACGTCCCGACAGCGCAATGGCAGGCGGTAAGGATGCGTCAAAGATAGACGAGGCACTTGCTCTTGCAGAAGGCACTCTTGCTTCTATGCTTAAGTAAAAATAAACGCGCTAAGCGCGGTCACAAACGTGACCGCGCTTTTGTTATTTAAAAAGTACTTTACAACTCCAAAAAAGTGTGATATAATTGGGTTGCAACATAAATCTAATATTTTATCTAATAATAAAGGTGTGTATTTTTATTTTGGTAAAAATGCAGACTCCCTTTTTGACGCACCTTTATTAGATAAAACGTACGCTAAAAAGTAGATTTATGTTGCAGTAAACGGAGCTATGCATTTTTCATGCGCAGCTTCGTGCTGCGCATTTTTTATTTATCATCAGGAGGACAGAAAATGAAAAGAGTTTTGGCGTGTATTTTGGTGGCAATTATGATATTACCCCTTTTTGCTTCGTGTAATAAGGATGATGACAGCACAACGGGTACTACCGCCGCCACAAAGCAAACCTCGAATACCGAGCAAAATAAGCCCGATAACGAGGAAAACGACAACAACGAGAACAACAAGGAAAACGAAGATAATTCAGACGAGGAAGAAAACGAGGAAAATAAAACTCCCGAAATAGACGTTAGCCATCTTCCCGAAAGCTCAGAGGGCTTAGAGTTTGAATTAAACGACGACGGCAAAGGATATACCGTTACGGGAATTGGAACTTGCACAGATACAGAAATAGTTATCGGTAAATATAACAACTTGCCTGTTACCAGCATTGGAGGGCGTGCGTTCGAGGATTGCACAAGCCTTACCGGTATAACCATATCCGACAGCGTCACGAGCATTGGAGATTGTGCGTTCTACAATACAGCATACTATAACAATGAATCAAATTGGGATAACGGTGTGTTGTATATTGGAAATCATTTGATAAAGGCAAAGGAAACTATATCGGGTGCATATACGGTAAAAGAAGGAACTAAAACTATTGCAGATTATGCGTTCTACGAGTGCACAGGACTTACGAGTATAACTATACCCGACAGCGTTACGAGCATTGGAACCGTTGCGTTCGACCAGTGCACAGGACTTGAGCAAGTGCATATAAATGATATATCAAGTTGGTGTAATATTGAATTTAAATACGGTAATCCTCTCTATTACGCTAACAAATTGTATCTCAAAGGAGAACTTGTTACAAATTTGATAATACCCAACAGCGTTACCAGCATTGGAGATTATGCGTTCTACTGGTGCACAGGACTTACAAGTGTAACAATAGGCAATAGCGTCACGAGCATTGGAGATTATGCGTTCGACCAGTGCACAGGACTTATGAGTGTAACGATAGGCAATAGCGTCACGAGCATTGGAGATTGTGCGTTCAGAGGTTGCACAGAACTTACGAGTGTAACCATACCCGACAGCGTTACGAGCATTGGAACTGGTGCGTTCGAAGTTTGCACAGGACTTACGAGTATAACTATACCCGACGGCATCACCAGCATTGGAGATTATGCGTTCTCCAGTTGCACAGGACTTACGAGTATAACCGTATCTGAAGGAAATAGCGTTTATCACGGTAAGGGTAATTGTTTAATAGAAACTGCTACAAAAACTCTGATATCAGGCTGTAAAACGAGCGTAATCCCCACAGACGGAAGCGTTACCAGAATTGGAGCTGGAGCGTTCTGGGGTTGCGACGGACTTACCAGTATAACTATACCCAACAGCGTTACGAGCATTGGAGAGTGGGTGTTCGCAAATTGCACAGGACTTACGAGTATAACTATACCCGACAGTGTCACGAGCATTGGAGGTAGTGCGTTCGGCCAGTGCTACGGACTTACGAGTATAACTATCCCCAACAGCGTTACGAGCATTGGAGATTATGCGTTCTACGGTTGCACAGGACTTACGAGTATAACTATACCCAACAGCGTTACAAGCATTGGATATTATGCATTCAAAGATACAGCATACTATAACAACGAATCAAATTGGGATAACGGTGTGTTGTATATTGGAAACCATTTGATAGAGGCAAAGAAAACTATATCGGGTGCATATACGGTAAAACAAGGAACTAAAACTATTGCAGGTGCTGCGTTCGGGGGTTGCACAGGACTTACGAGTATAACTATACCCGACAGCGTTACGAGCATTGGAGTTTATGCGTTCGCCTTATGCACAGGACTTACAAGTATAACTATACCGGACAGCGTAACGAGCATTGGAGAGTGGGCGTTCTCCAGTTGCACAGGACTTACGAGTGTAACCATACCCGACAGCATCACCAGCATTGGAGATTGTGCGTTCTGGGATTGCACAGGACTTACTACGATAAACTTCCAAGGCACAAAGGCAGAGTGGGAAACCATTGAAAAGGGGAGTTCTTGGAACAGCGGAACTGACAACTACACTGTAAAATGCACCGACGGCGATATTGCCAAGGCGGATGATAATTAAAGATAGCAAAATCTTTGAGTAGATCCTGACAGCGTTGCTGTCGCGCTACGCGTTCGACTACGCCCCGCCCGTGTCATTCTGAGTGAAGCGAAGCGAAATCGAACCCGAACGCAGTGAGGGCGCGTAAGCGGAATCTCGGCGGGGCTACGCTCAGGATGACATTATAAAAGCGAGGCACCGAATTGGTGCCTCGTTTTCTTTCATAGGACAAAACCTCGAAAACAATATTAAGCTCTGTAGGGACAGGCGTCCTCTACAATTTTTGTGCGCAAGCCCTATTTAAGCGGGTCATCCTGAGCGAAACGGCGAGATATTATTGCCGTTGTGACACATAATAAAAACCGCCGTGAAGTCGAACCTTTGCGAAGCGTGGTAGCGAAGCAAAGGCGTGAAGCGAAGCGAAACGGGATCTCCTGACAGCTTTGCTCTGTCGGGTAGGTCGTGGCGTAAAAAAATAACGTTTATGGGCCTTGCTCCTCCCGCCTTTTTATACTTTTTTTGAACGGGAACACCAAGGCGCTCCCCTACCGCACGAAAGAAGAAAATGCGAACATAGCTTTTCGCACCATTTGTCCATACGAGGTAATATATACCCGAGAACATCGCTTAACCTAAGGCTTTCTCTGCGTGAAAGCCTAAATACAACCCCGAGGCACTTCATTGAGCGCCTCGGGGTTTCGTTTATTTAATTATCTTATAGTAGCAATAAATCTAAGGAAGGCTTCGTGTCCCTCGGGAGTGCACTTATATACTCCCGCATCCTCAAGAACTCTCTCGAAAGTGCGTCCTATTTCCTTCTTGATTATCTGCTCGGTATTCTCTGCGGTAAACTCATAGCTATCCTTAAATCCGTCAAACCACTCCTTGTGCTTTGCGATATTCTCATCATCGGCGAAATCCTTGCCCTCGGCAATAGCCTTGCACATAAGGGCTATCTCGTCACGGAGTCTTGCGGGAAGCACAGCCAGCCCCATAACCTCTATAAGACCGATATTCTCCTTCTTTATATTGTGAAGGTCGGCGTGAGGATGGTAAACTCCCAAGGGATGCTCCTCGGTGGTGATATTGTTACGAAGTACGAGGTCAAGCTCAAGCTTTCCGTCACGTGTACGCGCTATGGGCGTTATAGTATTATGAGGCTCTCCGTCGGTATTGGCAAATACAAAGGCATTCTCGTCGGTGTATGCTCTCCAAGCCTTAAGTATCTTATCTGCAAGCTCTACAAGGCTTTCCTTGTTTGCGCTGCGGAGTCTGATAACCGACATAGGCCAGTTTACAATACCCGCCTCAACGTCCTCAAAGCACTCAAATTTTATCTCTGTATCAATAGGCGCTTTAGCCATAGCAAAGGTATAGTGTCCGCCCTGAGTATGGTCGTGGGACAAAATAGAGCCGCCTACGATAGGAAGGTCTGCATTGGAGCCGAGGAAATAGTGAGGATACTGCTCCACGAAATCAAGCAATCTCTCAAAGGTTCCCCGCTCTATCTTCATAGGGGTATGCTCCTTGGAAAGCACGATACAATGCTCGTTATAGTAAACGTAGGGAGAATACTGCATATACCACTGCTTACCAGAAAGAGTGGTAGGAATAAGACGCAGCGTCTGGCGCGCGGGTCTGCCAACGTTACCCTCAAAGCCCTCGTTCTCGGGACAAAGGAGGCACTTAGGATATCCGCTCTGAGGCAAAAGCTTGGCAGCCGCGATAGCCTTGGGGTCCTTTTCGGGCTTAGAAAGATTTACGGTTATATCAAGCTCACCGTATTTGCCCTCGTATGTCCACTTCAAATCCTTTGCCACGCGGTATGTACGGATATAGTCGCTGTTACGGCAAAGAGCGTAGAAATAGTCGGTAGCCTTTACGGGGGACTCGGCGTACAGCTCCTTAAATTTTCTGATTACCTCGCTGGGACGGGGAGTGAGAATACCCATCAGCTTTGTATCGAACAGGTCGCGGTAAACCACGCTGTTATTTTCAAGCAAGCCGTTCTGGGCGGCATAGTCGCATAGAGATGCCAGTATCTCCTCAAGGGGCGTGTGCTCAACCTCGTTGGGTTCAACATATTCCCCAACCTTAAGCGCCGACATCAGCGAGTTGGTCATATAAAGTCTGTCCTCTTGGGTTATAAGCTCCTTATCTATGGCATAATCCACGAGCTGTTTAATCTTAGCAGAAATATTAACTGACATTTCTTAATCTCCTTATACCTTTTTCACCTTATTATACCACTTATTCTTTATGCTGTCAAAGGAAATATAAAATTTCTTTTAAATTTATACCCAAATGTGTTTTTTGATTGACATTTTGCCTTTTAAATGATAAAATATATAGGCGCACTATTTATTGGAGGATAGAAATGTCACTTGCCAAGGAAACAAGAATAAAAATACTTTCCGAGCTGTACGAGGTCGAGGCTTCCCTCTTCACCGATACTGACGACGCCCCTGAGCTTTTCGAGGACGGCAGCGTGACCGTTGAGCCGGAAATATTAGAAATAAATTCAGTGGGAAATATTCAGGACGATGGAGAGCGAATCACTATAAGCTATGAGGAAAGCGAGGCAACGGGAATGCAAGGCTCTCTTACCTCTCTCAGCTTCCTCAAAAAAGAACCGTCGGTAGTTACTATGATTAGAAGCGGCGTTGTTTCCGCCACCCTTGTATTCGAGGAAGGAAAACGGCATCACTGTATATACAAAACTCCCTTTATGCCCTTCGAGGTGTGCGTTCACACCACCAAGGTGGTAAACGCTCTACTCGTAGGAAACACCTTAGAGCTTGATTACATAGTGGAAATACGCGGCGCTAAGGCAGAGCGGACGAAATTCAAAATGCAGCTACTGTAAAAAGCAGTCATTTTATCTAAAATGACTGCTTTTCTTCATATTTGTACATAAGCGACAAAAACAAAGAAAAACTTTGGTAAATTTTACCATTGGTAATTTTTGTAAATTCCTTGCATTTTGGTTGGAAATATGGTAAAATATGGATGTTGAGAAAAAATATGGAGGATAACAATGAGAAAAGCAATTAAAATATTGATAGCAGACGAAAACGCATCCGACCGTCAGGCACTGTGTGCGGAGCTTCGCAAGGCGGGATTTACAAATCTTCTTGAAGCAGGAAACGGAGAGGAGGCTCTTATACAAATAGGCAAAAACCATCCCGACGTAGCCATAATAGACGTGTGGCTGTCAAAGCTGGACGGAATAGGAGTACTCAATAACTGTCAAAATATCAAATTTGCCCCCGATAAGCCTCCCGCATTTATAGTAGTATCTATGGTATCCAAGCAAAGCATATTTGTTGAGGCTACAAATTCAGGAGCAGACCTCTGCCTACTTAAGCCTTACAACGTAGAAAGCCTTTGTAGGCATATCAATTCCCTTGCCAAGACACGGGACGGAGAAACAGTAGCCGCACCTGAGGACGAAAGCGTTCCCGATATGGAATCACAGGTAACAAAGATAATCCACCAGATAGGTGTTCCCGCGCACATAAAGGGATATCAGTATCTACGTACAGCCATTCTCCTTACTATAAAGGACAGCGATATTATAAACAGCGTTACCAAAATTCTCTACCCCAGCGTGGCAAAGCAGTATCAGACCACAACCAGCCGAGTTGAGCGCGCCATCCGTCACGCCATCGAGGTAGCATGGGATAGAGGCGACGTGGATACCCTCAATTCCTATTTTGGTTATACCATTCAAAACAACAGAGGTAAGCCCACAAATAGTGAGTTTATTGCAATGATAGCTGATAATTTGAGGCTGAAATATAAGATGTATAAATAAAAGAGGGCTTCTGCCCTCTTTTATTCTGCGTATGTATTATAAATATATTTAACCTCTTGGGTAGAGATGGACTCTGACAGTCCACTTCCCTTGGGCTTACCGACTATAACGTTTACGTATCCCTTCCCCGTGGTTTTTGACACAGCATAGGAAACAAGGCAAACTCCCGCCTCATCGGTATATCCTGTCTTAGCAGCTCTCACAGTAACCGTATTCAACTCTACCTCGCCGTTAAACCGAACAGAGTACCACTCACAATGCGCCCAGTAGCTTACAGGCTGTCCGCTGCTGTTCACAGATAGGTCGTTGCTGTTTCCCACGTAGGCAGGTATCTTTCTGGTATCGGTAGAGAGCAATATTCTCTTAGCCAACTGGTTCTCAAGCGCGTAAGACATCATTGCCGCCATTTCTCGGCAGGTGGTAACGTGCTCCGTGTGGTGGAGTCCTGTACAGTTCTTGAAATTAGTTTGATTAAGACCAAGCTCTTCCGCCTTATCGTTCATCATCTCTACGAACCTTGCTTCGCTTCCCGCAATTTCCTTAGCTATCATAAGGCAGGCAATTGTATCCGATTTGTAGGATATCATATACAGAAGGTCTTCTATTGTAAATCCGTCGCCAAGGGATGACGCCACCAAAAGCCCCGAACCTCCGTTCTGGTCCTTATAATCGATATCTTCCTGAGTTACCACAAGCTTTTTGTTAAGACTTGTAACGTTCTCACAGGCTACAAGCAGAGTCATTACCTTTGTCATTGAGGCGGGGTATATGGTCTGGTCCGCTTCCTTCTCCGCTATGGAGGTATAGCCGCCAAGCTCCACCAGAATGGCATTATTAGACCTGATGCTATCACCTATCTGCGCCGCGTTCCCCGAGCTGGTGCTTAAATAGCTGCTTCTACTCGGAATAGTAGGATATAACGCCAACTTGTTGGTATTAGTCACAGGGTCTTTACCCGTACCTTGGGGTATATCCTCCATATCGTCATCCTCAATAGCAAGAATAACGAATAGAGAAGCGGTGAGGGCTACCAGCAGTATTATAGTTGTAAAAAGTATTATAAAATACCCTTTTCCTGGCCATCTCTGCCTTTTTTGTTTTTTTAGTTCCATATATTGTTTAGGCGTAAACATCCATGCTCTCCTTAGTGAGAAATCTTATTTATATTTTATCATATATACAAGCTTTTTTCAAGTAGATAATAATAAAAAATTTGAGGTTGCCGCACAAGCAGCAACCTCTTTTTAAGTAAATTAATCCGCGGTAAGACCCGATCTTTCGATACCCTGTACAAGGTATTTCTGACAGAACAGATACATAACCACCAAGGGAGCAATAACCATAAGTCCCGCGGTGTTTCTCACAACACCATTATATGCTTCCTGTCCCTTAAAGTTCTTATCTATCAAGGTCTTAGGTACATCCTTCTCTATGAAGTTTATCAGCAGGTAAGGAGCCTCAAACTCATCAAAGAAAAACATCGTTCTTCCTGTATAGAAGTCATCGGTCCAGCACCAAGAAAAGGCAAACAGGAATACCGTTATCATCATAGGTACGGATATAGGAAGAATTATGGTAAAGAATGTACGGAATACACCCGAACCATCTATATAAGCCGACTCCTCAAGCTCATCGGGAACGCCCATAAAGAACTGACGAAGTAGGAATATATACAGACCGTTCTTAAAGGCAAGACCTGTCAACGAAAGCAAGATAAAAGGCCACATGGTATTAATGGTATTTATACCGTTGGAGGTAAACATCTTCCAGCTATCAGGAAATACGTTTATACTTGACAGTATTTCATTGTTAAATTCAAAGCCGAGTATATTTATTCCGCCGCCCTCTAAGAAGCTGAATATCCCGAAGATATCAAAGCCATTAAATCTTGAAAACATCGCCAGCTGTATTGTTCGGTGAGGTATTACCATAGTTAATATAACCAGTCCAAACAACAGCTTGTTGCCCTTAAACCTGAATTTTGCAAATCCGTAAGCTACCAAGCTACATATAAACATCTGTATTAACGCCGTAGTCAATGAAAGACCTAAGGTATTCATAAATGCTTCTATGTATTCCTGCTTAAGCCACAGCTCTCTATATATTTCAACAGTGAAGTTCTTCGGAATAAGCTTTACCGAGGAGTCTGCAAGGTCATACTTTTCCATGAATGAAGCTGCTATCTTTGAGATAAAGGGGAAAAGCACGATATACGCAACACCAACCAGCAGCACGTAACGAACTATCCACCAAACGAACTTTTTAAGGAAAAACATCGACAAGAATTTAGCCTTCAGACGTTCTTTAAGAGGTGTTCTTTCAAAATCAACCTTTATTTTTCTCTTACTTTCTTTGCGAATCTTAGGTTGTTCCATAGTCTTTTCAGAATTCATAACTATACACCTCCTTTAATTCTTTCTCTGGTAGAAGACATATGCCGAGAATATGGCAGCTACCAAGCCGAGTATGCCAATTACCACAAGGAAGTATATCCACGACATTGCCGTAGCAATAGCAATAGAATTCGTTGAACTTCCCGCAAGGTCTCCGGATTTTATTCCTGTGATATACCGCATCACCGAACTGTTCGTGGTAAATGCGTCAATTACCGTATAAACAGCGTTAACAAGTATCATCGGGCTTATCATAGGGAATGTTATTTTCCAGAAGGTCTCCCAAGAGGTCGCACCGTCTATCTGAACCGACTCGTATATCGCGGGGGATATTGACTGCAATCCCGCAAGGAATATCAGCATCTGCACTCCCGATCTGTTTACGATATCATAAATACGGTTAATAATATCCGCTACGTATGTAAGCATTCCTTCGCCTATTGCCATTCCCGAGAAAAGCTCCTGAACGTCAAGTGCCGAAACTATCTGGGTAGCCGCATCCTGTCCCGAGCCGTCATCAATACCTGCGGAGGAGTTCATATAGGTATCTATACTCTGATTTCCCATGGTATTCATAATACCCGTGGAAAGTATAACGGGAACAAAGAATATCGCTCTGAACACTGCTCTTCCCCCCATCTTCTGGTTAAGCAATACTGCCATAAACAGAGAGAACAACAATATCATCGGGATATCAAGTATCATGTCAGTAACACCGGTTATAAGTATCTCAAGAAAGTCAACTCCTTCCTTGGATGTGGCAGTAAACGCCTGAGCGTAAGACTTCCAACCTACAAACTCCTTGATTATCTCTCCCGTCTTGGGATCCTTGTTACTAAATATCATACTGCTGGAAATGGAATCGTAGATCATAGGTATGTATATGAGTATAAATCCTATGACGAAAGGCAGTATAAATATCCAACCTGCGCGAGCCTTTCTCTTGTCAAGAGAGGCATTCTTTTTTCTTTTTGCGGGTTTGACTTTTTTCAATTCAATCTCGTTAGTCATTTTCTACCTCTCCTTTCTTAGTCTAGGATAACATATCCGTATGCGCCTACGGTATAATATACGTCATTAACAGATACCTTAACAGCGTAATTGTTGAAATTAAGGATAAATGCTGTGCCGTTGGAATAACGCTCATATACTATGGAATTAGCGGGTACTGCGTACTTATTAAAGCCTTCCTTGGATGCTTCTGTACCGTCATCCTCGTTATTTTCTCCACCACCTATTTCTTCAGCGTATTTATTTTCTATCTCAACTACGGTAGCATCTTCCTGCTCATCCGCCATATTGTCAGCAAAGTCCGTAAGCTTATCATACTCTGACTTGGTGCTATCAAGTATATTCTTGAGTCCTGCTACTATGTCAGGCGTGTAAGCATCGTTCTCTGCGTCGTAAAGCTTATCAAAGTTATCATTAGCAAACTCATATTTTTCGATATAGCCGGCTGCGATTTCCTTTGCAAGCGCTACGGTATCCTTATACTCATAGTACTTAGTAAGCATATCCTCAAGTGCCTCGCCATACTTCACCTTTGCATCATCACGTGCCGTTTGTGCCGCCTGCAGCTGCTCCGGGGTTTTATCGGTAGTAGCTTCAAGGTCCTTAAGAGCCTTATCCGCTTCATCGAGAGCTGTCTCAGCCGCATTCAAAGCCGCATAAGAGTCGGTAAGCTCGGTGAGCTTCTCGGTCTTGGTGTCATATACCTTCTGCGCAGTCTGGAACTCGGGAGCTACGTACTTTTCCCAATCAAGCAAATTCTTTCTTATTGCCTGAAGCGTTGCCCTAAGCTCTTCCTTATCCTCAGCGGCATCCTGAATATCCTTGTAGATGGAGTTGAAGAGTTCATTGAAGGAATCTCCCTCTATTTCATCCGCGTTAGGTATTCTAAGACCGTCTATAAACTGGTGAACGTCAATAGTGCTGGTCTGCACGTCCTTAAGCGCTTTGTTTATCTCGGAATAATTAGCTATAAGGTCATCAAGCCAGATATCATAGCGTACAGAGTAATAAACGCTGGTATCCTCGTTTTCCTTGAGCAACGAAGTGTTGCGGTAAGAAAGAATGAACTTAAGCGCAGATCCATTTTCTATGGCTCTGAGAAGCGCGTAGTCTGTATTTCCTTCCATATTAATGGGAGTTGCCGCTGTCTGTACGTATCCGTGAAGTACAATTCCAAGGAAAGGAACAGTAGCCGCAGAGCTCGCATGACGGCTGGAGTCGGTAGCTATATCAGTGATATAGTCAACGTATTTCCATGAGTAAGCGTTTCCTCCCGAGGTCATTACCTTATTGTAATGCTCGTCAAAATACTTGAAGGAATCTATAACAAATCCCTTGGAGTCCTCGCGATGGTAAGGCTCATCCTCATCAAAGTCGGAATTAAGATAAGATGCCATTGTGGAAACTGAAATTCCTATGGGATCGTACTCGCTATAATTCTTAGTCAGCTTTTCATAGAAGCGGCTAAAGTAAGCAGGGGATATAGCAAGCTCAAAATAGTTGATGTATGCCTGTCTTGAAGCACTGTATTCTCTCTTACTGGTATAGCGGTCGTCTATGGTCCTCGCCGCGTGGGATATAAGAGAAAGTCCGTCGAACATCTTGTTATCAGAGGCGAAAGCAAAATCGAAGTCAGGGTAGAGTCCAAATCCATTATCCTTAGCGTACTTCAACAGCTCCTCGAACTTCATCTCCTTTTCCACAGAGTTATCCCAATTTAGGTGATAAGGCACCTGGTCAGTGGTAAGTCCGCCCTTATTATACCCTGTAAGAATAAAGTTGATGTTCTTTATGTCAGAGCCAGAAAGCTCGTCGTACATCCTCTTAATATCATCAAAGCTTGTGAGAGCCTTCATGGTATTATATGGAATAGACATAAACTTTTCTGTTGTTTCTATTGCTCCAAAGGTTTCGATGTAAAGAGGTATGTCTGCCTTTACATCGTCATCGGTAAGCTTTGAGAGAGTTCCGTTATTTATTAAATACTCTCTGTATGCCTTTGCCATTCCAACGTAACTGGTGTCATAATAGCCATCACCCGTCTTTACGTCAGGGTCGGTAAGCATAGTATAGCGTATTCTGAAGTCTCCTGTGTATTTTCTGGGAGACGCTACAACAAATGCTCCGCTTGTAGCTACTGAGATAGCATTAGAAAGCTTGTATTCGTCGTATGGTCTAGGAGAAATAGACATACGAACGGTATTATAGTACGTAGAATGGTGCGCCGAGAGCGTCATCAGCGACTCACCCTCTTCTATAACAGCCAGATATCCTCTCGACCGCTCACTTCCATCCGCAAGTGTCTCATCCTCTACCAAGCCAAACACGGGATACCGAACCACTTGGTTGTGGGGCGCCTGTGTGTTTATCTTGGAGTAAGCGAAGTCGTGTCCATATACGGAACCGTGGAACAAAGTAGGAGAAGACAGCTTTGCCAGCTCCTCAAAATCGAACAGAGCGCCTGAACCGTCGGGGAAGAATGTGTATCCCGAGTTAGGATTTGAGCCGGATCCCATATAAGGAAGAATCTCTATATCATCCAAACGGTAAATAGATTCATCAAATCTTATACCGTTAGCGGGTACACGGACAGTAAGCCCATCCTTATCAAGGGTATATTCAAGAGATATCTTGAACAGGGGTTCGTTCATCTCTCTGGGGCTAACACCAAGCTCAAGATGCTCTGAGTCAATATCCTCAAAGGTATATTCGGGGAAATAGGTCTTTATTATATTTTCAATAGTCGCATACTCTCTCTTTGTAGCGCAAGTACACTCGTAGAATACAATGTACTCACCGTTTTCATCCGTCATGTCAGCAAAAGGATATTGTTCAAGATAGGCTTTCTTTTTCTCTTCCTTCTTTGCTTCATCCTTATACGGTGCCAGCTCCTCGGTAAGACCTCGCTTTTCTATAAATGTAAAGAACTGCCCCTTTTCAAAACTTAACATGGACTCGTTATTCTGGACATCACCGAATTCGCGGTCATAGGTTTCAGCTGTAATAAACTTTGGCACCAGATATCTTGAGTCGGTACGGCCAATCTGATATTCAACGCGAATACCGTTCTTTATGTACTTTACGTCAATCTGGCTAGTGGAAAGCTTATCCGTGCTCTGACTATTAAGTTCAGTGTCGCCGCCTCTTACCGAGTAAGTATAGCTGTTATAGGTCTTAGGGTTGTCACCATCACTTGTATCAACGAAGGATATTATAATCTGCGAAAGCATCTCCGCTTTTGTCTTGTCGTCTTTAACCTTTGTTCCCAAATCGTATGGATTGGAGAAAAGAACATCCCCGGTTACAACGTTTTCTACCGCAACCTCTCCGCTATAAGCGTCAACGTACAGACGATAGCCCTCGTGTTCAAGGCGAAGGTCCATAGTTTCAAGCTTCTGCTGCTTTGTATCTACCGTTACTTCAACGGTACCGTCTTCGCCCTTCTTCTCATATTTACCGTTTAGGTAGTCCATCGTAGGAGCATATTTGCTTGTATTGTACTCATACACGGGTGCGTTAGACTCAGTTGAAGTCTCCTGCGCGCTTACCACCATAGACAGAGCACTTATAAGCATCAGAAGCGCTAAGAAAGTCGATATTATTCTTTTAATTAACATTTTAAATACCTCCTCCTTATTACATTCTGTATCGAAGCTCTGTAGCTATATTGGTAACAAAGCTTACAAGCTTTCCAAGAAGTGTCGTAAACAGAATTGCAATAAACATAATACAAATCATTCCGACAATCGTGGAAATGGTTATTACAACGTTCTTTCCGATACTGTAATCGTGAGTTATCATCATACCGAAGAAGAGCAATATACCAAGCCATATAAATCCGAGCGCTGTTATCAGAGAAACCGTCTTAAGCTCCGCCTGAACAACAAAGTTGGACGCCAGTGTTGCGGGAACAATCGTAAGTATCAACGGCATCAAGGAATAAGTACAAGCGATATAAATATCCTTGAAGTTTCCTTCACCGTCAAATAGTGTAGTAAGGCACCAGTTAGCTATCATAAAGAGAGCCAAGGGAACGCACAAGCTGGTAAGTGCCTCAAAGAAGGACAGGTAATTGCCCTGAGGATTTGAAACGTAACCCGCTCCTACAGATTGATAGTAGAATACAAGCACCGCAACTGCGAGTATAGTTGAACCCGCCCTTACCGAGCCTCTCTTTTCGTGCTTCAAATCCCAGAATCCGTCAAAGGGATGCATAATGAGGTGGAATACAAAGAGCAGTTCCTGTACGTAGGTTCTCTTTCCAACGGCAGTCGCTGTTTCCTTGTTCACCTTGTTAGCATATTTCATAAACTTAGAAAGCGCGAAGCAAAGAACAAACACTATAATAGGAATTGTCCACAGATACTTGGATATCCACTGCTGTCTTAATTCGGTATAGGTAGTTGAGTAGTTAGCAACATCGTATGCGTTCTTATACTGGTCTATTGCCTTAGTGTACTCGTGACTTCTATAATACGCATTACCCATTCCAATATAAGCTGCATCGAAGTTAGAGTTTCTCTTAATAACCTCTTGCCAGTCATTTATTGCATCGTCATATCTACGGTTATTCTGATTTTCAATAGCTCCCATAAGCACGTTTCCGTAGGGAGTTCTTTCATAAACCGTAAACGAACCCGCATCAGAGTGTCCGTCAAGGAGAAGCATATCGGTTCCCTGATATACTATCGCTTCTGCCTTCTCGATATTTCCAAGAAGCGCTCCTTTATCACCGAAGGCAAAGAGCAGATTTCCGTCAAAATCGTATGTAAATACCTTGCTTCTCTCCTGGTCAATTATTGACCAAGTATTCTCAGGACCAACCGCAACGTCAACTATTCTGGAAGGTCCTACGTACGTAGCGTCATCAGAGTTAATAGCGTTGAAGAAATCAACTTCTCCTGAAGGTGGATAAAATCCGTTTCTTCTCATAAGCTCTGATCCCGCTGCGTTAAGCATTCTTACAGGAGCAAAGTCTCCGCTCTTGCTCTTATTCCTGATAGCATTAGCTACGTCATCTGTATTGGAAAGGGTAATAGTAGCGTACACAAAGTCCCCTGCCAGTGCAATGTTATTAAACGGAGGTGCAATTTCCTTGGAATTACTAATCTTCTGCTCTTCTGTCTGGAATCTTCTCCAGATTTTGTCCCAAAGGGACAGCGAGCTCTTCTGAGCACCGATATATCCGGTAAACTCTCCCTCCTCGGTTATTACCTCGATACCACCCGTAGAGTTACTATTTACGACGTAAAGTCTGTCGTATCTGTCAACGGCTACTGCGATTGGCATATAGTCGGATGATGCATCAAGAATCTCAGATTTAGGCTTTCCTATCTCCTTAATGAACTTTCCATCCAGATCGAACACAAGAATTCTTGCGTTACCGGTATCGCATACGTAAATCTTACCGGGAACACCAACACCGTTTACTGTCTTAGAAGCAGAAACAAATATTCCCTCAGGAGAATTAAACGTGTCACTGTTTCCATTTGCGTTATCAAAGGTATGTATAACATTCTTTACCGCATAATAAGGGTCGAGTATTATAACTCTGCCGTTGGCCTTATCAACAACATATACGTTATTGTTTTCATCCACCTCAAGGTCAACGAGGCCAAGCTTGGCTTTCGCAATGTTCTCAAGCTCTTCTTCAGTCTTGTTAGGATAAAATTGTGAAAGCTTCTCCGTATCCTTAAGGCCCATATACTCTGTGTCTATCTCGGCCTCAGGCGTATAAGCGTGAGGCGAATGGAGTGCTGTTCCCGATATTGAATATGTGTAAGTGTAATACGATGTTGCTGCGCTTATAGGAAGAGACAAAAGCATTACAACAACGAACACTATACATAAAATAGATGTTGTCTTTTTCATTTTTCTCCTCCTTATATTAATCCTTCATACCACTGGAGCCCATAGTCTCAATGATATTTGACTGCGATACAACGAATACCAAAATAGGTACTAGCATCATTACCACGGTTGCCGCCGCACTGGCACCGGCACGTCTTATACCGCCCGCGGTTATCTGACCTATTGCATAGTTGAGCGATTTGAGCTGCTCGGAGTGTATGTATATACTCGAACCCTGATTCCAGAGTCCCTGGAATGAGTACACTATAAGTGTAAGCCAACCGGGCTTTACCATAGGCATAGCTATAACCCAGAAGGTCCTAAACTCGCCCGCGCCGTCAAGTCTGGCACTCTCAAGCACTGAATCATTAACGTTGGATTCCATAAACTGCTTCATCAGGTAAAGTCCCAACGTAGAGCCCCACGCGGGAACTATAATAGCCCAATAGGTATCAACCATTCCCAAAGCACTCATAAGAATGAAGCTACAAAGTGCCGTTACCGTCTGGTGGAACATAAGAGAGGTCTGTACCGTCTTAAACATAAGCTTTCCGCCGGGGAACTTTATCTTTGCAAGAGCGTAAGCCGCAAGCGACGCGAAGAGAAGGTGTCCCAGAGTACCTGCAAATGATGTAAACACCGTGTTGAATATGTAACGTGAGAAAGGCACCATATTTCCACTCATCAGGGTAAACAGGTCCTTAAAGTTCTTACCCGTGGGAGCTACTACGTAGAATCTTGGGGGGAACATCCAAAGCTCGTCAAGAGGTTTAAACGCCTGTATTATACAATAATACATAGGAAGCACCATGAATACTCCGAGCAAAGCAAGGATAACCGTGATACCCGCGTCTCCGCTTCTGGATCGAGCAAATACAACTTTATGTTTTCTTGTTCTTAACTTTGCCATATCACGATCCTACCTTTGAAATTATCTTCTTAACAAGCATATTTGAGCCTATCATTATCACGAACAGAACTACGGCTATGGCAGAGGCGTAACCGGTTTCAAATCTGATTCCTCCGTAGTCATCGAGGTGGTGAACTATGGTATGCGCCGCATAGTCAACAGACGGGAATCCGCAAAGAGCTGTAACGACTCCGCCAAATCCGAACGCGCCGGTAATAGCCATAATAGCACCAAACATAAGCTGATTCTTCATATTTGGAAGCGTTATGTAATAAAGCTCCTGCCATCTGTTCTTAATACCGTCAACCGCACCTGCCTCAAACTGCGCCTTGTCTATTCCCTGAAGACCCGCGATAAACGCAAGGAAGGATGTTCCCAGCGAGGTCCAGAGGGCAACCACAATACACAAGGGCATTACGTAATCCGCATCCTGGAAGAATACAATCTCTTCATTTATTATTCCCAGCTCCAAAAGCCATGCGTTTACCCAACCGTAGCGGTCACCCGAGAAAAGTGTACCCCAGATAAGATATACCTGACCCGATATAGAGGGAGCATAGAATACGAGGGTTACGATAGCTCTTATTCTCGGTGAAAGCTCGTTGATAAACCAAGCAACCAAGAAGGACATTATGTACGAAACAGGTCCAACGATGGCGGCAAATATCAAAGTGTTCTGACAAGCTATGATGAATATATCATCGTCAAGGAAAAGTCTTATATAGTTATCGAACCATATAAAATCAGGAACCTGCAACAGGTTAAAGTTAGTAAAGCTTATAACCAGTGAAAGTACGACAGGAAGGACGGTAAAGCAGGTAAAGATGAGCATATACGGTGCTACCATCAGGTACGCCACCTTATTTCTCTTCATTTCGTGCCATGTCCATTGCGCCATCGTCATATCCTTGCGCACCACAGCTTTCTTTTTCGCTGTATTTTGTGACATGAGTTTTTCTCCTTAATTATAATGCAGATTATTTGTAAGCTTCATAGGATCTAAGGCACTTAGCCGCTTGCTCCAGATAGTCAGCCGCCTTGGCAAACAACGCCGAGTTAAGTGACTTAAGCTCCTCGGCATAGGCTTCAAGCGCTCCGTAATCCTGTGTCTTATAATCTCTCAATTCTTTCATTAAAGAATTATATACATTGTCATAAGCCGAGGTATAGCGGCTGTCGCTCTTAGCAATCTCCAGCTCCTCCTCTGCCTGTTGCATACGCTTTATTGCGAGAGTGGACTGTTTTTTATCCTTATCAAGGGTTTCAAGATCGAACTCGTCACGCTTTCTCGTGATCTCGTCGTTAATGTAATCTATATATCCCAGAAGGCTCTCTACGGGGTTAAGATTATCGTTGTAAGCATCAAGGAACGCGAATCCCGTATAACGCGATATAATATACGCGCCGGGATAGTTAGGAACTGCGGCAAGATTATCAAATTGAAGCTTTATCTGCTCGTATTCCTCACGGGTCCAAGGCAAGCTCTCGAGCGCCGTAGAGTTAGCGGTAGGATGCTTTGCTGAAGGACCGAGAATAGCAACCATTTCGTTGGAGTAGTCGGTCTGGCAATCCGCGCCCACATACCATCTCATAAATTTCCATGCATCCTGCTTCCGCTCTGTACCGGATATCATTACCACCGCGCTGACTCCCGAAACGGTCTCAAAATTTATATCACCGTTTTCATCCTCCATACCCGGCAGCGGATAGAAGGACCAAAGGCCCTCAATCTCAGTAGCGAAAACCTTAAGGTGATTATACGTTCCTGTATAATCCGCAAATCCTATGGGCATCTCACCCGTTCTGAAACGGTTAGCGAAGTTATACTGATATGGGAAGGAGTACATAGTGAACATCTCGCACATACTCTCAAAAGCGGTAAGCGCCAGATTCGAATCGAGGTTGATTCTCATACCTCCGTCAGCAAAAAGCTCACCGCCCATCTGGTACAGGAAGATATTACTATCGTTGCTCATTGCGATTTCCATGTTATTAGCCTGGAGAACAGGAACAGCTTCCTTAACGTCATTCCAAGTCTTGGGAACCTCCAAGTCAAGCTCTGCAAGGATATCCTCGCGAACAAACATCATTGAGAACGTTTGCGTTTCAGGGAGTCCGTAACAGTGTAGCTGACCCGTGCCGCACTGCTGATGCTCCTCAGCATCTCCGTTAGTACCAGCACATTCTATTCTAAGCACCATCATGGCGCTCTGATTAAAGTTCGAGCAGGCTTCGTCATAGCCTTCCATGGTCTCTATGGACTCAAGGGCGCCTCTGATAGCGTAGTTAATAGTATCACCCGCGCCAAGTCCCAGATAAACGTCAGGACCCTGTCCCGATAATATAGAAGGAAGCAGAGTTCCCGCCGCAACCAGCTTAAGGTTGACTGTAATGTTACTGCTGGGAGTAAAGTTATTGTTTATAAGGTTTCTGATAACCTGTGATTGGTCACGTCCGTAAGCCAACCAAACCTCAACGCTCTCATCCGAATCCTCCTCGGTAAGAGCGCCCATTCTGTCGTACTTACGGAAGAAGCTCTGGAAGAAGCCCGATATTTCGTGCCACAGCGCTTCAAAGAATCCCGCTCTCGCTCTGGGATCCTCCTCATCAACCGCCTGTATGGAAATAAAGTCAAGAAGGAGAGGCTGTGTCTTCGCGTTGCCTATCCATGTACCGAGAGAACCAATATATGTTTTAAGCTGCTCCATATTTTTAGCAACTTCTTCTTCATCCCTTGCCATCTCCTCAAGAAGCTCAGCAACGTTTATCAGCGTAGCTGTCATAGAGCTCTTATCGGAGTCCTTAAGAATGTCAGCAACTATACTTCCTTCCACGTACTCGCCCTTTTCATCCTCTTCGGCGATATTCTGGTACTGCAACAGCATATCACCCATGGTCTTCGGGATGGTACGGTAGAAATCGTAGTCACGGAACTCGTCGGGAGTAGTTCCCGTAAGCTTAAGTATATTAAGGTAGTCAGCGTTGATAGCGTCAAGGGATTCCTGAACTCGTCTTACAACGTCACCCATAACTCCGAGGGAAACCTCAAGCCTGAGCTTATACGTAACACCCGCCTCAAAATAGAATTCAAAGGGGTCGTTGACTCCGTCGGACACTTTTCCAGACTGCCAATCATCGCTGAAATTGAACTTCAAGCGAGTAGCCTCGTCAAAGGGTATTCCGTTGTAATATCCGTCTGCCCCCTCAGCCACTGTATCATCACTGTAAAGGTAGAGCATACGGCAAACAGACATACCGTCAAGGACGTTCTGCCTATAACGCATAGCGATATTGTACATACCGCTCTTGGTCACGCTGAAATCGTATTCTATCCACTGACCTACACCCTGCCATTTTTCACCGCCTACAACGTTAAGATAGGTCTTATCGGTAGCAACAGGAGAGTTAGCGGCACTGGTGGTATCCGCGGTTGCGTAGATAGTCTGGTTAGACACAGCCGAGAAATACTCAGCCTCTATCTTCATAGTACCTTCGCCCTTATCCTTGCCCTCATACTTCTTGGAGTAATCGGCATAGCTCTGATACTCCACAATAGGAGTGAGCTTGATTTCGGAGATAACAATAGGCTCATTTACACCCTCAAGGGAGATGGTAGCCTTGCCGTTATCGCCAGGCTCAATGGCAAACACGAATGGCTGCTGAACAAATCCGTTGGAATCCTTAAGGCTGTAAGTCTGCCAAACGGGACTTTGTCTTAAGCTTTCGCGTATTTCGTTGCTATCTATATCATCTCTGAAAAATCTGATATCGTACAGGTCAACGAAGTCCGCCATCGCCTTTGTCCAAGCCGAAGGCTTCTGGCACACAAGATACTTAACGCCATCTTCATCGGTCTTTATAGCCACCTGCTGAAGCCCCGCAGCTATTGCCTCATTCTTTATCACCTCAGAATCCTGCTTCTTTCCAAGCTCGTACTCAGAGAGAGGATAAGGCGAGGTCCAAACCTTGGAGATATCCAGATAACGGGCCTCCGCAAAGGGCACCTCGCCGTTTATCATAAATATCCTTTCAATCGATGCCGCCTTGTTGGCAACAGGATAATACTCGATATGGATATTGTATTTTGTGGTTTTGTCAAGTTCAAACGCCCATTCAACGACACCCGAATCAGGTATGTACAAGCCAACGCCGTTATCACCGTTATCGTCGGTAATATCGACCTTGTAGGGTGTGTTATCAGCGCCTATGACCGTATCCCACAGCTTTTCCTCTGTGTCATACTTTTCTTTAAGCGCCGCATCAACCTTGATCACCTCATCGTCGGGCGCAACCGTGTCGCCAGCAACGTTGGTATAGACGCCATCTACACCCGACAGCAAGATATCAGAGGTGGCATTTTGCGCCTCCCTGAATATCTCAAGGTTCTGATACTCGTTGTACGAGATCGCGTTCAGCAGCTCCTTAATGCTGTCCAACGCGCTCTCGCCATCATCCTCTCTCGCGCCCGCGGTCACAGTCCCGCCGCACGCAAGGAAGACCACGACCAGTATCAAAGCAATAGCTCTTTGAAATTTCGTGGTTCTCATTTAGAAATTCCTCCTAACCAATTTTTCTCAGCTTAGTTAACCGTCGAGGAGCCACGGCGCCAAAAGCACTCGGTGTCCCCCCAAAAAAGGTTCAAATCGGCGCCCACACTTCAGGTGTAAGCGCCCAAAACTTATGATGTGATTTTAACATAAAATATGAAAAAAGTCAAGCACTCTTTTTTTCGGCAGCGCGCGAAACTCCCCATTTTTCAAGGCTTAGCGACAAAAAAGCTCCTCGTAAATTTTCGGACATTTCAAGCAAAATCGTCAATATGAAGTCTTGACATTTTGGAGATGTTTTTGGGGTAAATTTAATTTACTCTATTTTTTTGCCAATCTTAAAAAAATGGTATTTTTTGTGCAATTTTCCTACATGTCGCAACACTTTGTTTTTATCCTTTTTTTAAGTAACTCGTTTTTACCTTGTTTTTTTACAATCTTAATTTGTCACAAAAACTATGTTTTCTTATTTTTTGTGAGTTTTGCACAAAAATTACATGTTTTTTTCTACACATCGCTCCGGAAATATTTTTACGCATTTTTCGCCACGCTTAGACCGTCAGCCGCCCCTCACCCGCATTTAATGACCGAAATTGCCATCATTTTACACTTTTTTACATTTCTTTCTTCTTTTTACAAT
The DNA here is from genome assembly GCA_045593725.1 of Eubacteriales bacterium. GTDB lineage: Bacteria > Bacillota > Clostridia > Oscillospirales > CAG-272 > HGM12713. The sequence goes on from JAZNXE010000026.1 coordinate 87,042, forward strand.
ATCCCATAAACGCCGCTTTTTCATCACTTTAGTCCTGCGAACACAAAAAAGCGGCACGCAGAGCGTACCGCTTTTTGACTGTGTTAAATCATCCCACGACTCTTTATCAGCGCAAAAATCCGTTTACAATCTCTTCCTCGGCTTGCTTTTCGGTAAGCCCGAGAGTCATAAGCTTTATGAGCTGCTCCCCCGCTATCTTTCCGATAGCCGCCTCGTGGATAAGCGAAGCATCAGGGTCCACCGCCAGTATTTCAGGAATCGCCGACACAGTAGCATCGTCCATTATTATAGCATCGCACTCGGTGTGTCCCGAGCACTTGTTGTTACCCTTTATTCGGGATATGAATTTTTGAACGGATTTATCTCGCGCTACCGAACGGGATACCACGTGCGTTCCCGAATTCTCGCCGTTAAGCTCGACCTCAAACTCGGTTACAGCGTTCTGTTTACCGTGTGTCATTATTTTTTCGTGAACCACAAGCGTTGCATTTTTCGACACTTTTGCAGTTGTCTTTCTATTAGTCGAATCTACGCCCTTTATCTGGACTGTTTCCATCTCCATATAAGCGCCCTCAGCCAATTCAACGTATGTTGTGGGATTCATTATGTTCTCGCCATTTCCGTCGCCGTCGCCATAATGCTTTTCTACATATTTAACTCTTGCATTTTTCGACACAAAAAATGAATGTATTCCACTGTGCTCCGAAGCCTTATCTCCGCTATTATGGATTCCGCATCCCGCAACTATCGTAACGTCACAATCCTCTCCTATATGGAAGTCATTATATACAAGCTCCTTCAAGCCACTCTGAGAAAGAAGAACAGGAATATGAAGGCTCTCGTTCTTCGTTCCGTCCTTCACATAGATGTCAATCCCGGATTTGTCGTCCTTTCCCACTATCTCAATGTTTTCCGAGGAATTCTTACCATAAATATTTCCGTTTATCCTAAGAGAATACGCACCCTGCGGAACGTCATGCAGTCCCGCCACCTCTTCAAGCAATTTCTTCTGTATCTTATCCATATTTACCTCTTTCAGCCCCTGTTGGAAACATAGCATCCCGCTCTTACGTCCATAAGCTTGGGGAAAACAATGTCTTTCTCTCCGTAATCCGCCACCGTTCCGCCCGCGAGAACTATTATCTTATCAGCTATATTCAATATTCTCTCCTGATGCGATATAATAACTATCATTCCGTTAGTACGCTCGTGCATCTTCTCAAAGACCTTAATAAGATTATTAAAGCTCCAAAGGTCTATGCCCGCCTCAGGCTCATCAAAAACCGAAAGCTTAGTGCCGCGAGCGTTTATCATAGCAATCTCAATGCGCTTAAGCTCGCCGCCAGACAAAGAGCCGTCAACCTCTCTTCCAATATAATCCTTAGCGCAAAGTCCAACCTCAGAAAGGTAAGCGCACGCCTCACCGACGCTCGTATTCTTTCCCGCCGCAAGAGATATAAGGTCCTTTACCGTAATTCCCTTAAACCTTACAGGCTGCTGAAACGCAAAGCTTATACCCGCGTTTGCCCTCTCGGTTATAGACATATCAGTGATATCTATTCCGTCCATATATATTCTGCCCTCGGTAGGAGCTATAATTCCCGCAATAAGCTTCGCCATAGTAGATTTTCCGCTTCCGTTAGGCCCCGTTATAGCCACGAAGCGGTCGTCTATTTGCAAATTTATATCCTTTAATATATCCTTACCCGCCACCGAATAGGACACGTTTTTAAATTCTAACATTTTATATCTCCCAATTGTTCCAACCTCATATTAAAATGAGCTATTCTCAACCGATATTATACATCACTTTGTCATATTTTTCAATAGTTTTTTTACCTTTGGGAATCTTTTTTTACTTTTTTAATCATACAATAACTCTGAGAACGTCCAAGTCACAGGCGCATGCCTGTGACTTGCAAAGATGTAATTTATTGATTTTGTGATGTTTATTACAATAAAAATCATAATTTTTTCCGAAATATAATAATTCCAAATAAATACATTGTGCGTTTAATTCCAATATCAAAAGAAAATATTTTTTACTCAAGCTATTGACAAACGCGAATATGTGTGGTACAATATTGCCACAAGTAGTTTTTAATACCACATAAAGAAAGGAACGATATTATGACAAGAACTTCTTTGAAGGACCGCCTTCTCCCTCGCTACACGAAGGGCGAGGAAATATTTAATATGACAACTCACATTGTAGGAGGCGCGGTGGGCGTGGCGACGCTTGTGCTGTGTATCATTATCTCCTGCTTCAAGGGAAGTCTTGTGGCGTTACTGTCAAGCATTGTTTTCGGCGTGTCTATGATTTCTCTTTATACCGTGTCAAGCCTATATCACGGACTCCGCGAGGGAACGGCAAAAAAGGTTTTTCAGGTACTTGACCACTGTACCATATACTTTTTGATAGCGGGAACATATACTCCTATGCTTCTGTGCGCCCTCACCCGAACCAACAAAACGGCCGCCTACATCATCTTCGCAATAGTATGGGGGCTTACGGCTCTTGCAGTGACCCTTAACGCCATAGACCTGAAAAGATATAAAACCTTCAGTATGCTCTGCTATATAGGTATAGGCTGGTCTATTCTTTTAAGCATTGTGGATATGTACAGAGCGCTGGGACCCATAGGATTTTTTCTGTTGCTGGGCGGCGGAATAATATACACAGCGGGAACCGTCTTCTACAAATTCGGCAAAAAGAAAAAATATTTTCATTCGGTATTCCATCTGTTCGTCATAGTAGGAAGCATTATGCATTCCCTCTCGGTAATGCTCTACGCGCTCTGAAAAGCCAAACAGAATAAAACGTCCGCTCACCTAAGTCAAGGCGTGAGCGGACATTTTATTTTGGCAATATTTGCGCTATTTTTCTTCCGTATAATCCTTCAGTATCAGCTCCGTAAGCATTTCCCTCTCATCCACTGTCATCTGAGATTTTCGCGCCACACATTCAACGCCGCTTTTTCTACACATCAGCTCAACATCGCCAAATCTCTCTCCAAAGGCTACGGAATCGATAAATACACACTCGGGTCTAAGATATTCAAGGACTTTTCCCAACGCTTGAACAATATCACCTCTCATAATTACGTCACATACAGCAACTCCCTTGGCACAAAGAAAGGAATTTTCACAAACATAAAGCACCGAGCCTTTAAGCTTATCGCCTAAGCCCTTAGACACCAAATCCTTCTGTGCAAGACACAAGGAAAACAGCTCCCGAACAGCATAGGGAGCGCCCTCTTTGTCGGGATATATTACGCCGCATACCACCTTTTTGTATTTTCCTTGTAAAAAACGTCTATATCTGTCTGCCGCTTTACACAACGTAAGCACGTTGGATTCATATGTCCGAGCCTCAGAATAGCCTACGCTCTCCCGCATAAACACGTTTTCTTTACGGGAATACGCCACAATCTCGCCTCTGTGGGGGCGCGCCTTTATTATAACCACTGCAATATCACCGCTTATGCGGTATGCCTTCCCCTGCTTTTCCAGTATATCCGCCGCTATCATATTATCCAGCTCCCGCCGAAGCGAGTACTCGGCAATACCAAGCTTTTCGGAGATATCTCGCAGACACATCCCGCTTTCTGCCGCACACGCCGCTATCAATTTTCTTCTTAACTTGTCCTTAGAGTACAATCCACATCACCTCTTGGATAACATTGTACTATCTTCGCCCCGCCTTGTCAAGTAAAAAATCTACCTCAAATCGGCAAAAACTTACTTTTTCCCCTTTACAGAAAAATAAATCCGTGATATACTATATATAATAAAATTGTATAAGGATAAGGAGCTTCAAAAAGTATGAAAACCGACATCGAAATAGCTAAAGAAGCCAAAATGCTTCCCATAACCGACATTGCCAAAAATCTGGGCATTAAGGACGATGAGCTTGAGCTTTACGGCAAATACAAAGCAAAAATAAACGACGAATTTCTCAGGAGAACGGCAGACCGCAAAAACGGAAAGCTTATTCTTGTAACGGCTATCAACCCCACCCCTGCCGGCGAGGGCAAGACCACTACCTCGGTAGGTCTTGGTATGGCTATGAACAAGATAGGAAAGAACGCTATCATCGCTCTCCGTGAGCCATCCCTCGGTCCTGTTTTCGGAATAAAGGGCGGCGCGGCAGGCGGCGGATACGCTCAGGTCGTTCCTATGGAGGATATCAACCTCCACTTCACAGGCGATTTTCACGCTATAACAGCAGCTAACAATCTTCTTTCCGCTATGATAGACAACCATCTCCAGCAGGGCAACGAGCTTGGTATTGACCAGAGAAGGATACTGTTCGCAAGAGTTACCGATACCAACGACCGCGCTCTCCGCAACGTAACCGTTGGAATGGGCACCAAGATGGACGGAATTCCCCGTCAGGACCACTTTATGATAACGGTTGCCAGCGAGATAATGGCTATTCTCTGCCTTGCGGAGTCTATCTCCGACCTTAAGGAAAGACTGGGAAATATCCTTGTTGCCTACACCTATGACAACAAGCCCGTTTACTGCAAGCAGCTAAAGGCTAACGGAGCTATGGCGGCGCTTCTCAAGGACGCTATCAAGCCCAACCTCGTACAGACGGTTGAGAACACTCCCGCGCTTATACACGGCGGTCCTTTCGCTAACATTGCTCACGGCTGTAACTCCGTAAGAGCTACAAAGCTGGCTCTCAAGCTTGCAGATTATACAATCACTGAGGCAGGCTTTGGAGCTGACCTTGGAGCTGAAAAATTCCTTGACATCAAGTGCCGCAAGGCAGGGCTTACACCCGACGCGGTAGTTCTTGTGGCTACCGTAAGAGCGCTTAAATACAACGGCGGCATCCCCAAGGCAGAGCTTGCGGCGGAAAATCTTGACGCCTTAGCAAAGGGCGCTGTCAACCTTGAAGCGCACATAGATAACCTTCGCAAGTACGGACTTCCCGTTGTGGTAGCAATCAACCGCTTTGAAAGCGACACCGAGGCAGAGCTTGCTTACATTGAGAAGATATGTACCGAAAAGGGCGCTGATTTTGCCCTCTCCGAGGTGTTCGCAAAGGGCGGCGACGGAGGAATAGACCTTGCTCACAAGGTAGTAGCCGCTTGCGAAAAGGAAAAGAATTTTGAGTTTATGTACTCGGACGACCTTTCCATAAAGGAAAAGATTGCCGCTGTTGCTACTAAGATATACGGCGCAGCCGACGTTAAGTACGACGCTTCGGCGCTCAAGAATATAGCTGAGATAGAGGCGCTTGACCCCAAGTACTCCACCTTCCCCATCTGCGTGGCGAAGACACAGTATTCTCTCTCGGACGACGCGGCAAAGCTGGGACGCCCCACAGGCTTCTCCCTTACAGTTCGTGAGGTCAAGCTTTCGGCAGGCGCGGAATTTATAGTAGTCCTCACAGGCGCTATAATGACTATGCCCGGTCTTCCCAAGGCTCCCGCTGCCTTCAACATTGACGTTGACGACGAGGGCAATATTTCGGGACTGTTCTGATATGAATTTTCCCATAAAGCTTACCACAAATTCCGCCGAGGATACAGAAGCGGTAGGACGGGAGATTGCTGAGCATATGCTAAGCAATCCCTCCCTTCCCCGCTTCATAGCCCTATACGGCGATCTTGGAGTTGGGAAAACCGCTTTTACACGGGGCTTTACCTCTGTTATCGCCCCCAATGCCAGAGTAAAATCTCCCACCTTTGCGCTGGTAAACGAATATAAGGGCACTCAGCTTTCGGTGTTTCACTTTGATATGTACCGTATAGGCGGCGAGGATGACCTGTATTCCATAGGATTTTACGATTATTTTGACCGAAACGGTATATGCCTTGTGGAATGGAGTGAAAATATAGAATACGCTCTTCCCGATACCTACCTACGCGCCGAGATAAAGAAATGCTCGGCAACCGACACAGACAAGCGGGATATATATATCAGCCTTGTTTGAACAGCAAGAAAGGAGCGCACAAGCAAAAATGAAAATACTTGCACTGGATAGCTCAGCGCTCGTTGCTACGGTGGCGCTTTTGGAGGACGAAAAGCTTCTCGCCGAATATACGCTGAATAACGGCAACACCCACAGCGAAACCATTCTGCCAATGGTCGAGAGTGTTCTCGCCTTTTTCGGCATAACCGCGAGGGAGGTTGACCTGTTTGCGGTATCTGCGGGACCCGGCTCCTTTACGGGTGTCCGCATAGGAGCGGCAACTCTCAAGGGTCTTGCCTTCGGACAAAAAAAGCCCTGTGTTGAGGTATCTACCCTTGAAGCAATAGCTCAGAATCTTTCAATCCATAAGGGGCTTATATGTCCCGTAATGAACGCAAGGCGCTCTCAGGTATATACAGCGCTCTTCCGCTCGGACGGAGAAGCACTGACAAGACTTATGCCCGACTCGGCACTCTCCATAAGCGAGCTGGACGAGCTTTTGTCGGCTTACGGCGAGGACGTATGTCTGTGCGGGGACGGTTATGAAATAACCGAAAAGGGATTTAGCAAAACCTCACTTCGCTTCGTCCCCCAGCGACTCAGACTCCAATCGGCAGCATCTGTTGCCGCGGTAGCGTTGAAAAATTACAAAAACGGAGAGTTTTCCACCGACTCGGAGCTGGGGGTGAATTATCTCCGCCCGTCACAGGCAGAGCGCGAGCGCGCGGAAAAGCTACAATCAGAAAAGGAACAATAAGGAAGGACTAAAAAATGAAAATAGTTATAGGTTGCGACCACGCAGGATTCAACATAAAGGACAAGGTAATATCTCACCTTAAGGAAAAAGGGCACGAGGTCGTGGAGGTGGGCACCTTCTCTACCGACAGCTGCCACTACCCCATCTATGCTCACGCCGCGTGCAAAAAAATACTTGACGGCGAATGTGAGCTTGGAATACTTATATGCGGAACGGGTATAGGTATGTCTATTGCGGCTAACAAGCACGACGGCATACGCGCCGCTTGCTGCTCCGACACCTTTTCCGCAAGACTTACCAGAGAGCATAACGACGCAAATATCCTTTGCATTGGCGAAAGAGTTGTAGGCATCGGTCTTGCTCTCGACCTTGTTGACGCCTTTGTGAACGCAGAATATATGAACAGCGGAAATCACGTTACCCGTGTAGCTATGCTTAAGGATATCGAGGAAGGAAAGCTGGATTAACCTCTCCAAAAACCACAAAAGGAGGAAAATACCTTGTGCGTTAAGAAAATAGTAGGCGTTCTCCGTGCCATATCGGGTTCACCAAACCCCAAAAATTTCACTTCGGCAATAATCGCGGCGGCAGGACTTTCAGAGCGCTTTGGTGGAAGCGTAACAAAGCAAATGACAGAGCTTTGCGGTCTTCCCGTGCTGGTCCGTACGCTCTTAGCTTACGAGCATGCCGACTGCGTACACGAAATAATAATAGTCGCAAGACACGACGAGATACCCTTCTGGCACAGTGTCTGCAAGGAGCACTCCATCACCAAGGTAACAAAAATAGTAACGGGAGGAAATACCCGTCAGGAGTCGGTCTTAAAAGGTCTTGAAGCCGTAGATGACCGTTCTAAATTCGTTGCTATCGCTGACGGCGCGAGATGTCTTATTCTCCCCGAGCAGATAAAGGAGGTATGCCGCGCGGCATACAAGTACAAAGCGGCTACGGCAGCCCACCGCTCTACCGATACTGTAAAATTAGCCGATAAAAAGGGCTTTATTGACAAGACGGTTGACAGAGATACAGTATGGTCAGCCCAAACACCGCAGGTCTTCCGCACCAAGCTTTACCGCGCGGCGGCATATACCGCTCTTAAGAAGGGCTTTGAGGGAACTGACGATAACTCCCTTGTGGAATTTATCGGACACCCCATACGTCTTGTAGAATGCGGAGCGCAGAATATCAAAATAACGACCTACGAGGATATGGCAGTAGCCGAGGGCATACTGAAAAAGCGCTCGGCGGATATGGAATATTTTGATAAGGTACAAGAGGACGAGCAATGAGAATAGGTCACGGATACGACGTTCACCGTCTTGTTGAGAACAGACGGCTTATAATAGGCGGGGTAGAAATACCTTATGAAAAGGGACTTCTTGGGCACTCGGATGCCGACGTGCTGTTACACGCCATAAGCGACGCGCTTCTCGGTGCTGCCGCTCTTGGCGACATAGGACATCTTTTCCCCGATACCGACCCCGCCTACAAGGACGCGGACAGTCTTTCGCTGCTTCGCAAGGTAGGAGCAAGACTGCATACAGCGGGCTTCAGACCCGTAAATATAGATGCTACCGTAATTGCCCAGGCCCCAAAGCTCGCGCCCTACGTCAGGGAAATGAGAAAAAGGATAGCCTTTGCTCTCGATATGGATATAGGGGCGGTAAGCGTAAAGGCTACTACCGAGGAGGGACTCGGATTTTCGGGAGAAAAGCTGGGCATTGCCGCCCACGCGGTATGCCTTATTGAAAGCATATAATCGACAAAAAGAAGCAAAGACAGCTTTCGCCGTCCTTGCTTCCGCAATGCCTTCGCGAGGGATAATTCATTTGAGTCCTTTTCATTTCCGTCTTTTCCCCGTTAAAAGCATTTGTTTTCTTTAACATTTTATGAGTGCCGCGGCGTATGCGACACACAAAAGCTTCATAAGGAGATACCTATGTTTATTATTTCACCGTCGGTCCTTGCGGCAGACTTTTCAAAGCTGGCAGAGGACGTAAAAAAAGTAGAAGAGGCGGGTGCGGAATATCTGCATCTTGATGTTATGGACGGTATATTCGTACCTAATATAAGCTTTGGAGCGCCTGTAATCAAGGCTCTCAGAAGCAAGACCAATATGGTTTTCGACGTGCATCTTATGATAACCGAGCCGAAGAGATATATTGACGATTTTTGCGACGCGGGAGCAGATATTATCACTATTCATTATGAAAGCTGTGAGGACCCGCTGTCGGTAGTAAAATATATACGCTCAAAGGGCGTACGCGCGGCTGTATCCATAAAGCCCGCCACTCCCGCCAGCGTCCTCCTTCCTATGCTTGATGAGCTTGATATGGTTCTGGTTATGACCGTAGAGCCGGGATTCGGAGGACAGAAGCTCATACCCCAGACAATAGACAAAATAAAGGAGCTGCGCCAATACGCCATAGCCAAGGGTATCGATATTGATATTGAGGCAGACGGGGGAATAGGAGCGGATAACCTTAAGCTCCTCACGTCAGCAGGCGCAAACGTCATCGTTGCGGGATCTGCCATATTCAAGGCAGACGCCCCCGAAAAGGTAATAGAAAAAATGCGCGAGCAGGCAGTCCTCTATCCTTACGGAAGCGCGGTATAAAGAAAGCCTTCGGCAGATGTTCAAGCCGAAGGCTTTCTTCACCAATCCAACACAATTATTAACATAAAATTATGATTATCGTTATTTCTTGTTAAAAAAGAAATATTATAATTTATATAATAAAATTGCAAGTGTGCCTTCTCAAGGCATACTCAGTCGAAAGGAATAAATAGATGCTTGAACTTAACGGTATAGTAAAAAAATACGAAACAGGCGGTAACTCAGTGTCTGCCCTCGCGGGTGTTGACCTTTGCTTCCGCGAAAATGAATTCGTATCTATTCTCGGTCCCTCGGGATGCGGAAAGACCACCCTCCTTAATATCATAGGGGGTCTGGACAGATACACCGAGGGTGACCTTTTTATAAACGGTAGATCCACAAGATTTTTCCGCGACAGTGATTGGGATACTTACAGAAACCATTCCATAGGCTTCGTATTCCAAAGCTACAATCTTATCCCTCACCAGACCGTTCTTGCCAATGTAGAGCTTGCTCTCACCCTCTCGGGGGTTTCCAAATCCGAAAGAAGAGCTAAGGCTGTTGAAGCGTTGAACAAGGTTGGTCTTGGCGACCAGCTCCACAAAAAGCCAAATCAGATGTCGGGCGGTCAGATGCAGAGAGTCGCAATCGCGAGAGCCCTTGTAAACAACCCCGATATACTGCTGGCAGACGAGCCTACGGGAGCGCTTGATACTCACACCAGCGTCCAGATAATGGAGCTGCTCAAGGAAGTAGCAAATGACCGACTGGTTATTATGGTTACGCACAACCCCGAGCTGGCTGAGCAATATTCCACAAGAATAGTTCGCCTATCGGACGGTCTTGTGACCGACGACTCCAACCCCATAACCAAGGAGGAGTACGAGGCGGCAAGAGCTAAAGACCAAGCCGCCCTTATAGCGCAGAGCAAGGATAAAAAGGCAAAAAAGGCAGCGGCAAAAAAGACCTCAATGTCTTTCGCTACCGCTATATCACTGTCCTTTAAAAACCTTCTCACAAAAAAAGGAAGAACTATTCTTACCTCCTTTGCGGGAAGTATAGGAATCATAGGCATCGCTCTGGTGCTCTCCCTGTCAAACGGCATACAGCTGTTTATAGATCAGGTTCAGGAGGATACCCTTTCCACTTATCCCCTTACCATACAGAAGGAAACTCCCGATACCTCCGCGATGCTCTCTGCGCTGACGCAGGTAACAGAGCCTGTTGAAGAGCCTGACCCCGACAAAATATACGTTGAGGACTCTCTTGGTACTATGATGCAGGCTATGTCCTCCACCGTAAAGAACAATCTTGAGGCATTCAAGGTCTATTTGGACGAAAACTACGATTCCATAAAGGATTACGTAAGCGATATCCAGTACACCTACGATTACGACCTTGAGGTTTACAACGCCGACGGAAGCATCAAGGTGGGAATGGCTACTCTGCTCTCACATATGGGAGAGCGATTCGAGGGACTCAGCACTATGATGGAATCCTCGGGTATGGGCGGTATGGACGTTATGTCCGAAATGATAAACAATCAAGACCTTCTTGATCAACAGTATCAGCTGGTAGAAGGCACTTGGCCTCAGTCCCCCACAGAGGTAGTTCTTGTAGTAAACGGAAATCAGCAGATAAGCAAGCTGACCCTTTATATGCTCGGAATACTTCCTCACGATGACCTTGAGGACCTTGTAAATGAGCTTATGAATCCTGCTAATAAGGATGAAAATAAAGACGAGGCTGACAAACCTATGGAAACCTATTCGGTAAATGACTTTATCGGTATGAACTTCCATCTCCTTACCTCCGAGGCTTTCTTTGAGCATAACGACTCTGTTCCCAGCTACACCGAAAACGGCAAGACCTATCCCGTTTGGCGTGATATGAGGGATTATATGACCGAAGATGCTCTGGCGGAGTTCGTCAAGGAAAACTCCACAAAGCTGACTATTTCGGGAATAATAAAGCCAAGAGTAGATGCTACTGCTACCTCTATATCGGGTGCTATCGGCTACACTAAGGGGCTCACCGACCTTATACTTGAAAAGAATACAGAGAGTGAGGTAATAAACCAGCAGAAGGAAACTCCAACAGTAAACGTCCTTACGGGTATAAAATTCGAAAAGACCAAATATACCCCCGAAACCATAAAGGACCTTATTAAAAAAATAGACGACGCTACAATGGAGCAATTCTACGCCTTTATGACTCAGTATATACTCAACACTCCCGAGCTTTCCGAAAAGCTTGTGGTAAATAAGGAAAACTTCATTGGAATGTTTATGCTCTTCCCCGAAGAAAACAAAGCAACGATTCTTGATAATATCATCAAGAGCGCCAACGAAAACAACCCTGTGGCTGTCCAGACGTTGTGTGGAATTATCTCCTCACAGACGGGGGGAATAACAGTAACTCCCGATAATTTCTCCAAACTTCTTCCTGTTCTTGACCTGCAATCACACGTAATGCCCGCTCTTATGGGGCTACCTATTCAACCCAATTCCATTCCCGGTCTTATACAGCTTGCGGGCGAAGAGGCTATGAACGCTTTATACGCGGGTATGACCGCCACCCTCAAAACCTTCCAGCTCAACGAGGAAATGTTCCTTGGAGTTCTCTCCACCTTGGATGAAAACGACGAGAGCTTCATTATGATAGAAAACACTCTTTACGAGATGGCGCCTCAAACCGACGCCACTCTGGACTCCACATTGAAGACTCTCGGAGCCGCGGAGAAGGCTTCTCCCGCATCTGTAAATTTCTATCCCAAGGACTTTGATTCCAAGGAGAAGATAGAGGAATTTATAGCTAATTACAACAGCAGTGTAGAGGATAAAGAGGATGAGCTCCATTATACCGACCTTATAGGCGCTATGATGTCCTCGGTATCTATAATAATCGACGTTATATCCTACGTGCTCATAGCCTTCGTTTCTATCTCCCTTGTAGTTTCTTCTATAATGATAGGAATAATCACCAACATCTCGGTTCTTGAAAGAACAAAGGAGATAGGAATACTTCGCGCTATCGGTGCTTCCAAAAAGGATATCTCCCGCGTATTCAATGCCGAAACCTTTATTATCGGACTTATAGCAGGCTTTATAGGCATAGCGTTCACTATAATCCTCTGCCTGCCTGTTAACGCTATAATTCAGGCACTTTCGGGCTTCTCTAACATCAGAGCTGTTCTTCCTTGGCTTGCGGGAATAATACTTGTGGGAATAAGTATGCTGCTCACCATACTCGCGGGTCTTATCCCCGCAAAGAGCGCATCCAAGAAGGACCCCGTTATCGCGTTGCGAACCGAATAATAAGGAAGGGATACTGTAATGGGTAAATTCAAAAACAAGCTCTACGGCTTTATGTACGGAAGATACGGAACTGATACCCTCAACAAGGTACTGCTCTGGGTTTACGTCATTTGGATTCTTCTCTTCTCCGTTGTATCGCTTTTTGTTGACTCGGTTTGGTTCTCTCTCTTCTACTATGTAAGCATCACCGCTATGGCAGGATGGATGTTCTTCAGAATGTTCTCACGGAATATAGCGGCAAGACGAAGAGAAAACGAAAAATTCTGCGGATTTTTCAAGCTCCGCAGAAACAAATTCCGTGACCGCAAGACACACGTTTACCGTAAGTGTTCAAAATGCAAGGCGGTCTTAAGGCTACCAAAATCAAAGGGTAAGCATTTCGTTGTCTGCCCCAGATGTCAAAACAGATTTAAGGTAAAGGGATAATTTTTAAGGCTGCTTCATTAAAATGCCGAAACGCATTTGATGAAGCAGCCTATTGATTTTATCAAAGCTTTGTGATATAATTGAACAAATAATACAGAAGGATATATAAAATGAAGCTTAACATAGTACTTACAGATTGCTCTACCGTGTCCGCGGGAGATTTGAATTTGAGCATACTTGAACGCTTTGGCTCGGTGACGTATTATGCCGAAACCGCCCCCGATGAAACCGCCGAGAGGATAAAGGACGCTGATATTGTCATAATCAACAAAACTGTTATTGGCAAAGCAGAGCTTGACGCCGCAAAGCATCTCAAGCTGGTAGCTCTGTTCGCAACGGGCTATAATAACGTGGATACAGCCTATGCCCGTCAAAAGGGTGTGAGCGTATGCAACGCAGGCTCATATTCCACCTCCTCTGTGGCGCAGCAGGTATTTGGATATATTCTCAATCACGCCACGAGAATATCCGAGTACGACAGGGACGTAAAGGACGGAGAATGGGTACGCTCACGCCTGTTTTGCTTCTTTTCCCGCCCCACCTGTGAGCTTGAGGGCAAGACTCTGGGTATTTTCGGATATGGGGCAATCGGAAGCCGAGTCGCCCAAATAGCGAAAGCCTTCCGTATGAGAGTAATCGCTTGTACACGTTCAAAAAAAGAAGCGGAGAGTGTGGAGTTTGTAGATTTTGACACGCTTCTTTCCCAAAGTGATTATATAACCGTGCACTGCCCTCTTACCGAGGCTACTCAAAGACTCTTTAATATGGAGGCTTTTTCCAAAATGAAAAAAGGGGCGTATTTTATAAATACCGCCCGCGGTGGAGTAATAGACGAGGACGCGCTCGCCGAGGCACTTAACTCAGGACATCTGGCAGGGGCGGCAATAGACGTGCTCACCTCAGAGCCTATGCCCGCCGACTGCCCTCTTCTTAACGCGCCAAATATAACCATAACCCCGCATATAGCCTGGGCTCCTCTCGAAACGAGAAAGCGCCTGCTGTCAATAGTAGCCGCCAACGTAGAGAATTTTATAAACGGATACCCAACTAATGTGGTAAACTAAGAAGCTAAAAAAAACGGCAGATTTTATATCTGCCGTTTTTTAATCAAAGTCTTATTGACTTATATTCCGCTCCTATCCTGTGGCATATCTCTGCCTCTCGTTTGTGCGAGGTAAAGCACAGGCACTGAATACCCTCGCGGGAAAGCTCGCAAAGCATTTCAAGTAAACGCTCCGCTCTTTCTCCGTCAAGCTGACAGAAGGCCTCGTCAAGTATCAGGGGCGGACGCTCCTCTCCGTATATGCGGTCAAAAAGAGCCAAGCGCAGGGCAAGATACGCTGAGTCCCTCGTTCCTCCGCTGAGATATTCGGATTTTACGCCAAAGCCCTCGCTGTCCAAGGATACACCAAGCGTACCTGTGGTTCGCAGAGCGGTATATTTATCACTGCTTATCCTGCTAATTATCTCTCCCGCTCGCTTGGATACAGAGGGCATAACGCTTCCGCTCATTATCTGTCCTGCCTGCTCCATAGCCTCCATAGCCAGTGTCAAGGCATCGTAAAACTCTCGGTCACGGGCTGCTTTAGCTTCCAGCTCCGCAAGCTCATCGGCGATAGCTAAGGGGTCCTCGGAGCTTACACGAAGCTCCGCCACCGAGTTTCCAAGTGACATCACACGCTGCTCAAGAGAAGCCTTTTTAGCAGCCAGAAATCCTCTTACGCGCTGTGCCTCGGATATAGCAGTAGGTGTTATATCCTTTATTTCAACCGAAAGACTGTTGCGTAGCTCCTCGGCGTTATAGCTCGAGAGGGCTGACTCTTCATTTTTTATCACCCTTAAAAGAGCCTCTTCCTCCCGAATTATATCCTCATAAGCCGCAATAAAGCTCTCAAGCCTTGCCACCTCATTTTGAGCAGCTGAACAGGTCGGCTCAACATTTGGCATCGTCTTTTTCAGGAGCTGTGTGAGATTACCCTCGCAGGACAAATACGTGCGCTCAGCCAAGGTAAGCTCTGCCTCCGCAATAGTTATAAGGGATATGTGCTCCCTCTTTTTTGAAAGTTCATCAGCACACTGCTCCAATCTTACGCTAAGCTCCTCGGGCACTACTCCATACTCAGCGGATATATCTAATATTTCGGCTTTGAGCTTTCTTTTGACCTTTGCTGACCTTACCGTAAGTATGATTGCGGGGACAAGAAAAGCAAACAATACCGCCCCCCAAGCATAGCCCAGAAGCATAAGGGCAGCCGCCGTTATGCTAAGCGACCCTTGAGCTGTCCAGACAGCGGTTATCACCCCGCCGTGCAGTCGGCTCTTTTTCTTTTTACTCTCCACGGCGCTAAGCAGCGCTTCCGCTCCGCCTGCCTGCTCAAGCCTTTGGCCAAGGTCGGCAAGCTCAGAATTATAACCTGAGCTTTCTTTCACTTTAAGCTCTTCCTTGCGCTCGTCAAGGGTCTTTTGAGCGTCACTCAATGCTCTTGCGCAAAGACGAAGCTCGGCAATATGATTTCTATCGGGGAAAAATTCGGTCTTTAAGCCCTCCGCTGTCAGCCTCTCTTTTTTAGCTGTCAGTAGTTCCTTTTCTTCGCGGGTCTTGTCAAGCTGCCTGAACCGTTCAAGAATATTCACCTTGTTTATCTCGGAAATCAGAGTGTCCTTTTGTTCAAGCTCCCGCTTTACAATAGCATAATCATTCTTCGCCTTTTCTAACCTCTGAATCTGCTCCTCAAGGAAAAAAGAAGCATCCTTTGTTTTCTCAAGCCTTTGTCTGGTGGCACTTATACGCTGCTCATCCTCATACAGGCTTCCGCCGTTTTTATTTTTGTGAAGATATCCCACCCTTACCGAATCAAGACTTTTAAGTATTTTTGCGGTATCCACCGACTCGTCCGCCGAGGTGAGCATATTTCTTATGCTCGCCACCGTTTTTTCTCCGTCTAGGCTGGTAGCGCGCATCTGCCCAACGTAGGCACTGCTCTCAAATACCTCCTTAGGTACTCCCAAGAAGTATTCTCCCATACTTTTGTCGGTAGCAATTTCGCCTCCGTCATCAAGACATACCGCTCTGAGCTTTTCGCTTCCGCTTCTGCCTCCATCGGTGTATCTGCGTTCAATACGATATTCTCTGCCTGCGTGCTCAAAGGTCATGCTGCCCGCGGCAACGTGACCGCTCCAGCTTATAGAACGCTCTCTGTCACTGTTTGAAGCACCTTTTCTGCCAAATCCGTAAAGAATGAATTTTATGAACAGCATTACAGTGCTCTTTCCCGATTCATTCTCTCCATATATTATATTCATTCCGTCATCGGGCTTTATAACCTTGTTTTTAAGACACCCGAACTCCAGAATATTTATCTCTTTTATTCTCATACGCCTCCGCCTTTCTCATCTGCGCCGAAGATGCTTCTTCCGTCTATGGCGGCAAGACCTATTTTAAGCGCCTTTATGGCTCTCGCCCGCTCCTCATTGTCCGAGGACATCAGCTTGGGTCGCAGTACTCTGTAAAGCTCACCGCGCAAAGTGGTGTCCCGCTCCAGATACTCTCCGTCCATGACAGGCATAACGCGGTCTGTAAGCTCCAGATATTCAAGACCGCAATCCGAGCATATTTCTTGGGTAGCCGTTATTAAATCCTTCACTAAATTCTCTTGGGCAACACCCTCAAGAATGAGTCTGAGATGCGCGTTTTGGGAATATTTCTGTTTCTTTATCTGCTCACATATCCTTTCCTTGGCTGAAGAGAAGGTATCCTCGGAGCAAAGCCCCAGCTTTAAGATATAAAAAGCCTTATTTGAAAGTATTCTTCTTTCGCAGGTGAAGCTTTCACTGTCTATATTCACTATCCAAACACCGCCATCGCCAAGCTCATCAAAGCTTCTTCCCTCTCCAAAGCCGCAATACCGTGCTCTTCCTCCCATTTTTTCGGCATTCCACCCATTGTGCACATGCCCTAAAGCAGCATAAGCAAAATCAAATTTTCTAAGCTCATTCTCTGTTATGGGAGCATAACGTGAAACGGGAGAGAATATATCCCCGTGTCCGCAGAATATCCTTGTATATCCGTTGTCCTCTGGCATCTCAGCTCCACTCAGGGGACTTTCACAAAGCGCGGCAGAGGTGAAAGCATAGCCAAACACCCTTACTCTGAGGCTATCTATATCAAATATTTGCAATTCGGGGGAGCTAAACACAAAAAGCTTATCTCCCAGACGCTCTGCTGCCTTTGCGTAAAATGAATTTTCAAAATAAGGGTCGTGATTTCCGGGAGATACCACCACAGGAATACCGCCCTCCTCAACCAAAGCGCAAAAAAGCTCACCCGTTTCGGGGCTTACAAATCTGCTGTCAAATAGGTCACCCGATATGAGTATCAACTGAGCGCCCTCTTTAGCGGCGCACCCGAATATTCGGCGAAGCAACGCCCTTCCCGCCTCACGTTGTTTTTGGGCATCTCTCGCACCATAAGAGCAAAAGGCGCTGTCAAGATGAAGGTCACCCGTATGTAAAATCCTCATTTTTATCTCCTTTTTTAATAAGGCTGTTGCACGTACAACAGCCCTATTCTTGATTATTCTTTTTCCATAAGCGTCTGAAGCCGCGCAACCTCAGCCGCATCCGCCTCAGGTGTGTCGGACAGAGGAAAATCTATACCCATAGCCTTATATTTCTCCACGCACAGCTTGCGAAAGGGTAAAAGCTCTATTTTTTCAATACAGCTGTATTTTTCCTTCAGCGCATATAGCTTCTCCAAGGACTCGGTATTGTCGGTAAGATTGGGAATTATAACCTGCCTTAGCCATACCCTCTTTTCCATATCCTGAAGCTTTTGCAGAAAGCGGTCAACACTCTCCTTAGAGCAACCGCAATTCTTTTTATAATCGCAGTCATTGGTATATTTGTAATCCAGAAGCACCAGGTCGCAAAGGGTCAAAAGCCGTTCCACACGGGAGTTTAACACGCACCCGCTGGTATCAAGGGCGCAGTGTATTCCCTCCTCTCTGCATATACTGAACAGCTCGCTGACAAAGTCTGCCTGCATCAGCGGCTCGCCCCCCGATACCGTAACTCCGCCGTCATTTCCAAAGTACGGTCTGAGTCTGAGTATCTTATTGGCAACGTCGCGCGCCGACATCAGTGTGCCGCCCTGCATATCCCACGTGTCGGGATTGTGACAGCACACGCATCGCAGAGGACACCCCTGCATAAATACCACGGCTCTGACTCCCGGACCGTCAACAGTTCCAAGACTTTGAAAAGAATGTATCCTTCCCTCCATAGCTTACATCACGTCGTGGAAGGTACGCATTATGACCTCCTTCTGCTGCTCACGGGAGAGCTTGCAGAAGTTAACGGCATAACCCGAAACTCTTATGGTAAGGTTGGGATACTCCTCAGGATTCTCGTAAGCCTTCATAAGAAGCTCACGGTTCATTACGTTTACGTTAAGGTGATGAGCGTTATTGGAGAAATATCCGTCAAGCACGGTAACAAGATTATCCACCTTTTCCTCTCTGCTCTTACCCAGCGCGTCGGGAACGATAGAAAAGGTATTGGATATACCGTCGCGGGCATATACGTAGGGAAGCTTTGACACCGAGTTGAGTGACGCCAGCGCTCCGTTTTCCTCTCTGTTGTGCATAGGATTTGCTCCGGGAGCAAACGCCTCGCCCGCGCGTCTTCCGTCGGGGGTAGCCCCCGTCTTCTTACCGTAAACCACGTTAGAGGTAATGGTAAGAACCGAAAGAGTATGCTCCGCATCTCTGTACGTGGGAGTCTTTTTCAGCTCAGAAATAACGTCACGGAGTATATCCTGCGCCATTTCGTCGACCCTGTCGTCGTCGTTTCCAAACTTGGGGAAATCGCCCTCGGTAACGAAATCGACTATAATTCCCTCCTCGTTACGTACAGGGCGTACCTTTGCGTACTTAATAGCCGACAGCGAGTCAACCAGAACCGAAAGTCCCGCAACCCCAAACGCCATCAGTCTGTTGACATCGGTATCGTGAAGCGCCATCTGTATCTTTTCATAAGCATACTTATCGTGCATATAATGAATACAGTTCATAGTATTAACGTAAAGCTTACACAGCCACGCGAGATATCTGTCAAAGCGCGCCTTTACAGCGTCATAATCAAGCACCTCGTCTGCCATAGGCTCTTCCTGCGGTCCTATGCGAGTGCCGAACATATTGTCATATCCGCCGTTGAGCGCCAAAAGCAATAGCTTGGCAAGGTTAGTACGCGCTCCGAAGAACTGCATCTGCTTTCCTACCTTCATTGCGGACACACAGCAAGCGATAGCGTAGTCGTCGCCGTAGGTTATACGCATAAGGTCGTCGTTCTCGTACTGTATAGCGTCGGTATCGATTGAGAGCTTTGCGCAAAATTTCTTAAAGCCCTCGGGAAGATGAACGCTCCAAAGCACCGTAAGGTTAGGCTCGGGGGCAGGACCTAAGGTATATAGGGTATTGAGTATTCTGAAAGAGCTTTTTGTAACCAGAGTGCGGTGGTGCTTTCCCATTCCTCCAACGCTCTCGGTTATCCACATGGGGTCACCGCCGAAAAGCTCGTTGTACTCGGGAGTGCGAAGATGTCTTGCCGCGCGAAGCTTTATAACAAGGTCGTCTATAAGCTCCTGAGCGCCCGATTCGTCAAGAATACCCGCCTTCATATCTCTTTCTATATAAATATCAAAGAAGGTTGAGCAGCGTCCAAAGGACATAGCAGCACCATTCTGCTCCTTGTTAGCCGCAAGATATCCAAAGTACGTCCACTGTATGGCTTCCCTCGCGTTCTCGGCGGGTCTGCTTATGTCAAAGCCGTATATCTCACCCATTTTCTTAAGCTTTTTGAGGAAGTCTATCTGACTGTAAAGCTCTTCAAGAAGCTTTATGTTATCGGCATCCATTGCGCGCTCGCCCACAGACTTTTTATCGGCTGCCTTTTGAGCGATAAGAGCGTCAACGCCGTAAAGAGCGACTCTTCGGTAATCTCCTATAATTCTTCCCCGTCCGTAAGCATCGGGAAGTCCCGTGAGAAGCGCGCAGTGTCTTGCAGCCTTCATCTCATCGGTATAGACGCGGAAAACACCGTCATTGTGCGTGGTTCGGTATGTAAAATATTCCTCTATCTTGTCTGAAAGCTTATATCCGTAAGCCTCGCACGCGGCACGCGCCATACGGATTCCTCCGAAGGGGTTAACGCCTCTCTTTAATGGCTCGTCTGTCTGAAGACCGACGATAAGCTCATTATCCTTATCTATGTATCCCGCCGCGTAATTACACAGTGAGGAAACAGTGGTCGTATCTATATTCCTTACGCCCCCCTTGGCTCTCTCCTCAGCCTGAAGCTCCTTAAGCTTGGCGTTGAGCGCCTTGGTACGCTCGGTAGCGCCGACTAAAAAGCTATCGTCACCCGTGTAAGCTGTATAGTTCTTGTTGATAAAGTCGCGAACGTTTATACTTGTTTGCCACTCTCCGTCAATAAATCCGTTCCATGCTTTAATTTCCATGATATTTCCTACCTTTCTGTTTTTTTCTTTGCTCCAAAGATGCCTTATAAAAAAACAAAGCACCCCCGTATATCGGAGCTGCCCAGACGGTCGGCTTTGGAAAGGATTTTCCCTTTCCGTCTTGGTGCACTGTGTTAATTCACATTCCGCCAGCACCTCAACATCATTATTATAACATAAGCCACCCAATATGTCAAGATTTTTTGAAGCTTTTATTTGTTTTTATCATATACTAAAGTAATGATATTTTTGGAGGTCCACTATGCTCTTACCTATACCTTACGACAGACGCCGCGCCGTAGAATACGCCAGAAGATGGGCGCTTAACCGAAATCCCCTTTTCATAGATTTCACGGGTCAGGGCGGAAATTGCACCAATTTCGTTTCGCAATGTATATTTGCGGGAGCGCCCGTTATGAATTATACTCCCACCTTTGGATGGTACTACATATCCGCGGAGGACCGCGCCCCTGCATGGAGCGGAGTTGACGAGCTGTATAATTTTCTTACCGGCGCGCCCGATTTTGCGGCGCAAAACAGAGGCTACGGTCCCTACGCCACCGACGCAAGAAGCTCAGGAGAGGTGGAAATAGGAGATGTAATACAGCTCGCCGACGATAGCGGAAGCTTTTATCACAGCCTTATAATAAGCGAATTTACAGACAACGATGTTCTCGTTTGCGCCCAATCAAACGATGCCCTTGACCGACCGCTTTCCACGTACAATTACTCCTCTCTCCGCGTTCTTCACATTGAAGGAGCTATGCTCTATTTTGACAACGAGCAGCTTTTCAGAAACATTTTCGATGCCGCTTCTCTGCCCACTCAACCAGCAATGTAAAAGTCATGAGCACCAGCCGTGCTGATGGTTTTCGTCATACAATAAAAAGAACCGAAATTAATTTCGGTTCTTTTTATATGTACTTACGCGTTCTTCCACTCTTCAGCCTTGGCAGCGGACATTCTCTTTATGTTCTCCTCGGTATATACCGAATCAGCTCCGCCGTTTACATAGAGGAAATACTTGCCGTTCTCGGTAACATAAAGGGACTCCTCATAGCCAGCGGGGTCGCCAAACTCACCAAAGGTACGCTTCTCAACGAGAGTTGCCTTCTCGGTATCGTATTCTACTTTGCAAATAACCTTTTTCATTGCTTTTCTCCTTTTTGTTTATTTTTCAATTAATTATACCATAAAAAGGTCATTTTTGCAATAGATTAATGAATATATATAATTAAAAATCAAATAAAATCACAAAATATTATTGATAAATATGTCATATTATGGTATAATCAAACTATCAATACTTAAAGTTCAGGAGACAAGCTATGAGCACATACGGAAAATTCGTTGCAGAAAAAGAATTTAAGATCACAAATCCTAAAACTCCCCGCCCCCAGCTTAACTATATCTGGAACTCCAGAGTACTCTCTGGCGTAAATCAGAACGGCGGCGGCGTAGGCGCTTACGGTCAGCGAGCTATGGCGTATATCGACCCCGAAGGAAAGGGACGTTGTTGTGTCATTCGTGACGGAAACCGCTACTTCTACATAAAGAACAAGGCTACGGGCACGGTCTTCAACCCCGGTCAGTACCCCTGCATAACAGAGGTTGATAACTATTACTGCATACACGGTCTTGGATACAGCGAGATACACGGCGAGTGCGAGGGTATCGCGGCTACCGCCCGTATGTACGTCAACGACACCGACCCCTGCGAGATATGGAAGGTTACACTTGAGAATAAGAGCGCAAATAAGGCTTCAATCTCCCTCTATTCCTTCGCTGATTTTGAGCTTGTGGGATACCAGAGATACAGTGACTACAACTCCTACGTTCACGCCGAGTACGATGA
This sequence comes from Eubacteriales bacterium, assembly GCA_045593725.1. GTDB lineage: Bacteria > Bacillota > Clostridia > Oscillospirales > CAG-272 > HGM12713. The sequence goes on from JAZNXE010000026.1 coordinate 109,438, forward strand.
GGAAAACAACCTCATTATGTGCTTCAACAAGGCTATGGAGCGTCCCCACGAATGGTTCAACGGATTCATCGCGTCCAGCATCAAGCCCACAGCTTTTGAAACCTCCCGCCGTGGCTTCCTCGGCACATACGGCTCTATCACACATCCAGAGGCTATAAAGGCAGATAAGCTTGCGAACAACTACGCCGCTTGCGAGCAGATGTCCGGTGTTATGCAGCACGACTTCGAGCTTGCGGCAGGAGAAAGTGTTGCGGTTTACGTGCTTATCGGTGACGCTGACGAGATGTCCACCGCAGTTGATATCTGCAAGAAGATATTTACTGGGGACAAGATAGAAAAGGATTATCAGGCGCTTCTTGACAGAAAGCAGGAGACCTCCTCCAGCATTTACGTAAAGACTCCCAACGAAAAAATAAACTGCCTTACCAACTACTGGCTCAAGCAGCAGGTTCAGCTCTGCGCTGAGGTAGGACGTGATACGGGTAAGGGCTTCCGTGACCAGCTTCAGGATGCTTGGGCTGTTGCATCCTTCAATCCCGAGCTTGCTAAAGAAAAAATTCTTGAAACTCTCACGTATATGTACTCTGACGGACGCTGTGTAAGAGGTTGGCTGCCTCTTGACCACCACATCTACTCCGACGGACCTACCTGGGTAACTCCCACCGTTAACGCATACATTAAGGAAACAGGCGACGTTGACTTCCTTAACCACCCTGTAAAATACCTCGATGAAGGCGAGGACACAGTCTGGGGACACATCCTCACCGCAATGAGATTCGTATCCGACGATATCGGTGAGCACGGTCTTGTTCACTCCCGTGACGGTGACTGGAACGACTCTCTCAATATGACAGGTCTTAAGGGCAAGGGTGAGTCGGTATGGACCTCCATTTCCCTTTGCTACGCTCTCAAGAATGCAGCAGAAATAGCAGAAAAGCTCCTCGGTGACACAGCAGTAAGAGATGAGATGTTGGCAAGACGCGAGAAGATGAAGGCTGCTATCAACGCACAGGGATGGGACGGCGAGTGGTATCTTGCGGCTATCAACGACTACAACGAAAAGGTAGGAAGCCACGAGGAAGCTGAAGGAAGCATATATCTCAACTCTCAGACATGGGCTATCCTTGCTGAGGTAGCAGAGGGTGAGCGCGCTGAAAAGTGCATAGCTTCTGTTGATAAGTACCTTGACAGCGACTACGGTCCTCTTACTCTCTTCCCCACCTACACAAGGTTTAACAACAGAATAGGACGTCTTACAAGCTTCATCCCCGGAATTTGGGAGAACGGAACTCCCTACTGCCACGGCGGTACGTTTAAGGTAGTTGCCGACTGTCTGCTCGGCCGCGGCGACAAGGCTTACGAAACAATCCTTAAAATAATGCCTGACAGTGACACCAACCCCTCCGACCATTCGGGATGTGAGCCTTACGCACTTACCAATATGTACTTTGGTCCCGATAACCCCAGAAAGGGCGAAACACTCTTTGCTTGGGTAACGGGTACGGCAGGTTGGATGTTCAGAGCGGTAGTTCAGTATATGCTGGGCTTCCACCCCGAGTACAACGGATTTACCCTCAACCCCTGCATCCCCGCGGCTTGGGGCGAGGTAACGCTTACCCGTAAGTTCAGAGGAGATACGTACGAAATAACTATAAAGAATGAAAGCGGCGCCCAGTCAGGCGTTAAGAGCGTTACTCTTGACGGCAAGGCTGTTAGCAGCACTGTCGAGCTTGTAGGCGACGGAAAGACTCATACTGTCGTAGTTACTATGTAATCTTCACTCTAATGAGTAGAAGTGCAGCTAATAACAAATAGCATACACAACAAAAGGGCACCGCTTTTCAAGCGGTGCCATTTTGTTGCCATAGTGCTTTCACACGGTGGCTTAAGTATTTTTCATAATAACCGAGCCCACGCACTCGCTTACGTGTTCGCAAGCGTCCGCGCAAGCCTCGAAGCAATCAAAAATCTTATACCAACAAATTGTTGTGAGAACGTCGGTAGAATTTCTTGTAAGGTTATGCATGGTTGTAAGGTAAATCTTGTCACACTCTTCCTCAACGTCGTTACAGGAAATAATTAACGAGTGCATTATCTTGGACTTTTTGAAGTTTTCAAACTCACCCATAATCTGCACAAGCTTTCCGCAGCTCTTTACAAGATTTTTAGCGAATTCAATTGCGGCGGGGTCTATTTGCTTGATGTTGTATATGTAGAACTTTTGCAAAATTTCTTCTAAGGTGTCAGATACGTTGTCAAGCTGTTGACTGAGCATATCGAGGTCCTCACGGTCAATAGGCGTAACAAAAGCCTTTGCAAGAGTTTCGTTCATTTCGTGCTTCTTGATATCAGCGTTGTGCTCAAACGTATGCATTTTCTCCAGCATATCAAAAATTTTATCCGCATCATAATTTTCAAGACATTCTACGAGATAGTTTGCCGCGCTCTCAGCGAGAACCGCACATTCCAAAAAGTTTTCAAAATAAAATTTATCACTCTTAGCCATTTTTTAAATTCCTTTCTCTTAGTTAAAAATAAACAAGAATAGCTTAGTTACAAGAAAAGCAAGAAATCCGCATCCCGGGAAGGTAAGTATCCACGTCATAACCATTTCCTTTACCACGCCGAAATTGATATCCGAAATACGTTTAACCGCGCCTACACCCATAATTGAGGTTGTTTTTACGTGAGTGGTAGAAACTGGCAGGCCGAATACCGAGCAGAACACCAGAGAAAGAGATGAAGCAATATCCGCGGAGAAGCCCTGATATTTTTCAAGCTTTACCATATCCATACCCACAGACTTAATAATCTTTTTTCCGCCCATTGCAGTTCCTGCCGCCATAACAAGTGAACAAACGATCATCAGCCACATAGGGATCTCGAAGGAAGATGACGCTACACCCGTACCCTGCAAAGTAAATACACAAAGCAGTATAATACCCATAAACTTCTGTCCGTCCTGCGCTCCGTGCATAAACGCCATAGCTGCCGCACCCACAATCTGCGCTCCCTTGAAAAACGGTTCGGTTTTGGGCCTATTTACCTTGTGGCAAATAACGGTTACCAGCTTACATATAAGCCACGCAAGACCGAAGCCAAGAGTTATGGAAATAACGATACCGTAAACTACCTTCATCCATTGACTCCAAACCACCGCATTAAGACCGTTAAGTGCCATTGCTCCCCCCGTAAGACCTGCAATGAGAGCGTGGCTCTCGCTGGTGGGGATACCGAACACCCAAGCCAGAGTTGCCCAAACCACGATAGCCAGCATCGCCGCGCAAAGAACAATAATGATAGTTCTACCTGAGTTCTCGCCGAAATCAACCATACTTGTAATGGTAACCGCAACCTCATTACTGATCTTGGTCATAATAAATACACCAAGGAAATTAAAGGCTGCCGCCATAAGTATGGCAGCCTTAGGGGGCATACACCTTGTTACCACACAGGTGGCGATAGCGTTTGGCGCGTCCGTCCACCCATTGACAAGGATTACGCCAAGTGTTAGGGTCACCGCAACAAACAGCAATGGATTTGCCGTCATCTGATTTAGAAACTCTAAGATTTCCATGAATTACCTTCCTTAGTCTTGTTTGCTATAAAACTTATAAATTTAGAACATATTCAACATATTATACCATAAATCTTTATTATTTTCAATACTTTTTAATTTTTTCTGTCAAAACGGAAATCTAACAAAAAATAGTAGCAGACGGTAAAACACCATCTGCTACTTTAGGTAAACTGTGTTAAATTGGCATTATTCCCACTCAATCGTTCCGATAGGCTTAGGCGTAAGGTCAAAAAGAACTCTGTTGATTCCATCAACCTCACGGGTTATTCTGTCGGTTATCTTATGAAGAACCGCGTAGGGTATCTCCTCAATGGTAGCGGACATAGCGTCCTTTGTGTTTACGGCACGGATTATCGCGGGCCAGCCCTCGTATCTCTTGCCATCCTTTACGCCAACGCTCTTCATATCGGGGACTGCTATAAAGTACTGCCATACCTTCTCCGCCAGTCCGCAATTATCGAACTCCTCGCGAAGTATTGCATCTGCCTCGCGAAGGGCGTGAAGTCTATCTCTGGTAATAGCTCCAAGGCAACGAACCCCAAGTCCCGGTCCGGGGAAGGGCTGACGGTAAACCATCGCGTGAGGAAGTCCAAGCGCCTCACCTACGACTCTTACCTCGTCCTTATAAAGGAGCTTTACGGGTTCAACCAGCTCAAACTGCATATCCTCAGGCAGGCCGCCTACGTTGTGGTGCGCCTTTACTCCGTCGGACTCAAGTATATCGGGATATATCGTTCCCTGCGCCAAGAAGGAAATGCCCTCAAGCTTGGAGGCTTCCTCGTCAAATACCTTTATAAATTCTCCGCCTATTATCTTTCTCTTCTGCTCGGGAGCGTCAACACCCTTGAGCAAATCAAGAAAACGGTCGGTGGCATCAACGTAAATAAGATTAGCGTCAAGCTCATCTCTGAATATTCTTATAACGTCCTCGCTCTCACCCTTACGCATAAGTCCGTGATTTACGTGAACGCATACAAGCTGCTTCCCGATAGCCTTGACCAAAAGAGCCGCCACAACCGAGCTGTCAACTCCACCCGAAAGAGCGAGAAGCACCTTCTTATCACCAACCTGCGCTCTTACGGCAGCAATCTGCTCGTCTATAAACGCTTTTGCCAATTCAGGAGTAGTTATACGCTCCATACTTTCAGGTCTTTTATTTGTATCCATACTGTTACCTCCCGTAACATAAACAAAGAATAATTACAGAAATTATTTTACCACAATATTGCGATTTCTGCAAGTATTTTTTGAAAATTCAACAATAATTTTTCCGCATTTTAAAAATCCCATACCCCCGCAATAAATATTGAAGTTAACTCTATTTTCCTTTTGTGCATTTATTGTATCGAGGCTGAATAGAGTCATTCTCTGTCATCCTCAGTCTAAAAATGGGTAAAACTTCCTTTTCCAAAAAACGCTCTGCGTGTTTAAATTCGGGGTGAGCGTGACAAAAATATATTTGAAAGGAAAATTCTGTTTTGATTTGGAGAGTGAAATTTAATGAGTATAAAACGAGGAGATATTTATTATGCCGACCTAAGCCCCGTGGTCGGCTCGGAGCAGGGCGGACTGCGCCCTGTTCTTATAATACAGAATGACGTGGGAAACAGATACAGTCCCACGGTAATAGCCGCGGCAATTACCTCAAGAATGGGCAAAAACCGTTTACCTACGCACATAGATATACACGCCGATAAGGTTGGACTCGCCAAGGACTCGGTGGTGCTTTTAGAGCAGATAAGGACTCTGGATAAGCGTCGCCTTAAGGAAAAAATGGGGCACCTTGATGAAGGCATGATGCGCGAGGTCAATACCGCTATTGCCGTAAGCTTTGGGCTTGGCAATGCCGCGGCAATAAATGAAGGCGGCGCTGCCATAGCCTCTGTTGGAGCCACAGACCTGCTGACCACAGCAGAGGGATAAACAAACAATTCACAAAATCCCCTTGAAATATTAAAAAGTTTTTGATAGAATATCTGTAAGAAATAAAAATTAAGGATTACGCTATGATATTTTCTCAAAAATACACGACCCGCTGGCACGATACAGACGCCGAGCGCCGAGTTCGACCCACCCAGCTTCTTGTATATATGCAAGAAACCTCGAACAGCCATCTGGAGAGCCTTAACTGCAATCTTGACCGTCTGAGGGACGAAAATAAGCTCGCCTTTATCCTCAGTAAGACGCGTCTTGCTATCTATATGCCCCTGTACGCTTACGAGGACATTACGGTAAGCACCTGGACCTGCGAAAGCAGGGGATTTGCCTTTAACCGATTTTACGAAATACGGAGAGGAAATGATGTCATCGCCTCAGCCGACACCACGTGGGCGCTCCTTTCTCTTGATGATAAGCAGCTGCGCAGGGTTGACAGCTTCAATCTCGGTTCTGAACACGAGGCGCCCATAGATATAGGAATCCCCCCTCGCTTCAGAGTTCCCAAGACCGAATGCTTACAGCTTTTGGGAGAACGCAAAATTGTATATTCCGACCTTGATTACAATATGCATATGAACAACACTCGGTACGCCGACATGCTATGCGACTTTCTTCCATACGGCAAAACAAAGGACATAAAGGGTATATCTCTTTCCTATCTCCACGAGGCGGCGTTTGGCGACACCATAAGCGTATATTGTCACAGCGAGAATAAGAAATACGGCTTCAGGACGATAAACCAAGAGGGCACCGTATGTCTTGAGGCGGAAATACTTTTTGAATAAATATCCCCCCGTATAACGGGGGGTATTTCATTTTCGGGCATAGCCCTAATACTACTGGCTGAGCACAAGTGCGCTTTTATTGGCCTGCCAGCCATGCAATGGATACTTGCTACCCGTAAACGGGTTTCACCATGAG
>JAZNXE010000027.1:0-49225 GCA_045593725.1 Eubacteriales bacterium
CACCACCGTTACCGGTGTTGAGATGTTCCATAAGATCGTTGATGAGGCTCAGGCTGGTGATAACATCGGTGCACTTCTCCGTGGTATCGCTAAGAATGAGATCGAGCGTGGACAGGTTCTCTGTAAGCCCGGCTCGGTTCAGCCCCACACCAAGTTTGTTGGACAGGTTTACGTTCTTACCGAGAAGGAAGGCGGACGTAAGAAGCCCTTCCTTGCAGGTTACAGACCTCAGTTCTACTTCAGAACAACCGACGTTACCGGCGTTATCGGTCTTCCCGCTGACGTTGAGATGTGCCGCCCCGGCGATAACGTTGATATGACTGTTGAGCTTATCACTCCTATCGCTATCGAAGAGGGACTCCGTTTCGCTATCCGTGAGGGTGGTAGAACTGTTGGTTCCGGCGTCGTTTCCAGCATCATCGAGTAATTAAAACTCAAATTTGGCGCCGAGGAATATCATATTCCTCGGCGCTTTTTTCTAAAATATCTTTGGGGATTGGTGAGATTCCATACCGGCGGTAAAGTCCGCGAACTCGAAAGAGCCGAGCAGGTGAGATTCCTGCACCGACGGTAAAGTCCGGATAAGAGAAGATAATTGAGATAGCTTTATACAATATCTTCTCCCAAAACGAATTTTCGTAGAAAGGGAGATTTTTTATGGTTGAAAAAAATTCAACAAAGACTAAAAAGATAGTGGCGGTGGCTATGTTCTCCGCATTGGCTTTTGTTACCGCTATGCTGTGCGGATATTTTCCGAAGGTAGCTGGATTTCTGTCGCTTGATTTCAAGGACGCCGTTATAGTTATATGCGCTTTAATATTCGGACCCTTGGCGGCTCTGCCCATAGCTGTATTGGTTCCTTTGCTTGAAATGTTTACTATAAGTATAACGGGCTGGTACGGACTTGTTATGAACATTTTGTCGTCGGTGACCTTTGTTCTTACAACGGGCGTTATTTACAAATATAAGAGGAGCTTTTACGGGGCGATAGCAGCGCTTGCGGCGGGTGTCTTTTCGGTGGCGGCTGTTATGATGATAGCCAATCTGCTCATAACCCCGCTGTATCTTACTTACGTAGTGGGAGTGCCCTCTACTATGTCAGACGTGGCGGCTATGCTGCCGAGTATCCTTTTGCCCTTCAACTTTATAAAGGCACTTTTAAACGGGGCGATTGTTTTGCTTCTGTATAAGCCTGCTTCCTCAGCACTTAAAAGCTCCGGATTTGTGCAGAATAAAACGGAGAGCAGTTCCGTAAAAAAATCAAAGGCAAGGTCCGTGATAGTGTCATTGATAGCTTTGGTTATCATTGCGGTATCTCTTTGTGTGATGTTTTTGGTTTTAAAATAAATTTGGCGATAACTGTTGAAAAAATACAGATTATATGATATAATACATTAAGTAATTAAGTAAATATATCTTATCAAGAGTGGTGGAGGGACAGGCCCTGTGAAGCTACGGCAACCTGCGGTGACGTAAGGTGCTAATTCCGGAAGATGAGAAAATGAAATCTCCGGCAGAGCCCGGAGATTTTTTATGAAAGGATTTAGAAAAATGAAGAAAATGCTGTTTACATCCGAGTCGGTTACCGAAGGACATCCCGACAAAATATGCGACAAGATATCCGACGCTATACTTGACGAGCTTCTCCGTCAGGACCCTATGTCCAGAGTTGCGTGTGAAACCTTTTGCACTACGGGACTTGTTACCGTAATGGGAGAAATAACCACCAAGGCATACGTGGACATTCAGAGCATAGTGAGAGAAACTGTGCGTGAAATAGGCTATACCAGAGCAAAGTACGGCTTTGACTGCGATAGCTGCGCGGTACTCAGCTCCATACACGAGCAGTCACCCGATATCGCCCTTGGAGTTGACAAATCCCTTGAGGCTAAAGAGGGTAACGGCGACGGACTTGATATAGGCGCGGGTGACCAGGGAATAATGTTCGGTTACGCTTGTAACGAAACGAAGGAGCTTATGCCCCTACCTATATCCTTGGCGCATAAGCTTGCTAAGCGACTCACAGACGTGAGAAAGAACGGAACGCTTGACTATCTCCGTCCTGACGGAAAGACTCAGGTCACGGTAGAATATCACGACGGTAAGCCCGTACGTGTTGATACAGTGGTAATATCCACGCAGCACAGCGCCGAGGTTGAGCTTGAGCAGATACGCGCGGATATGATAAAGCACGTAATACAGGAGATAGTTCCCGCATCGCTTATTGATGGGGACACCAAGATATACGTTAACCCCACGGGACGCTTTGTTGTGGGCGGTCCTGCGGGTGACACAGGACTTACGGGAAGAAAGATAATCGTTGATACCTACGGCGGATATTCGCGCCACGGCGGCGGTGCTTTCTCGGGTAAGGACCCCACCAAGGTTGACCGCTCGGCATCCTATGCGGCGCGTTACGTTGCTAAGAACATAGTTGCGGCAGGTCTTGCGGATAAGTGCGAGATACAGCTTGCCTACGCCATAGGAGTGGCTAAGCCCGTGTCCGTAATGGTAGATACCTTTGGAACGGGAAAGGCGGACGACAACGCAATCTCTGAGGCGGTAAGCAAGTGCTTTGATTTCCGTCCCGCGGCAATTATTAAGAACTTTGACCTTCGCCGTCCTATTTACTGTCAGACGGCGGCATACGGACACGTTGGAAGAGAGGATATCGAGCTTCCTTGGGAAAAGACAGACCTTGCAGAGAAAATAAAGGCGGCTCTGTAATATAAAAAGCCATAGGGCGCAACGGTTCGGCGGAAGCGCCGCGCCGTTGCGCTGTATTTTTGGAAAGGAGGGGCGTAGCTATGAGTGAGAGGAAAGAGCTATACGGGCTTCAGAAGCTTGAGGGAAGCGTTGAGCAGATAGTTTTCTGTAACGATGATAACGGATACACCGTCTGTGACGTTGCCGTTGACGAGGAAATGGTAACTGTATGTGGAATAATGCCTATGCTGGCTGAGGGTGACCGACTTTGTGTCTATGGGAAGTGGGTTCACAGTCCTAAATACGGCAGACAGTTTGCGGCTGAACAGTACGAGCGTATTATGCCTGCTGACACAGCCTCTATGCTTCGCTATCTTTCCTCCAGAGCAATTAAAGGCATAGGACCAAAGACCGCTGTTAAGATAATAGAGGAATTCGGTGAGGACGCCTTTGACGTTATTGAAAATCATCCCGAGTGGTTGGCAAGCATAAAGGGAATATCTATGAAGGTGGCCATGTCGGCGTCCGAGAGCTTTAAGGAGCAGACGGGCATACGCTCGGCTATGATGTTCTTCAGAGATTATTTCGGCGCGGCGACCACAGTGCGTATATACAAGCAGTGGGGCGGCGCATCTGTTGATATTGCCAAGAAAAATCCGTATAGGCTGTGCAACGAGATAGAAGGCATAGGCTTTGAGAGAGCCGACGCTCTGGCTAATGGCTTGGGTATAAAGAGAGATAATTTTGACCGCATTATGAGCGGACTCAATTACGTGCTACAAAGAAATTCGCTACAAAACGGACACGTTTGCCTGCCAAGAGAAAAATTGAGCGAGTCTGGGGCTGAGCTTCTTGGAGTAAGTGCTGATGACGCGGATTTGGCGGTATCCGAACTTATAAGAATGGGGCGCTTCAAATACGTGATGCACGGCGACACGCAGATGATATATACCGCCTCGGCGTATGACGAGGAAAAATATATTGCACAAAAGCTATGCTTGCTGGACAAAATGTGTGTAACCGTTGATGTTGGAGATATAGACCGATTCATAGAGCGCGAGGAGACAAAATCGGGCATGAGCTACGCCACGCTCCAGAAGCAGGCAATATCCGATGCTTTGCGCTACGGTGTTATGATACTCACGGGAGGCCCCGGAACGGGAAAGACCACGGTTGTCAGAGCGCTTATACATATTTTTGAGAGTATGGGCTACGGTATAGCCTTAGCCGCGCCTACGGGCAGAGCCGCAAAGAGAATGTCCGAGGCTACCAGTATGGAGGCAAAAACTATACACCGTCTGCTTGAAATGAGCTATGATACCGCGGGACACTGGGTATTTAATCGAAATGAGAGTGACCTGCTTGAGGAGGAGATAATAATAGTTGACGAAGCGTCTATGATAGACAGCTCGCTTATGTGCGCCCTGCTCAAGGCTATAAAGCCCGGCGCGAGAGTGATAATCATAGGTGACTCAGACCAGCTTCCATCGGTAGGCGCGGGGAACGTGCTTCGTGATATCATAGAGAGCAACAGATTTTCAACGGTGCGCCTGACCGAGATATTCAGACAGGCACAGGAAAGCCTCATAGTTACAAATGCTCACGCTATAAATAGGGGAGAGATGCCCGAGCTTGGAGCTAAGGATAACGATTTCTTCTTTCTTCGCCGTCAGAGCGACCGCGATATAGCGGCGACGGTAATAGACCTTTGCGCTAATCGCTTGCCACGGGCGTATGGCGAAATGGCAAAGGGCGGCATACAGGTCATCTGCGCCTCGCGTAAGGGAGAGGCGGGTACGGAAAATCTTAATATATTGCTTCAGCAGACCCTTAATCCTAAACAGAGAGATAAAAAAGAGTACGTATTCCGAGAGCGCGTTTTCAGAGAGGGTGACAGAGTTATGCAGACCCGTAATAACTATGACATTTTCTGGGAGCGAAGCTATGACACTAAGGGTGGCAACGGCATATTTAACGGAGATATCGGTATAATAGAGGAGATAAATCCCTCGGAAAAGGTTATGACTATACTTTTTGATGACCGACGTGTGGAGTATGATTTTTCACTTCTCGAGGACCTTGAGCACGCCTACGCGGTGACGGTACATAAGAGTCAGGGAAGCGAATATCCAATAGTGGTAATACCTATGTGTACAGCGGCGCAGATGCTTCACACAAGAAATCTCCTTTATACTGCCGTTACCAGAGCGCAGAATATGGTGGTGCTTACGGGACGGGAGGATATTATCCGTGAAATGGTGGACAATAACCGTCAGTCTATGCGATATACGGGACTCTGCCGCAGGCTGGGAGGAGAGCAATGACAGCCCTTTCCCTTTTAGAGAGATTGTTTACACTTCATAAATGCGCATCATGCAGGAGGATATTATCTCAGGGCGAATTTCACCAAGCCCTCTGCCATAGATGTGCGCTTGAATATCGCAGGGCGACCACAGAGAGCTGTCCTACCTGCTTTCGCTCCGCCATAGAATGCGGCTGTCAGCCCAAAATGCTTACAAACGCAGGGTCGTTGTGTATGAAAAAGCTTTTCTTTTACCATCCGGACAGGCAGGATACACCGCAAAATAAGCTTGTGTATTTTCTCAAACGGAATAGAAACAAGCGGGTGTCGGAATTTGTGGCAAAGGAGCTTTACGGTGAGCTTTGCAAGGAATTTTCAACCTTAGAAATAGAAGACCCCGAGAGGGAGCTTGCCTTGGTAAACGTGCCGCGAGGGAGGAAGGCTGTTCTTGAATACGGCTTTGACCAAGCAGAGGTGATATGTAAGGCAATATCAAAGGAAAGCGGCATACCCTATATGCCTGTTATTAAGAGGCGGTACGGAGGAAAAGAGCAAAAGCGTCTTAACGCCGCCCAGCGCAAAAATAACATCAAGGGATTGCTAAGGGCAGATGAAAAATACAGAAGTCCGATTAATGGCAGATACGTTATTTTAGTTGATGACGTGGTGACTACGGGGGCGAGTATGGCATCCTGTATTCCAATGCTGCGAAAAATGGGGATAAAGGGCGTATTCTGTGCTGCGCTAGCCTTCGATGTGAAGAAGAAAAGATATATATAGAATTTTTCTATTGCATTTTTATGCTTTTCATTGTATAATATAGTTATAAATTGTTTTTGAAAGGAGGACGGTATGCCTTTTAACGCAAAGCAGCTTTTTTCACGTGATATCGGAATTGACCTTGGCACTGCCACGGTGCTGGTATATGTGGAAGGTAAGGGAATAGTGCTTAACGAGCCATCGGTCGTGGCAGTTGACACCGATACGGACGTTATCACAAAAATAGGCAAGGATGCGCAGGCTATGCTGGGACGCAATCCCGCACATATTGACGTTGTCCGTCCCCTTAAGGAAGGCGTTATAAGCCGATATGACGTGACCCAGAAGATGATACAGTACTTCATACGCCGCGCTTGCGGTAATGCGGTATTTCCCCCTCGCGTGGTTATCTGTATTCCCACGGGTATATCCGAGGTAGAGGAGCGCGCCGTAATCGACGCGGGAACTCAGGCGGGCGCGAGAAAGACCTATCTTATTGAGGAGCCAATAGCGGCAGCCCTTGGCGCGGGCTTGGATATATACAGCCCCGTTGGAAATATGATAGTGGATATCGGCGGGGGAACCACAGACGTTGCGGTTATATCTCTTGGGGGAGTTGTGGTGTCCCAATCGGTTAAGGTAGCGGGAGATAAATTTGACGAGGCTATAATGCGTTACGTACGCAGAAAGTATAACGTAGCCATAGGAGAGCGGACGGCTGAAAGGGTCAAGATTCAGATAGGCGCGGTATATGAGCACGACGAGGCAAGAACTATGGAGGTCAAGGGAAGATGCCTTATACAGGGACTTCCCAAGAATATAACTCTGTCCTCCAAGGAAATGCTTGAGGCTATGATGGAGCCTATCTCCGCCATACTTGACGTGATTTGCTCTGTTATTGAAAAAACGCCCCCCGAGCTTGTGGGAGATATACTTAAAAACGGAATTATTCTTGCGGGCGGAGGAGGTCTGCTTATGGGACTTGACCGCCTTATAGAGGACGTAACGGGGATAAAGACGTCCTTGACAAAGGAGCCTGTGAAGTGCGTGGCTCTGGGTACGGGAAAGGTGCTGAAGATGCTCAACGGAATGCCCGAGGGAGCAATAGACCTTTCACGCTTCAGACAGAGAATATAAAAGCGGCCGTCTTATTTAGCGCAGACCAAAAACACACTGACAAATAAATAATCAAAAAAGCCGCTTTTATTATCTGAAAGGTGATAGTGAAAGCGGTTTTTTGTAGAAATTTTCGAGATAAATCTCTCAAATTTCATTCTTATGTGTGTTTTTTAGCCGCGCTTTTGCTCTCTGGCGTACCTTTGTACGCCGACGCGAGCAAAATCACGACTTCTGCATCTAAATCAGACACCCGTTAATTTTATTATAAGGAGAGTATATGCTTTGTAAGGATTTTGCCTATGGTGGCTTGATGAGATTTTTCGAGGAAATATCGGCTATACCAAGACCTACCTATCACGAGGAGAGAATAGCCGAATATCTGTGCGATTTTGCCCGCAGCAGAGGGCTTGAATATTACAGGGACGAGGCAAATAACGTATTTATAAAGAAAAACGGAAGCTTTGGCAGGGAGAATGAGCCTGCTATACTTTTGCAGGGACATACCGATATGGTCTGCGAAAAGAACAGCGATGTGGAGCACGATTTTCTTACGGAAGGAATTAAGCTTTACGAGGATAATGGGCTTCTGCGCGCAAAGGGAACCACTCTTGGCGCGGATAACGGAGATGCTGTGGCGGTAATGCTTTACGTTCTTGACGGTGCAGAGGGACATCTGCCCTCACACCCGCCTATTGAGTGTCTTTTTACAGCCTCTGAGGAGGTAGGACTTGACGGAGCGCAGAGCTTTGATTACTCTAAAATAAGCGCGCGGCGAATGATAAATATGGACAGTGCCGACGAGAGCCAGATACTCACGGGCTGTGCGGGTGGCACACGCACTATACTACGTCTTCCTTTTGAGCTTGAGGACTCTTTTGGAGAGGGAGTGCTTATTAACGTAAGAGGACTTGCGGGAGGACACTCGGGCGAGGATATCGAAAAGGGAAGGGCTAACGCAAACAAGTTGCTTGGCAGAGTGCTTTTGGATATTTCAAGAGATTTTGATATAAGAATAGCTACTGTAAACGGCGGAAGCAAGGATAACGCTATTACCCGCGAGGCGTCCGCTGTCATAAGCACGAAGGATGTTGAAGGACTTACAAAGCGAATATCCCAGCTTGAAGCTATCCTTGCCGCAGAGCTTAATAATGACGACCGGGATTTTAGTCTTACGGCTACAAAATGCGACCTTCCCCATAAAGTAATGGACGAGGAGTCGGGAAAGAAGGTTCTTTTCTTCCTTTCTACCGTGCAGAACGGTATTTTTGAAATGAACAGAAGTATTCCCACACTGGTGGAGTTTTCAAGAAATATAGGTGTGGTTGAAACTACGGATAGTAATGTCGGCTTTACCTTTCTTACCCGTTCCCCTCAAAGCTCTCAAATAGACTTCTCGCTTAAGCAGATGGAGGCTTACGCCGAGCTTTTGGGAATGGAGGTGGAGCACGGCAATTCCTATCCGGGATGGAGCTATGCCGAGGTGTCGCCTCTAAGGGATACGTACGCAGAGGTATATAGGGAGCTATACGGCAAAGAGGTGGAGATAACCACTATTCACGCGGGGCTTGAATGCGGGATAATCAAGGAGCGTGTGCCCGATATGGATATAATATCCTGCGGTCCTGTGGTCAGGGCTCTCCATTCTCCCGACGAGTCTATGGATATAGCCTCCTTTGAACGGTTTTTCACCATAATAAAAAATGTTTTAGGCAGATAAAAATAAAGGGTTGCACCGAGGTGCAACCCTTGTTTTATAATGATTTATGCCTTTTTCTTATTCTTAGTGATAAGCTTTATAACAGTAAGCGTAGCGACAGTAAGTACTAAGCCAAGGGGCAAACAGATGAATACGTTCTGAACGAAGCCTGCCGTAAGAAACATTACGAAGGATATAGCCGCAACGGTGATGGCATAAGGCATCTGTGTCGAAACGTGATTGAGGTGATTGCACTGACCGCCTGCGGAGGACATAATAGTCGTATCCGAGATGGGAGAACAGTGGTCGCCGCAAACCGCGCCCGCAAGGCACGCGGACATACCGATTATCATAAGCTCGCTGCCCTCGGGGAAGATAGCAACGACGATAGGAATAAGTATTCCAAAGGTTCCCCAGGATGTTCCAGTAGCAAAGGAAAGAACGCAGGCTACAAGGAAGATTATAGCCGGAAGGAGAGAGCCGAGAGCCGCAGCCTGTCCGCTCATTATATCGGCAATAAAATACTTAGCTCCCAAGAGAGAGGTGATATTCTTAAGTGCCGTAGCGAAGGTAAGAATAAGTATCGCGGGAACCATTGCGATAAAGCCCTGAGGTACGCAGTCCATAGATTCCTTGAAGGAAACAAGACGGCGGCAAAGGAGATATACCGCGATAACGATAAGCGAGATAAGACCGCCCCAAGGGAGTCCGAGCGTAGCGTCGGTATCCGAGAAGCCCTTTACAAAGTCGAAATGCTCAAAGAAGCCGCCTACGTATATAAGACCGAATACGCAGGAAACTATAAGCGCGACTATGGGGAATATGAGGTCAATGACCTTGCCCTTTTCGCAAGGCTCTATCTCAGCTACCTCATTCTTGTCGCCGCTGGTGTAAAGGTCGCCGTTGTTAATTGCGTTGAACTCGTGGAGCTTCATAGGACCGTAGTCAACGTTCATAAATATCATACAAACGACGAATACGAGAGTCAGAATCGAATAGAAGTTATAGGGGATGGCCCTGATAAAGAGCGCTATGCCTTCTCCCTCGGGAGCGTAAGAGGAAACTGCCGCTGCCCAGCTGGAGATAGGAGCTATCATACAAATAGGTGCCGCGGTTGCGTCTATAAGGTAAGAGAGCTTAGCGCGGGATACCTTCTTGCTGTCTGTAACGGGACGCATTACCGAGCCAACCGTCAGACAGTTGAAGTAGTCGTCAACGAATATAAGAACGCCGAGGATAAAGGTTGCGAACATAGCGCCCGCGCGGGTCTTGATGTGGGTCTGCGCCCATCTTCCGAAGGCTGCGGAGCCGCCCGCCTTGTTGATAAGAGCAACGATAACTCCAAGCTCAACGAGGAAGATAAAGATACCAGCACTGTCAGCCACTGCGGAAATAAGTCCTGAGTCAACAACGGTATCTACTGCGCCGGAAAATGAAAATCCCGAATGAAGTATGCCGCCTACCGTGATACCAATGAAGAGAGAGCTATATACCTCTTTGGTTATAAGAGCAAGTCCGATAGCGATAATGGGGGGAAGGAATGCCCAGAGGGAGCCAACGACCGCGCCTTCTCCGCCGCAGGTTTCGCAGGAAGCATCCACCTCACAGTCGGGACAGTCGATAGTGTTCAAAGCGCCGCCGGTAACACCCGCAACTACGAGAAGCGCGATTATTACAGCCGCAGCAGCACAGAGCACGATTTTCTTTGTGTTTGACATAATGTCCTCCATATATATTATAAAGATAATTATATGGTATCACATTATTCTAAGAAAATCAATAGTTTTTTACAAAAAAAGACACAAGCGAACTATCTGCGCTTTGATTTTCTGCTTTTTTTACCCGAGGAATTATTACCTAAGAGTGAACCAAGGCAGGCTACGGGGATAATAATAATTCTATATATGAGAGCGCCTGTTCCCGAGGCTTTTATACCGAAGAGTAAGCCAAGGCAGGAGGAAGCTAACCATACCGTTATTAAAAGTGCGGTCCCGCAAAGAGCGCCGCAGGGCAGAGCACCGCCACGGTTTCGCTTTACAGCGGCAAATCCGCCAAAAAAGGCTGAGGAATACATTGAGAAGAAGCAAAGCGGTGTTATAAACAGGTGGGGATTTTCCGGAATAAGGCAGACAAAGGACATAATGATAATGAATGAGATGAATATAAGAATTCCAATCAAAGTGCCGAACAGAGAATTGAGAATAAGGTTTTTTGCGCTCGAACTCTTATCGGGACTGCTCTTCGCGGCGTAGTGAGATTTTGTTTTTTGCATATGTACCTCTCTTTTTGAAGCATACTTATTAAAATGTATTTTAAAATCACCCAGAATATGCGAAAATTTAGAGTTTGAAAGACTTTGTGATTTTGTTCACAAAAAAGTAACAAAGATATTTGGCGGTCTTGGTTGAAAAAGAGTACGGAATATGGTAAAATTAAGTTAAAATTGGGGTAGTATGGTAGATTTCAAAAAAGCTACCTTTGATTAGTTTTAAATTCACAAAACGGAGGCACATTATGGTACAATTCGACGAAAAAATGTACGGACAGGCTAAGGCAAAGCTCGAAGCTATATTCGATGCGGGAACCTTTGTTGAGCTGGGTGCGTACACAAAGCGTTCAGGCTCTGACGCTGATTTCGAGGGTGTCCTTTGCGGTTACGGAGCTGTGAACGGAAGGCTTGCTTTTGCATTCGTTCAGGACAGCGGAAGAACCAAGGGCGCATTTGGCGAAAGACACGCGAAGAAGATTGCTAATATGTATGCGTTGGCAGTCAAGAACGGCGCGCCTGTTATAGGTGTATTCGACAGCGCAGGTGCTGTGGTTTACGACGGAGCGGCTGCGCTTGCGTCATACGGAAAGCTTATGAAATGTATATCCGATGCGTCGGGTATAGTTCCTCAGATAGCGGTTATTGACGGAGTATGCGGCGGTGCTTCTGCCGTTGCGGCTTCGATGTTTGACTTTACAGTCACAGTAGCGGACAAGTCCAAGCTTTACGTAAACTCTCCCTTTGTTATAGGGGCAGAGGCAGGAAGCTCTGATTTTGCCGCGGCAAACGGACTTTCGGCATACGGCGCTAAGGATAGCGCGGATGCATTTGCTTACGTGAGAAGATTGATTACCGTTCTTCCCGCAAATAACGCTGACGGCGCTTTTGCGGATAACGGCGACGATATGAACAGAAAGGTTTCTGTTGACGCGGAGAGCTACAAGGCTTCTGAGCTTGTGGCGCAGATAGCCGATAACCGAAGCTTTACTGAGGTATATTCGGATTATTCTGTAAATACTCTCCTCGGCTTTGCTTCCTTTGGAGGTATAACCGCAGGTGTAGTGGCATCCAATCCCGAAAAGAAGGGTATTCTCGATATCAAGTCCGCCAGAGCTATCTCAAAGCTGGTAAGCTTCTGCGACAGCTTCGCGATGCCTGTCCTTACACTCGTTGACAGCGAGGGACTTGACGTGAGCCTTGAGGCTGAGAGCGCGGCATACGCCTCTGAGCTTGCTAAGCTGGCTTACGCTTATACCTCCTCCGAGAATGCTAAGCTTACGGTAGTTGTGGGCAAGGCTTACGGAACTGCTTTCACGCTGCTTGGATCTAAGTCCGTTGGTGCCGATATGGCACTTGCGCTTCCTACCGCTTGCATCAGTGTGCTTTCTCCCGAGGCGTCTGTTGCCTTCGTATGGAACGACAAGGTTGGAGAGAAGAGCCGCGAGGAGCTTGAGGCTGAATGGAAAGAGAAGTGCGCTTCTGCCGCTGAGGCTTGCGATTGCGGAGAGATAGACGACGTGGTCGCTCCCGAGGAGCTTCGTCAGAGAATTTGCGCGGGATTTGCAATGCTTGCGTCCAAGGCTGAGGGAACACCCGCACGCCGCCACGCAAATATGCCTCTTTAATCGGAGGGGTGAGATATGATAAATACAGCATTAACAGCGGTGGCGCAGGATATGGGAGGAGCCTTTTCTCCCGAGAGATTGGCTTTTGCTGGACAGATGACCCTCATTGGCTTGGGAATGGTGTTTGCCGTTCTGGCTATCCTTTGGGCAGTTCTTTCCATATTCAAGATAATATTCGCAAAGCCCGAGCCAAAAAAGCAGACAGCTCCTGCTCCCGTTGCGCCTCAGCCCAAGGCTGTTGAGCCTGCGCCCGTAGTCAATACGGCGGGTGACGACGAGCTGATAGCCGTTATTACGGCGGCTGTGGCAGCCTATATAGCAAGTGAAGAGCCCGAAGCGTATCAGGGTGGCTTCAGAGTAGTTTCCTTCCGCAGGGCTAACGGCGGAAGAGCTTGGAACGCAAAATAATTTTGACAAAATATTGAAAGGTTAAGGTATTTAAAATGAAAACTTATAATATAACCGTAAACGGCGTTACCTATACTGTGAACGTTGAGGAGCTTGGCGCAGCTTCCGCTCCTGTGGCAGCTTCCGCTCCTGTGGCAGCTCCCGCTCCCGCAGCAGCACCCGCTCCCGCAGCAGCTCCTGCTCCCGCAGCAGCTCCCGCACCCGCGGCAGCTCCCGCTCCCGCGGCAGCTCCCAAGGCAAGCGGCGCGGCAGGTGCAGTCAGCGTAAAGGCTCCTATGCCCGGTAACATTATGAAGGTCAACTGCAAGGCAGGCGCTTCCGTAAAGAAGGGCGACGTTCTTGTAGTTCTTGAGGCAATGAAGATGGAGAACGATATCTGCGCTCCCGAGGACGGCGTTGTTGCAACCGTCGAGGTATCACAGGGCGCAACTGTTGAGACCGACGCGCTTCTCGTAACGCTTAACTGATCTCCTTTCAAGAGAATTTTGACAGATTTAATGAAAGGAAAACAGTAAGAAATGCTTGAAGCTATACAGAATTTTTTGAATACTACGGGTGTAGCAAGGCTTTTCTCTGAGTCGGATTGGTGGAAAACGGCTATAATGTTTTTGATAGCTTTCGTGCTTGTATATCTTGCCATAGTTAAGAAGTTCGAGCCGTTGCTCCTTCTTCCCATAGCGATAGGTATGCTGCTTACCAATCTTCCCGGAGCGGGGATGTTCCATTTGGATTTCTTCATCAAGGAGGAACTGAGCTTTAGTCAGGTCCTTCACGATGGCGGACTTCTGGACCTCCTATATCTCGGTGTAAAGCTTGGAATATATCCCTCGCTTATATTCATAGGAATAGGAGCAATGACCGATTTCTCGCCTCTGATCTCAAATCCCAAGAGCTTGCTTATCGGTGCAGGTGCGCAGCTTGGCGTGTTCGTGGCTTTCTCCGCGGCTCTTCTGTCGGGCTTCTTCAGCCCTCAGGAGGCGGCGTCCATAGGTATCATCGGCGGAGCTGACGGACCTACGGCTATACTGGTCACCAAGACCCTTGCTCCCGCTCTTCTTGGAGCTATCGCTATCGCGGCGTACAGCTATATGGCGCTGATACCCATGATACAGCCTCCTTTTATGAAGATGCTCACTACCAAGAAGGAGCGTCAGATAAGGATGACGTCGCTTCGTCAGGTATCCAAGACAGAGAAGATACTTTTCCCCATAGTCGTTACATTTGTGGTTGGTATGATAGTCCCTGACGCTGTTCCGTTGGTAGGATGCCTTATGTTTGGCAACCTTCTCAACGTTTGCGGTGTTACCGACAGACTTTCAAAGACTGCGCAGAACGAGCTTATGAATATCGTCACCATATTCCTCGGTCTTACCGTAGGAGCTACGGCGAGCGCGGAGAACTTCCTTGATATAAAGACGCTTCTCATTATCGCGTGCGGACTCATCGCGTTCTGCATTTCTACCTGCGGAGGACTTCTTACCGCAAAGGTGATGAACTGGCTCACAGGCGGAAAGATAAACCCCCTTATCGGCTCTGCGGGAGTTTCGGCAGTTCCTATGGCGGCAAGGGTCTCTCAGAAGGTAGGACAGGAGGAAGATCCTTCAAACTTCCTGCTTATGCACGCAATGGGACCCAACGTAGCGGGTGTAATAGGCTCCGCAGTGGCGGCAGGTGTATTCCTGTCCTGGTTTTAAATAAACGGAGGTAGAATAAATGGCACAAGTAAAAATTACAGAAACAGTTCTTCGCGACTCGCATCAGTCGCTTGTCGCAACGAGAATGACAACAGAGGAGATGCTCCCCATATTGGGCGCTCTCGATAAAGTAGGATACCACTCTCTTGAGGCTTGGGGAGGAGCGACCTTTGACTCCTGTCTGCGTTTCCTTAACGAGGACCCTTGGGAAAGACTTCGCAAGATTCGCGCTGAGGTAAAGAACACTAAGCTCCAGATGCTCTTCAGAGGACAGAATATCCTCGGCTACCGTCACTATTCCGACGACGTGGTTGAGTATTTCGTCCAGAAGTCTATTGCTAACGGAATTGACATCCTCAGAATATTCGACGCGCTTAACGACGCACGCAATCTTGAGACCGCTATTAAGGCGACCAAGAAGGAGGGCGGTCACGTTCAGGCTGCTATCAGCTACACAACGGGTCCCGTATATACCCTCGAATATTTCACCAATTACGCAAAGACTCTTGAGGATATGGGCGCTGATTCCATTTGTATCAAGGATATGGCAGGACTTCTTAAGCCTTACGACGCATACGACCTTGTAAAGGCACTCAAGGAAACCGTAAAGGTTCCGATTCAGGTTCATACCCACTACACCTCAGGACTTGCTTCCATGACTCTTATGAAGTCCATAGAGGCGGGCGCGGATATCGTTGACACAGCAATTTCTCCCATGGCTCTGGGAACCTCCCAGCCTCCTACGGAGGCGCTTGTAGCGACCCTTGCGGGAACAGAGTATGACACGGGTATTAAGCTTGAACAGCTTGATGAGATAACCAAGTATTTCGCTCCCATAAGAGAGAAGTATCTTGCAAGCGGACTGCTTGACCCCAAGATGCTCAAGGTTGACGTAAACGCTCTCATTTATCAGGTTCCCGGCGGAATGCTTTCCAACCTTGTTTCTCAGCTCAAGCAGGCAGGTAAGTCGGATAAGCTTACCGAGGTTCTTGAGGAAGTACCGAGAGTAAGAGCAGACGCAGGATATCCTCCTCTTGTAACCCCTTCCTCGCAGATAGTTGGAACTCAGGCAGTGTTCAACGTTATCGGCGGTGAGAGATACAAGATGGTCACAAAGGAATTTAAGGGACTTGTTGAGGGACAGTACGGTAAGTCCCCTGTGGCAATCGACCCTGAGTTTACCAAGAAGATAATCGGGGATACGCCTGTTATCACCTGCCGTCCCGCGGACAATATAGCTCCCGAGCTTGACAGCCTTCGCGAGAAGATCAAGCCCTATATGGAGCAGGAGGAGGACGTTCTGTCCTACGCGCTCTTCGAGCAGGTAGCTCTTAAGTTCTTCGAGTACAGAAAGGCAAGGAAGTACGGTCTTGACAGCAATTCCGACGCTTCTCTTGGCATTCATAACGCATAAAAACATCCCGACATCAAAAGATGTCGGGATGTTTTTATCTCATTATTTATAAAGTATTGGTATTACCAAAGCACTTTTCCGGAGAGATAGGAGAGGTAGGCATCGTTTCCGGAACGCGTTTCGTCAAACAGTGGATTTTCTACAACTCCCTTTCCTCCCGTGCTTGCTGACAGATAAGCATTACGCGTATAGATGCTCTCCTCGTGGAACGTGACCTTGCTGCTTCTTATTATTCCATTGAATTTTCCGTTATTTGCTACCTTGAAGCCTATTTGAGCGCCCGAATAGGCATACCAATAAGAGAAGCAGCTGTTGTAAACGTGTTTAGAGTTCTCCTCCATTTGAAATCCTACGGAAAAATGGTCGGAATAGCACATATCATACCAATTTCCGCTGGCTCCCCAGTAGTTATCCAAAAAGCCTACGCTCGATGAATATGAGAGGACCCCCTCATTTACGAAAAGCGGGTGAATATTGCGTAGGAGATTTGATGAGCTCTTTATTTTAAGGCCTGTCTGGAATCCGGTTATACGCATGTTTGTCAGTGTATTATCCCAGCCCTCTATCAACACACCGACAGAGTCAGCGCTGTAAGCGCCTTCGATATTTACATTCATAATATCTGCGTCCGAGGAGCGGTTATTAGCACCTTCCTTTATGTGTAAGCCAGTAATGGCGTTCTTGATGGACACGCTTTCCACCAGAGTTTCACGTCCGCTGTCTATGGATACGCCGTTGGCTATACCGTTTCCGTTGATTATACCGCCCTTAAGGAAGTAATTGCTACCGGGTTGCGAAATGTCATTGTAGGGTTCGCTTGCTCCCAGCATTATAATTGCGTCGGTGCTTCCGCCTGTCCAATCATCCATTGCCTTTATTTCTGCGTAGTTTGAAAGCATAAGGGAAACGCTTGTTTCATAATAAGCAGAGGTTTTTATCGGTTTTGTTACCAAATATTCTCCGTCAGGGAAGAAAATAACTCTCTTGGGGTTTTCATCAATTATATTCTGGATTTTATCGGATACGTCCTCGCCCGTGCCGGGCTCAATACCGCATTCGGTAACTACAAGGTAGCTTGTAAGCTGACCGTCAAAAATTAGGGGGGTGTTTAAGCCGTCATGTCCGTCGTCGCCGTTTTCGCCGTTTAGTCCGTTTTTGCCGTTTTTGCCGTCTTTGCCCGGATCACCCTTAAGGGATGCTAACCATTCATCGAGCGTGCCCTCAAAGCCGTTTTGGACAGCCAGCTCGTAGGCACTGAGTCCGTCCTTGCCGTCTGCTCCAACGGGCATGGAGGACAAATCACAGGATGTGAGCATAAGAATAAGTAAAACAGAAATTACGGAAAGCAGAGTTCTTGTTATTGTTTTTTTCATAATTATCTCCTTAGGCAAACAGGAAAAAGAGAAGTGTGGATGCTGCGCCTGCCGCCATAAGTCCGGCGAGTACCCAGCACATAATTCTGATGAAGGGTTGGTTTTTCTTATTCATCTTTAAATATCCTTTCTTAGATGTTGGTGGTATCTATTGAGAGCTGAAGGGCGGAAAGGTCGCTGTCGGGAATGCTTTGACCTCCTGCGGGAATTTTCAGCTTTTTATATCCCTTGGAGTAAGACTCGGGAATATTGTCGGTGGCGTAAAGCAGCTTGTTATTTTTCTTCATAGTCATAAGTGTCACGCCGCCCGAGGTTCTGGTTGCCTTGATGGGAATGAGCGAGGATTTGATAGTGATAGCCCGCTCCGCGTCGCTGACAAGGAGTATTTCAATTGGGTCTTTATCCGACTCGTAGAACACACCGCAAATAGGCGAGGCACAGGAGTAAGCGTTGATAAGCTTTCTTCTGTTGCCCTTGGTTTCGTACGAGCTTGCGGGGATGCGGACTCCCTTGCCGTTCTCGAAGATGTAAACGAAGTTCTCGTTTTCGGGATATCCCTTTTGCACCCGCATAAATACGGGACGCTCACCCTCGTCCATTCCGAGCTTTGCGGGAAGGAACTCTCCCATTGCGGATGCCTTGCAGCATTCAAAATCGGCGGTCTTGGCTCTGAAGAGCTGACATTTGTTGGTGACGAATACAAGCTCCGAGAGATTGTCTGTTTCAGCGAAATGTGTGAGCACGTCGTTTTCCTTAAGCTTTTGCTCGTCATTGCCGCGGAGCGACTGAAGGGTTATCTTCTTGAAGTAGCCCTCCTTGGTGAGATACAGACGGACGTTGTAATTTTCTATCTCCTCCTTCTCGTCGTATTCCTCGATATCCTCGGAGTACATTATTTGAGAGCGGCGGGGCTGTCCGTACTTTTTCTTTATCTCTGTGAGCTGTGCGGAAATAAGAGCCTTTTGCTTAAGCTCGTCGCCCAGAATTTCTTCTATTTTAGCTATCTCAGCCTCAAGGCTTGATATTTCACCTATTCTGTTGAGAATATACTGCTTATTAAGATTGCGGAGCTTTATCTCGGCAATGTAATCTGCCTGTGTTTCGTCAATGCCAAAGCCCGCCATAAGGTTGGGGATAACGTCCTCCTCCTTCTCGGTGTTGCGGATTATACGTATAGCCTTGTCAATATCAAGGAGTATTTTTGCAAGACCGTAAAGCAGATGGAGCTTATCCTTTTTCTTTTTGAGGTC
Source organism: Eubacteriales bacterium (assembly GCA_045593725.1). Taxonomy (GTDB): domain Bacteria; phylum Bacillota; class Clostridia; order Oscillospirales; family CAG-272; genus HGM12713. The sequence goes on from JAZNXE010000027.1 coordinate 18,616, forward strand.
GAAATTCAATTCTCTCCTTACGCATACCAGACGGAATTTTATCCATTCCTTAAGTATTTCTATAACACCCATCTGGCGGGGAGAGGAATCTATGAGGACGTTGAAGTTACACTTAAAGCTGTCCTCAAGGGGGGTGCTCTTGAAAAGCTTTGCCATAAGCTTGTCGGGGTCAACTCCGCGGCGCAGGTCCAGAGTGAGCTTAAAGCCGCTGAGTCCCGTTTCATTTCTGAAGTCGGTAACGTCCTTCAGCTTTCCTTCCTTTACCATATCCGCGATTTTGTTTTGTATCATCTCGCAGGAGGTGGAATAGGGGATCTGTATTATATCTATGCAGTTCTGCGACTTGTCGTAATTATAGCGTGAGCGTATCTTTACAGAGCCTGAGCCTGTTTCGTATATCTGACGCATATCCTCGCGATTGTAAAGTATAATTCCGCCGCCGGGGAAATCGGGGGCCTTGATTATATCCATTATCTTATCGGTGGATACGTTGGGATTTTTAAGTATAGCGATAGTTCCGTCGCATATCTCTGAGAGGTTAAAGGAGCATATATTTGACGCCATACCTACGGCAATGCCCGTATTAGGTGTAACGAGTATGTTGGGGAAGGTGGTGGGAAGAAGCACAGGCTCCTTCATAGTGTTATCGTAGTTGTCAACGAAATCCACCGCGTCCTTATCTATTCCGCGGAAAAGCTCACTGCAAAAGCTATCAAGCTTTACCTCGGTATAACGGGATGCCGCGAATTTCATATTAGACGAATACTGCTTACCGAAGCTTCCCTTGGAGTCTATGAGGGGGTGAAGGAGCGACTCGTTTCCCCTTGTCAGTCGAACCATAGTTTCGTATATAGCCATATCTCCGTGAGGATTGAGCTTCATAGTCTGTCCTACTACGTTGGCGCTCTTGGTTCTGTTGCCCGTTAAAAGCCCCATTTTGTACATAGTGTAGAGAAGCTTTCTGTGAGAGGGCTTAAGCCCGTCTATCTCGGGTATAGCTCGGGAAACTATAACGCTCATTACGTAAGGCATATAATTCTTTTCGATAGTATCCGTAATCAGCTGCTCCTGGGCGGGAGCGTAAATTATTTCACTGATATCCTTTGCTTTAGATGCTTTCTTTGCCATTTGGCTACCGTCCTTATTATTATGTTTAAGAGTCCAGGGGCGTTAAGCTATACCTTTTTTACGGTGTGCGCCGCCGCTCTTATCATTCTGTTATAAAGTGCTAATCCCAGTCCGTGGAGAGGTGGGAGATGGGCATATATTATATCCGCGCCCATAGTGTCCGCCTGCCGTAGAGCACCGAACAGCCTTTGCCCTTGGGTTTGAAGGTCGTCCCGACAGCCTACGTCAATAAGCTTTGCCCCCGAAAGTATATCTGCTTCCTCGGAATAGCAAAGTATAACGCAATTCTCGCTCTTTGACGCTTTTTTAAAAAAGGCGACGAGGTCATTCTCGCTGCCATCAAGAAGCACCAAGGGTGAGGAGGGAGCGTAATGCCTGTATTTCATTCCCGGGGAGAGGGGACGCTCGTTTTGCGCCAGAGCGTGTGTTACCGCAGAGGATATTTCCACCTCATCGCACACACATCTCAGGGCGTCGGCGGTGATAGCGCCCGGACGAAGGAGGATAGCTTTGCTTCCCTCCAGCTTTACTATTGTGGATTCAAGTCCTATCTCACATTCGTCGCCATCTATGATAGCATCTATCTTGCCGTTCATATCGCTTATGACGTGAGAGGCGGAGGTGGGTGAGGGAGAGCCTGAAATGTTAGCGGAGGGAGCGGCTATTGGGACTCCCGCCGCGGATATCAGCGCTCTGGCTATTTCGTGGGAGGGGCAGCGTACAGCCACCGAGTCAAGTCCTCCCGTGACCTCTGAGGGAATAGTGTTCTTCTTTGGTAATATTACGGTAAGCGGTCCGGGCATAAATGCACGTGCCAGCTTGTAATAGAGCGGGGAGGTGTAGGCGTAGCCTTCGGCATCCTCTGCTCTTGATATATGTATAATCAGGGGATTGTCGGAGGGTCTGCCCTTGGCTGCGTATATTTTCAGCGCGGCATCCTTGCGTGTTGCGTCTGCTCCAAGACCATATACAGTTTCGGTTGGGAAAGCGACCAGCCCTCCGCTCTTTATTATATCGGCACAGCTCTCTATGGAGATGGGGTCGATATGATCCTTGTCTATTTTAAAAATCCTTGTATCCATTATCAATCCTTAAACGGTTTCTGCACTTTTGAGCTTTTCCGCGGTATCAGCGGTAATCAGCGCGTCTATCATAGCGCCGATATTCCCGTTCAGAAAGCTATCAAGAGAGAACAGTGTCATTCCTATTCTGTGGTCGGTTATGCGTCCTTGGGGGTAATTGTAGGTGCGGATGCGCTCACTTCTGTCCCCTGTGCCTACCTGACTGCGCCTGTCGGAGGCTATTTTTTCGTTTTGCTCCGTGACCTTCATATCATACAGCTTGGTTTTAAGCATTTTGAGTGCCTTATCGCGGTTCTTGAACTGACTGCGCTCCTCCTGACACTCTATAACTATACCCGTGGGCTTGTGGGTGAGTCTTACGGCAGATTCGGTCTTGTTTATGTGCTGACCGCCCGCGCCGCTTGATTTGCAGGATTCTATTATGATGTCGGCGGGATTTATCTCTATTTCCACGTCCTCTGCCTCGGGGAGCACTGCTACCGTCGCGGTGGAGGTCTGTATCCTGCCCTGAGATTCGGTTTCGGGAACACGCTGAACGCGGTGAACTCCGCTTTCAAATTTGAAGCGCGAGTAAGCGCCGTCCCCCTCTATCATAAAGGTTATCTCCTTGAAGCCACCAAGCTCGGTTTCGCTTGCGTTCATAAGGGAGGTCTTGAAGCCGCTTGATTCGGCGTACATAGTGTACATACGGTAAAGCACACCCGCAAAGAGAGCTGCCTCCTCGCCACCCGCGCCGCTTCGTATCTCGACCATAACGTTTTTATCGTCGTTGGGGTCGCGGGGAAGAAGGAGTATCTTCAGCTCCTCAAGAAGAGCTTCTATTTTCATCTTTATTTCTTTGTATTCTCCGTTAACAAGCTCACGCATATCGGCGTCAAGAGAGTCCTCAAGCATTGCCCTTAGCTCCTCCTGCTCCGAGGATGCCGATTTGTATTCACGGTATTTCTCAATTACGGGGGTAAGAGCCTTATACTCCTTCATAAGCGCGGCAAAGCGCTCCTGTGCGGAGAATATGTCGGGGGATGCAAGCTCCTCCTCTATTGCGATATAGCGCCTTTCGGCATCCTTGAGCTTTTCTAACATAGCTTCCTCTTAAAATAAATTATCTGTCAAAATTATAGAATGCCTTAATGGCTTTGTGTGTTTCGTAAACGTCCACCTTTGATACTACCTCGTAGGGAGAGTGCATAGCGATAACGGGAACGCCAAGGTCAATGGTTTCGATATTGTGCTTCGCGATATATTTTGCCACGGTTCCGCCGCCGCCCGCATCTACCTTGCCAAGCTCAGCTGACTGCCATATAACTCCGTCCTTTTCCATAGCCGCGCGAAGCCAAGCGATAAATTCGGGGTTTGCGTCATTGGTGCTGCCCTTGCCGCCGCTTCCGGTATATTTTGTAAATATTGTGCCACAGCCTACGAAAGCCGAGTTCATCTTCTCAAACACATCGGGGAAGGTAGGGTCAAAGCCCGCTGAAACGTCTGCGGAAAGGCACTTTGAATTAGCTCTCAGCAGGGCGGGGGATATTCCAAAGGCATCCGCGATAGCGTTTATTATATCAAGCATAAGGTCGCTCTGCATACCGCTGACACCGTCGCTGCCTGTTTCTTCCTTGTCCGCCAGAATGCACATCAGTGAATGAGAGCAGTCGGTATCTATTGAGTCGAATAGAGCTGTGAGGGAGGGATAGGCGCAAACGCGGTCGTCGTGACCGTATGAGCCGATGAGCGAGCGGTCAAAGCCTACGTCGCGAGCCTTAGCCGCGGGAACAACGCAAAGCTCGGAGGAGAAGAAGTCATCCTCGGTTATGCCGTACTTTTCGTTAATGAGAGCCATTACGGCATTCTTTACCGAGTCATCCTCGTCCTCGGGCATATTGCCGATAAGCACGTTGAGCTGTTCTCCCTTTATTGCCTCGGAGAGTGGAAGCTTTGCTTGCTCACGTCCAAGGTGGGGCAGCAGGTCGGAGATATAGAATACAGGGTCCTCGTCCTTCTCGCCTATGCATACGTCTATGGTATTGCCGTCCTTTGTTATTACAACACCGTGAAGCGCGAGAGGTGTCGCTACCCACTGATATTTGCGTATGCCGCCGTAGTAATGGGTCTTAAAGAACGCCATTCCTCCGTCCTCGTAGAGAGGGCACTGCTTAAGGTCTATTCTGGGAGCATCTATGTGAGATGCCGCTATACGCAGACCGTCCTTCACGCCGTCACTTCCAATAGTGAATATAAACAGGTTCTTTCCTCTGTTGTTATAATAAAGGCGGTCGCCCTTTTTTATCTTGTCGCCGAATTTATATTCACGGAAATCCTTTGCCCCAAGCATAGTAATAACCGTTTTTACCGCCTCGCGCTCGGTTTTTGCCGCGTCGAGGAATTTTTTGTAGCCCTCGGCATAAGCAAAGGCGCTCTCTACCGTCAGCTTGTCAGCCTTTTTATAAACTGTTTCTTTTTTGTAAAGTATATTCTTGTTCATTTTACACCTACCTCATTTTTATAGTATGTATCTCGGTATATGTCAAGTGAAAAATTCACCTTTTCTACGTATTTTTTGGTTTCGGGGAAGGGAATATGCGTAAGATTTCCTTTTTCGTCCGAATATTCGGGGTCGGCTAACCATTTAGCCACGTTGCCCTCTCCCCCGTTGTAGGCGGCAAAGACCGTATCCCAATCGTGAAATTTCTCAAATAGATATCTAAGATAGTAAGTGCCGTAGCGTATGCTGACCTCGGGGTCGTAGAGCTTATAGTAGGAGAGGTTTTCGTTGAGATGCTCAAAGGAGGAAAGCCACGTGAAGGTAGAGGGGAGCATCTGCATAAGCCCCATGGCGCCAGCTCTTGAGGTAGCGTTTGGGTCAAAGTCGCTTTCTACCTTTATTACCGCCAGTATTACATATTCTGGTATATTATATTCCGAAGCGTATTTTTCTACGTGCTGAAGATAGTCGTCAGGGAATATTTTTTTCTTTATTAAGGAAAAACCCCAATTTGCCAGAAGCGATATTCCCAGAGCGCCCAGAATTATAAGAGCTATAACTATGGGGAGCTTGCTTTTTGCGTTTAACATATACATCCTTTCGGCTTATTGCAAGTCAAGTTTTTCAAAAAGCCTTGATACCTCATTCTCGAATTTTTTTGTGTCACCGTCGTTTGTAAGAACAAAATCTGAGTTTTCTATGTAAAAGCGGTCGCTCTTTTGCGCTTTGATGCGTAGCTTTGCGCTTTCTGGGGAGATTCTATCACGCTCTATTATTCTTTCAAGGCGAAGCTGGGTAGGAGCGAGTACGGATATGACGGTGCTACATTCCTTATGAAAGCCCGATTCTATAAGGGTGGGGGCGTCTATTGCCACCGTGTCAGCTCCGCCCTTGCATAGGTCGGCTATGATACGGCGTATTTCGCAAATCACATTCTGGAGAACGGTACCGTTTAACAGTTCAAGCTTTTCTTGGGAATTAAAGACCAGCGTACCAAGCTTCCCGCGGTCAAGACTGCCGTCAGCGCAAAATACCCCGTCGCCAAAGGCGGAGCGCAAGGCGTTAAGACATTCCGACGGAGGGATGAGCATACTGTGATAAACACCGTCCGCGTCTATGGTGGGGATGCCCTTTTCGCGCAGATAAGAGGTGAGCAAAGATTTTCCCGCTCCCGTAGGACCGGTAATGCCGATTATATTCATGGCGCACCTCCTTTAAGCTTTAATTTTGATACAATATATCATCTTATATTATAACTCATTTTGCTTTTTTTTTCAATAGATTATGCAGATTTTTTGCCTATTTCGGGGCAGTATTTTGCGCCTTATCCCCTAAATATATTTACATCGAGAGAATATTTGACAAAAAGTGATATTTATGTTAAAATAATAAAGAATAGTCAGCCGACTTTTTCTAAAATAAGCAGACGGAGAATTTCAAATATGAAGCTAAATTATAAGAGAACTATACTTGTTGGATTTGCTTTTTTTCTTATCAGCGCATTCTGGCAGGCGTATGACGCAATAGTGCCGCTGATATTGACCAATCACTTCGGTCTTCCCCAAAGCTGGTCGGGAATAGTGATGTCCTTCGACAATATCCTTGCGGTGTTTATGCTCCCCTTATTTGGCGCGCTGTCGGACAGGGCGAACACACGCTTTGGCAAGCGAAAGCCCTTTATATTTTTCGGTACGATAGCGGCGGTGGTTTGCTTCGCGGTGCTCACCTTGGTTGATAATTATCATCTCGCCCGTCTTCAGCTTACTTCGATACCCGCCGAGATGGCGCTTGCGGGTGATAGCGAGCTTATGACATCGGCTGTGTTGAAAAAGACCCTTGAAATAACTCTTGCCGAGCCTCTCCCGCTTATACTGTTTGTAGGTGTATTACTATTCGTTCTTATTGCTATGGCAACCTTCCGCTCTCCCGCGGTAGCGCTTATGCCCGACGTTACTCTGAAGCCCTTGCGCTCCAAGGGGAACGCCATAATCAATCTTATGGGCGCGGCAGGGGGAGTTATGGTGCTTGTGTTGGGCATGATATTTAAGACCTCAAAGGACAAGCACATGGAGTTTACGGGCTACGTTCTTTGCGTTTGCGCCATAATGCTTCTTGGCTTTATCATATTTATGATAAGCGTAAAGGAAAAGAAATGGGCACGTGAGATGGAGGAGGAAAGCGAGAGATTAGGGCTTGACAGAGCAGAAGAAACACAGAATGATAATAAGGGAATTAAGCTCGGAAAGGCTGAATTCCGTTCGCTTATGCTTATACTGGCGTCGGTAGCGTTATGGTATATCGGCTACAATTCCATAACCAGCAAATATTCGGTATATGCTACTACCATACTTGGATTTGACTACAATTTCACACTGATTATCGCTCAGGCGGCGGCTATAATATCCTACATTCCCGTAGGAATCGTGGCATCCAAAATAGGAAGAAAAAAGACTATACTTGCGGGTATAGTTATGCTGGCTTCGGCATTCTTCATAGGTAACTTTATAAATCCTGACACGCCCTCATTTATGATGTACCCTGTCTTTGCTCTTGCGGGTATCGGATGGGCTACTATAAACGTCAACTCCTTCCCAATGGTCGTAGAGCTTGCAAAATCGGGTGACGTTGGAAAATACACAGGCTATTATTATACCGCGTCAATGTCGGCGCAAATAGTAGCTCCCATAATTTCGGGATTTCTCTACGATATAAGCATGAGGATATTCTTTTTCTCCTTCGCTACCGTTTTCGTCGTGCTGTCATTCGTTACTATGCTCTTCGTAAAGCACGGAGATTCAAGACCCGATAAGCAGGGCGCTCTTGAGAGCCTTGGCGCTGACGACGATTGATGAGGTGAAAAATGGAAGCTTGGCTTATTGCTCTTTTGAGCGTTATAGGGGCATTGGCTTTTATCCTTGTTACATATCTTGTTCTCATAGCCCCCGGACGAAAAAACGGAATAGAAAAATACGCCCACGTGAAATTTGCCCACCGAGGACTTCACGGTGAGGGCAGAGCAGAAAATTCACTCTCCGCTTTCAGGGCGGCAGTTGAGGCGGGATACGGAATAGAGCTTGACGTGCGTCTTTCAAAGGACGGAGTACTTGTGGTCTTTCACGACGATACCCTTGACCGCGTGACGGGCGTAAAGGGAAGAGTGGACGAATATACCGCCGAGGATCTTGGCAAAATTAGTCTTTCGGGAAGCGGGGATACTGTACCTCTCTTTAGTGAGGTGCTTGAAGCGGTAGATGGCAGAGTGCCCCTACTGGTTGAAATAAAGGAGGACCCCGACACCAGCGCAGTATCCGAGGCTGTGGCGGATATACTTGCCTCATATAAGGGAGAATATATAGTAGAGTCATTTAACCCTCTATCTCTTGCCAGAGTGGCTAAAAGATTACCCAAGACGGCAAGAGGCATACTTTCTCACAGATATTACGCCTACGACCCATACAGAAAGCCACTTTATTTTCTGTTGCAGACACTGCTGCTTAACCGTATATGCAGACCCGCGTTTATAGCCTACGACCACCGCCACGCCAAGTCGCTGTCCTTGAGGCTGGCGCGGATGATGGGTGCGGTGACCTTCGCGTGGACTGTAAGCTCGGCTGACGAGGAAGCGCAGGCTTATAAAAACGGATTTGACAGCGTAATATTTGAAAATTACAGACCCGAGAAATGAACGGCAGAGCGGATTTTACCGTAAAGCTAAAATCTTATTGCGAAACGCCTCAGAATGTGGTATAATACACGTAAATTATATTTTACTTGCTTGAAAGGAAATAATATGGCAAATTACAGACGCGGAAGAATAAACGACGAAGTAAAAAAGGAGCTGTCGATGATACTCCGAGAGGTCAAGGACCCCAGAATAAGCGATGCGTTTATCAGTGTTACCGCCGTTGAAGTCAGCGGTGACCTCAAATTCGCTAAGGTTTATTATTCCGCAATGATGGGAGATAAAAAGGAAGTGGCTAAGGGGCTGAAATCCTCAGCGGGATATATACGCCGCGAGATAGCCAGAAGGCTGAATCTCCGTATGACACCCGAATTCAGCTTTTACGAGGACCATTCTATCGAGCATGGAGCGAAGATATCTAAGCTCCTCAATGGCATCGAGATAACTCCCGAGGAGGATGAAAACGGTGACGGAACAGTTTAAGGCACTCTCCCTTGACGAGCTTTGCCAAAGGCTCTGCGAGAATAAAAGGACGCTCATAATATATCATATCCGCTCGGATGCCGATGCGGTAGGCTCTGCCTTTGCTCTGAAGGAGATACTCCGTCTTATGGGCATTCCCGCCTACTGCGCTTGCAGTGATGAAATACCCGAAAGATTGCAGTTTCTTGCCGACGGTACTCAGGGAAGCGTGTTGCTTGATGAGGACCTGCCCATAGATTACCAGAGGGTAATAAGTGTAGATAGCGCATCTCCCTCACAGCTTGGAGCGTTGTTTTCACGCTTGCACAGGGACGTTGATATAATGATAGACCACCACGCAAAGGGAAGTGTTTACGCCCATAATTATATCGACTCGGAGGCGGCGGCAACAGGTGAGATAATATATGCTGTGGCAAAGCGTTTATGTCAGATGGGAGAGATAGAGGAGATACCCCCGAGAGTTATAAATTGCGTTTATGCGGCGATAAGCTCGGATACGGGCGGCTTCCGCTACGCCAACGCTACACCGAGGACACTGCGCCTTGGAGCGGAGCTTATTGAAGCGGGTGTTGACAGTGCACAGATAAACCGATTGCTGTTCGATTCAAAATCCTTAAAGCAGATTCAGGCAGAGGGCGAGGCAATACGAAGGCTCAGGCTTTACGCCGACGGTCGGATAGCATCTACCTTGCTTCCTTACTCGGTGAAAACGGCAATGGGCTTTCAGGATGAGCATCTTGGTACGCTTATTGATATACCACGCTCGGTATTCGGAGTTGACGTTGCTTTTGCCATAAGGCAAGAGAGCGAGGAGGGTATATTCAGAGTGTCAATGCGCTCGGCTGTCGAATTTGACGTAGCAAGGATATGCGCCCTGTTCGGCGGTGGCGGACATAAGCGTGCGGCAGGCTGTACTGTGGAAGCTGACAGCATACTGTCGGCAGAGGAAAAGATTCTTAAGGAAATAATGAAACGATTTTAATGAAAAAACGGGGACACTGTCCCCGTTAATTTTTTGGAAGTTTTCAAAAACCTATTGACAAACGCAAATCAATGTGATATCATTTTAATATCAAAGAAACAAAGGAGATTTGTTATGGAAGAAAAAATAATAACTAACAGAAAAAACGGAATGCTGGTTCTTGTAGCTTGTGTGGTGCTTCTTTTGGCGGCTATTCCTATAATGGTAATAGGAATTGTATTAGGAGAAGAGCTGGGTTATCCCTTGGGATGGGTGCTGTTCGGAATTGCTATGGCAGTTCTCTGCCTTGGATGGATTCCTCTGTGCGGTCTGCGAATACTTAAGCCGCAGGAGGCGTTGGTTCTTACTCTTTTCGGTAAGTATATCGGAACGATAAAGGGCGAGGGCTTCTATGCTGTAAATCCCTTTTGCAGCTCGGTAAATCCCGCGGCTAACACAAAGCTCAATCAGAGCGGCGACGTTACCACAAAGCGTAACCCCTTTGCCAAGGAGGGAAGCCCCGAGGCGGTAAATATCGCCCTTGAAAGCAAAAAGATATCTCTTAAGATAATGACTCTCAACAATAACAGACAGAAGATAAACGACTGTCTGGGTAACCCTGTTGAGATAGGAATTGCCGTTATGTGGCGTGTGGTAGATACTGCAAAGGCGGTGTTTAACGTGGATAATTACAAGGAATTTCTCTCGCTTCAGTGCGACAGCGCTCTGCGTAACGTGGTTCGCGTATATCCCTACGACGTAGCCCCCAACGTAGATACTACGGGTGACGGTATTGCCGACGAGGGAAGCCTTCGCGGCTCCAGCGAGGTGGTTGCACAGAGAATACGTAAGGAGATACAGTCAAGAGTAAACGAGGCGGGTATTGAGATACTTGAAGCGAGAATTACCTATCTTGCTTATGCTCCAGAGATAGCGGCTGTAATGCTCCAGCGTCAGCAGGCGTCGGCTATTATAGACGCAAGAAAGATGATAGTTGACGGCGCTGTGGGAATGGTAGAAATGGCACTGGCGAAGCTTGCCGAGAATGACAATATAAAGCTCGACGAGGAGCGTAAGGCGGCAATGGTATCCAATCTGTTGGTAGTTCTTTGCGGCAACCGCGACGCACAGCCCGTGGTAAACTCGGGAAGTCTGTATTGATGCGGCGGTGAATATGAACGATTCACAGAAAAAGCAGATACCGCTAAGACTCTCCCCGAAGCTGTATAACGCTATAGCGGCGTGGGCAGAGGATGATTTCCGCTCGGTTAACGGACAGATAGAATATCTGCTCTCCGAGTGCGTAAGACAGCGTAAAAAGAACGGGAAATACGTATCCGACGAGATAGACGTTCCTCCCGAGCTGGATATAGAGTAAGTCGCAGCTACACGGGCTGATAAAATACAATAAAAAAAGAGGTCTTTGACCTCTTTTTTTATTTTTCAAATGTTAGAGCTGACACGTCGGCAAAGCGTACCGATGTCATAACTACGTCCTTAACGGGCTTTGGGGATTGTGATGATCCTGTTACCTCGGTTTCGGCAATATCGTCAACCACGTCCATTCCGTAAACGACGTAGCCGAAGGCTGCGTAATTTTCATCAAGACTTGAGGTTGTTTTGTGCATTATAAAGAACTGGGAGGATGCCGAATCGGGGTCGTTGGAGCGCGCCATAGATACTACTCCGCGGAGATGTATAAGGTTGTTTTCAAAGCCGTTGGAGGTAAACTCACCCTTTATGGTATCCTTTGAACCGCCGTATCCCGTGCCTTCGGGGTCGCCGCCCTGTATCATAAAGTTTTCTATAACGCGGTGGAAGATTATTCCGTCATAGAATTTTTGTGACACCAGCTTCTTGAAGTTTTCAACCGTTTCGGGAGCTACGTTAGGGAATAGGCGTATGAGTATCTTGCCGTAATCCGCCACGTCTATGAGCACGTAATCGGTAGCAGCTTCGGATATGGAAAGTCCTTCAATGGATGAGGTGGTGGAAAGGTTTATATCCTTAAGAGCGGGAGCGTTATGCTTTTCGCAGGATGCGAAGCAAAGAAGAAGCATAGCGCAGAGTATTATAACAGAAATGATTTTTTTCACGTTGTTCTCGCTTTCTTTGTTTTATTTACCGTTATATTTTAACAAATTTTTCTCCCTTTGTCAAGGCATAGAGCGCTTAATTTCATATTAGGCGGGAGAATGGGATATAATTAAAGAAAGAGGTGAGAAAAATGCTCGAAAAAGACAGATGGCAGACGAGGGCGGGGAAGCTTGTGTGTCTTGCCATAGTGCTTACGGGGATATATATAATACTCAAATACGGTCTGGGGCTATTACTCCCCTTTCTTTTCGCTTGGGTCGTGGCAATACCTATATCCGCCCTGTCGGGCAGGAGCGCGCGTAGATTGGGTGGAAAGAAAAAGGCGTGGGCGGTGTTTTACCTTGCTGTCTTTTTCGGCGGTATAGCTTTATCCGTGGCTCTGGTTGTGGGAAAGCTGTTGAGTGAAGCGGAGGAGCTGTTGGACTATGTTGCCGAAAATGGAGAAGCCATAGCAGAGAGCCTTCGGACAGCTGTCAAAGGCTTTCTTGAAATCCCCTCAAGAATCCCCTTCCTTGAGAAGCTGTCGCAAATAGATTTGCTTGACGGGCTTGGTGAGTATATTTCACAGACCGCTGCATCTCTCGGTCAGCAAATCGCGGGGAAGGGAGGAGAGGCGCTTATCACAAGCCTTGCAGACCTTGTGCTCAAAACCCCGCGGGTGCTGGTGTCGGTAGCCGTAGCCGTTCTTTCAAGCATATATCTGACGCTTGAATACGAGGACATAAAGGAATATATTTTCGGACTTTTCTCTCCTGGGGGGCGCAAAAGGGCGCATAGACTTGCTGACCGCATAGGAGAGGGGCTAAGGAGCTATCTGGGAGCTTATGGAAAGATGTTTCTCATAACCTTTTCCGAGCTGTACGTGGGACTTTTTATACTTGGGAGAAAATATTCGTTCCTGATAGCCTTAATTGTGGCTGCCCTTGATTTATTGCCCTTTTTCGGCGCGGGGATAGTTCTCGTTCCTTGGGGGATAGGCTTATTGCTTTTTCGGAATTACGCGGTGGGGGCGGGGATGCTTGTGCTTTTTGTCATAATGACCGTGGTACGGCAGATAGTTGAGCCGAGATTGATAGGAAAGAGCATAGGGATACATCCCTTGGCATCTCTCATATCTATGTACGTAGGACTGAGGACCTTTGGCTTCTGGGGGATGGTAATAGCCCCATTTGGGGTGCTTGTAACCAAGGAAATATTAGAGAGCGGAAGAGAAAATATCCAAGAAAAAACTTGACATAGGCTAAGATGTATGATATAATAACCGATGGAATTTTATTTTGGGATGTCGCCAAGCGGTAAGGCACCAGACTTTGACTCTGGCATCCGTCGGTTCAAATCCGGCCATCCCAGCCAACAAAAAGGAACTTTTGGTTACCAAAAGTTCCTTTTTTGTGTTATTCAGTCCACCGCAAGGGGGTGGGGTTTATGTTATTTACATCTCGTAAAGCTTGAAGGCGAGGAATTCCTCTCCCTCGAAATAGAGTGTGGAATTTTCCTTGAGATACATCTTGAAACGAAGACTGTTAGGCATTCCGTCGGTTCCCGACACGGTCATGAGCATAGGTCTGTTGGAATCCACGTATATGGTAATATTATGCTGCTCCAAGGTATCCCCGTCTATCTTGTATATCAGCTCGGCGCAGTAGAATCCCTTTTGGGGGAGAACAGGCTCGAGCTTTTTGCGGGGGATTTCTCCCCATCTGTTTTCGGGAAGCTTGTAAACAAGAGAAGGCTCATCAGCAAGAGATGCCTCGAAGACCACCTTGTTATAGGAGCTAAGACTCTCTACATCGCTCTTTCTGTCCATTCGGAATGCCAGAGTTTCCATAGAAAACCTAACCAGATTTTTCGCGCAGCGCTGAAGCTCTCCAAGGGTGAGATATCCTTCCTCAAAGGCGGCGGCAAGGTCGTCCTGGGCGGTGATGGCATCGGGAACGCACATAAATACGTCGTTCTGCGCCTTTACCATTTCAGCGAGGTTGTTACCTTCAAAGGAGCTGTTGTGAAGGTCCTTTATCATTGGCCACCAGTCTGTCATAACGAAGGAGTCGTAGCCCCATTCATTTCTCAGGATAGTGGTGGTTAAGTCATAGCAAGCGCCTGCGGAGAATCCGTTTATCAGGTTGTAAGAGGTCATTATGGATTTTACGTAGCCGCTCTTTACCGCTATCTCGAAGCCGCGGAGATATATTTCCCTCAGAGCGCGCTCACTGAGCACCTCATTGTCGTATTTGCGGTCGGTTTCCTGAGAGTTTACGGCGAAATGCTTAATGGTGCAGTAAACGCCTTTCTTTGTAAACCGCTCCGCTATCTTTGCGGCAAAGCTTCCTGTAAGAAGAGGGTCCTCGGAAAAATATTCAAAGCTTCTTCCGCAGAGGGGGTTACGGTGAATGTTTATTCCCGGAGCGAGAATTACGTCCACGTCGTATTTTATCATCTCATCGGCAAAGGACTCGAACAGGATGCCCAGAGCTTCGGGGTCCCACGTACAAGCCAGAAGCGTTCCTACGGGAATGCATGTCGCCATAGCGGCACTTTCCATTCTGACGCCGCTTGGTCCGTCGCAGGTAGTAACAACGGGGACGCCCTTTTCATTCCACGCCTTGGTGACGCCCGCAAAGCAGCTTGCCGTACCGGGAACAGGAGCCTTGGGGCTTGACATTCCCTCACCGCGAACAATGTTCATAAGCTCGTCTGCGCTGAACTGAGCGATGAATTCATCAAGAGAATATTTGCCCTCCTTGACGTCCTTCAGTACTATTTGGCGATCTCCCGTTATTTCAATGGATGCGGGAAGGGCTGACTTTATTCGCTCAAGTATATCGTATGCTGCGGTAGGAGCATCCTCAAAGGATAGCTCACCGTTTTTAGCGCTCATTCTCTTGAATTTTTGCACAGGGGCTAATGCTTGCGTGCATTGCTTTATAAGACGGGTCTTTTCCTGTGTAAAGGATAGCGCCTTCTGCGCGACGCGCACGTTTTTGCCCACGTAAATGCCATACTCGCCTGCTTCCAATACGTAAGCGTAGGCAAAACCGCTTGCTCCGTTATCGTCATAGGATGCGAAGTCGCGGATGTTCAGGGTGATATCCACCGTCTGCTCCTCTTTGGGAGAGAGCGTTTTTGTTTTCTTGAAGGCAGCAAGCTCTCTGGCGGGCTTTCCAAGCGCTCCACAGGGAGCGGAATAATAGACCTGAACGACCTCTCTTCCCGCGTACTCCCCAATATTTTTCACAGTTACCGACAGCTTGACCGTATCTCCGTCCTTTTGTGCCTTTACATCATTGAATACGAAGCTTGTGTAGCCAAGTCCATATCCAAAGGGATAGAGAACCTTGTCCTTGGCGAAGGTCTCAAAGTAGCGGTAGCCCACGTATATATCCTCTACGTGGATATTTTCCTTCGGGGCGCCGAAGTTATTGGCAGAGGGGTAATCCTCGATAGAACGGGCTATTGTGTCAGCAAGCCTGCCGCTTGGAGCGATATCTCCCATAAGCGCGTCGGCTGTGCCCGTGCCGCCCTCCTGACCGCCCTGCCATACGTAGGCGACAGTTCCTACGTTGTATTTTTTGACCCAGCTCATATCTATGATATTTCCGCTGTTTATGAGAACTATGAGGTGCTTGAAATGCTTTGCGAGGATGGCAATGTTCTGCTCCTCCTCCTCGGAAAGATACCAGCAGCCCCGCGTCGCCGAGCAATCACGGCCCTCGCCTACCAGTCTGCAAATAACAAATATTGCCTTATCCTGCCGTTTTGCGGCATTTGCTACGAACTCCTCTTCCAGTATAGGCTGCTTTTGGGAATTTGGAATCGTCCAGCCGTTACCGTTGTCAAAAGGGTTTTCTTTTATATATTCAAGGAAAAACTCAAGAACCTCCGAGTCGAGAGTTACGCGTTTGGAAAGCTCGTTGCTTATATTGGTCACATAGGGACAGTTTACGCGTCCGCCTGAGCCTGTGCCGCTTTTTATATATTCAAACTGTCCGCGTCCAAAAAGGGCTATCTTTTCGCCGTCGCGGAGCGGAAGAGCGCCGTCATGCTCTAAAAGAGTTATGCCCTCGGGGATGAGTCTTCGGCAATGGTTAGCGTAAATCTCGAAATCTGTCATGGATATCTCCTTGCAATATTGTAAATTTTGGATCTGCAAGAGTATTATATACTATTTCGTTATAGATGTCAATACAAGCAATATAACTTCATCCACAATAAAAACAGCATAATATTTGAAAGAGCGGTTGAAATTTTATTCTAAAAATAGTATAATGTATATATAAAAGCAAAAGGAGTAGTTATGAGGTACAGCACAGTGCTTTTTGACGCCGACGGGACACTGCTTGACTTCGCGAGGAGTGAGCGCGAGGCGCTGACAGATGCCCTCGGTCTTCGCGGGATAATTGCCGATGATGAGGCGGTGAGTGTATATAGCAAAATAAACGACCGCCTTTGGAAGATGCTTGAGAAAAAGGAGATAGAGCGGCAGGTGCTTATCTACCGACGCTTTGAGCTTCTTGCCGAGCATTTTGGCTACCTTCTCGATGCAAAGGAAACGGCGAGGGACTATATGGCTATTATTGCCACAAAGGGATATCTGCTTGACGGAGTTAAAGAGCTTCTTGACAGTCTTTACGGGCGGGTCAGGATGTATATAATAACAAACGGAGCCGCTACCGTACAGCGTGGCAGATACGCCGTAACGGAGATAGAAAGATACTTTGACGGTATATTTATTTCCGAGGAGGTGGGCTTTAATAAGCCCGACGTAAGATATTTTGAGCGCGTAGGAGCGGGAATTCCTCGATTTGACAAGAGCAGTACCCTTGTGGTAGGAGATTCGCTTAGCTCTGATATAAAGGGAGGCAATAATTTTAGGGTGGATACCTGCTTGTATTCTCCCGAGGGGTGTGCGGATTTGTCCATAGCTACCCCTACGTATATTGCCAAGGACTATGGAGAGGTACAAAAAATAATATTTGGATAAGGGGTGATAGCTTTGCGCGACTCGTTACTTGAATATTTTAAAGGTGAAGGCATAGAGTATGCCGAGAATCTGAACGTGGCATCACGCTCCACCTTTAAGGTGGGGGGGAAGGCAAAGCTCTCTGTTTTTCCGCGCAGCCGAGAGAAGCTGATAAAAGCTCTTGTGGCGCTTGATGAGGAGGGAATGAGAGCGGAGGTTATAGGCAACGCTTCCAACCTACTGTTTGCCTTTGATTTTTTTCAAGGAGCGTTGGTGTTTACAGACCGAGTATGTGAGCTGAGCAGAGAGGGAGAATGCCTTTTGGCGGATTGCGGAGCTTTACTTACGCGCCTTTCCAAATTGGCGGCGGATAGCTCTCTTTCGGGGTTTGAATTCGCTTATGGAATTCCGGGGCTTGTGGGCGGCTCTGTATATATGAATGCGGGAGCTTACGGCGCACAGATGTCCGATGTGCTTGAATATAGCGAGGCTTATGACCGTGAATCAGGTCAAACGATAAGGATATATGACCACGGCTTTGCTTACAGGCAAAGCGTTTATATGACCAGACCGTCATTGGTTTGTCTTGGCGCACGCTTCCGATTGAAAAAGGGAAACGTGGAAGATATCAAAGCGCGTATGGCTGAAAATATGTCGTCAAGAAGGGACAATCAACCTCTTGAGTTCCCCAGCGCGGGAAGCTATTTCAAACGCCCTGAGGGATATTTTGCGGGTAAGCTTATAGAGGATTGCGGTCTTAAGGGAATGAGAGTTGGAGGGGCTGAGGTTTCTCAAAAGCACGCGGGATTTATAATAAACCGAGGCGACGCTACGTGGGGGGACGTTTTAACCCTTGAAGAAAAAATAAAGGAGATAGTTATGAGCCGCTTCGGCGTGGAGCTGGAGAGAGAAGTAAGGCTTATAAAATAAGATATGTCTTTTTCAGAAAAGCTTATATCAGAGCTTATGGATGCGGAGCTTCAAAAGACCTGTTGCCGAAAATCTATGCTTTTCGGTCTGTTCTTTGGTGCGCAGCCCGAAAGCGAAAACAGAATAAGAGCGGATTTTCGCAGCAATTCCATAGCCCAGAGGGCGGCGGAAATATTGAAAAAACAGTTTTCTGCCTCTCCCGAGATAACCGAGGTCAGAAGAGCCGGAAGATGCTTTTATTCGGTTAGCGCTGTTACTAAGGCGCTGTGCCTGTTTCTAAAAAAGGCGGATGGGAAAGAGAGTGGACTCTCGGAGCTTGTGGGCTTCAGATGCCCAGAGTGTGCCCACGCGTTCTTAAGAGGAGTATTTGTGGCATCAGGGACGGTGACCGACCCTCAAAAGGGCTACCATTTGGAATTTACGCTTCCCAACGAGGCACGTTCACATCTGCTTAGCGAGCTGTTGGCAAAGGAGGTAGGCGAGGCAAAGAGAGTGCTTCGCGGCGCAAAGATAGGCTTATATTACAAGAAAAATATGATGATTGCGGATATTCTGTACTATTTAGGCGGAACTCAAAGCGGCTTTGATTTTGCCAATATGTGTATTGAGCACGACATACGCAACGGAGAAAACCGAGCTACCAACTGTGTGGCAAAAAATATATCGAGAGCGGTGGATGCCGCCATGAAGCATATAAGCGCAATAGATACTCTGGTTGACGCGGGAAAGCTATCAAATCTTGGAGAGGAGATTGAATATACCGCCCGCTTAAGGCTGCAAAATCCTTCTATGTCCCTTGCCGAGCTGGCTCTTATTCACGAGCCGCCTATATCAAAGTCGGGGCTTAATCGCAGACTCACCAGAATAATCGAGGAGGCTGAGAGCATAGAAAAATGCGACAGCGTTTCGTGTGATTAACATAAATCCATAATCAAAAAAGCAACCACGCAGATAAATTCCTGCGTGGTTGCTTTTTTATTTTCAACAAGTAATATCAACCTGCCGCATTTTCGTCGTTTGAAGCGGGAGGTGTAGTTTCATTGGTGTTGTTATAATTGGGGATCGTGCAGTCACTTGCCTTCTGTGAGAACTTCTTTCCGTTGGAGGTATAGAAGAGCTTAACTGTGTCGTCCTCGTTTACAAAGAATGCGTATCCCTTCTTGCCTGTACCCATAACAACAGTGGGGGTGACTGCGGGAGTGGAGGACTTAAAATCTGCCTTTTCCTTTGACGAGCCCTCGGTGGAGATATAAACCGTGGTTACATCGTCAACCACTTCTGAGAAGAATATGGAGTTGGCGCAGACAGACATAGAGCCGAGAAGCGCGTTGTATGAAACTCTGTTGGGCTTTTCTGTTGAGGAATCCCAGAAATAGATATGTCCCTTATTAAGCTTAGTGTCTTCAGCTCGCATTACGTAAACATCGCCGTTCTCAATTATAGAGAAGCTATCTACGTCCTCCATTATAAGCTGGGTATCCTTTTGGATATCCTTGCTGTCCAGAGGTGTGCGCATAAGCTTTTTGGTGTACTGCTCCTGATTGTCTATATAGTAGAAATACTTTCCGTCGGGAGAGAATGTACCCGTTGTATTTGCCACTGCGGTAGCACCCTTCTTTGTGAGGAGGTAGGTCATAGCTACGTCCTTGGTTTCCGTACCCTCGGAGGTGACTGTTTCTACCTTCTTTTCGCACACGAAGTAGGTGTCAAGGAAGGTTTCGGGGCAAACTACCGAGTTGCCTGCATAAATGGGAGTGAACTTACCTTCAGCTATTTCCTCTGGTTTGGAATCCTTTATCTTGTACATATAGGATATAACACCCGCGGATATCTGCTCACCGCTTTCCTCGTCGAGCTTGGTTTTTTCGGCACAGAAGATTATCTCGTTGCCCTTGACGTTCATTCCTGTTATTCCTGCTATATTTCCGTAATCACTGCTACGGGCGATTATATGATTTGTGTAGGTCTCGCCCTCGTCCTCTACCTCAACGCAAGCGAGGGAGTGGAGGTTGCCGCTGTAATGTAGTCCGTAAACGTATCTGCCATCAATGGACATTTCAAGGGGAATTATATTTGTAGGACCGATTGCAAGAGAGATACCGTCGCTGAAATAATTAAGTCTGGTTTTGTCGGGGTCTTCCGTAGAAGCGGTGGTATAGACAACAGCCTTTGCGTCACCCGATATCACAAAATTTTCAGCGCTCTGCTTGCTGGTAATGGGAGCGTGCTCGTCGGAGGAATAGTGGGTGAAGCCGGAGTTTTCCTTGTAGATTATTCCGGGCGCGTACTCTGCCGTGTCTATTATATCCTCCATACTTGCGGCAATAGCTTCAATCTCGGTAAGCTTTTTACCCTCAAGCACGTACATCTTTATGCCCGATTCACCCGTTTCCTCGTTGGTCGCGTCTTCAAATATGTAAGCGAAGGAATAGTCTGCGGCGGGGCGAAGCTCCTTTATTTCTCCAAAGGTCTTGTCCAAAACGTCACCGTTGGATACCACACGGTAATCTCCATTGCTGTCAATGAAGGAGAAGTATACGTTATCCTCCGCCTTTATGTTTTTCTGAGGAGCGGAAAATATAGCCACTATAACCACTACCAAAAGAACAACGGCTACCACGGCGGCAGCTACGGTGAGTATGGGTACCCACTGTATTTGAGGCTTGATTTTTCTCCTCTGAGGGGGCCTTTTTGGCTGCTGAGGCCTTTCCTGCTTGGGAGCCGAAGCTCTCTGCTGCTTGTCCTGAGTATTTCCGAAGGCGTTGAAATCGTCGGCGGCGGATTGCTCGGACTTAGCCAAAAAGTCTTTTATTTTTGAACGGTCTGCCTTTGCCGAGCCTGTTGCTCCCGAGGTGGCAAAAGCGGGGCGCATATTGTTTTTGAAAAGCATAAATTACCTCCGTGATGTATCGAAAATATACACAGTTATGCATGATAATTCATTTTATCACACGCGCGCGTAATTTACAACATTATATTATTAAAAAATTATGAATAATCCGTTAACACACAACATATTGTGATGATTTTTGCCAAAAAATACTGCATTTAGGGAGATTGCTCCGTCCGAAAACATATCTCCACCCAAAAGCATCCCTTGCTTTTTTTGCTCTCTGTAATATTTTTTTCTGTGTCGGCATAGTATTTTACAGATACAAAAAGCGAAAAAGGCAGGAAGAAAAATGGCTACCGTAATAAGCAAAGCGAGTGCTCAAATAAATGAGTGGAATGTAAAAAATCTCCCCCAAAAAATAATCGGTATATTGCCTTGCGGAATATTGCATGAGCTGGAGCGTATGCGTGAGGCTATCTCCCCTAACGAGCGAATAGAAGAGATACGCCTCAGAAGCGGTCGCAGAGCTTATTTGACTGTAAGCGGTCGCGCTATAAAGCGAAACGTGGCTCTCTGCACGGTGCTGACCGAGGGAGAGCTTTCGGAGATACTCAACAGAATGTGTGACGGCTCCCTCTATGCTTACAGCGAAAGCATAATAAAGGGCTACGTTTCCTTAGGTGATGGCATCAGGGTAGGTGTGTGCGGACATGCCGCGGTAGAGGATGGAAGGGTTTTGGGGGTATATAATATATCCGCCTTGAACGTACGCCTACCCTGTGGCACGGTAAAGCTTGAGCGCGGTTTTCTCGAAAGGGTCAGGTCTGAGATAATGCTTGGCAGGGGAGTTCTTATATATTCTCCTCCCGCTCAGGGCAAGACCACTATGCTGCGTTCCTTGGGATTTGCGCTATCTGGTGGAGTAGAGCCTTTGCGGGTGGCGGTGGTTGATACACGGGACGAGCTTGGCGCTATCGCTTCTGATGAAGCCCTGTCCCTTGACGTTTTGTGCGGATATCCTAAAGCGGAGGGGATACGGATAGCTACCGCGTTTATGAACCCTCAGGTGGTAATATGTGACGAAATAGGCGACGAGAAGGAAGCTGACGCCATAGCCGAGGCTCAAAATTGCGGAGTCCCCCTTATAGCTACGGCTCACGGAAGCGACCCTCGGAGCATCCTTCAAAGGAGAGGGATGAGGCGACTGCATGAGGTAGGGGCGTTTGGTATATACGTGGGCATACGCATAGATGCGGGTGGCGGCTTCGCTTGCCGTGTGAGCCGAAGGGAGGAAATATCTCTTGAAAATACTTGGGATAGTGTTTCTTTGTCTTAGCGGCTTTGGCGTGGCGGCTGTTCTTCTTGGGCGTGAGGAGGAGCGGCTCTCGGTGATATCGGCTCTGGCTGAGCTTTTGGAGATAATAAAACGGGGAGTGGAAAATTATTCTATGAGCGCCTCCGAAATATTGAAGTCTTGCGACAGAGAGCTTCTGCGGCGTTGCGGATATCAGGGGGAGGACACGCCTCAAGGCTTTCTTGATATGAGTAGGAATTGCTGCATACCCCACGGGGAGGCGGAAGGTGTATTCTCCGAATTTGCTTCGGATTTTGGCAAAAGCTATCGGGTAAGACAGGCGGAGAGATGCGCGGAAGCTTTAGCGCGGCTCAGAGATATAGAAGGACGGGTGCGCTCCCAGCTTCCCGACAGAAGGAAGGTGATTATATGCGGAAGCGCTTCCTTTACGCTTATAATCATCATACTGTTGCTCTGAGAAAACGAAAGGTTTGGATATGGAAATAGGACTGATACTCAAAATAGCGGGGGTGGGCATTCTGGTGTCCATAATATCCTCTATACTTGCCAAGGCGGGCAGGGATGAGCAGGCTATGATGATAAGCATAGGGGGTATAGTGGTAGTAATGCTTATGCTCGTGGAGGAGATAGGCGAGCTGCTGGAAACTATACAGACCGTCTTTGGATTATAGCTATGGAGCAGTGGTCGGAGCTTCTTCGGGTGTGCGGAGTAGCGGTGCTGTGCTCCGTTGTTATTTGCGTGCTGGGTAAATACCTTGGTACGTTGGGGACAGCGCTTCGCATAGGCGGAGGAATATTGATTTTTGGGATGACGGTGGCACTGCTTGGCGAGAGCGTCGGGCAGCTTCGCTCCGTACTGTCCTTTGGAGAAAGAGCCACGGGATTTTCCATAGACACGTTCTCCCTTATGTTAAAGGCTCTTGGTATAGCCTTTGTGAGTAAATTTTGCGCTGACGTATGCCGCGATTGCGGAGAAAACACTCTGGCGGGGGGAGTTGAAAGCGTGGGGAAGATAGCTATGATATCTCTGTGTCTGCCTATTCTTGCACAGATACTCTCCAGAGCCTCGGAAATATTGGATGCGGGAATATAAAAGCGGAATGCGGAAGGGGAAGGATTGTAAATGAAAAAATGTACGCTTTTTCTGGCTTTTGCGGCATTGATTTTTATGCTGACAATACCTGCGGCGGCGCAGACCGAGTCGGGGGTATCCTTTCCGCAAAGCGAATGGGATGAGTTTAATTCCTCGGTGCCCGATGAGCTGAGAGACAAGCTTCCCGAGGGCAGCCTTGATAACGGGGAGGGCTTTGCCGAGAACGTGTCAGAAATGAGCAAGAGTGAATATATAATATCCGCCATATTGGACACCTTGGGGTTTGAGCTGGAAGGGGCGGTAAAGCTTTTTGTCATTCTTCTTGCCGTACTGATGATATCGGCTGTGTTCGGAACGGCGGCGCAGGGTACGGCAAATCCCGCCTTGGTGTCGGCTATGCGTTTTTGCGCTTCGGCGGCGGTCATATCGGTGGCGGTGGGGTCGCTTTATTCTCATTTTTCGCAAGTGGAAGTATTTTTTGACAAGCTGGGGACTCTTATGAACGGAATGATACCCGTAACCGCGGGAATATGGGCGATGGGTGGAAACGTGAGCACGGCGTCCGTGGGGAGCGCCAGCTTCTACGTTATTCTAAACGTATGCCAGAGCCTGCTTGCGGGAAGCCTGATACCCGTATGCTGCGTTTTGTCGGTGCTTGGCTTTTGCGACGCTATATCCGACGAGATAAAGGTGGGACGGATAATGAATGCCGTGAAGAAAATATATAACTTCATTTTGGTCGGCGTAATGACGGTGCTTGTGTCATCTCTCGCGGCGCAAACGGCGATAGCGGCATCCGCCGATACCGCGACGGCAAAGGCGGCTCGTCTGGCGAGCGGAACTCTTATACCCGTGGTGGGAGGAAGCGTGGGAGAAACACTTAGGACACTTTCCGGCGGCGTTTCGTATCTTAAAGGGCTGTTTGGCGTGGGAGGTATAATTCTGATAGCTCTCCTGGTGCTCCCCTTGGCGCTGTCGGTGCTTCTTGCTCGGTTTGTATTTCTTTTGAGCGGCGGAGTCGCGGACATGCTGGGCTGCTCGGGGGAAGCAAGGCTTCTTGATAACCTTGGCGAGGTGTACGGAAGTATTCTGGCGGTTATTTCGGGAGTTTGTGTGACTTTTATTCTGGCTCTGTGTATTTTTATGCAGACGGTAGTGGCGGTGGCGTAGATGAAAGAGTATTTTATAGGCATAATGGCTGTTGCCTTTTTGGGAAGTACGCTTCTGGCGCTTGCGCCCTCAGGCTTTGAAAAGCACCTGCGGCTGCTTTGCGGCTTTTGCACTGTGGCGGCGGTGCTGTTTCCTATTGTGTCATTTCTGAGTGATGGAATTTACATTGATGGTGAATGGAAGGAGCTTTTTGTTCAAGACAAATTCCAGACGGAGTCTTATGATGAAATTTACAATGATGCGTTGGTAAATGCGGAGGGAGAAAACGCGGAAGAAATCCTAAAAAACGACATAATAAAAGAGCTTGACCTAAAAAACGACAGCTTTGACATTAGAATTGTTATTGATAAAATAGGTGATGAATATTCCATATCAAGAACCGAGCTGATAATATACGCTTTAGGTATCGCCATAGATCCGCACAATGTGAAAAATTACATAGAAACAAGGCTTGAATGTGATTGCGAGGTCATATATGATTTAAACGGTTAAGAGTGAAAAATACAAATAAAAATATTCAAAACTATAAATATCGGAGAAAGAAAAATGAACAGTATGGTGAAAAATACAATAAACAAGAGCGGTTTTTCGCCCAAAATTATTTTTTTGGCTGCCATAGCCTTAGCGGGGGTGCTGATAATGATACTGGCGGGCGGAAAGGGAAAAAACGAGGAAAAGGAGTTTGATATTGATAGCCTTGACCCTGCCAAATACGCCGAGGAGGTGGAGGAGCGGGTAAAAGAGCTTTGTAACCGCATCGACGGTGTAAGCTCTACCTATGCCGTAGTTACCCTCAAGGGCGGATACAAGGCTCTGTATGCCGCGGATCTTCAGTACGGAAGCAACAATCAAAAAAACCAGACTGTTATAATAGGCAGCGGCTCGGCGGAGCAGGGACTTCTTATAGGATATGAGAATCCCGAGATAGCGGGAATAGGAATCGTATGCTCGGGGGGAGATGACAGTAATATAAGAAGGAACGTAATTTCGGTGGTGTCCTCGGCGTTCAACATAAGCAGTAACAAAATTTTCGTGGCGGGGAGCTGATAAGTCATAAAACAGTTTCCCAACAAATATAAATGTAGCGTAGTATAAACCAAATTTTCGGAGGGATTTGTTATGAAAATGGAAAAAGTGAAGGAAAAATTCACATCCTTTTGCCGTAAGGTAGGAAAAAGAAATATGATAATAGCCGCCTGTTTTTTGGTGGTGGCTCTTACTCTGATTGCCAGCGTGGCGTTTTTTGGCGGAGATAAGGATGGCTATGATTACAGTCAGGGCGTAGGAATGCAGCCAAGTGAGAACGAGCAGAACAAGAACGAGGGCTCTGAAAACAACGGCAACGCGGCGGATACTTATTTCTCCAGCGTACAGGTCAACCGTCAGCGCACACGTGACGAGGCTCTTGAGGTGCTTCAGGGTGTAGTGGATAACGAGCAGTCCACAGCCACAGCCAAGGAGGAGGCTCTTGCGGAGATAAATAAGCTGGCTAAGGTAATGGAGGCGGAGGCTAACATCGAAACTCTGGTGGTAGCGAAGGGCTTTGCTGAGTGCGTTGCCGTAATAAGCGACCAGAGCGCCAGCGTGGTCGTTAAGAGCGAGGAGCTTAAGGCGGCTCAGATAGCTCAGATAAACGAGATAGTATATGAGCAGGCGGGAATACTGCCCGTAAACATAAAGATAATTCAGAGATAATTCACCAAGATGCCCGAAAATGAATACACTTTACTGCACAAATACTGCGGGAGGTGTACTTATTATGAAACAAAATTACAATAATTTGGGCAAGGACAAAGAAAAAATCCTTTTTGCCGCGGCAAACAGCGGAAAAGGGTTCAAGAGCTTTTATTCGGAAATATTCGGCAGAAAAGAGATAGAGCGGCGGTATCTCATAAAGGGCGGACCGGGCACGGGAAAGAGCACCTTTATGAGAAGCGTAGCTAAAAAGGCGCAGGACGCGGGGCTTTGCGTAGATTACTACGCGTGCTCCTCCGACCCGTCCTCTCTTGATGCCATAGTCATAGAGGGGAGAGTGGCGGTCCTTGACGCTACCTCCCCTCATTGCGTTGAGGCGGAGCTGGCGGGAGCGAGGGACGAAATAGTTGACTTGGGAGCGTTTTGGGATTCGGAGGGACTTAAGGGAGAGCTTGAAAGAATAGCTTATCTGTCGCAAAGAAAAAAGGAATGCTACAAGGGTGCGTACAGATTTCTTTCCGCGGCTCTTGAGGTGGAAAACCGATGCAGAGAAATAGTAGCTGAGTATATAAATAAAGAAAAAATGCGGAGGGCGGCAAAGCGTATAGCCTCGCGGCTTCAAAAGGGAAATGAGTACTGTCTTTCCATAGGCATTCGAGATTCTATCGGAATGAGGGGCAGAGCCTGTAGCCAGGCTTATGAGGGGGCTGCCCGAGAGGTGTATTACGTTATAGACGCTTACAAAAGCGGCAGCCTTTTTCTGGCAATGCTCATAGATGAAGCAAGGGCAAGGAAAAACAGCATAAAGGTATCCTTTAGCCCTCTTGACCCGTTTTATCCCGACGCGGTGCTTTTTGAGGAGTCAATGACGGCGTTTGTTCTTTGCGAGGGCAAGAGAGAGGGCGGCAAGTATATAAACATGAAGCGTTTTGTGGATATACGCGGCGAGGAAGCTAAGTCGGTACGGGCTGAATATAAGGTGGACGAGAGGCTGCGGGACGGGTTGATACAGTCTGCCGCGGATGCTCTGAGCAAGGCAGGGGAAAAGCATTTTGAGTTGGAGAATATATATATAAGGTATATGGATTTTGATGCCTTGGGAGGCTTTACCGAAGCCTTTGGGGATAATTTGGTGATAAAGCTTTTGCGCGGGTGAGTTCGTCGCGTCGTAAGGCTCGCTTTTTCGATTTTAGGCATAGCGCGATATTTTTGAGTAAAAATGTATAAAAAATATATTTGGCTTTTGGAGAAATGGACAGTTTTTTCTCAAATTTGGACAAAACTCACAGATAGACTTGACAAATAGAGTGAAATATTGTAAAATTAAGATGTAAATTTGTCCGTTGGAATTTTGCAGATGTCAAATATAACCTCTAAAATTCAAGAAGAAAAGGAGTAAAAGAGAATGAAAAAGACGATCTCAATTTTGTTGATCGCGGCTATGCTCTTCTCTCTGGCTATTGCGGCTATTCCCGCAAGCGCAGCTGAGGGCGCATCTGCCGACTTCGACCCCACGACGGTGGGAAATACTGTTGTAACAGATGCTAACAGGGCTACACACGTGGCAGGACTTACGGGATATATCCCAGTAGTTAACAGCAAGAGAGCGGGAGAGACGCCCTCCAATGCTGTTCTGTACGGCGAAATTAGCAGTAATAACAATTACTATTTGTGGGAAGACATCACATGGACGGAAGCCAAGTTTAATGATACTGACCCTATCAAAAACATTGTTATAGACGGTTGCGGACATACGATCACTATGGCTGCTGGTTATTTCTATTCTAAAACCGAAAATATTACGCTGAAAAACCTCACTATTACGAAGGAGGCTGCTATATCTGTAGATAGCTCTAATCAAAACTTATTTGGCAGAAACGGAAGCAGCGGATATGTAAAGGCCGAAAACCTTACTATTAACGTTGATTATGAGGTTAAAGGAAATCAGTACGATAAATTATTTGGAGTTCTCGTCTCTACTGCAGGTGAAGGCTCTGAGATAAAAAATGTACGCTGTGAATCTGATATCACTATTAATAACTCTGCAAAATCAGAAGAACAGAAATTGAGGCGTATAGGCGGTCTGGTGGGTAGCGCCACCGATGCTACCTTTGAGAACGTAGTAACCGAAGGTAAGATTGAACTTAATACTGCTAAGCTGGACGATACTAGCGCTGTTATGATAGCCGGTATAGTGGCCACCACCAGTGGGTCCGTAAGCTTTAAAAATTGTGTTAACGGAATGGACATTAGCATAGCGGATGGCTCAACCTTTAAAACGAATGTCTATAATATCGGCGGTATAGTAGGATGGTCGACAGGCTCCGTCACTATGAATAACTGCAAAAACGAAGGGGATATCTCCTTGAACTTTGACAACAGCACTACTAAGTCATGGACAGTAGAAAATACTAATGTTACATATTCGGGTACGGCGCATATCGAGACCAACGTAGGAGGTCTTGTGGGTCAAGCTACAGCTGATACAAACACGTTTAAAGACTGCTCCAACAGCGGTGACATAACCCTTAACAAAACATGTGCTACCGCATTGGGCGGAGTTATCGGTCATGTTAAAGGAGCTACAGCCACCTTGCTTGATAACTGTGACAACAGCGGTGATATAAAGCTTGAGAACGGCGCGTTCCTCAGCCAGTACAGCGACATGGGTATGGGACTTGGCGGAGTTTTCGGTATATCGAGAGCTAGCGGAGAGGTTACCCTTAAGAATTGTGATAACACCGGAAATATTACCTATTGTACCAAAAAAGGATTGAATGCAACCACTACTGCTGATGTGTCTGAAAATGAAAAGTCTAAGCAAATACATTCCGGCGTGTGCGGCGTAGGCGGCGTAATGGGATATCAGTACCTTCAGTCTAACCAGCTTACTACGATGTCTAAATCTCTTACACTTAACTCCTGTACCAACTCCGGAGAGCTTAACCGTGACGAAGGTACGGACAGAGATCCTTTCCTTGGCGGAGTTATCGGAGGTATCCGCTTGGTTACAACAACCGAGGTAATAAAATGTACAAACAGCGCGAACCTGACTACTAAGGCATCCGACAGCGGTTCATCCACTGCGGGAGGTATCGTTGGAATTTACGGAAAAGTTGTTTCCGGGACTTCCGAAAATCCCGCCACTCTCGACATCCGCGGATGTGAGAATACGGGTGATATAGATAGTGCCATATCCGCAGGCGGTATCCTTGGCAGTAGTAACGAAATAGACAGTGAACACGTAAGTGCTACCCTGTCCGGATGTGTTAATAGCGGAGAGGTAAAGGTAACATCTAAAAATTATGCCGGCGGTATATACGGACGCGATAGGTTTAAAGGTGCTCTCATTATGGAATACTGCATAAATTTAGGTGACGTTTCTTCCAAGTCAAGAGCCGGCGGTATATTAGGCGCTACTGAGGACACTGGACTCAAAGAATTTTCCCTTACCAACTGTAAGAACGAGGGTAAGGTTAGCTGTGACTCTGACACATCTCCCTATGCCGGAGGTATTGCGGCAAAGGTATCGGCAACTAATATAGACCTGCTTAACTCACTTAACACAGGTGAGGTGACCTCCACAGGCAATAATACTAATGCAATCGCGTGCGGTATAGTTGGTCTTGTTACGTCTGGTGCTAACGTAAACGGGTGTGTAAATACCGGAGCTGTTGCGAGTGCTAATGCTCAGAAGCAGGCTCCTATAACCTTAAACACAAATCAGCTCAAAGCGGGTGTTGCTAACTACTATCTTACGGGATGCGTAGCAAGCGGTACGACCGTTTCTTACGGTACGGCTAATTCCAAGGAAGAATTAGATGTAATGATTGCTGCTATGGGCTTCACTACTGTTGATACAATCGAGATCAAAAAAGCTCTGGAAAAGGTAGATGCGCTTGTACAAAGTGACTATGAGGCTGCCGGATGGGCGGCTCTTACCGCGGCTGTTAATAACGCTAAGGCAATAGCTGCCAAGGGTGACAAGACAGATGAAGAGGTTAGCGCGGCTGCGAAGGCTGTTGAGGATGCCATTGCGGCGCTTGTTCGCAAGGCTCTTGACCGTAGTAAGTTCGACGAGTTAAAGGCTAAGATAGAGGCACTCGATGCTACAAAATATACGGCTATTACTTACAATAAAGTTGAAAACGCAGTCAAAGCCGTTGAGGCATTGATAAATGATGGAGTAAGCCAGTCTGAGCTTGACGCGGCTGTTGCAGATCTTCAAAGTAAATTTGATGCTCTTGAGGAAAAAACCACAACTCCCCAGCCTGAGCAGACCACGGCTTCGCAGACACAGACACAGACACAGACAGAAGCTACAAACGCTACGTCCAAGAAGAAGGGTTGCGGCGGACTCATAGGAAGTGCCGCAGTTGTAGTTACTGCTGTACTTGCTGTGGGCGCAGGCATCTCTCTTAGAAAGAAAGAGGACTAATTAAACATAAGAGGTGCTGTGTCTTTAACACAGACCAAAAGCACACTGTAAAATAAAAGCAACCGCTTTTGCTATCAGAAATGATAGCAAAAGCGGTTTTTTTGTAAGACGAAAACCCCGCCATAGTAGCGGGGGTCCACGTAGGCTTTGCCGCCGAGCAGAAAACAAAAAAGTCAGCGCATAATGTTCTCGTGCCAAAGGCTCCCCTCGGGGGGAGCTGTCAGCGAAGCTGACTGAGAGGGGGTAAAAAGAAAAAGTGAGGTT
>JAZNXE010000028.1:0-77761 GCA_045593725.1 Eubacteriales bacterium
ATGGAAACTGCGCAACAGAATGTCGATGTGCTGAAAACATTAAAAATGCATATCGGCATAGGATTGAAAGGTGAAGAAGCCGAGGACATCAGCCTCAACCTACAGATCAGAATGGCAGAGATTGATGCCGAATTCAACGCTATGCTGAATGCGATATCCTCTGATGATATAGACAAATTCGACGAGCAAAGAGCGACCGAGCTGTTGAATGAGAAAAACAGCATCCAAAGCCAACTCGCAGAATTTGCGGAAAGTCGGCAAAGACGTGAAAGCACAGAGTCACGACTTGACGAAATATATACCATACTCGACGGACTCAAGAATCATCCGATGGAATATGATGACCAAATCGTCCGACAGATAATCGACTGTGTAATCGTCGAATCCAAGGAGCAAATCAGAGTGATATTTGTCGGTGGATTGGAGGTGACTCAATCGTTAATATAAAAGACCGTGGGAGTTCGAAACCTTAATGCAAAACGCAAAAAATATCTTTTTCGTAGCATCTTCACAAAAAGAAACACCACCCACCAGGGGGGTGTTTCTTTTTGCCTCGGAGCATCGGCGCTTCGCACCTTGCTCCGCAAGGCGTAGCCGCAGCGGAATTAGGTTCGCATTTTGCGAGCAAGGCGATGGGAGCTCGCTCACGAGAGCCGCGAGCAAAAATCTTCGCACGAAGTGCGAATATCCTAATATTAAGCGAAGCGACGCAGAATTAGGTTCGCATTCGAGCCGAAAGCCGTCGGGGAGCTGGCTCACCAGCGACTCGGCGAAGAATCCTCGCCGCAGGTGAGTACCCTAGTGCCAAACATATTCTCTCCTCTGGGAGAGTTTTTTATTTTTCGTGATACTCCTCAAACAAATCGTTAGGAGTACATTCTAAAATATCACAGAGTGCTTGTAAATTTTCAAATTTTATTCCGTTCGTTTGATTATTCACCATCTTACTGAAATTCTGATAGCTCAACCCCAATTGTATATACAGCCAATACTTTGTTTTTCCCTTTTCTTCCAATATTTCAAGAATTCTTAATTTCATTATATCACCCCTGCATTATATTATGTACAAATTATATAGCAAAAAAGCCATTGACAAATAGACTCTTGCATGATATAATGCGTACATGATATAGTGATAGTATTAAAAGGGGAACATGAATGAAAAAATTAATATGTATCGTATTGTGTATTTTCTTTATGTTTTCTCTAACAAATTGCGCCGAAGAAAAGGAAGAAGATCACTACTATGACATTATTGTATACGTTAGCAGGTATGAAAAGATTCATGCGTATCCTGATTGTTCAGGTATGATATACTATACGTCAATGCCTCTAAAGACCGCAATAAAAGAAGGGTATGCTATATGCAAAAAGTGCGAGGAGGATATCTGTCAAGCAATATATCAATACAATAAACATTACTACGATAATTATGATTATTACGATGACCGTTATTATGAAGATCCTGAATATTGGTATAGAGACCAGTATGATTAATATTTATAAAGCATCTATTAAGGTCAGAACACACAAGAAAAAAGCAGATTGCGAAAGCAATCTGCTTTTTTCAGTTATATTCGTCTGCGGCGAGTTATATGCACTTCGTGCGTGATATTGCCTTCGCAGTGATATGCGCTTCGTACGTTAGAAATTACAAGGCGAATATAATATCACTTTTGAGAAGCAAAAATATCACGCTGAGAGTTAGCGGAGCGAGTCGAACTTTTTCCTCCGAGATCCCAAACGCCACTTTGTGTCGTTTGATCCTCGCTTTGCTCGGATTTCGGCTGCGCTCAGGATGACACGGACGAAAAAGAGCAAGGGATAGCCGCGGCGGAAGCTACAAAGAGGATCGTTGAAGAATCAGTCAAGTACCCTTATGCCAAACAATTTTTCTTTACATTACCGCAAAGGTGTGATATAATAAACCTTGAAAGGCGGTGGTATTATGCAAACTGAGAGGGAATATCTCTACGAAACTCATCTTCATACCTATCCCGTAAGCAAATGCGCGAGGGCTTCTGTAAGAGATGTGGTTGAATTTTATAAGAGTATGTCCTATGATGGAATATTTATAACAAATCACTTTATTGACGGGAATATAAATATAGACCGAAGTCTGCCCTATGAGGAGCTTATTGACTTTTTCTTCTCGGACTATGATGAGGCGGTCGGTGTTGGAAAGGCGCTTGGGATATCTGTTTTCTCCGGCGTAGAGATGTCCTATGGGGGGACTGATTTTCTTGTTTATGGGCTTGACAAGGAATGGTTTCTTGCCCATCCCGAAATTCAGAATATGGACAAGAGGGAGCAGCTAACCTTAATGGCGGAGCAGGGAGCACTTGTTATTCAGGCGCACCCATTC
This sequence comes from Eubacteriales bacterium, assembly GCA_045593725.1. Lineage (GTDB taxonomy): Bacteria > Bacillota > Clostridia > Oscillospirales > CAG-272 > HGM12713. The sequence continues at coordinate 2,366 of JAZNXE010000028.1, forward strand.
CGTGAATCCAGACATATCGCCTGTATCCGTCTATTTCCACGTCACGTACACGGTGTCGAAACCTACAACGCAAACCGTACCGATTTTGAAAATAGAATGGCTGAGGAGTACGCAAAGAATTATGGACTATTGCCCTTTGCAGGCTCAGACAATCATCAGGGCGCACGGCAAAAGGCTTTTGGGGGAATGAAATCCCAAACGCCTATTGTGGATGAGGCGGATTTTGTTGCCCGTATAAAGCGAGGGGAAATGATTCCCTTTAGTCGGAATCTGTGAAAAACGGAGTTTTAGGCAAGTGTGAATGTTTAAAACTCTTTCCAAGGGTAACGGTCTTGCGGTAATTAGTTTTGCCGAGCCTTCTGATTTACACCCTTGCAAATCTTTTGCTATCTACACGTGGATTTCCCGAACTATATTTTAAAGCGTCTGGCATAGGAGCATCTTCTGCAAAGCTCCTCGGACGCTTTTTTATTTTTAAAGCCCTCGGCAATTTTTTGGGCTTTCTCTGAGGAGAGTATGCTACGCACGTCGCTCTCGAATATATTTCCCAGTGTCATATCTCCTTCAGCGTCAAGACAGCAGGGAACTACGCTTCCGTCTGCCAATATGGCAAAATGGTCGCCAAGCCCGTAGCAGAATACGCGCTCTCCAAGGTCGGGAGCGTTCATATCGGGCCACCCGAAGAGCTCCCCGTATTCAATATGCAGCTTGTCGCGTATTCGCGCTCCCCGCGCACCCATATTCCAATCCTCGCCGAAGCGGTCTTTAAGGAGCGAGATGGTTAGCTTGTTGCGTTCTTCGGCTCTCTCTCCCTTTTCATCATCTGCCTTGTTCCACAGTCGAAGGACTGTAAGCACACCCGCACGGCTTGCGCGATCGGCAAAATCTATACAGCTCTCTATATACTCGGTCTGCTTTTCAGGATTCTCACCCTCAAAGCTGTGGAGTGAAATATTCACCTTATATACCCCAGAAAGAATCAGCTTTTCTCCCATATTCTTCAAGAGCGTGCCGTTAGTGGTGATGGCTACCTTAAATCCGCATTTGCTTGCGTACTCAATAAATGTGGGTAGCAAAGGATGCGTCAGCGGCTCTCCCATTACGTGGAGGTATAGATAGTCGGTAATGCCCCGTAGGTTTCCTGCCACGCGGGCAAATTCTCCAAGAGTCATCTGCCTTTTTTCTCTGTGTGTGCCGTGACAGAAGGAGCAGTTCATATTACATATATTTGTTATTTCAACGTAAGCTCTTGAATACACCTTATACCTCCCAAAGGATTACTGTCTTTATTATACTACCGAGAGAGAAAAAATTCAAGAGGGAAGCATTCGTTTATTGACATAATAGGCTCAAGTATGATATAATCATATTATCAGGGAAAATTCTATGAAAAAGGCTTTTTTCGACTACGCAAAAAGGGGCAAGGTGCCCGTTGACGTAAGTCTTAGATATTTTGATTGAGCCTCGCAAAAAAAGGGAACAATATTTATATAAAACGAAGGAGATATATATGAATATCACAGAAACAGTAAAATACGTAGGTGTAAACGACCATAGTATAGACCTTTTCGAGGGGCAGTACGACGTTCCCAACGGAATGGCGTACAACTCTTACGTCGTGTTGGGCGAAAAGATTGCCGTTATGGATACGGTTGATGCCCGTTTCAGTCACGAGTGGCTTGATAATATTCAGAACGTTCTTGGCGAAAGAAAGCCCGATTATTTGGTGGTACAGCATATGGAGCCGGACCATTCGGCAAATATAGCTACCTTCTCGAGGACCTATCCTGAGGCTAAGATTGTTTCCTCGGCTAAGGCGTTTGTGATGATGAACAACTTTTTCGGGGATGATTTCATCGACAGACAGGTAGTAGTGAAGGAGGGTGACACCCTTTCTCTGGGCGACCGTGAGCTTGCCTTCGTAGGTGCTCCTATGGTGCACTGGCCCGAGGTCATAGTTACCTATGACACTAAGGATAAGGTTCTTTTCTCGGCGGACGGCTTTGGAAAATTCGGCGCTCTTGACGTAGAGGAGGAGTGGGCTTGCGAGGCGAGAAGATACTATATCGGCATCGTAGGAAAGTACGGCGCGCAGGTACAGGCGCTTCTGAAGAAGGCGGCAGGTCTTGATATACAGATTATATGTCCTCTCCACGGACCTATCCTTACAGAAAATCTCGGCTACTATATAGGCTTGTATAACACCTGGTCAAGCTATCAGAGCGAGAGCGAGGGAGTAGTTATCGCTTATACCTCGGTTTACGGAAATACAAAAAAGGCAGTGATGCTTCTTGCCGAAAAGCTGAAGGAAAAAGGATGCCCCAAGGTAGTAGTCAACGACCTTGCCAGATGCGATATGGCAGAGGCGATTGAGGATGCCTTCAGATACAACAAGATAGTTTTCGCAACCACCACCTACAACGCGGATATATTCCCCTTTATGCGTCACTTTATTCACGGGCTTACAGAGCGTAATTTCCAGAATAAGACTGTGGCGTTTATAGAGAACGGAAGCTGGGCGCCCTTGGCTACAAAGGTTATGAAGCTGATGCTTCAGGACTCTAAAAATCTTACCTACGCCGAGAACGGTGTTAAGATAATGTCTGCGCTGAGCAAGGAGAGCACTCAGCAGATAAACGACCTTGCCGAGGAGCTTTGCCGCGACTATCTGGCTCAGCAGGATTCCACCGCCAATAAGAACGATATGACCGCGCTCTTCAAGATAGGCTACGGACTTTACGTGGTTACGTGTAATGACGGTAGGAAGGATAACGGTCTTATCGTAAATACAGTTACACAGGTCACAAACACACCCAACAGAGTGGCGGTTACCATAAATAAGGAGAGCTATTCTCACCACGTTATCAAGCAGACGGGCAAAATGAACGTAAACTGCCTTACGGTTGACGCGCCCTTCTCTGTGTTTGAAGCCTTTGGCTTCAGGAGCGGAAGAAGCGTTGACAAGTTTGCCGATTGCACACCCCTTCGCTCGGATAACGGACTTGTATTCCTGCCAAGGCATATAAACGCCTTTATGTCGCTTAAGGTTGACGAGTACGTTGACCTTGGTACTCACGGAATGTTTATCTGCTCTGTTGAGGAGGCGAGAGTTATCTCTGACAGACAGACTATGACCTATACCTACTATCAGGATAACGTAAAGCCGAAGCCCCAGACCGAGGGCAAGAAGGGCTACGTTTGCAAGGTGTGCGGATACGTATATGAGGGAGAAACGCTTCCCGAGGATTTTGTCTGCCCGCTCTGTAAGCACGGCGCGGCTGATTTTGAGGAGATAAAATAAAAAGAATCTTTTTACAAGGGGAATTGTTCTTGATTTTTTTCTAAAAGTTTCTGACAAATAATAATGGGACGCACTAACGTACGTCCCATTATTATTTACTTTGTTGCTTTAGCTGTGTTTAGAGTAGATATTAATATTCTTTTTATTTCAAGACAATCTTCAAGCAATGATTTTCCAAGCTCCTCTGAAACGTAATCGGATAAAATCAAAAGTCTGAGCCAATATTCCGTTTCGGCAGTTTCTTTGAGTGATATCTGGAGTTTTGCTATAAAGTCCGCTTTACTTATTCCGTATATGGCCTCGTTAGCGTTAGCCCCGATTGAGGTTGCCGAGCGTATAATTTGCTTAGATATTATTCCCTCATGCTTCTCTTTCGTCAAGTATCTTTGTAGCTTAACAATTCGAGCAGCAAATTTTAGTGATTTGTCAAGTAAAATGCTATTTTGAGCCATATATTTTCTCCGTTTGTTTTTTAGATAAAAGATAATAGAGAAGAGATAAAAGATAATAGTACAAAAGCGCCGGTGCTCTTCATCTATTATCTATTCTCTTTTATCTATTATCTCTTATCTTAGCCACTTTTGTGGCGCTTTTGGTGGATCCGAGGGGAATTGAACCCCTGTCCGAAAACCTCTTGATATGACCTTCTCCGGGTGCAGTCTGTTTTTTGGAATTCCCCTTGTGGGACGTCAACAGACAGACTTCCCACTTGGGTAGCCATTTTTTGCGTGGTCGGCTCAATGGCGAAACACCGACGCACGTTCACCGCTTACTTGACGCTCAGTCCCGAGCCGCGATACTCTCGGGAGGAACGGGCGGCGCTCAGGCCGCGGCACTGCCCTTAGGCAGCCATTGCTACGTTATTGTTAGCGTTTAATTTTAAAGTTAGGCAGTTTAAGAGTTACCCGGCTCTACCCGCTTATCATACCTCAAAATCCCCGTCGAAACCTTTACGGACCCATAATTGAAGTAAGAAATAGTAGTGAAGAGGTAAAAAGTAATAAAGATTATCAGTCTATTCGCGGTATCCCTTTGAGGAGTCCCTCATCCGTCTGTCCATCTCTCGGTTTGCCTGCTTTTCGGCGAGAGCGTCACGCTTGTCGTAGAGCCTTTTGCCTCGGCAAAGCCCCAGCTCCACCTTGAGATTTTTGCCCGAGAAGTAGAGAGAGAGGGGAACAAGTGTATAACCCTTTTGCGCTACAAGCCCTCCCAGCTTCATAATCTCTCTTTTATGCATAAGGAGCTTTCGCTCACGTCTTGGTTCGCGGTTGAAGATATTGCCCTTCTCGTAGGGACTGACGTGCATACCTACCACGAAAAGCTCTCCGTTTTTGAGTGAGCAGTAGGTATCCTTAAGATTTACCGCGCCCATTCGGATGCTTTTTACCTCTGTACCGTAGAGAGCTATTCCCGCCTCGTATTTTTCATCTACGAAGTAGTCGTGGTATGCTTTTTTGTTCTGCGCCACGGTTTTTATCTCTGTATGATTTGCCATATAAGCTCTCCTTTCTCGGTATTTTGCAATATATTGTAACATAATCCAATAAAAAAAGCAAGTATTTTATGTCGATTTCAAATATTTGTCTTGAGATTTTCATATTATTATGTTATAATTTTTCTTGCTAGGGAGGTGAAATAATTGAAAAAACGAATATATGTGGCGGTTTTTTCCTGTCTTTCGCTTCTGTGGATTATCTTTATATGGGGCAATTCTCTCCAGAGGGGTGATGTGTCGGGAGCTATGAGCGGCTCGGTCACCCAGCGAATCAACGCCTTTTTCGGACAGTTTATAGATGGCTTTTACATATCGGGATATTTTGTGAGAAAGACCGCTCACTTTCTTGAATTCGCCCTTTTAGCGCTTTTGCTTTGCTTTGATTACCGCTTTATTTTTGGTATAAATAAGGACAGCTCATTCAAAAGGATTTCTGCTCTTTGGCTGGCGCTTCCTACTGCCTCGGCGGTTGCCTGTATAGACGAGAGCATACAGCTCTTTGTTGAGGGCAGAGTGGGAAGCATTAGCGACGTGCTTATAGACAGCTCGGGGGCGCTGATTTGCACATTGGTGTTTTATTTAGTGTTAATATTGCGAAAAAGGCAGAGAAAATAGCCTGTTGCTTCACGCAACAGGCTATTTTTATATCCGTATTGCCTCGCCGCCTACCGCTATAAGCATCTCCTCGGCGGCTCTGCTGAAATCGTGCGCCTCTATTATAAGGGGCTTGGTAAGTGTGCCTCGGGCAAGGATTTTAACGTAGTCGGCTTTTTTGCTGACAAGGCGTTTCTTTTTCAGCGCCTCTACGGTTACAAGCTCACCGTAGCGGAATTTTTCGGCAATAACGTCAAGGTTTATCTCGGCGCGGTGAGAGGCTTGCTGCGCCTCTTTTAGCTTAGGCGCGGCTTCTTTGTCATCTTGGGGATAATCGTTGTGAAGGACAAAGGCTTCAATGTCGCTTTCACTATGGGCTGAAGCTCCGCAGAGCACGGGAACCTCTTGACCTTCGGGGAGAAGCTCGGATTCTGATGTCTTCGAGCGCAACATAGCTTTGCGTGCTTCGTCAAGAGAGGTTTGACTGTCATTTGTATGACGGATACTAATTGAGCCGCCTTTATGCTTTTTCAGGAAGGATAGCTCGGTCCGTGCAAGAAAGGCTATTCCGCAGCCCAGAGCCAGCGCGGCAACAGACAGAAGAACGCTCAGCTCCACTGCGTTTGAGGGCTTTATACGCAGAGCCGTGTATGCCCAAATGGGATTTAAACTGTAAAGAAAGCTTTCGGGAAGCATATTTTTTTCCTTTCTCCTGCGGTTATAACGCAGGAACAGAACGAAGCAGAATATGATAATCTCAAATACTAAAAGGATTATAAGGAATATAAGCAGGGGGGTAAGGTCCACTGTTTCCTCGCAAAGGATATAATATTTGGAAAAATGAGAGGTGTTCAGGGATATGAGCATATCCTTTTGTTCTATACTGTAAAACTCGACCTTGCCGTCTTCCCCTACAAATGCTATGCCAATAACGTTTTCGTCCTTGCAAGAGGGCGGAAGCAGCATCTGGAGCGTATAGCTCTTAGCGTCATCTGCAATCTCGGAGAGAGATATATCAAGCCCCAGAGCAACCACGCATTTTTTCAGCAGCTTGCGCTCCTTTGCGCTCAGCTCTCCGTAGATAGTGATACCGTCGCTCTTTGCCGCCTTTCGTATGAGCTTCTGGAGGGTCTTAAGGTCATCCTCCGACTCGCATATAGACAGCGCCGCTCCTGAGAGTATGCCGTTCTTGGAATACACACGCCCCCAATAGCCCAATGAAAAATCGTAGCCCAGAGGGTATTCTGCCTTAGGAGAGCCTATTGCCGCTGCTTCATTTAAGGTGTAGAGGGTATCCCTGCGTACGCCGCGGATAAGCTTGAGTGACTGGGCAAGGGTTTCGTTAAGCTTGGGAATGTCGGAAATTTCCTTGTATTGGTTTAGAGCCTGCTCGGCGTCGGCGTAAAGCTTTTTCGCTAAAGCAATATTATCTGCGGAGTATAAAGAGGTGTTGTCGGTGCAAAGCTTCAGGGCATCATTAAGCGCTTTGAGGGCGGACGCTTTAGCGTCATCAAGAAGATCGCTTGTGCCTTCTATATTTTTTGCAGTGCTGTCAAGCAGAGCGGTACATTCCGATACGCTAACGCAGGACGAAAGCTTTTCCTTGGCTTTTGATATGATATCCAGAATTTTGGCGTAATTGTCTGGTGAATAGTTTTCCTTGCTTGGACAGAGCTTGTCCAGCTCATCAGAAATTACAGTTTTGTAGATGCCCAGGTTTTCGCTTGAGGCTGTCAGCTCAAGAGAGTGAAGCTGTTCAAGGACTGTGGCGTAAGCCTGCGCTACCTTCTCACTGCTCTCACAGCTCTGTATGTCGGCGGTGAATTTCGCGCACAGAGCAACCGCGGAGTCCAAAAGCTCTTTCTTTCTCGCCGCGCTCAGATGCGCCATGGCGTTCAGCTCGCTCTGGAATTTTTCCCTGTCCTTGATAATTAGCGCCGAGTACTCGGTTTGGCTCTTTTTCAGGTCGGTTTCCTCGGCTGATTTACGGATGCTGCTAAGCTCTTCCGTAAAGCTGCTCCACACAAAATCGAGGACTGTTACGTTTTGGGCTAAGGTAGCTTCCTCTGTGAGTGCTTTTTTAAGATTTTCTATACGCGACGTATAGGCTTCCTTTTGTTCACTTGAAAGGAATTTCATCTTTTTAATAAGATAGTCGCACTCGTCGGAGCGTGTAATTATGGTATCTACGGTGAGAAGACGGTTTATTTTGAAAATCGCCTTGTCTGCTATGGCAATCATCTCGTTTCTGTCGGTGCACAAGAAAATGGTAGCCTTGACGTCCGAAAGAAGCTTTTGTATATTTACGTTTTCGCTCCCTCTTGCACATACCCGTACACGTACGCATTGGTCGATTCTGTCAAAATCTACAATTGTAGTTATTAACACTTCCGCATGAGCGGTACTTGACAATACCCCCAAGTCCCCCAGCTTACTTGCCGTTGACTTGCAGACCTGAGAGAGTGAGAGCTTCTCCTCGTCGGTATAGGATTTGTATAGCTCTGCCGAGCACAGCTGACGGTAATAGGACACTGCCTTGGAGAGGATGTCTGCCTTTGAAAGAATTATATCGCAACTATTGTAAAAATCACCAACATTATTTACAGGTATTGATTTTAATTCATCTATGATTATTTCACATAAATCCAAGTAAAACGAGTCATTGGCGAGAAAGGAGCGGATTGATATCCCTAATACAGTCTTGTATTTTTCGAGTATAGAATTTATTTGATTTGATATTGTTGAGGCGACGTCTGTTTCTAACTTAAGATAGTCTGTTATGGCTATTCTCAAAGCTGTTTCGTCCTCTTTTTTTAGCTCGTCCTTGCTTTTTTTAATTATGGCGCTGTGAGTGAGAAGATATCGTTGCGCCTTGGCTTCCTGTATAATATCGCCCATTTCACCAAGTGCTTTGTCCAGAGCTTTGTTGCAATTTTCATCAAACTGAGCCGAAGAATTTGACAGAACGCTCAGGGAAACAAATGAGTTGTCATAGCAATCCTTCAGGCGAGAGATAAGCAGAGTTGAATCGTAGCTTCCTAAAATTATATTAATATCCGAGAGTGCACCGCAAAGGGCTGAGTACAGCTTTTTTTCATAATCGGCTCTTTTTATCTCTGCTTTTATTTCGGAAGAGATATTACATCCATCTATTATGCAGCCGTCGCCGTTAAATACTGCCTCTATGCGCTCAAGCTCACTGTCGCTGCCGCCGTCGAAGAGCAAGGAGAGTATTTCGTCTTTGGCGTGAGCCTTCTCGTAGGAGAGAGTGTAGCCCCCAAAGAGAGAAACGAAATCTCCCGCTTCGTCCGCGGCGGTGGCGTTAGTTGAAAGCTCACTAACCGATATGAGGAGTCTGCTTATAAATATATTTGTATATTTATTCTTTGAAGAGGGCTTTGTCAGGTCGTCTATAAGCGTTCTCATCTCCTCGTTCATTATGGATATACTTTTTGAGTTTTTCAATTGAATATCGAACATTCCTATGCGACCGTTTGTTTTGATATCCTCGTCGGGTCTTATTACGGAGAAGATATCAACTGCTTGAGAGTAAAGGCTGTCACGCGCACGCTGAAGCGTCAGCTCGCTCTTTGCTTCCTCGAAAACAAGGGTAAAATCTCCTCCCCAAGAGTCGTCGGACTCAATGTTCACAAGCTTTCCAAGGGCTATTTCCACGTGTCCGTGGCACAACTGAGAATCCCCCTCGCGCAGCAGCAGCGATATCTTCTCGGTATAGGCGGCTCTGTTCAAATCACTGCATAGGTCGGAGCATCTGCTCTGTATTGATTCCGCGCTCATATCCTTCTCTATTTCCCACAGAGCGTTTTCATATACTGCCTTTACATCGTTTATGGATGAAGGCTCGGATATATCCTTTATATTCAGAAAATATATCCAGGCAAGGCGACCTGCGCTTATGCTTCGCGCGTAAGCCTGTTCTATTTCGGACGTCATTGACCTTTTTGAGGAGTCCTCGTGACCGTTAAGCGCCGACAGCTCGTTTCTGTATTTGCTTATAACGTTTGTTACCTCTGTGGATATGCTTTTGGTAGAGGTCGGGTCATCCTGCTTGTATTTGCTTATTGCCCTGCCTATATCGGCAAGTCTGTCTTCAATTAGCTTGTGATTTTCAGCACTAAAATCCTCGCTTGACGTATTAGCTGACGCTATAATAGGTAAGAATACAAACGATAATATCAGCAAAGATATAAGTGCGTAAAATCTGCGTCGAAAATTCGCGCTTTTTGCCTGTAATTCTTTTGTTTTCATATGTTTTTGCCATCCTCCGAAAAATTAAGTTTACGTAAAAATATTATACCAATATATGGAAGTTTAGTCAATAAAATACATAAAATATTTTGTTAATATTCGCAGAATAATTTTATTTTTCAACACAAAAAATAGGATAAAATGTCGTCCCTCGTAAAAGCTTGGCGAAGCCGCTATGGAGGGGTTGAAAATTGTCGTCCGTAATTGTGAAAAATCGGTTGCAAAAAAAGGCGATTTGTGTTATAATAAGAAGGAATGAGAATCATAGCTCATAACAAAGTATTAAGGAAGTGCAATATGAACGCAATAATAACCGTAGTGGGACACGACAGCAAGGGAATAATAGCAAAGGTAAGCGCAAAATGCGCACAGTCGGGAGCTAATATAGTTGAGATATCCCAGAGCGTACTTAAGGAATATTTCGCCATGATAATGGTGATAGACATATCCGATATCAAGACCCCCTTTACGTCATTCGTAGATGAGATGAGGAAGCTTGGAGAGGATTCGGGGCTTGATATCCGAACCATGCATGAGGATATTTTTAATTCCATGCACAGAATATGAGTGCTTGAAGACGAAAGGCGGAAAAAATTTTGAATCTACTCAGCTTTGACGATATTTTCGAAACGATAAATATGATCAAGGAGGAAAACCTTGACATAAGAACCATAACTATGGGTATTTCGCTTTACGATTGCGCGGGGGACGATATAGACACGGTGTGCGACCGTATCTACGACAAGATAACCACAAAGGCGCGTGACCTTGTAAAGGTAGGCTGTGACATTGAAAAGGAGTACGGCATACCGATAATCAATAAGCGTGTGTCCGTGACACCTATATCCCTTGTGGGAGGAAAATACTCAAAAGAGGATTACATAAAGATAGCAAAAACTCTTGACAGAGCCGCAAAGACTCTTGGTATAAACTTTATCGGCGGCTTCAGTGCCCTTGTGCAGAAGGGCTTTACGGATAACGCGAGAAATCTTATAGCCGCAATACCCGAGGCTCTGGCTTGTACCGAACGGGTGTGCTCCTCGGTAAACGTGGCGTCAACCAAGGCGGGCATCAATATGGATGCGGTGGCTATAATGGGTGACGTTATCAAGGAAGCGGCTTATCTGACTCGCGACAACCAGTCTATGGGCTGTGCCAAGCTGGTGGTATTTGCTAACGTCCCCGAGGACAACCCCTTTATGGCGGGAGCTTTCCACGGTGTTGGAGAGGCTGAAACGGTTATAAACGTAGGCGTTTCGGGTCCCGGTGTGGTAAGCGCGGCTATAAAGAGAGCGGGAAATTGCAATTTTTCAGAGCTTGCCGACATAATAAAAAAGACCGCTTTTAAGATAACAAGAATGGGTCAGCTGGTGGCAACAGAGGCGTCAAAGCGCTTGGGAGTTCCTTTTGGTATAGTCGATCTTTCTCTGGCTCCCACTCCCGCCGTCGGTGACTCGGTAGCGTACATACTTGAGGGAATGGGACTTGAGAAGTGCGGTACGCACGGAACGACCGCTGCCCTTGCTTTGCTCAATGACGCGGTGAAGAAGGGCGGAGTTATGGCTTCCTCTCACGTTGGCGGACTTTCGGGTGCGTTTATTCCGGTTTCGGAGGACGCGGGTATGATAGACGCGGCAAGAGTAGGCGCGCTTACTCTTGAGAAGCTTGAGGCTATGACCGCCGTATGCTCGGTGGGACTTGATATGATAGCCGTTCCCGGAGATACCCCCGCATCTACTATCTGCGGAATTATAGCGGATGAGATATCCATTGGAGTTGCCAACACCAAGACCACGGCGGTTAGAATTATTCCCGCATACGGTAAGACGGTAGGCGAGTCGGTGGAGTTCGGAGGACTTCTGGGCTATGCCCCCATAATGAAGGTGAGCGAGTATTCCTGTGCCGATTTCATAGCCAGAGGCGGCAGAGTTCCCGCGCCTATACATTCGCTTAAGAACTAAAAATAATTTTTCAGCTTTGCCAGAGCGCTCTTCTCTATGCGGCTTACGTAAGAGCGGGAGATTCCAAGGCGCTCGGCTACCTGACGCTGAGTCAGGGGCTTTCTGCCCCCAAGACCGTAGCGCATAGCGATTATCCTTCTGCTTCGCTGGTCGAGCACGGTTGAGATAAGGCGGATAGCCTTATCGGAGTAAAGCTTTTTTGCCACCTCGGCATCAAGGGATTCCTCGGTGCAGACAACGTCCATATAAGTAAGGGGATTTCCGTCCCTGTCAACGTCAATGGTGTCGCTGAGGGATACCTCTGTGGCGAGCTTCTTCTGTGAGCGGAAGTGCATAAGTATCTCGTTTTGTATGCATTTTGCGGCGTAGGTGGCGAAGCGCGCCCCCGTGCTTACGTGAAAGCTATCCACTGCCTTTATAAGACCTATTGTGCCTATTGACACCAGGTCCTCTTGATTCTTGGCGGAGGAGTAGTATTTTCGCACGATATGGGATACCAGACGTAGGTTGTGAAGTATGAGCTTCTCACGCGCCGCGCTGTCGCCCGCCTCGGCCCTCAGAAAAAGTCTGCGCTCCTCCTCGGACGGAAGAGGTGGTGGATAGTTGCCGGGCGTGTTGATGCCAAGGATGAGATTGATGAAGCTTGAAAAAAGGGACAGGATGCTTGTAAACATAATATTTCTCCTTTTGAATTGTGTTCGCTAAATATTATGCGGAAGACGTTTAAAAGATAAGATGAAACAAAAATATTCTTCGGAGGAAAATAATGAAGGAACTTTTCGGAAACGCAATAGTAGGACAGTCGGGAGGACCCACCACGGCTATAAACGCTACGCTTACGGGCGTGGTGAAGGGGGCTATTGCCAGCAAGTATATACGCACTATATACGGAATGAGAAACGGTATTGAGGGACTAATCGATAGAAGGCTGATAGATCTTAACGAGGAGCTCAAGGACTCTGAAAAGCTTAGAATGCTTGAGCGTACTCCCGCAGCAGCGCTTGGCTCTTGCCGTATGAAGCTGCCTGACCCAAATTCGGCATCCGATACGGATATCGTGGTATTTGAAAAGATATTTCGCATATTTGCCGAGAATGATATAAGGTATTTCTTCTATATAGGAGGAAACGATTCTATGGATACTGTCGCCAAGGTATCGGCATTTGCCCAGAAGATTGGTTATGATATCCGAGTAGTGGGAATACCCAAGACCATAGATAACGACCTTATAGAAACCGACCATACCCCAGGGTACGGCTCGGCGGCGAAATACGTAGCCACCACTATGCAGGAGATAATCCGTGACTGCGCTGTCTATACCACAAAAGCGGTGACTATTGTTGAGATAATGGGGCGTGACGCGGGATGGCTGACCGCGGCGTCTGCCGTAGGCTCGGTTATAAACGGACAGGCTCCCGACCTTGTATATCTGCCCGAAAGAGTTTTTGATATGAACGCCTTTTACGAATCGGTGGAGAATGCCTTCAAGAAGCATCCCAATCTTGTGATTGCGGTGTCCGAGGGTATCCGCTTTGCCGACGGGCGTTACGTGGGCGAGAGCACTCAGAGTGGAAGCGCCGACGTGTTCGGGCACAAATATTTGTCGGGAACGGCAAGAGCGCTTGAAATGGCTGTCAAGCTGAGATTTGGCTGTAAGGTAAGAGCAGTGGAGCTTAATCTGCCCCAACGCTGCGCGGGACACCTTTTCTCCAAGACCGATATAACAGAATCGGTTGCCATAGGAAGAGAGGCTGTAAGAGCGGCTACCGAGCAGGGTGTAAGCGGAGAAATGATGATATTTGAGCGAGTTTCCGACGCTCCTTACTGCGTTTCCATAGGACACAGGAGGGTAGCCGATATAGCAAATAGAGTCAAATTAGTGCCAGACGAATTTATAAACGAAAAGGGAGATTTCGTTACCGAGGAGTGCTGCAGATATATCCTTCCTCTTATTGAGGGCGAGGCTACTCCTACGTATTACAAGGGAATACCCCAATATCTCGTGCTGTAATTACGGCAAGGCTTAGGGCGTAATTTTCAGGGAAAGGACATTTATGGAACTTGTACTGCTTACGGCTCTGGGAGTCGGCGGAGCTACCGTTATAGGAGCTTTGATAGGCTTTGCGTTTAAAAAAATATCACACGGCTTTTCTGACGTGGTTCTTTCCTTTGCCGCGGGAATTATGCTGGCGGCAGCTGTGCTCGGACTTATAATACCATCTCTTGAGCACGGGGGAGAATTTGGTATTCTTATAACAGTAGCAGGAATATTTGCGGGAGCTATCTGCCTTAATCTTATAGATAAGCTGGTGCCTCACCTGCACAGACTTGCGGGAATAGAGCCTGAGAGCCACAACAACGCCAATCTTGGCAAGATACTTCTCTTTGTCAGCGCCATAGCGATACACAATCTCCCCGAGGGCATTGCCGCGGGGGTTGGCTTCGGCGCGGGAGATACGGCGGGAGCGCTGGTCATAGCGGGAGGAATAGCCCTTCAGAATATCCCCGAGGGAATGATAATAATATCTCCTATGATATCGGCGGGAGTAAAGCCCGTCAGAGCACTTTCTCTGGCTATGCTTACGGGATTGTTCGAGGTCATAGGTACGCTTGTGGGCTATTTTGCTGTAAGCCTTGCGTCCTTTATCCTGCCATTTGCCCTTGCTTTCGCGGGCGGAACTATGCTTTACGTAATAAGCGACGAGATGATACTCGAAACTCACCCTCACGGAAGCGAGAGAGGGGCGACCTATGCTCTGCTGGTGGGCTTCTGCGTGATGATGGCTACCGACGTTCTGTTCGGATAATATTTAGAGCGATTATTATTGCTGCCGTATTTGTAATACCTGAAAAATTGTTTTGAGGAAGCTTGAAACAATTTTTTGTTTATAAAAGATATTTTTGGGGAAAATATTTACAACGAGATAACGTAAGAGAGGTTTTATATGAGAATAGCTTTTTTTGATGCCAAGCCCTACGACAAGCCTTCATTTGAAAAATTCGGAAAAGAGAATGGGGTTGAATTCAAATATTTTGAGACCAAGCTAAACGAGGACACCGTTGACCTTGCAAACGGCTTTGACGGGGTCTGCGTTTTTGTGAACGACACCGTAAACGCCGCGGTTATAGACCGCCTTTGCGAAAAGGGAATAAGAATAGTAGCTCTCAGATGCGCCGGCTTTAACAATGTTGACCTGAGGCACGCCAAGGGCAGGGTGCATCTTTTGAGAGTTCCCGCATACTCGCCCTACGCCGTGGCGGAGCACACTATGGCTATGCTTCTCACCTCGGTGCGGCGTATTCACAAGGCGTATATCCGCACGAGAGATTTTAATTTCAGCCTTTCGGGAATGACGGGCTTTGACCTTCACGGAAAAACCGTGGGAGTTATAGGAACGGGACGTATAGGCAGGGTATTTATAAACATCTGCCGCGGCTTTGGAATGAAGATTTTGGCTTACGATAAATACAGAGCCGAGGGGTTAGACAACGGTGATACGGTAAGATACGTGGAGCTTGATGAGCTTTTCAGAAAGAGTGATATCATATCTCTCCACTGCCCTCTTACAGAGGAGACCTATCACATAATTGATGCCGCTTCTCTTGATAAGTGCAAAAAGGGCGTGGTGATACTCAACACCTCGAGGGGCGCGCTTGTGGATGCCGAGGCTCTCTTGGCGGGGATAAAGTCAAGAAAGGTAGGAGCTGCCTGTCTTGATGTTTACGAGGAGGAAAGCGAATTCTTTTTTGAGGACTTTTCGGGGCATATACTGGAGGACGACACGCTGGCAAGGCTTATCTCAATGCCAAACGTGATAGTAAGCTCACACCAAGCCTTTCTTACCGAGGAGGCGCTGGAGAATATTGCCGAAACAACTGTGAAAAATATCCTTGATATAACTAAAAACGGAAAATGCGACAATGAGATATTGATAGACTGACAAGTAATAAGACAAATAAAAAGCAACCGCTTTTGCTACGGTTAAATAGTAGCGAAAGCGGTTTTTTCATAGAGATTTTAATTTTTACGCGCTTTTTCCTGCCTTATCATATTCTATTTCAAAAAGCAAGGACTCATGAGAAGATATAAAATATTTTAAAATTTGTCAAAAATTTCATCTTTAGGTTGAAAAGTCCAAAAGTGTGTGATATAATATTAAGGTAGGCTTGTGTAAAAAGCCAGAAGTTTGTTTATAAGGAAGATGACGGGATGAATGCTGACGGCTGTCGAATGTGCGATTTCAGGAATATAATAATAAGGGAAGGGCGTTTTCTGCCATAGCCTTACTTTGAGCTGTATCTGAGCGGCTCTTGCTTTTTGTGGCTTCCTTTCCCTATGAGAGGAGGTCATTTTTTATGGAGAACAATATTTACGAATTTGAGGACAGAAGCTATCGTTTAGCGATACTTTCCGCAATTCGCGGTGACAACACCGACGAGGTGCTCAGGGAAATACTTGCGGATTATCACGACAACGATATAGCAGCCGTGCTTGAGGAGCTGTCAAGTGAGGAACTCGACAGACTTCACAGGGTGCTCGGAAGCGAGGGAATGTCCGAGGTCATTACCTTTTCGGATGACGCGGGAGAGATACTCTCGGAGATGGATGCCGACGAGGCGGCGGATATCATCGAGCAGATGGATGCCGACGAGGCACTTGAGGTCCTTGAGGACCTTGACGAGGAAACGAGAAACGAGGTCCTTGAGCTTATTGAGGATGAGGTCAAGGAGGAGATAGAGCTTATCTATTCCTATGGTGAGGATGAATTTGGAAGCGTTATGAGCACCAATTTCATTGCTATCCGTAAAAGCCTCACGGTAAAGGGAGCTATGCGCGCGCTTATAGCTGCCGCACCCGAAAACGACAATATATACACCATTTTCGTAACCACCGATGAGGATGAGTTTTACGGAACCATAGACCTTAAGGAGCTTATCATAGCCAGAAGCGACAAGCCTCTGGAGGAGCTGATATATACCACCTTCCCCTACGTTTACGACAAGGAGAGTATATCCGAGAATATTGAGCGCATACGCGGATATTCCGAGGATATAATTCCCGTGCTTTCAAAGGAGGGAAATAAGCTCATAGGAGTCATTACCTCAAAGGATATAATCGAGATAGTGGATGCCGAGCGTCAGGATGATTACGCAAAGCTGGCGGCGCTGTCCTCTGAGGAGGAGAGCGACGAGTCTATCTTCAAGAGCATGAGAAAGAGAATACCGTGGCTCATAACGCTTTTGTTTCTCGGTCTTGCGGTGTCTGCCGTGGTCGGACTTTTCGAGGGAGTTGTAAAGGAGCTTCCACTTATAGTGTCCTTCCAGTCGCTCATACTCGGAATGGCTGGAAACGTGGGAACTCAGTCCTTGGCTGTTACTGTACGCGCCCTCAGCGCTGAGGAGCTTAATACGAGAAAGCAGCTTGGATTTATATTCAAGGAAACCAGAGTAGCCTTTGTTAACGGATTGCTCATAGGATTCTTCTCCTTGATAATAGTGGGCGGATATCTTTGGCTTATCGGGGGACACACTCTTGCTCTTGCTGTTACTACTGCCGCCTGCGTAGGCGCGGCGCTGTGGTTCGCTATGACTATATCGGGTCTTACGGGCGCGGCGATACCTATGCTTTTCTACAAGGTGGGAATAGACCCTGCCATAGCATCGGGACCGCTGATAACCACGGTTAATGACCTTGTTGCGGTGTTCAGCTATTACGGACTTGCGTGGGGACTGCTCCTGCGGTTTGGAGTCAATTAAGAAAAATAATGCTTTGCGGAAGATTTATATAAGTATTTTGAAATTTGAAAGGTGATAAAAATGAAGGAGAAGTTTTATATTACAACAGCCATAGCCTACGCGTCAAGAAAGCCTCACTTTGGTAATACCTACGAGGTGATAATGACCGATGCTGTGGCAAGATATAAGAGAGCGAGGGGCTATGACGTATATTTCTGTACGGGAACAGACGAGCACGGTCAGAAGATAGAGGACCTGGCGAATGCGGCGGGTATCACGCCCAAGCAGTACGTTGACGGCGTAGCGGGTGAGATAAAGGGTATCTGGGATAAAATGAATACCGGTTACGACTACTTTATCCGCACTACCGACGACTATCACGAAAAGACGGTGCAGAAGATATTCAAAAAATTCTACGGTCAGGGAGATATATACAAGGACAAGTACGAGGGCTGGTACTGTACCCCCTGTGAGTCCTTCTTTACCGAAACTCAGGCGGCGGAGGGAAAATGCCCCGATTGCGGCAGAGAGGTGCAGAGAGCAAGTGAGGAGGCATACTTCTTCAGAATGAGCAAGTACGCCGACAGACTTATGGCGTATATTGACGAGCACCCCGAGTTTATCGAGCCTGAGTCGAGAAAAAAGGAGATGGTAAACAATTTCCTTAAGGCGGGACTTCAGGACCTTTGCGTGTCCAGAACCTCCTTCAAGTGGGGAATTCCCGTGGATTTCGACGATAAGCACGTGGTTTACGTATGGCTTGACGCACTTACAAACTATATTACCGCTCTTGGCTATGACGCGGACAAATCTTATGAGGAGCAGTCCGAGCATTTCAAGAAATATTGGCCCTGTGACGTTCACGTTATCGGTAAGGATATTCTTCGTTTCCACACCATTTATTGGCCTATATTCCTGATGGCGCTTGACATTCCGCTTCCAAAGAAGGTGTTCGGACATCCTTGGTTCAACTTCGGCGTTGAAAAGATGTCAAAATCCCGCGGAAACGTAATATATGCTGATGCTCTCGCCGATAGATTTGGAGTTGACGGCGTAAGATACTACGCTCTCTCCGAGATGCCATATAACTCTGACGGAAGCATAACCTACGAGTCGGTCATCAAGAGATATAACACCGACCTTGTAAACAATATGGGTAACCTTGTAAAGAGGACCCTTGATATGCAGAAGAAGTACTTTGACAAGACAGTTCAGGCGCCCACCGCGGCAGATGCCCTTGACGGGGAGCTGAAGGCGGCGTGCCTTAAGGCATACGAGGGTATGACCTCAAATATGGATGGCTTCCGCATAGCGGACGCCATTGAGTGCGTATTCGAGATGTTCAACAGAGCGAACAAGTACATTGATGAAACGATGCCTTGGGCGTTGGCTAAGGATGAGTCAAAGAGAGAAAGACTGGGTACAGTGCTTTATAATCTCCTTGAGGCTATCCGTTGGGGCGCGGTAATGCTTCAGCCTATCATTCCCGATACGGCGGCAGAAATACTTGAAAAGCTGGGTACGGATGCTTGCGGCTTTGATACCATAGGCAGCGAGGACAAATTTGGAGCTATTGCGGCAGGCAGCCAGGTGGGTGACTCCAGAGTTATGTTCGCGAGAATAGACGAGGCGAAGCTTCTTGCCGAGCTCGAAGCCGAAATGGAGGCTCAGAGAGCGGCGGCAGAGGCGGCTTCGGCAAGACCTGAAAAGCCCGAGGGCTGCGCCCTCATAGGCATTGAGGACTTTATGGGCGTTGAGCTTCGCACGGCTCAGGTAGTGGCTTGCGAGCGTGTTCCAAAGGCAAAGAAGCTCCTTTGCTTACAGCTTGACCTTGGATATGAGAAGCGTCAGGTGGTTTCGGGTATAGCTAAATTCTACGCTCCCGAGGACCTTGTAGGCAAAAAGGTTATAATCGTGGCAAATCTCAAGCCAGCAAAGCTTTGCGGAATTGATTCCGAGGGTATGATACTGGCAAGCGGCGAGGAGCAGATAAGAGTGGTATTCCTTGCCGAGGATACTCCTCTGGGCGAAAGGATACGTTAAGCTATGAAGGTAGTTGTTATCGGATGCGGAAGATGGGGCTCGCTTATAGCGTGGTACCTTGACAGTATAGACCGCGGACTTGATGTTACTCTATGCGGCAGACCCAGCTCTCCCCACATGCAGAGATTTTTGCAGACGCGGAGAAACGATTTGCTGGAGCTTCCCCAGAGTATATCCCTTTCTACCGACTATTCCTGCGTAGAGGATGCCGATATTATAGTCATATCGGTTGCTTCTCAGGCATTGGACAGCCTTATGGGTCAGCTTTGTGATTATGGGCTTGAAAATAAGATTTTCGTGCTTTGTATGAAGGGCCTTGAGATAAGCACGGGAAGACGGCTCTCGCAAATAGCGGAAAGCAGATTATCCCCCACTAACAAGGTAGCGGTGTGGCTCGGTCCCGGACACGTTCAGGAATTTTACAGCGGTATTCCTAACTGTATGGTTATTGACAGTAGGCACGAGGATATAAAAAAGCTTCTTGTTGAAACATTCTCAAGCCGACTTATACGCTTTTACTACGGTAAGGATATAATAGGCAACGAGGTCGGCGCGGCGGCGAAGAACGTAATAGGTATAGCCGCTGGTATGCTTGACGGACTTGAGCTGTCCACGCTCAAGGGTGTACTTATGTCCAGAGGAACAAGAGAGGTAGGCAGACTTGTAAGAGCTATGGGAGGCAATGAGATATCGGTATACGGTCTTTGCCATCTGGGCGATTATGAGGCAACCGTCTTTTCGCGCTTTAGCCATAACAGACGTTATGGGGAGGCGTTTATCAAGGGAGAGGACTACGGAGAGCTGGCTGAGGGCTATTATACCGTAAAGGCTATGATGCTTCTTAAGGAGCAATACAAGGTGGATATGCCTATATGCGAAGCGGTATATGCCATGCTTTATGAAAACGCTGATGCCAAGGATACTATAAGTAGGCTTTTTGAAAGACGGACAACCGAGGAATTTTATAGATAAATTTTTAAAGGATGGATATGTTTTTCGATTCACACGCTCATTATTATGACGGCAGATTTTACGGCGAGGAGAATCCTCAGGGAGCTGAGGCTCTAATACGGGAGCTGTTTGACAGCGGATTGCTTGGTATAATAAATATAGGTACAAACCCCAAGAGCAATATCCTTGCGGTAGAGCAGGCGAAAAAATTCCCCTGTATGTACGCCGCCGTAGGTATCCATCCCACGGATATGGCGGATATCCGTATGTCCCTTGAGGATATGATAGAGTCGGTAAAGCGGCTTGCGGAGAACGTCGAAAACAAGGTGGTTGCCATAGGTGAGATAGGGCTTGATTACTACTGGGAGCCATACGACAAGAAAGCGCAGATGACCTGCTTTGAGGCACAGCTGGAGCTGGCGCGCCAGCTTTCCTTGCCTGTGATAATACACGATAGAGAGGCGCACGGAGATTGCTTTGACACGGTGTTAAAATACCCCGACCTTAAGGGTGTATTCCACAGCTACAGCGGGAGTGCCGAGATGGCTACCGAGCTTATAAAGCGAGGATGGTATATATCCTTTTCGGGGGTTGTGTCATTCAAAAACGCCTCAAGGATAAAAGAGGTGGCTAAGGTGGTTCCCGACGAAAGAGTGCTTATTGAAACAGACGCGCCCTATCTTGCGCCCCATCCCTTCAGAGGTAAGATAAACCACTCGGGAAGGCTGATACATACGGCAGAGGCTCTTGCCGAGGTGAGAGGGTGCACTGTGGAGAAGATAGCCAAGATTACGAGGGAAAACGTAAGAGCGCTTTTCGGAGTATAATTCGGCGGGAAGTAATATTGTGTTATACCGCGCATAAAATGTAATAGAAACAGAAGGCTTCTATTCCTTGCTTTTTGAGGAATAGGAGCCTTTATTTGTAAAAAATCAACAAAAACAGTGGCGAGATTTCTATATTTCAAACGGCAAAAAAAGAATAAAAGCTATTGCAAATGACATTTAAATATTGTATAATAAAGGAAAGGTTTGGTCAAAAAGACCAACAAAACGAGTTTTCCTTTTAAAAAATTGGCTAACTTGTTAAAAATATATTATTTTTTCGCGAAACGCGGAAGTAAGGAGGAACATCCAATGGCTGTTGTTGACACCAAACAAATCAGAAACATCGTACTGCTTGGACACGGAGGTTGCGGTAAAACTTCGCTTGCCGAGGCAATGATATATATTACCGGCGGAACCGACCGTCTTGGAAAGGTAGCCGACGGAAATACTGTTTCCGACTATGACGCGGAGGAAACCAAGAGAGGCTTTTCGCTCTCCGCCTCCTTGCTCAATATGATGTGGAAGGATACTAAGATAAATCTTATTGACGCTCCCGGTTATCTTGATTTCGTGGGAGAAGCAAATCAGGCGCTCCGTGTTGCCGACAGCGCTCTTATCGTCGTTGACGGCAAGGCAGGTATCGAGATAGGAACCGAGCTTGCGTGGAATTATGCTACCGCAGCGGGACTTCCCAAGGCATTCTTTATAAACAAGTTTGACGATAACGAGGCACGCTTCGCAAGAGTTCTTGACGACCTTCACGTTACCTTCGGTAAGCATATCTGTCCCTTGACCATACCTATGGTAAAGGATGGAGAGGTCACGGGCTGTATCGACCTTATTGACGAGAGCGCTCACGTGTTCGATAACAACGGACGCCACAGCATAGAGCTTATTCCCGAGGAATCCAAGGAGGCGGTTGCTAAGTATCGCGATATGCTTATGGAAGCGGTAGCAAGCACCAACGAGGACCTTATGGAGAAGTACTTCGGCGGAGAGGAGATAACCCATATCGAGGCTATCAACGCGGTCCACGAGGGAATTATCCACGGAGATATCGTTCCCGTATTCTGCGGCGCTGCCACAAAGCTCTGGGGCGTTTGGACTATGCTTGACAAGATTACCGAGTCCTTCCCCCGCCATACCGCTAAGAAGCAGGAGCTTCTCGCTAACGGCGACAGCATTGATATAAGCGTTGAGGGTGAGCCTTCACTGTTCATATTCAAGACTGTGGCTGACCCCTTCGTAGGAAAGATGTCCTATTTCAAGGTAATGAGCGGAACGGTAAAGCGCGACCTGCTTATGAAGAACAACACAACGGGCGACAGCGAAAAGCTGGCTCATATTTACATAATGAACGGTAAGAAGCAGACCGAGGTAGAGGAGCTTGCCTGCGGTGATATCGGTATGGTGGCAAAGCTTACAGGCACTAATACCAACGATACTCTCACGTGGAACAAGGAATTCAGCTATGCTGCCATTACCTATCCTACGCCTTACTATACCAGAGCAATGACACCCGCTACCGCTAAGGACGAGGGCAAGATATCCCAGAGTATCGCAAAGATGCTTGAGGAGGACCTTACCCTTAAGTACGAGAATAACGCGGAAACAAAGCAGATGCTTATTTCGGGTCTTGGAGATATGCACCTTGCGGTGCTTTCGGCTAAGCTGAAGAACCGCTTTGGAGTAAGCGTAAACTTTGACGTTCCCAAGATGGCTTACCGTGAGAAGATAACCAAGAGAGTTGACGTTGAAGGTAAGCACAAGAAGCAGAACGGCGGCTCGGGTCAGTACGGTCACGTTAAGATTCGCTTTGCTCCCGCCCAGAGCGAGGGGCTTGAATTCAGCGTATCGGTTGTGGGCGGAACGGTTCCCAAGAACTTCTATCCCGCGGTAGAGAAGGGACTTCAGGACGCAATGGCTAAGGGCGTTGCGGGCTTCCCACTGGTGGGCCTTGCGGCAGACCTTTATGACGGCTCTTACCACGACGTTGACTCGGATGAAATCTCCTTCAAGACAGCGGCAAATATTGCCTACAAGAAGTGCCTTGAGCAGGCGGCTCCCGTTATCCTTGAGCCTGTGGGAGATATGGATATAACCGTTCCCGATTCTCTTGTGGGCGACGTTATGGGCGACCTCAACAAGCGCCGCGGCGCGGTTATGGGAATGGACCCCGCGGCTCAGAAGGGATATACCACTGTTCATGCGGTAGCTCCCAAGGCAGAGCTTGTTGACTATCCTATCGCGCTTCGCGCAATGACTCAGGGCAGGGGAAGCTTTGAGTTTGCTGTGACGGGCTACGATACCGTTCCAGGTAACATAGCGCAGAAAATAGTTGAGAACTATAAGAAGGAAAACGCATAATTGAAATAAAAAAGGGCTGCGTGAGCAGCCCTTTTTTAGGTGGTATAAAATACCTTTCATAAAGACAAAAGAAAATTTTTATTTGTATTGACTTTTAGGACAATAAGTGCTATAATCTCAAAGGTTAAAAATTTCTTTGTCAATATTGTAGGAGAAAATTATGCAGACATTACTTATGCTCTCGGTTGCGCTTTTTGCGGGGCTGATGCTTTCAAGACTTGCAAAGCTTGTAAAGCTCCCTGCGGTTACCGCCTATCTCGTGGCGGGAATACTTGTAGGTCCTTACGTTCTTGGGGCGCTTGATATAGAGGGCTTGGGCTTTAACAATATGGCTCAGGTTAAGGGGCTATCCCTTCTGTCCGACGTTGCCCTCGGCTTCATAGCATTTTCTATCGGAAACGAATTCCGTCTTTCTCAATTGAAGAAAACAGGACGTCAGGCGACGGTGATAGGGATAGTTCAGGCTGTGGTGGCAACCCTTCTGGTTGACGCGGTGCTCATAGGAATACACTTTATGATGCCCGACAAGCTTCCTCTGCCCGCGGCTATCGTGCTTGGAGCGGTAGCGTCGGCAACCGCACCCGCGGCAACGCTGATGGTAGTACGTCAGTACAAGGCAAAGGGCCCGCTGACCGATATACTCCTCCCCATAGTTGCCCTTGACGACGCGGTGGGACTTGTGCTTTTCGCTATATCCTTCGGTGTAGCCAAGGCTCTCATAGCAGGTCCTGTGGATATGCTATCGGTAATAGTAGAGCCTATTGTTGAGGTTGTTCTCTCACTTCTTTTGGGCGCTGTAATGGGTCATCTGTTTACCTTTTTCGAGAAATTCTTCCATTCGCGTTCAAAGCGACTTTCTATGTCGGTAGCCTTCATATTCCTTACGGTGGCTCTTTCTATGATGAAATTTGAGGTAGGAGGAGTACATATAGCCTTCTCCTCCTTGCTTGTATGTATGATGCTGGGAACGATGTTCTGCAACGAGTGCGATTTCTCCGAGGAGCTTATGGAAAGGGTAGAGAGATGGTCTGCGCCCCTTCTCGTGCTGTTTTTCGTAATAAGCGGCGCGGAGCTTGAGCTATCGGTATTTACCGACCTTGCCATAGTGGTTATAGGTCTTGTTTATATTTTGGCGCGTTCCGCAGGCAAATACGGCGGAGCGTATATCAGTGCTAAGGCAACGAAGTGCGACAAGAATATTGTTAAGTACCTTGGAATAACCCTTTTGCCTCAGGCAGGCGTTGCCCTTGGAATGGCAATGAAGGCAGAAACCCTCGGTCCTGAAGGTAAGATAGTTGCGAACATTACCCTGTTCGCCGTGCTCATATACGAGATAGTAGGACCTATGCTTACCAAGATTTCCTTGTATAATGCGGGAGAAATACGTCCCGAGGAAAAGGTCAGCGCGCGCGAGGAAGCCCGCAAGCTGCTGGAGCACAAGAGCAGAAAAAAGCACCATAATATGTAAAAATCATAGATATAAAAATCGGCAGAGGAACAATTCCTCTGCCGATTTTTATATGCGTGGATGCTCTTTTAATCAACCTTCGGCAATCTCTTGAAGCTTGCCTCAAGCTCCTCGTCGGTGGGACGGTAGTCGTTCATCTTGCCGTCGTGGAACTTTTCGTAAGAGAACATATCGAAGTATCCCGTGCCTGTGAGTCCGAATACTATGGTTTTTTCCTCACCTGTTTCCTTACACTTCATTGCTTCGTCGATAGCTACCTTTATAGCGTGGCTGCTCTCGGGAGCGGGAAGGATGCCCTCTATTCTCGCGAAATACTCTGCCGCCGCAAACACCGAGGTCTGCTCAACAGATACAGCCTCCATAAGTCCTTGGTCATAAAGCTCGGAGAGCACGGGGCTCATTCCGTGATATCTCAGACCGCCCGCGTGGCTGGCGGCGGGAATAAAGTTGCTTCCCAAGGTGTACATCTTTGCCAAGGGGCAGACGGCACCCGTGTCGCAGTAGTCATAAGCGTATTTTCCGCGGGTAAGGCTGGGGCAGGACATAGGCTCAACGGCTATGAAGCGGTAATCTGCCTCGCCGCGAAGCTTCTCGCCCATAAAGGGTGCGATAAGTCCCGCAAGGTTAGAGCCGCCGCCCGCGCAGCCGATGATTATATCCGCCTTTTCGCCGTATTTATCAAGGGCTACCTTGGTTTCAAGTCCGATGATGGACTGGTGCAGACCTACCTGATTGAGTACGCTTCCCAGAACGTATCTGTACCCCTCGGTCTTAGACGCTACCTCAACAGCCTCGGATATGGCGCAGCCAAGGCTTCCCGAGGTGCCGGGGTGCTCGGCGAGGATCTTTCTTCCCACCTCGGTGTCCATAGAGGGGGAGGGAGTGACCGACGCTCCGTAGGTTCTCATTACCTCACGTCTGAAGGGCTTTTGCTCATAGGAGCATTTTACCATAAATACCTTGCAGTCAAGTCCCAGATACGAGCAAGCCATAGAGAGAGCTGTACCCCACTGACCGGCACCTGTTTCGGTGGTAACTCCCTTAAGACCCTGATTTTTTGCGTAGTACGCCTGAGCGATAGCTGAGTTCAGCTTGTGGCTTCCGCTGGTGTTGTTGCCCTCGAATTTATAGTATATCTTTGCGGGAGTGCCCAGCTTTTCCTCAAGGCAGTAGGCTCTTATGAGGGGAGCGGGACGGTACATTTTATAGAAATCTCTTATTTCGGTGGGGATGGAGAAATAGGCGGTGGTATCGTCAAGCTCCTGCTTGATAAGCTCGTCGCAGAATACGGGAGATAGCTCCTCGTGGGTCATAGGCTCAAGGGTTTCGGGATTGAGAAGGGGAGCGGGCTTTTTCTTCATATCCGCTCTTACGTTATACCACTCGCGGGGAAGCTCGCTTTCTTCAAGATAAATTTTGTAGGGGATCTTCTGTGACATAATATGTCTCCTTTCTTGCTGTGTTGGGGGCAAACAAAAAAGTCCGTCCCGCAAATCTTGTTTGCCGGGACAGGACCAAGATCCTGCGGTGCCACCCTGCTTGACAAATAATGTCCTCTTGCGCATACTTAAAATATGCAGACTTTTTTACGGTAAGTCCTCCGTCGCTCATACTAAAAGGCATAGCCCTCTTTCCGTTTGCCCTCAAAGGTCCATTCGCATTACGGCTTTCATACCGCGATTCCACCATCCGCGGCTCTCTGAATGAAGTTGGCGTAAGCTACTTACTCCTTTTCATCGGTTTACTGCATTATAGCACAAGGCAAAAATTTTGTCAAGAGCTTTTATTATTTTTACAGTTATTTAAATGATAAATATATGGTTTTAGGCTTCATCTGTTAAGGAAAATTGAAAGGATACTTGACATTTTGATTTAAAAAAACTATAATTGTAATGTATATATTTAGGAGCGCTTTTGTCAATGATTAAAAGAGAAGAAGTATTGGTACATAAAAATAAAAAGAAGCGAGGATTTGAGCGTCTGGGAATAGAATATTCTCAATCCGCCGTTATGGGGAAAAGATTTATATCGGCTCACGCCATACTTTCCATTGCTCCCCAGGTGTCGTTGATATCCACCGGCGCGGAAGCGGGGGAAAAAATGAATGTGGATATACTTTCGGTGGAGCAGATAAGAGAGCTGCGCGAGTTTGCTATGTCATACACAGAAAGATTGCTGGTTACGGGAAACGAAAATGAGCTTTGGATAATATCCCCGGCGCTTTTTCCATCGGCTACACTTTGTGTGGCTATCCGTCCTTATCTGCCACCGCGGGAATTGCTCAGATTCATAAAGGACGAGCCTGAGCTTTTTCGGATTTCGAGGTGCATAGATATTGGTCCTGCCAGAATGTCGGCGCGGATGGCTCATAAAAAAGAAGCGTTTTTGGATTTGATGAGAGAGATAAAAAATTGCTTTTTTGACATATACCGTCTTGAGGATTGCCACGATGAAGCCGAGCGGAGAAGAATATTGGCAGAGCAATGCGGAGCGCTGTCGATGTTTACAGGATGCCCCATAGAGCTTGAAGCCTTGGAGAGTGAGGGGGAGGTTTATTCAAAGACCGATTTCCCGCTCTTTACAGCCTTTGTTCTTAATATGCTCATAGTGGCAAGACAATCCTCACCTACAAGAAGCGCCAAGCTGAGAATAAGGTCGGAGCGTTCCGCCGCATTCGTTGAGATAAGATTTTCCTCGGATGCTCCTCTTTATCTGTCAAAGGAACAGCTTTGGTGGACACGGGCGGGGGATGATAAGGGAATCTTCTGTTATTTTGACGATGACGGAGATGAGGTCGTAGCAACGCTCCATCCCTTACGTGACGACAGACTGTACGTGGAGATAAAGCAGCACTTTGAGTTTAAGCTTAAGCAATAAATAAAACGGAGAGTTTAATACTCTCCGTTTTATATCTTTTTTATATCTTTTTATCAGTTTGCCGCAGGCTGTGCCCAAAGGACGTTTATAATCTGGTCGTGATTCCAGTTTTCACTCTTGATTATAGCCTTCCACTGCTCCTCTGTTCCGTCGTAGCTGATATCCTTTATCTTTGAGGCGTCAAAGGCGGTATCAGTGATTATCCTGGTATCCTTGTGAAGCTTGAAGTCGTCGTCGTTGGTAGCAATAATATAAACGAGAACCATGTAAGGATTGGAGTCTGTTCCAAGGTAGCATCCGTTTTCGTACTCATTAAAGGTGATATCTACCTTAGGTATTTCGTTAGAGCCAAAGGACTTATCAAAAGCGGGGTCGTTCTCAAAGCAGGTGCCGTCTATTATGGTAACAGCATCGCCCAGCTCTATTGTCTCCAGATAAGAGCAGTATGCAAAGGCTCTGTCAGCTATAAGCTTGGTCTTGTCGTTTACCTTACAGCTCTCTACGTTAAGGTTTTCCGCGCAAACCAATACGAGATAAGGATTTTCAGCGTTTCCGAGGTACTTGGCTCCGTCAGCGACAGTATAGTTAAGCTTGTCAGTTCCGCTGAAGGCGTATGCCGAAACGTAGGTTATCTTGTCCGAGAGAGTAACCTTTTCAAGGGCGGCGCATCCAAAGAAAGCACCCTGCTCAATAACAGAGGTCGCGCCCGAAAGGTCAGCCTCCGTTATTGCTATGCATCCTCGGAAAGCATCCTTAGATACTGTGACTATACCCTTGGAAAGAGTAAGTGTAGCCAGCTTAGGGCAATTCTGGAACGCGCCCATGCCTATTTCGGTAACGCTGTCAGCCATAGTAACCTTTTCCAGATTGTCACAGCCATAGAAGGCGTAATCGCCTATGTAGGTGTAGGTTTCGGGAATAGATACCGACTTTAACGTAAGGAGTGCCTTGAAGGCGTCAGCGGAAATTCCCACGATATCTCTTCCGTCATCTGTTTCCTTAGGGAGCGTAAGCTCTACGGGGTCAAGGGACGCGGGAGAGAAGGCTGTTATCTCGTAGTCACCGTCTTCGTTGGTATCGTATTCAAAGGTTCCGACAGCGGTCTTCACGGTATTTTCCACCTGATTTTTTTTATCATTCTCGCCATCGCCATCTTCCTCTTCCTTTTTGGAGCAAGCTACCATACAGAATATAAGGAAAGCAGCCAATATAAGTGCTAAAAATTTTTTCATTGCTAACCTCCGGTCGCAGAATGTTTTTTTCTAATCTACATTATACTACACATCGGTGTGCTTGTCAACAAGAAAAACTGTTTAATATAAAATTTGGTCAAATATAACAAATTTATATATCTGCTGTTTGTAGGGTAATTTTATTGACACAGCCCGAGTATTTGATGTATAATATATAAAACGCATGGAAGGAGGTGCGGAGATGCGTGTTTTCGATACCCATATAAAAAAGCTGTACGGCGTGGGCGAGGTACGGGCGTCAAGATACGGCGCATTGGGAATAAAAACAGTGGGCGACCTGCTTCTCCATTATCCCAGAGGCTATGAGGACAGAGGAAGCATAAAGCTGCTTACAGAGGGCGATGGACTTACAAAGAGCGCCTATCTTCTTACGGTGGCCACCGAACCGAAAAGTGTGCGGGTAAAGGGAAGGATGACTCTGACTAAATTCCGCGCCTACGACGACAGCGCGGTATGCGATGTGACCTTTTTCAATCAGGAATATCTGAAGACCGTCTTTACCGTGGGAAGCACCTTCCGTTTTTACGGGAAGGTGGAGTATAAGGCGGGGAAATATCTTATGACCTCTCCCGCGTACGAGGCGTGGAGCGAGGATGCCGAGCTTCCCCCGCTTATACCCGTGTATCCTCTGACCGAGGGGATAACGGGAAAGCAGATAGCCAAGGATATGCGCGCCGCACTGACTCTTGCCTCTGTGGCACAGGACGGAAATGACCCCCTTCCGGAGGACATAAGACGAAGGGCGGGGCTGTGTTTGCGCTCTTATGCTATCCGAAACATACACGCCCCCAAGGATTTCGCTGCGTTGGCTTCGGCAAAGAAGCGGCTTATATTCGACGAGTTTTTTAATTTTGCCTTGGGAATTACCATATCCGGGGAAAAGAACAGGCGTTCGCCTGCCTTTCCTTGTCTTGACGGTGATATAGGACCCCTTATCAAGATATTGCCGTACAAGCTTACGGGTGCTCAGAGTAGGGTAGTTGAGGAGATACGGTCGGATATGGCAAAGGACACCCTTATGTGCCGTATGGTTATAGGTGACGTGGGCAGCGGAAAGACGGTATGCGCCGCGGCGGCTATACTTTTCGCTGTGCAAAGCGGTCATCAGGCGGCGCTTATGGTTCCTACCGAGATACTTGCCAGACAGCATTATGAGTCGCTTAGCGATATTTTTACAAGGCTGGGACTTCGGTCCGCGCTTCTTATAGGCGCTACCCCCGCGGCTCAAAAGCGCAGGATATACGCGGCGCTCTCCTCGGAGGGTGAGGACAGAATAGACGTGGTGATAGGTACACACGCACTCCTCTCGGAGGGAGTTGACTTTTATTCTCTCGGACTTGCCGTAGTAGATGAGCAGCACCGCTTCGGAGTTGACCAGAGAGCGGCTTTGGCGAGAAAAAATCCTATGGCGCACACTTTGGTTATGAGTGCTACTCCCATACCGCGCTCCTTGGCGTTGGCTCTTTACGGCGACCTTGATATTTCGGTTATAGATGAGATACCTCCGGGACGTCAAAAAGTGGATACCTTTGTGGTAGATGAGAGCTACCGACAACGGCTCAACGGCTTTATAAGAAAGCAGATTGAGAGCGGCGGTCAGGTTTACGTGGTATGTTCCTCGGTGGACGAAAGCCCCGAGGAGGAGCAAGCCGACCTGCTTATGGACAGTGTCGGAACAGATGGCGACCTGCTCTGCCGACTTGACGGTGACAGACCCCGCGCTCCCCTTAAATCCGCTGTGAAATTTTCCGCGGAGCTTGAGGCGGAGTTTCCCGAATTTAAGGTGGATTTTCTGCACGGAAAGCTGAACAGCCGTGAGAAAGAGAAGAAAATGAAGGCGTTTGTGTCGGGCGAAACTCATATTTTGGTTTCCACCACGGTTATTGAGGTGGGTGTCAACGTGCCACGCGCCTCGCTTATGATAGTTGAGAATGCCGAGCGCTTCGGGCTCTCACAGCTTCATCAGCTCCGCGGACGTGTGGGCAGAGGAGAGAGAAAGTCCTATTGCATACTCGTTTCCGAGGACATCAATACAGAGGGAGGCGCAAAGGAGCGCTTACTTACTCTGAAAAGTTCTCACGACGGATACAGTATAGCCGAAAAGGACCTGTCTATGAGAGGTCCGGGTGACTTTCTCAGAAACGGCGCGGACGGCTCGGTCCGTCAGAGCGGAGGTGTCAGATTCAGGTTGGCGGAGCTGTGTGACGATACGGGGCTTATGAGCCTTGCCTTTAGTGAGGCGAGGAAGCTTATAGGAGATGACCCAAATCTTTGGGCGCATCCCGCCCTTCGAGATGAGGTAGAGAGGATGTTTGTCACCGACCCTTTGGAAGTTAACTAAAGCGTAATATTTTCATACCTTCGGCGATATGCTTAAAACAGATATCGTCGGAGGTTTTTTTATGAGTGTGGAATATGATATAAAAAGGAGCAGAGTGTACGCTCAGGGCAACGAATGCTTACGATACAAAATCAGTGTCCCTGTAATAAAGGGAGCGGAAAGGATAAATGAATTTTATAAAAGGATAAGTGAGGAGTGCGAGAGCTTTTGCAGAATTCGGCTTTGCCAATGCATAGAGAATACTAAAGGTGAAAGGTTTTTTTACGAGCTTTTATGCAGGGTGTGCCACGAGGACGCCGAGATTGTTTCTATATTGACGCGCGTACGCCTCCTGAAAGGGGGAACTGAGATTGAGAGTTACATCCGAGCGCTTAACTGGAGTGTGACCGAGGGGTGTATGCTTCCACCAAAGCTGTTGCTGCGCAAATATACGAAAAAAGGGAAGTCCCAACACAAGGAGGATGAGGGCATATTTTTATGCCGTGGGGAGATTAAAAGTCTAAAAGACACCCGTATTGACATATTTTTTAAGCAGATGTGAGAAAAAATAGAAAATTGCGTAAGACGGAGATATTTTTCAAAAAAATATCTTGAAGATATATTATAAATATGGTATAATAAATTTAACATATTTTCGCTTGAGAAAGTGGAAAAGACAAAACAATGCTAAATGTTGACACGGAGGCTATGGAATTTTGTCAAGAGAAATAATTGAGAAGATAAGACAAGCCGAGGCGCAGGCTCAAAGGATAAGGAGCGACGCGCAGGAAGAGGCAAAGACGCGTATCCGTACCGCCGAGGCGGAGGCAAAAAAGCTTTGTCAAAGGGCTGAGGAACAGGCGCAAAGGCAAAACAGGGAGAAGCTTGACATAGCTAAGATCAGGGCTGAAGAGGTGTTACAAAACGCCGAAAAGGATGCTCTTCTGGAGGCGAAGTCTATGGAAAAAACAGCCGATTTTAATATGAGAGAGGCTGTCAGGACTATCATTGCGGGAGTGAAGGAACAATGTCAGTAAGCAAGATGAAAAGGCTGACGGTGTTCGCTCACAAGGAACGGCTGGACGAGCTGGTAAAAAGGCTTGTAAAGCTGCGCTGCGTGGAGATATCAGAGAGTGAGGAGCGCTCCATGGAGGAGCTTTCGCTTACAAGAATAAATTGCGACACGCGCAGACTTGAGCTTGAAGCCGATATCGCCGACATCGGAAAAGCCATAAACCTGCTTGACCCCTTTGTAAGGAGAAGCAAGGGACTGTTCCCGCAAAAAACAGAGGTGGATACCGAGGCGTTTGTTAAAAAAGGACACGCCGAAAGGGCAAGGCGGACTGTCAAAGAAGCGCTTTCTGCTGAGAACAGGCTTAATGCCATTAAAGCCGAGAGGGCGAGGTGCGAGGCTGATATCGCCGCGGCAGAGCCATACTCGGAATATGATATGCCGCTGGGCTTTTCGGGAACCGACAGCTCCGAGTGCTTCCTTGGTGTGCTGCCCGCTGCCACAGACCTTGACGTGTGCGGAAAGGCGCTGTACAAGGTGGGAGCTATTGCCCAGATACTTCGGAGAGATAAGAACGGTATATACGCCGTATTTT
This sequence comes from Eubacteriales bacterium, assembly GCA_045593725.1. GTDB lineage: Bacteria > Bacillota > Clostridia > Oscillospirales > CAG-272 > HGM12713. The sequence continues at coordinate 35,435 of JAZNXE010000028.1, forward strand.
TCTGCCATAAAAGCGACAGCGCGGCAGTAAGCGCTGAGCTTAGCTCCTACGGATTTCTTAAAGCAAACTTCTCGGGAAACCGGATGACTGCCGCAGAATGTATAGTTAACGCCCGTAAGAGGCTCAGAGCACTTGACGCTGAGAGTGAAGCTTTAAGAGTAAGGCTCGCGGAGCTGGCAAAGCGTGTAGATGCCCTTGAGGTTCTTTATGATATGGAAGCCACAGAGCTTGTATCAGTGGAGCAGAAGCTTAAGCTCTGCGCAACCGACAGCGTTGCCGTTATAAAGGGCTGGATACCCGCAAAACGCGAGGCAGCGGTGGAGGGCTTTCTTGAAGGCTTTGAGTGCGCTTATGAGATAAGCGAGCCGGAGGGCGAGGAGATACCTCCCGTACTGCTGGAAAACAACGGCTTTGCGTCAAACTTCGAGTGGGTACTGGGAATGTATTCTTATCCGCTTTACGGAAGATTTGACCCTACGTTTATAATGAGTATATTTTACTTCATTATCTTCGGTATTATGTTTGCCGACGCGGGGTATGGAATACTGCTGGTGCTGGCTTGCTTCGGCGCGGTGAAATTTTTGCACCCCGGAGAAGGAATGCAGAGATTCCTTAAAATGTTCGGGTACTGCGGGTTTTCGTGTATAATTTTCGGAGTGCTTTTCGGGGCTTATTTTGGCGACCTGCCCCTTGCTATAATGCGCAATATGATGGGCATTCCCGAGGAACAGCTTCCCAATCTCGCACTTTTGGGAGGATCGGGCGCCAATATAGCTCTCCTCTTCGACCCGCTGCAAAATCCTATGGGATTTTTGCTTCTCTCCTTGGGAGTTGGCGCGGTACACCTTATCGCGGGAATGGCGGTTCAGTTTTACGTGCTTTGCAAGGACGGACACGTGCTTGACGCCATACTTGACATAGGCGCGTACTGGCTACTCTTCGGCGGAGTTGCGTTGCTGGTGCTTATGCCCTCGGTTGGACTTTGGGTGACCTTAGCCGCGGTGGCTGTTATAGTACTGACCCACGGACGAAGCGAGAAAAATATAGTTATGAAGCTGCTCAAGGGTCTGCTTGGACTCTACGACCTTATAAATTACGTAGCCGACCTGCTTTCCTACTCCAGAATTCTGGCACTTGGACTTGCGGCGGGAATAATCGGACAGGTGGTAAACATTCTCGGAACTATGGGCGGGGCTACCGTTGTTGGCTTTATTGCCTTGGTCGTGGCATTTGCCATAGGACATCTGCTCAACCTGGCTATAAACGTGCTGGGCACCTTCGTGCATACGTCAAGACTTCAGTATATAGAATTTTTCGGAAAGTTCTACGAGGACGGAGGAATCCCCTTCGACCCTGCGGAGCCATCTGAAAAGTTTTCACGGGAAATTAATCAATAAACTCTATTAAACCTTAAAATAAAAAATATTAAAGGAGAACAAAAAATGTCATTGGGTGAATTTTTGTCAACAGTATTTACAGGTAATAATCTCGCGCTCCTCGGAGCGGCTCTCGCCGCTATACTTTCGGGTATGGGAAGCGCAAAGGGAGTAGGTCTTGTGGGTGAAGCCGCTTCGGGTCTTTTGGCAGAGGACCCCTCCAAGTTCGGTAAGGCGCTCATTCTTCAGGCTCTTCCCGGTACACAGGGTATTTACGGTCTTATCACCGCATTTCTAATTATATTCAATATGGGAATACTCAGCGGCGCGCCTGTTACTCTTACGGTAGCGCAGGGTATGTACTATCTGGTCGCAGGACTTCCCATAGCTATCGTTGGCTATTATTCGGGTATCAAGCAGGGAAGAGTTGCCGCTTCGGGCATTTCTCTTCTGGCAAAGCGCCCCAAGGAGGTAGGTAAGGCTATTACCTCCGCGGCTCTGGTTGAGACCTACGCTATATTCGCGGTTCTCGTATCGCTCCTTATGGTTCTCTTCGCTTAATTGAGAGTAAAGCGAAAAGCATAAGCACAGGAGGCGTAATGACAGGACTTAGCAAGATAACAGATAAAATTCTGGACGAGGCAAGGCGTGAAGCGGCTGCAAGGCTTGCGGAGGCTGATGCCCAATGCGCGCTCATAACCGCCGAGTACAAGGCAAAGGCTGACGAAGCGGCAAATGCGCTTAACGCCGATGCTAAAAGCGAGGCGTCCCAGATAGTTTCGCGTACACGCGCCGGAGAAGCTACCGTCCGTAAAAATCTTTTGCTTAAAACTCAGGGAGAGATGATAGACAAGGCATTTGAGATAGCCGAAAAGGAGCTTGCTTCTCTTAGCGGAAACGAAAGACTTGAGCTTCTGGCGGGATTGCTTACCGCTCTTATGGCGGCAGAATGGGATGCCGAGCAGACAAGAGATGAAATTTACGGTGATGAGGGAGAGGAGAAGCGTATCTATGAGATAATGCTTAATCCCAAGGACCGAGAGCATTACGGAGAAGCGCTTTTAAGCAATTTCAAGCGAAGAATAGTGGGAAAGGATATGGGCGATATCGCATCCCGCGTAGTCCTCGGTAAAGGTACCGTGGATATAGAGGGCGGACTTATAGTAAGAGTAGGCGACGTGGATATAAACAGCTCTGTACACGCTCTGATTGCTCAGCTCAGACCCTCGCTTGAAGCAAGGGTAGCTAAGATATTATTTCCCTAAAAAAGAGAAAGGTTGATAGTGAAAATGGCTAAAGGCTATAATGCAACCGAATATATGTACAGCTCCGCGCGAATACGCGCTATGGAAGCGAGGATAGCCACGGCAGAGCAAATAGCAAGGCTTGCCGATGCAGAAAGCGTTGACGTAATTATAAGCTCTCTGGGCGAGTTCGGCTTTGAAGCGGTGTACGATGCCGACGGAAAGCTTTCAAGAGAGGATACGCTCCTAAGTGTCCTTGAGGAGGGCTTTCGCGCTGTTGGCGAGATGGAATGCGGCGAGGCGGTACGTTTTTTAAAATATCAGTATGATTGCAACAATATAAAAGCGATTATAAAATGCAACTCGGCGGGTATATCCCCCGACGGAATGCTTCTGCCTTTAGGCAGTGTAGGGATTGAGAGCGTTAAAAAGGCGTATCTTGAGAAGGATTATTCGGTATTTCCCGAAAATATGGCGTCGGCGATAGCTGAGGCGGAGAATGCCTTTGCGGCTACCGCAAACCCGCAGAAGGTGGATTTTATTATAGACAGAGCCGCCTTTGCGGATATGCTCAAATCGGCGACTGATAGCGGCGTTCCTCTTGCCCGACGGCTTGTAGCTGTAAAAATAGACCTTGTGAATATAATGATAGCTATACGCCTTATCCGTATGAAGCTTGGGGTACAGGCAGAAGCCCTGCTTGACGAGGCATACGTTGAGGGAGGCTCCTTTGACAGGGAGAGTCTTGGAGAGGCTGTAACGGCTGGAGAGGACGGACTTTCCGAGCTTCTCGCTTACAGTGCTTATTCGTCCTTTGCTGAGTATATATCTGAGGGCGCTTCCTTGGGAAGGCTTGAGAAGGCTGCTGACGATATGTGGGTATCCCTTGCCAAGGAGGCAAGATACGCGCCCTTCGGCGCGGAGGTGGCTATCGGGTATATTTTTGCTCTTGAATATGAGGTCAAGAATATAAGGATAGTGCTTGCGGGCAAGGAAGCGGGACTCTCCTCGGATATAATTCGCGAAAGAATGAGGGAGTGCTATGTATAAGATTGGAATAATAGGCGACCGCGACAGCGTGCTGGGCTTTATGGCTCTGGGTTTTTCGGTCCACGAGGCGAAATGCGGCGAGGATGCGGCGGATAAGCTTCACGAGCTTGTTAGAACGGGGGAGTACGCGGTGATATTTATAATCGAAAGCCTTGCCCTTGACATACAAGAGGACATGGCAAGGTATAAGGATGCCCCCCTCCCCGCCATTACGGTTATTCCCGGTGGCAGCGGAAGCACGGGCTACGGAATGGCGAGCATCAAGAGCGCGGTAGAGCGCGCGGTAGGAGCGGATATTCTCTTTAAGAACGAAGAATAAAAAATCTAATAGCGCTGAGAGGCGTTTGGAGGCATAGTAATGGTTGAAGGAAAAATACTTAAGGTTTCCGGACCTTTGGTCATAGCGCAGGGAATGCGTGAGGCGAATATGTTTGACGTGGTAAGAGTAGGCGATAAGCGGCTTATCGGCGAAATTATCGAGATGCACGGAGATAAGGCGTCTATACAGGTTTACGAGGAAACGGCAGGACTTGGAAGAGGAGATAAGGTGGTATCCACGGGTGCGCCCCTTTCGGTAGAGCTGGGTCCCGGTTTGCTTACTAATATTTACGACGGAATACAAAGACCCCTTGAGGCTATGCGTGCGCGTTGCGGCTCTAATATAACCAAGGGAATAGACGAGCCTGCTCTGGACAGACAGAGGCTGTGGCATTTTGAGGCGCAGAGGGAGTTTGGCGACAGAGTAAAGGCCGGTGACGTTCTCGGTGTGGTTCAGGAGACCGAGGTGATTACGCACAAGATAATGGTTCCTCCCGGAAAGGACGGAACGGTGGTAGAGCTTCGCACGGGAGATTTTAAAATAACAGACCGCATAGGAAAGATAAAGTATGACGACGGCACTATGGAGGATATCTCCCTTATGCAGAAGTGGCCTGTCCGTGTATCTCGTCCTTATGCTCAAAAGCTTCCTCCCGTTGAGCCTATGATATCGGGACAGAGAGTTATAGACGCCCTTTTCCCCATAGCCAAGGGCGGAACTGCTTGCGTCCCCGGTCCCTTCGGCTCGGGAAAGACCGTGGTGCAGCATCAGCTTGCGAAGTGGAGTGACGTTGATATCGTGGTATATATCGGATGCGGAGAGCGCGGAAACGAGATGACCGACGTTCTTCGTGAATTCCCCGAGCTTACCGACCCCCGCACGGGAAGGTCGCTTATGGAGCGTACCGTTCTTATCGCGAATACCTCCGATATGCCGGTTGCGGCGCGTGAGGCTTCTATATATACGGGTATCACCATAGCAGAGTATTACCGCGATATGGGCTACTCGGTAGCGGTTATCGCAGACTCTACCTCCCGTTGGGCAGAGGCTCTGCGCGAGATGTCGGGTCGCCTTGAGGAAATGCCGGGTGAGGAGGGTTATCCCGCATATCTTACCAGCCGTTTGGCTCAGTTCTATGAGAGAGCGGGTAAGGTAGTATGCCTTGGCTCTGATGCAAGACAGGGTGCGCTTTCGGCAATCGGTGCGGTATCTCCTCAGGGTGGAGATATATCCGAGCCTGTTACTCAGGCTACTCTTCGTATAGTAAAGGTGTTCTGGGGTCTTGATGCGTCCTTGGCTTACAGAAGACATTTTCCCGCTATAAACTGGCTTAACTCCTACTCGCTCTACCGCGACAGGCTGAGCGATTGGTTCGGCGAGAAGGTTTCTAAATCCTGGATGAAGAACACGGGTAGATTGCTCAAAATCCTTCAGGAGGAGAACGACCTTCAGGAGATAGTTAAGCTTGTTGGTATGGACGCCCTTTCGGCGGAGGACAGAATGACTCTGGAGCTTGCTCAGTCGATACGCGAGGACTTCTTGCAGCAGAGCGCCTTTGACGATAATGACAGCTATACCGAGCTTGAAAAGCAGGCGGCTCTCATTGAGCTTATATTCTCCTACGGAGATAAGGCGAGCAAGGCGGTAGCCGACGGGGCGGATATAGACAAGATATCCACTCTTCCCGTAAGAGAGAGGATAGGACGCGCGAAATCCGTGCCCTTTGCTGATTATAAGAGAGTTTATAAAGAGATAGACGAACAGCTTTCAAGAGAGCTTGACGCTCTTGTAGCAGATGCTAACGCTTGATAAAGGAGGAGCTGCAAAATGATTAGAGAATACAGAACCATAGAAGAAGTAGCAGGTCCTCTGATGCTTGTAAAGCAGGTGGAGGGCGTTAAATACGACGAGCTTGGGGAGATAGAGCTTCCCAACGGTGACGTTCGCCGTTGCAGAGTTCTTGAGGTTAATGGCAGGGACGTGCTGGTACAGCTCTTTGAGTCCAGCGCGGGACTTAATCTTGCTAACAGCAAGGTGAGATTTACGGGACACGGCGTTGAGCTCCCCGTATCTCAGAATATGCTGGGACGTGTATTTAACGGAATGGGTGAGTCTATCGATGACGGCGCGAAGCTCATACCCGAAAAATCACTTGATATTAACGGAACGCCTATAAATCCCGCAGCGAGATATTACCCCTCTGAGTTTATTCAGACTGGCGTATCCACCATAGACGGACTTAATACTCTGGTAAGAGGACAGAAGCTTCCTATATTCTCAGGCTCGGGTCTGCCCCACGCAAACCTCGCGGCTCAGATAGCAAGACAGGCAAAGGTTCGTAACTCCGACTCTAAGTTTGCCGTGGTTTTCGCTGCTATCGGTATCACCTTTGAGGAGGCGGATTTCTTTATCTCCGACTTCAAAAAGACGGGGGCTATCGACCGTACGGTGCTGTTTATAAATCTGGCATCCGACCCTGCCATAGAGAGAATTTCCACTCCCCGTATGGCACTGACGGCGGCTGAATATTTAGCATTTGAGTGCGATATGCACGTTCTTGTAATAATGACCGATATCACCAACTACGCTGAGGCACTGCGTGAGGTGTCTGCCGCCCGTAAGGAGGTTCCCGGACGCCGTGGATATCCCGGATATCTCTACACCGACCTTGCTACAATGTATGAGAGAGCGGGAAGAAAGATGGGCTCGGAAGGCTCTATCACGATGATACCTATACTCACTATGCCCGAGGACGATAAGACCCACCCCATTCCCGACCTTACGGGATACATTACCGAGGGACAGATAATTCTTTCCCGTGAAATGTACAGAAAGGGATATATGCCTCCCGTTGACGTGCTTCCCTCACTGTCAAGACTTAAGGATAAGGGAATAGGCGACGGCAAGACACGTGAGGACCACGCGGGCACGATGAACCAGCTCTTCTCAAGCTACGCGAGAGGTAAAGAGGCTAAGGAGCTTATGGTGGTGCTGGGTGAGGCGGCGCTTACTCCTATGGACAGACTGTACGCTAAGTTTGCCGACGAGTTTGAGGCAAGATATATCAATCAGGGCTTCTACGAGAACAGAAGCATTGAACAGACCCTTGACCTCGGCTGGGAGCTTTTGGCGATACTTCCAAAGAGCGAGATGAAGCGTATCAAGCCCGAATTTGTTGAGAAGTACTGGAAGGGCAACTGATAGGCACAAATAAACGAAAGGTCAGAAGGACATGGCAGAGATAAGAGTAAATCCTACCCGAATGGAGATGAAAAAGCTTCAGGGAAGATATACTACGGCGCGCCGCGGGCATAAGCTCCTCAAGGACAAGAGAGATGAGCTGATGAAGCAGTTTCTTGAGGTAGTCCGAGAGGACAAGGCACTGTGTGAGCGGGTAGAGGACGCTTTGGAGAAATATTATCGGGGATTTTCGGTGGCAAGCGCCTCGTCAAACCCGAGGATGATAGAGGAAGCTCTCATATCCCCCAAAAAAGAGTGTGGGGTTGAGGTTTCTTATAAAAATATGATGAGCGTCACAGTGCCAGAATTCGGGCTTGCGGCATCGGGAGAGGCTACAGCGGAGAGCTTTAATTACGGTTTGGCTTTCACCTCGGGTGAGCTTGACGTATCTCTACGTGAGCTTAATGGAATACTCGGTGACCTTCTGCGTATGGCGGAGCTTGAAAAGAAGGCTCAGCTTCTCGCAGAGGAGATAGAGAAAACACGACGCCGCGTAAACGCGCTGGAGTATATTATGATGCCTCAATATCTTAAGGCTATTAAGTCTATTAAGATGAAGCTTGACGAAAACGAGCGTGGAAATACCACAAGGCTTATGAAGGTAAAGGATATGATGCTTAAGGCTCAAAGGCAGACCTCAAAGCCTGAGGATGATGAGGAATAAACGAAGACATAAAAAATCCGACAGGTGACTGTCGGATTTTTTATGTCAGGTAAAACAAAAGGGAACATCCCACGGATGTTCCCTTTATGTCTGCCTTAAGTAGAGTTAAATTACTTAACCTCAACCTCAGCGCCAGCCTCTTCAAGAGCCTTCTTAACAGACTCAGCCTCGTCCTTAGCAACGCCTTCCTTGATTGTCTTAGGAGCGCTCTCAACGAGATCCTTTGCGTCCTTAAGTCCAAGACCTGTAAGCTCACGAACTACCTTGATAACGTTGAGCTTGCTTGCGCCTGCTGCCTTAAGAACTACGTCAAACTCGGTCTTCTCCTCAGCTGCTGCTGCGGGAGCTGCGCCTGCTGCAACTACGCCTACGGGAGCTGCTGCGGATACGCCAAATTCCTCCTCAACTGCCTTTACGAGGTCAGCGAGCTCAATAATAGTGAGAGACTTTATCTCTTCAAGAATGTTTGTAATCTTTTCGGATGCCATTTTTGTATTCCTCCTTAAATGGAATTAAATTAAATTTTTTTTGTTTGCGTTCTTACGCTGAAATTATGATACCTTTCGGTACAGTGTTGCAGGGCTTAAGCCTCTGCGGGAGCTTCTGCTGCTTCTTCTGTTGCAGCGGGAGCTGCTTCGCCGTCCTTGTCCACCACTGCCTGGAGAGCATATGCGAGACCGTAGAGAGGACTCTTGATGCTTCCGAGAAGCTTTGCAATGAGAACTTCCTTGGAAGGAATGTCAGCGAGGGTGTTAACGGTATTTGCGTCAACAACTGCGCCGTCAAGGTAACCTGCGAGTATCTGGAAGGACTCAACCTTCTCCGCATATTCCTTGAGAACCTTCGCGGGAGCAACGGGGTCTGTTGTTCCGATAGCGATAGCTGTCATACCCGTAAGGTACTGCTTCATATCGCCAAGTCCGACTTCATCACAAGCTCTGCCGGTGAGAGAATTCTTCATTACCATGTACTTAACGCCTGCTTCGCGAAGAGCCTTACGCATCTTTGTATCAGCGTCAACGGTGATACCCTGATAGTTAACTACAACGCCTGCGGGAGAATTCTTGAGCTGCTCGGCAAGGTCTGCAACAATAGCCTGCTTTTGTTCGAGAATGGATTTGCTGGGCATTTGTTTTACCTCCTGTTGAGAATAGCTGACAGCGGAAATAAAAAACTTCCTTCCGAAAGGGCGCAGCACCCCGAGGAAGAAAGATTACGAAAAAATATACGTTCTTTTTTCTCCTCGGCAGGAAAGCTTGCGCCTTTACGGGAACCTGCTGTCTTTGGATAACGGATATATTATACCACAAAAAAGAAGTTTGTCAATAGTTTTTTTGAAAATAAATAAATTTTTTATTTTTACTTGTCCGTAGGGTTGTTTTTCAGAACCCGTTGAGCGAACTCCACAAGTCTTTCGCGAAGCCAAAGAGGTTCTATTACCTTTATATCAGCTCCCGTGGACATAATTATTCCTATAAAAAGCTCAACGCTGGGGAACTCACAGCGATAGCGGTGGTGCGGTTCATCGGAAACTATGAAGCCGCGGAGATTGAGAACGGTAATTCTGTCCTTTATTTCCAGTATGGCGGTATAGGGGAGCTGAAGCTGCATAACGGCGCGCTCGGCGTTCTGGGTGTCAAAATTGCGCATACCTCTCCACACGTCGTGGATATCCATATCATTTTCTGTTTCAAGAACCAGTGGAATCGAGTATTTTTCAGTATAGTAATAGCCCTTATGGAGGGGGGAATAGCGCATAGGCGCGCCAAGCTCTCGGCGCATATAATCCACGTCCCTTTGCGCCTGACGGGGAGATATGGAAAACTTGTCGGCCAGATGAGCGGCGTTGGGATAGCAATTCTCGGATATCATTTTATGAAGCCACTGTATGCGGTCGTTAGCGCTCATATCCTATCTCCTCTCTAAAGATTTATTCTTGGTCTGCGGAGCTTTCTTCATTGGAAAAGCCGTTGGCTTCCGCCTTATCCTGCTCCATAAGAAGGATTACCGCTCTTGTCACGGCGTAAATCAGGACACCGAGAAGCACAAGCTCGGTTACTTTTATGGAATTATCCTCATAAGCTCCACACAGCTTTCCTATTATGGAAGGCAGGGTAGCAGAGAAAAGCGTGAGGATGGACACCGAGAGATAGCAGTAATAGCTCCTTTCCTTTGCCATTTTGCACATAGCGCGAAGCTCACCCACAGTGAGGAGAGCAGCGCCCACGTAGCCGAAATGGAGAAAGAGCTTGTCTGGGGAATTCATAGGCACTAAAAAGTCGGTGTAAGACTCCATCCAAGCCAGAGCAATCCAAAGAATAAAGCCGACTCCGCACAGCACCGTGAAATTGCTTGTCTTCTTTGATATTACTAAGGAAATGAAGAATATAGCCGAAATTACGGTGGCGAAGAGCGCAAGCATCAGGTAAAAGACTTCAAGGGCGGCAGAGGTTGCCTGCTTTGAGGACGCATACGTACCCGCTGTCTTTATTGCGTCGGGTATGGGCGCCGCGGCGAAAAATATCTGGCAGACAAGCATAAGGGCGGGTACAGCCGCAGTGTAACGCGCCCCAGCGCTTGGCTCACATACCTGCTCGTCCTTACATAGGATAAGGAAGGGAAGAAGTATAAAGCCTATGGCGGCAAGGGCGAAAAAGACGTTAGATATTATTGGAAGTATAGCTCCCGATGAATAATAGGATATCTCCTTGTCGTAGGCAAAGAGCACGCTCATAAGTCGAAGGACCGCGCCCAGTAGTCCCCCTGTTAAAGATAAAATTAAAATTATACTGCGTTTGTTAGAAGAGTTCATAGAAAGACTCCATATAAAAATATATATATCCTATTATATACCGAATTTTTGAACGTGGTGTAAACAAAATAAAAAAAGTAAAAATAAGAGAGGTTGCTTCATTTGTTACACGGCTTGTTAATGAAGCAGCCTCTCTGTTTTATTCAAAGGAGAAGTCTATATTTTGTTCCTTGACGCTTATTTTTATGGGGCTGTGCCTGAGGTGCGGAAAATCCACTATGCGCTGCGACAGGGGAGTTTCTATTAAATCACGTATTTCTCTGCGTATGGGACGCGCCCCCATATCCTTATGGCGGGAAAAGCATCTTTGGGCTATAAGCGCGGATACCTCGGGTGTGACGGTAAGCATAATGCCCGACTCCGCCGCCTGCGCCTGCAGACGGTCGAGCAGCAGACCGCTTATTCTGCAAAGCTCGTTTTCGCCAAGCTCGGAAAAGAGTATTATCTCGTCTATCCTGCCTAAGAATTCGGGCTTAAAAAATTCCTTAAGCTTTTTGTGAGAGCGGAGGTCGCCGCTTTGTGGGGATGCGCTCTCAGAGAAGCCCAGAACGGCGCTTTTGCGTTCCCGAGATGTGATGAGATTAGAGGTCATTATTATGACCGTGCTTGTAAAGTCGGTCACTCTTCCCGAGGAATCGGTGAGAACCCCGTCCTCAAGTATCTGGAGCAGAACGTGGAATACGTCGGGGTGGGCTTTTTCTATCTCATCAAGCAGTATTACCGAATAAGGGCGTCTGCGTACCTTTTCGGTAAGGATACCGCCCTCGCCGTAGCCTACGTATCCGGGGGGCGCGCCTATAAGCTTTGATACGCTATGCTTCTCCATATATTCCGACATATCCAGCCTGATAAGAGCATCCTTTTTGTCAAACAGCACCTTTGCCAAGGCTCGGCACAGCTCGGTCTTTCCCACTCCCGAGCTGCCCAAAAATAGGAACGAGCCTGTGGGACGGCGCGGGTCGCATATTCCGCTCCTTCCTCTGCGGATAGCGCCTGCCACGGCGCTTACGGCGGCATCCTGACCTATTATATATTCCGACAGAGCTTCTTCTATGCGTGAAAGCCTACCGTCATCCGAATCGCTTATGCTTTGCGTAGGAATGCCCGTTTGCTCACTGACCACAGCGGCTATATGCTCGGCGGTGAGGGTGGGGCAGGTGGGGAGCACCCGCTCTAAGGTAATGACGGGAGAGCTTGTCATAAGAGAATGCTCCTGTGCCGATATCCTTGAGGCTTCGTCGAAATCTCCTCTTTTTACAGCTTCCTCCTTTCTGCGCTCCGAGGAATCACAGAGGTCGGGGACAGAGGCGCAAAGTGTGGAGAGCCTGAGCCTTGCCGCCGCTTCGTCTATAAGGTCTATTGCCTTATCGGGAAGAAATCTGTCGTGTATATAGCGCACCGATAATCTTACAGCTTCCTGTATAGCGCTGTCGCTTATCTGTATATTGTGATGCCTTTCGTATCTGTCCTTAAGACCGGAGAGTATCGTTATGGCTTCTTCCTGAGAGGGTTCCTCCAGCCTTATGGGCTGGAAGCGCCGCTCAAGGGCGCTGTCCTTTTCTATGTGGGAGCGATATTCCGCGGGAGTGGTAGCGCCTATCATCCGTATCTCTCCCCGTGATAGGGCGGGCTTGAGGATATTGGATGCGTCGATAGCTCCCTCCGCCGCTCCCGCGCCAACCATAATGTGCATTTCGTCAACGAAAAGGATGACAGAGGGATCTGCCTTAACCTCCTCTATAACACCCTTTATTCTGTCCTCAAATTCTCCTCTGAATTTAGCTCCGGCTATCATAGAGGATATGTCAAGGGTTATTATCCTTTTGTCCGACAGCTCCGCGGGGACGTTCCCTGTGACGATACGCTGAGCCAGACCCTCCACTACCGCGGTTTTGCCAACCCCCGGTTCGCCTATAAGGCAGGGATTGTTCTTTGTTCTGCGGCAGAGTATGCGTATAAGCCGCTCGCTTTCGGTATCACGGCAGAGCACAGGGTCGGTCTTTCCGTCGCGGGCAAGCTCGGTAAGGTCTTTTCCGTATGACAGAAGAACACTTTTCTTGCCCTTTTTTGCCTGTTCGTCCGCACGGACCGAGCTTTCCTTGACACGTGAGGGGGTACTGCCAAGATACGCCGAAAGGTCTGCCTTTAATTCTGATATGGATATACCGCTCATCTCCAGTAGGCGGAAAGCCACGCAATCGCGGCGGTTCAGCAGAGCTATGAGCAAATGCTCAGTACCGACGTATCTTATTCCGTTCTTTTCCGCTTCCTTGGCTGCGTTCTCGATTATCAAGTGCAGCCGCGGTGTCATATCCTTTGAGCCTATGTCGCTTTGTGAGCCGATCCCCATGTAGTCGCTTATGCTCTTTCTCAGCTTTGCCTCGTTTGCTCCTCTGAGGGTGAGTATGCGCGCGGCAATGCTTTCTTTTTGTTGTATAAGCCCGAGCAGAAGATGCTCTGTGCCGATATAGCTGTGCCCAAGCTCCTCTGCCGCTTCGAGGGCAGAGGATAGAGCGTCTTGGGCCTTTTGGGTGAATTTATTAACCATAGGAACCTTCTTTTTTTATTTTATCTTTCTTTAAGGATTATAGACACAAGTGGGTCGTGCTTATGCTGTTATATTAAAATTTCAAAAAGCCGCGTAGTTAAAAAAGTCGCGAGTCATCCTGTTCCACGTCATAAGGTCAACTCTGCCGTTATCCTCAAGCCCCGAGGCGCGCTGAAATATCTTTACAGCCTCCTCCGTGGGAGGGTCAAAGATACCGCTTATTTCAATATCGGGGAAGCTGTCGTATATTACCGACAGCTCTCGCAGGATAAGCTGTATCATTATGATGAATGCGTGCTCCTCTCCCAGCGCGGCTTCATAGCTTTCCGGATTTGCGGGGAAGAAGTTAGGCGTGGGTGAGCGGTCCTGCGCTTCTGTTACTCTGAGATATTCGTTGAATATGGCATCCCAGGTGGCTTTATCCGCTATGCCCGTATCGGGGAGCCCGCGGGTGCGCTGATAGTCGGATACTGCCTTTTGCGTGTCGGTGTCAAAAAGTCCGTCCACGGGCGGACGAGTGATACGGCTGTCTAAAAAGGAAATAGCTCGCAGATAGCGTTGAAGATTAAGTATGGCATCCTGTAAATTAAGTGGCTGATCCATATATAGCTCCTTGAAAAATTATGTTCCGATATCGTAACCGGGATACTGTCCCTCGGAAAGTCGGTTTCCAAGATACAGGTCGCTGTAAAGAGAGGTTATCTCATTCCACGTGTTTGCTCCCACCGTGCCGTTTGGTGTCAGTCCCTGAAGACGCTGAAAGGCTATTACAGCCTCCTGAGTACGCGAGCCGAAATATCCTGTGGGGGAAACCGAGGGTATCTGAGGATAAAAGCGGGCGATATAGTTTAGATATTCCTGCAAAAGCCTTACCACCTCGGATTCCGAGCCAAGCCGCAGAGGAATACCGGGGTAGGGATAGATACGCCCCTCGAAATACTTAAAGGGGATGGTTTCTATAAATCCCAGATAGGTGCGGTAAAGGGAATCCCACGTAAGAAGATCTACCTCACCTGTGACAGGAAGCTCGAAAAGAGTCTGGAAGGCTCTTACAGCGTTTTCTGTGGCGGGACCGTAGCTTCCGTCAAGGGCTACCTCGGGTATCTCGTTGTAGAATTGAGCAAGATAGGCGAGAAAATATTGGATATTCCGTACGCTATCGCCCGTATCTCCCGGGACGGTAGCACCGGGAAATTGCTGTGTTACCTCGGATAGGGTTATTCCCTCGGAGTCCAGCTCGTTAAGACGCTTTACGGCATTGTAAAGGAAGAGTATGCGGTACCACGTGGCGTTTCCTACTATTCCGTCGGGAGTCAGCCCGAATATTTCCTGAAAACGCTTTACAGCGTCCTCGGTGTCAAAGGAGAATACCCCGTCGGGAAGGGCTATCTTTGGAATAGAGGGGTAATTGTCGGAGATGCGGTTAAGACGGAGCTGAAGCGTCCGTACCTCGTCACCGCCGCTTCCAAGCCGCAGAGGACGTATGGGGGCTCTGGAGGTGACGTTCATTATGGGCGCATCGTTAACTATATTAATATCGTTGCCGTAATAGTATTGAAGCATTTCGTAGGGTGTATAGCCCTGCTCGGCGAGGTCAACCGTTCCCCATTGGGAAAGTCCGTCGCAGGTGACTCTCACGCCGTCGCAGTACTGGGCAAAAAGAGGCTCCACGCTTCCTTGACGCACGATATAGCTGTTGAAGATGTCACCCACTATCTGGCTGATATTTTCAAAATAATCTCTGTTGTTTACAAAGGATTGGTCAAAGGCGGTGGAGTTGGTGATATCGAAATCATATCCTCGGGAACGGTAAAATTCGGTATATATTCTGTTAAGAGCGAAGGATATCTGCGCGTATATATTGGCTCTTATTGCTTCCTCGGGCCAGGTGGGGTATATCTCGCTTGAGGCTACGTTGGTTATGTAGTCTATAAAGGGTACGGTGACGTTTGGGGCGGATTGGTCGGGTGCTCCCAGATGTACCGTCACCGTTTCGGGAATAAAAGGAATATTTGCGTTCATTGCCTTCTCCTTAAAGATTTGGATTTTCGCTTTCGTTGAATATCTGAGGGGCGTAAAAGTTTTCGGATATGGGAACTAATACGGCGGGCTGTACAGAAACTACCGAGGAATATACGGGGACGTTCTGAAAGGATACGGGAATGTAGCCATCCTTGAAAACGTCTATATTCCACAGGGAATAGGGAACAGGTCCGCCGGGTGCCTGTGAGTCGGCGCGAGGGGGAGCTGGAAGGGGGATTTTTTCGGTTAATCCGTCGCGGTCGGTAGAAAGAGAGTGGATTACCCCCGATGTTTCGGGCGTTCCGCCCCGAATACTTACGGCGGCGTTGCCAAGAGGTATAGCTCCTCTTGCCGTGGAGACCTTTACTATAAGATATCCCATGCTTTGTGTGCTTTGAGTGCCGTTTGTGTTATCCATAGACTTCTCCTTATAAGTAATATATTAAATTTTTCCAAGTATAGCCGAGGCATTGTCCCGACATACGGGAGAGGCGTATTCGGAAAGGTATAAGGACAGAGCCTTGGGACTTTCCGTATTCCCGTATTCGCATATAAAGCTGAAGCGGTCCAGAGGCAAAAGGTCAAGCTCAGAGTCCTCATCTACCGAGAGAAGTAAAAACCATTTACCCTCGCTGTCAAACCACGCTGAGCTTTCACCGTCGAATCCCTCGCGGTTAAGACGCTTGCATACTGCCAGCAGATGAGAGAGCTTTTCAAAGCTGTATGCCTTCTGACGTTGCTTGGGTGCTCCTATCTCTCCCGTTTGCCGTCGGGCGCTCTCGCCGAGTCTTGTTATAAACAGCTCACAGCCTCCGTCCCTTGACGGATAAAGCTGAAGCAGCACCTTGTGCCCCGACGTGTCGAATCCAAGCTCCTCGCGGGCATATCCCAGTATCTCCTCAAACGCCGCCTTGGCGCTCGGATTGCCGTAATCAAGCTCGTCAATGCTTATGTTCCACTGCGCTATATCCTGCCTTGTAAGCATTATCTTGAGCTTACTTTCGCTTATAAGTATGTATTCCATATATCCCTCCTTGGGGTGTCGCCTTGTTATCTTACTACATTATAAGCACAAACGAGGGAAAATGGTACCCCTAAAAATATGGAAAAAGAGCGAGAGAAATTAGAGTTGACGAAATTGGGCGCGGGTGATATAATAGTAATGTAGATAAAAAGACGCGGGAGAATGTCGGCAGTCTAAGACTGGGAAAATATACATATCAATCTATGTAAGTGCCGCGGATTATATCACAGAGAGGGAAAGAAAGGAGAGGTTCCGTATGAAATACAATAAGGATTCATGCGCCGTAGAGCTTACGGCATACGAGCTGTGCGCCACCGCGCTGAGAACAGGCGACCTTGACGGGGCATCTCTTGGCTCTTCCGAAGCCGACCACGACGCAAGGGAGCTGTATTTTAAGATACAGTCAGAGGCGGGGGCATATTATAACCCCAACGCGGAGCTTTGTAACACGGTGTCGCTGGACGGGATGTACTGCACAGTCACCGCCAAGGCTGACGGCATTATAAGAAAGAGCACGGGAGCGGTGGTGGATAAGATAAAATGTGTAAAAGGAAAAAGCTTTTACGCGCCTCCCGACTCGCTGACCTTGGGATTGCTTAAATGCTCGGCGTATTTTTTGTGCGTCCGCGACCGACTTGACGCGGTTGACGGCAGAGTGAGCTACTATAACACCGACACGAAAAAATTAAAATATTTCACATACAGATTTTTGCTTTCCGAGCTTAAGGATTTCTATTTGGAGCTTCTGGAGCGCGTAAAATACAGAATAAAGATTACCTATGACAGGGCAAATGAGGAGCTTCCCGCGGCGGAGGGCGCGGTATTTCCATATACCGAGCTTCGTCATGGACAGGAAGCAATGATACGCGAGTGCTACGGCGCTATACGCCGAGGGGAGCGTATTTTCGTGGAAGCTCCCACGGGTACGGGAAAAACTATTTCCGCGCTCTTTCCTGCGGTGCGTGCTCTTGGAAAGGGGTACTGCCATAAGATATTTTACCTCACGCCTAAGACAGCCACGAGAAGAGAGGCGTTTGCCGCCGCGGCAAAGCTTCACAGCAGCGGATGCCCTCAAAGGACGGTAATGCTTACCTCAAAGGAGCAGATGTGTCAATCGGCTGCAAGGTGCTTTGGGGATAGGAATGCCTGTTCGTCGGGTAACTGTGAGTATTCTAAGGGATATTATGACCGAGTGGACGGGGCGCTCAGAGAGATGCTTGAAAATTACAGGGGGTACTCCAGAAGTCTTATTTTAGAGGTGGCGAAAAAGCATCGCGTGTGCCCCTATGAGCTATCTCTCGACCTTTCACAGCTTTGCGATATTATAATATGCGACTATAACTACGCATTTGACCCGTCGGTATATCTGCGGAGATATTTCGGAGCGGAGGGAAGAGCGCGGGAGGAAAAATACGTCTTTCTTGTTGACGAGGCTCACAATCTTGCTGACAGAGCCAGAGAGATGTATTCTGCCGAGCTTCATCTTTCGGATTTCCTGAATATAGTGACTATGATATCCCCCGACGACCCGTGTGGCGAGTCGGTAGAAAAGCTGATATCTCCCATAATAGCGTCATTTAAGAGCATAAAAAGGCTGTGCCGAGGAGATATTATAAAGGATGAAAACGGTAACGAGCGCGGATTTTATATAAGCTCCTCCCTTGTGGAAAAAATTGAGCAGTCTTTAAGCGTGTTCTACAAAAAATGCGGAGAATGGATAAGAAAAAACAAGCAGCACCCGCTTTTGGATGCTTTAGACGAGCTTCGGACGCAGGTGCGCAAATATATTACCGTGGGCGAATATTTTGATAGAAATTTCAGATTTTACGCGCAGATTTGTGACGGCGACGTAAGTGTAAGGATATACTGTCTTGACCCCTCGGAGATAATGAATTCCCTTTTGACCAGAGCTGCTTCGTCGGTTATGTTTTCGGCGACGCTCACGCCTCCCGAGTATTTTTGCGACGTGCTGGGAGGCGGAAAAACGGCTGGAAAGCTAAGTCTGCCGTCGCCCTTCGAGTCCGAAAATCTTTGCGTTGCGGTAGCCGATTACGTAAATACACGATTCGACTCGCGGGAGGATAACGCCAAGCGCTTTGCTACCGTTATAGCCGCGGCGGTCACCTCAAGAGCGGGAAATTACATTGCGTATTTTCCCTCCTATCAATGTCTTGAGCAGACCTATAAGGCGTTTGTAAAAAAATATCCGCGAGTGGAAACGGTGGTACAGAGAAAAAATATGAGCTATGCCCAAAGAGATGAATTTCTTTCTGCCTTCAAGGAGGATACGGGGCATCTCAGAGTGGGATTTTGCGTCCTTGGGGGAGTGTTTTCCGAGGGAGTTGATCTCCCCGGAAGCAGGCTTATAGGCTCGGTGATATTCGGCGTGGGTTTGCCCGGACTTTCAAATGAGCGTAATATAATAAAGGAGCATTTTGATATGAAGGTAGATGAGGGCACGGGATATGACTACGCCTATACCTACCCGGGAATGAATAACGTGCTTCAGGCGGCGGGAAGGGTCATACGCAGAGAGGACGACCGCGGCATAGTCGTTCTGGCTGACGACAGATACGCCACCCCAAAGTACAGAACCCTATTTCCAAAGCATTGGCAGGGAGTCAAATATGCGGGAAATGCAAGTTCACTGGCGGAAATTATTCGTAGATTTTGGGAAAATCAGCCTTAATGGCGCATATCTATAAAAAATTTGCAAAAATTAAAAATAATTCTTGCTTTTTTCTTCTTTGTATGCTACAATATACGAGAATGCTTTAAATGCCGATATAAAGCGGCAAATTTCTATCCTCGGAGGACCTATGTACTATTCACAGATGTCTGCTGACCAACTTAAGGCTCTTAAGGCAGAGCTTGAAAATAAATATAACGCGCTCAAGGAGCAGAAGCTGTCCCTTGACCTGTCGCGGGGAAAGCCGGGACAGACTCAGCTTGATTTGATGACCGGAATGCTGGATTGCATATCGAGCGCGGAGGATTGCAGAACAGAGAACGGTCTTGATTGCCGTAACTACGGAGTGCTTGACGGTATCCCCGAGGCAAAAAAGCTTTTCTCCGACCTTTTGGGAATACCCGCCAAAAATATTTTTATAGGGGGGAACTCCTCGCTTAATCTTATGTACGACTCTATCGCGAGAGCTATGCTTTACGGCGTGGTCGGAAGCGAGAAGCCTTGGTGTAAGCTGGAAAAGATAAAATTTGTTTGCCCTGCTCCGGGATACGACCGCCACTTTGCTATCTGCGAGTCGCTGGGTATAGAGATGATATACGTTCCTATGCTTCCCACGGGACCCGATATGGATAAGGTGGAAGCTCTGGTCGCCGCTGACGAGGCGGTTAAGGGTATATGGTGCTGTCCTAAGTACTCCAACCCCGACGGATATACCTACTCCGACGAAACCGTGACAAGACTTGCCAAGATGCCTGCGGCGGCTGATGATTTCCGTATATTCTGGGATAACGCTTACGCTGTTCACGAGCTTTACGGCGAGGGAGGTGACCAGCTTCTTGACATATTTGAGGAGTGCAAGAAATACGGAACAGAGAACAGAGTGATGTATTTCGCCTCTACGTCAAAGATATCCTTCCCCGGCTCGGGGGTTGCGCTCCTTGCGGCTTCCGAGGAAAATCTGGCGCAGATAAAGCCTATTATGGGCGTACAGACTATCGGCTTTGATAAGATAAATCAGATACGTCACGTCAAATACTTCAAGACGGCAGAAAATATAAAGAAGCATATGATGGTTTTGGCTGAGGTCATCCGTCCCAAGTTTGAGATAGTAGAGAGAGTTCTCTCCACGGCTCTTGACGGAACGGGAGCGGCTACGTGGACACATCCCAAGGGCGGATATTTCGTAAGCCTTTACGCAGAGCAGGGATGCGCTAAGCGAACATATCAGCTTTGTAAGGAGGCGGGAGTGGTGCTTACCAACGTGGGCGCTACCTACCCTTACGGAAAAGACCCTTATGACAGCAATATCAGAATAGCCCCCACCTATCCCTCCAACGAGGAGCTGGAGAAGGCTATGGAGGTATTTACCGTTTGTCTGCGACTTGCGGTGGTTGAGAAATTTTTGGCTGAATAAATAATTTCGGGCTGTCGCGTGCGACAGCCCGAAGTATTAAAAAGGAGCGCAGATGAAGAAAACGCAAAGAAGTGAAAATCCGTACGTTAATACAGACAGCAACAAAAGATATTTTACCTACGACTACTATCTTCGTCGCCGCTTTGGCACAAAGGTTGCTAAGATTCCTCTTGATATAGGCTTGACCTGCCCCAATATCGACGGCAGATGCGGCGTTGGAGGTTGTATATATTGCTCGGGGAGGGGAAGCGGAGATTTCGCTCAGAGCAGTGAGCTGTCTATAAAAGAGCAGTATGAGATAACAAGAGCAAAGCTCTCGTCAAAATGGAGTACGGATAGGTGTATAGCTTACTTTCAGGCTCATACGAACACCTACGCCCCCGCGGAGCTTTTGAGAGAAAAATTTTCCGAAGCGCTGACGCTTGAGGGAGTGGTGGGCTTGAATATCGCTACGCGTGCCGACTGTCTGCCCGAGGACGTATGCGCACTTCTGGGAGAGCTTGCCGAGAAAACCGTCCTCACTGTGGAGCTGGGACTGCAAAGCTCCTCGGACAAAACGGCAGAGCTTATAAACAGGGGCCACAGCTTTGCGGATTTTGTGGAAGGATACCGCCGACTAAGAGCCGCCTCGAATAGGATAGAGATTTGCGTACATATCATTCTCGGTCTGCCCGAGGAGAGCAGGGAGGATATGCTGAAAACGGTCAGGGAGGTCGCGGAGCTTCGCCCCGAGCAGGTGAAGATACATCTGCTTCACGTGCTGAAAAACACGAGGATGGCAGAGATGTATGAGAGAGGGGAATATACTCCCCTTGAAAAGGAGGAATACGTTGCCCTCGTCGCCGACGCAATAGAGCTGCTGCCGCCCGATACGGTGGTCGCCCGAGTTACGGGTGACGGAATGGGAGAGGACCTGCTCGCCCCCGATTGGAGCAGAAAAAAGGTGTCGGTCATAAACGATATAGATAAGCTGCTCTACGAGAGGGGAAGCTGGCAGGGGAAGTGCTTTTGAATTTCTCACAGACCCACGCGAGGAAGTTTAGGTCAAGCCTTTTCAAAGGCTTGCGGTTTCCAAAGGCAGAGTCTTGGTCGCCCGTCGCAACGGGCGAAATACCCCCTATCGTTCATAAAACGCAGGAGAGGTGAATTTGAACGGCTCACCGTTCAAAGAGGAGATACGGTCAAAAGCATAGTCGTCTTGGTCGCTACCGCTTCCAATACTCTTTGCTTTTTCCTATTTGAGTGACGGCTTTATCGCCCACTGGGCGCGCCGTCCCACAAATCCCTCGTCGGGGGTTCCCCTTATAATGCCTTAAGCATCTTATACGTAGTGTGTATTTTTGTTTTACAATGGGTCAATTTCCTACACTTAAACAAAAAACAGCCGTGATTTTTCACGGCTGTTTTTTGCATCCCAAAACCCCGCCACAGTGGCGGGGTTCCATGTAGGCTTTGCCGACGAGCAGAAAACAAAAAAGTCAGCGCATAATGTTCTCGTGCCAAAGGCTCCCTTGTGTAAAGGGAGCTGGGTAGTGGTGGATGAGGAGTTAGTTTGTGTTAAAGACACCTCATCCGTCAGCCTACGGCTGCCACCTTCCCCCACTGGGGAAGGCTTAGACTAAGTGATTGCCACATTTGCGGTGGCAGGGCTACTATCGCAAGTGACGGACAATTCGACGAGTCTATGCTAAGCGGGCGGAATGCTCCAAGAGGGATAGCGCAAGTCACCTGCACGGCTGGTGGTCATGATTTTTTCAAATCGAAGATCGCTTTCTATAAGCAAGGTTTGTCAGCAGTCTGAAGCACAGAACCTTCAGTTCTGCCCTTTTTTGTAAAAAGTGTTTACAAATTTGATTTTTTATGTTATACTGAGAAAGCCAAACAAAAACTAATATTTTTTATCTGCATTTAAGGGTGTGTATTTTTATTTGCGTAAAAATACAGACGCTCTGCTTTTTGCACGCTCTTTTGTGGATGAAAAGTTTTTGTTTGGCGACAATTGGAGCTATGTATTTTTCGGTGCGTATAGCTTCGGTTGTACGCACTTTTTTTGTTTTTTGAAAATTTTGCTGCTTATATGTATGTATAAGGAAATAAAAACACTTTTAGGAGGATTATTATGAAGAAAATGAAAAAGCTTTTAGCGCTCATCCTTGCCGCTATTATGCTTCTATCCCTTGTGGCTTGTGACATCGAGGTGGATAACGGCGATTGGGGCGGCGACAAAACCCGAGGCACTAACAAAAACACCTCTGGAATTGATGGAAACTATGCCGACAATAGCCAAACCAATAGCCCGACTGACTCATCGGACAAAACAGAACCGATCAGATTTAAGCATAGCGATACCTTTTACAACGCTAAAAAGCGCTGGAGTGATATTTGGGAGGCGGGAAGACCTACCGACAGAGTGCGTGATTTTATCACTCAGGAAGCGCCATTTAACTTTTTAGCTGAGCAAGGCGTGGTTTATTATAACGATAATGGGCAACCCCGCCTTTACGTTGATGATGATTGTAACAATGATCTTTGTTTGCAAACTCAAGCCTTTATTGATACCAATAGCGATGAAAATGATTTTTATCTTTTAGTTCAATATATTGACGACGGTGATGTTGAATTTCGCAAATCAGCTGAGCTTGGTACAATTCTTTCTACCTGGATGCTTAAATATACTTTATCTGACCAGTGTTATCAAGATCTATTATTGTTAGACGCAGATTTTAGGCAAAATCTGCTGATTCAACAAATTGACAAGGAATATGAACCTGAGGTTGTAAGTCATACTGTTGCAGAGTATAATTTTTTAGGACCTTTTGGTTTTTATTACGGGATTAAAGATGCTGTAAGTAGTCAACATTGTATATATAGTTTAACAGAGGCTACTAATTATATCGAAGATATTGATTTTGAAAATATGGAAATGACTGTAAATTATAATTTAAAGGAACATCCCGGACAAATATATTCCTATACCTTTAAAGTAACCGAAAGTTCCCAATGGCTTAACAAACTGACTGAGGAGCAACGTAATACCGCGACCTGGGATCAAGTTATGCGTATTAAGGAAACTTCTGTAGGTAAGAGCTTGGATGATATTAGGTATGCGGGGATAGGAATTGGTCCTGATGCTGAACAAAAAGCAAGCGCGACACTTAAATATGATTTTGAAGTATTGAAGGAAGGCTACTCTAGCAAAAGTACTCAATTTAACAAATATGAGTTGGGGCAAATCTCTTTTGAGCAAGTAAATAACCTAACTCGTCAATACGCTAAAGATAATGGACTTATAAAATAAAAAACAAATCAAAATGGCAGATCCCCTTAGCGCGGGCTCTTGAAAAGCCTTCAGACCTACACTAAGGGGATGGTGTCGTTGCGCCGTAGAGGGCGCTTTTTTTATTTAATCTTCCGCGTACAGCTCGTCGTAATACCAACGAATTGGATTTTCGTGAATGTATTTTAAATGTTCATCATAATCCTGGCGGTTGCGGATAATGTGGTCATTGGAACGATATTGCCAAATATTCATTCCGTATTCTTTATTACAAAATCGCTTGAAGGTTGACAGAGAACGCCGGTCCCTACAATGCGCGAGAGAATACACTTTCTCTCTTTCGTACATACGGTTAAGAAAAATACACCCGTGCTATTATAATCAGCGCCTTGCAGCCGCGTTGTTTTTCTGTTTTTCTTTTCTTCCATATTCCGTTACCCTCATCATTATATCGCAAGATCGGCAGAGAAACAATGTCTCTGCCGATTTTAAACGTATTTATCAAACCCACGCAAATCAAAAATTTGATTAGTCAAACAGGGGTGTAGAAAGATATCTGGCTCCCGTGTCGGGGAGGAGGACTACTATGGTCTTGCCCTTGTTTTCGGGGAGCTTGGCAAGCTCTGTGGCAACGTGCAGTGCCGCCCCCGAGGTTATTCCGCAGAGTATGCCCTCGGTACGGGCAAGCTCCTTTGCCGTAGCGTAGGAGTCGGCTTCGCTGACCGTGACCACTCTATCCACAAGGTCCTTGTTGAAATTCTTGGGAATGAAGTTCGCACCTATACCCTGAAGCCCGTGGATCCCGCTCTTTCCTTTTGATATAAGAGGTGATGATGAAGGCTCTACGCCTACTATCTGTATATTGCGGCTTTTACCCTTAAGATATTCGGCGACGCCGCTTATAGTTCCCCCCGTGCCTATTCCCGCAACGAAGATGTCTATTTTGCCTTCGGTGTCACGCCATATTTCCGCGCCCGTTGTATCTCTGTGAGCCTCGGGGTTTGCGGGGTTATCAAACTGGGAGGGAATAAACGAGGAGGGGAAAGAGGCAGCAAGCTCCTGCGCCTTGTCTATCGCGCCCTTCATACCAAGTCTTGCGTCGGTGAGAACTATCTCCGCTCCGTAGGCGGCAAGAAGCTTTCTGCGCTCAATGCTCATGCTCTCGGGCATAGTGAGTATTATGCGGTATCCGCGTGATGCCGCGATAGCCGCAAGACCTATGCCTGTATTTCCGCTGGTCGGTTCTATTATTACGGTGCTTCCGTCCTTGCTTATAAGTCCCTTTTCCTCGGCGTCGTTTATCATATTGAGGGCGGGTCTGTCCTTTGCGCTTCCCGCGGGATTGAGATATTCAAGCTTACAGAGTATTTGCGCTCCGCGAGCGTTTTTTTCATTGTATCTGTTAGTCAGGAGCAGAGGAGTGTTTCCTATAAGCTCGGAAATGCTTTGATATATCATAAATATTCTCCTTCGTAAAATTAAATAACCGTACATAGCGGTGAGAAACTATGTACGGTCATTATTACATCTTGTTGAGAGCTTTTGTAAACTGGCTCTTCTTGCGGGCAGCAGCATTCTTGTGAATGATGTTGCGAGCAGCAGCCTGGTCTATCTTCTTGACAGCAACCTTGTAGGTTTCCTGCGCAAGAGCAGCGTCACCTGCAGCAACAGCCGCCTGATACTTCTTGATATCGGTCTTGAGCTCTGTCTTGAACATCTTGTTCTGAAGTGTCTTTGTCTTTGTTACGAGAACACGCTTCTTAGCACTTTTAATATTCGGCATTGCTTTCTACCTCCGTTAAGCATTATTTAAGATTGAGCACTGCGCATGAGAGGGTACGAGTGCATTCGTCCATACGAATATATATATTACCACAAAACATTTTTGATTGCAATACCTTTTTCAAAAAAAGTTAAAAAAAAGAAAAAATTTTTTCAAAATAGAAGAATATGCCTCAAAAGTTAAATTTTTTTTGTTTTTTTGAAAAAACCGCTTGACAAACCTTGACAACCGTGCTATAATTGTAAACTGCATTATAATTGCTTATTATGCCTTTTTGTGCCCTCGCGGCGTAAATACCGTGTCGAAAGCGCTGAAAATTTTCGATATTATATTTATACGCGTGTACGGGCGCGAAAGGACAAAAAAGCATCGCTTCCGTGTTCCGCGGCGGTACAGTGAGCGGATAATACTTTGAATGGAGTGGTAAAATTAATGGTCAATGTAAAAGAACAAAAGCTTGGTCAGAACACGAGAATGAGCTTCTCGAAATCACAGTTCCCGTGTGAGCTTCCGAATCTCGTTGAGGTACAGACAAAGTCCTTCAAGTGGTTTTTGGAGGAGGGTCTTATGGAGGTGCTTCGCGACGTATCTCCTATAACCGATCATTCGGATAATCTCGTTATAGAATTCGTTTCGTATTCTATCGACCAGAAGCCAAAGTACACAGTTGAGGAATGTAAGGAGCGCGACGCTAACTATGCGGCTCCCCTTAAGGTAAACGTCCGTCTTACCAACAAGCTTACGGGTGAGGTCAAGCAGACAGACATATTTATGGGCGATTTCCCCATAATGACAGAGACAGGTACATTCGTTATCAACGGCGCGGAGCGTGTTATCGTTTCTCAGATAATCCGTTCTCCCGGTATGTACTACGACAATACTATTGACAAAACGGGTAAAGAGGTTTACAGCGCTCAGGTAATTCCTTACAGAGGAGCTTGGCTTGAGTATGAGGTTGACGCAAGCGGAGTTATGTACGTCCGTATAGACAAGACCCGTAAGCTCCCTCTTACTATGTTTATCCGCGCTCTCGGAAAGGGAACAAGAGAGGAAATATACGAGCTTCTCGGCGAGGAGGAGGCACTTACCGCTACCTTCGATAAGGACGAGTCCGAGGCTCTGGCTATTCATTCGGGCACCACTCCCGAGATAGAGGCGCTCAAGGAGATATACAAGAAGCTGCGTCCCGGCGAGCCTGCTCTCGTTGAGCCTGCGCAGACTCTTATAAACAACTATTTCTTTGATTGCAAGCGTTACGATATCGCTGGGGTAGGACGCTATAAGTTTGATAAGAAGCTTGGCATACACTCCCGTATAAGAGGTCACAAGCTTGCAGCTCCCGTAGTAAGCCCTCTCACGGGTGAGATACTCTTCGAGGCAGGCAAGGTGCTTACCAACGAGGAGGCACACCTTATTGAAAACGCCGGCGTAAATGACGTGCGCCTTGAGCTTGATAACGGAAAGGTTATCAAGGTTCTTTCCAACAACACCATTTATCCAGAGCATATTCTCGGCTACGGGCTTGAGGACTGCGGTGTAAACGAGAAGGTAAGGATTCCCGTTCTTCTTGAGATAGCAGAAGCTTGCGGCGACGACGTTGATGCGGTAAAGGCTATGGTTAAGGAGAGAATGGCTGACCTTTGCCCCAAGTGCCTTACTAAGGACGACGTATTCGCGTCTGTAAACTACCTGCTGAACCTTATGAACGGCGTGGGTAAGAAGGACGATATCGACCACCTTGGAAACAGACGTATCCGTTCTGTGGGCGAGCAGCTTCAGAATCAGCTCCGCATCGGATTTACCAGAATGGATAAGATAATAAAGGAAAGAATGACCATTCAGGACGGCGAAAAGCTGACTCCCGGCGCGCTTATCAACATTAAGCCCGTTACCACGGTCATCCGTGAGTTCTTCGGCTCTTCTCAGCTTTCTCAGTTCATGGACCAGAACAACCCTCTGGCGGAGCTTACGCATAAGCGCCGTCTGTCGGCTCTCGGCCCAGGAGGACTTTCGCGTGAAAGAGCGTCCTTCGACGTCCGTGACGTTCACTACACTCACTACGGACGTATGTGTCCTATCGAGACTCCCGAAGGTCCTAACATCGGTCTTATTTCCTATCTGACTACCTATGCAAGAATAAACGATTACGGTTTTATCGAGGCTCCCTTCCGCAAGATAGACAAGGAAACAGGCAGAGTTACCGACGAGGTAGTATATATGACTGCCGACAAGGAGGATAACTACGTTATCGTTCCCGCAAACGAGCCTATTGATGAAAACGGATACTTTGTACACGACAGAGTTACCGCAAGAGATAAGGGTGAATTCGTAGAGAGAACCCCCTCTGAGGTGGATTATATGGACGTTTCTCCCAAGATGGTGGTATCGGTAGCTACCGCTATGATACCCTTCCTTGAAAACGACGACAACTCCCGTGCGCTCATGGGCTCTAACATGCAGAAGCAGGCGGTTCCGCTTATGGTTACCGACAGCCCCATAGTTGGTACGGGTATGGAGTACAAGGCTGCTGTTGACTCGGGTGTAGTTATAGTTGCCAAGAACGGCGGTGTGGTTGAAAAGGTAGATGCTACCAATATAGTCATAGCTTGTGAGGACGGTCACAGAGACGTTTACGACCTTATTAAGTTTAAGAAGACAAACCAGGGAACCTGCTTTAACCAAAGACCTGTGGTCGCGCGCGGTGACGTTATCAGCGCAGGTCAGGTAATAGCAGACGGCCCCGCTACCAGCAACGGTGAGATATCCCTCGGTAAGAACGCCCTTATCGGATTTATGACATGGGAGGGTTATAACTACGAGGACGCGGTGCTTCTTAACGAGCGTCTGGTAAGAGATGACGTTTATACCTCTCTCCATATAGAGGAATATACACACGAGGCGAGAGATACAAAGCTCGGACCGGAGGAAATAACCCGTGAGATACCCAACGTGGGTGAGGATGCCCTTAAGGACCTTAATACCGAGGGTATTGTAAAGAAGGGAACCGAGGTAAGAGCGGGAGATATTCTCGTAGGTAAGATAACTCCTAAGGGAGAAACAGAGCTTACCGCCGAGGAAAGATTGCTTCGCGCTATCTTCGGCGAAAAGGCAAGAGAGGTAAGAGATACCTCGTTGCGTCTGCCCCACGGAGAGTCGGGTATAGTCGTTGACGTAAAGGTATTCTCACACGAGCACAACGATGACCTTCCCGCAGGTGTAAACAAGGTAGTCCGCGTTTATATCGCTCAGAAGCGTAAGATATCCGTAGGAGATAAGATGGCAGGACGTCACGGAAACAAGGGTGTCGTTTCCCGCATCCTTCCTCCCGAGGATATGCCCTTCCTGGCAGACGGAACTCCTCTTGATATCGTTCTTAACCCCTTGGGCGTTCCTTCCCGTATGAATATCGGTCAGGTTCTTGAGGTGCACCTTGGTATTGCCGCAAGAAAGCTTGGCTGGAAGATAATGACCCCCGTATTTGACGGCGCTAACGAGAGAGATATCGTCGAGTGCTTGCGTATGGCGGGCAACTGCAGAAGAATTCTCCCCGGTGAGAACGTTGACGGTAAGCCTTTGTTCATCCGCACTGTGGATGAGGACGGAAAAGAGGACCTTATCCGCCTTAGTGACGAGCAGAGAGCAGACGCTGAGGAAATGAAGCGTCTTATGGATGAGGATAAGATAAGAGTTATAGACGGTAAGACCATACTTTACGACGGCAGAACAGGAGAACCCTTCGACAACCCTGTAACCGTTGGTATAATGTATTACCTCAAGCTCCATCACCTTGTTGACGATAAGATCCACGCCCGTTCCAACGGACCGTACTCCATCGTAACTCAGCAGCCTCTCGGAGGTAAGGCTCAGTTCGGCGGACAGCGTTTCGGAGAAATGGAGGTATGGGCTCTGGAGGCATACGGCGCGGCTTATACTCTTCAGGAGATACTCACCGTTAAGTCCGACGATATCAACGGACGCCGCAGAGCTTATGAGGCTATCATCAAGGGACAGAACATCCCCACCCCCGGTGTTCCCGAGTCCTTCAAGGTGCTTGTTAAGGAGCTTCAGTCACTGGCACTGGATATCCGTACCCTTGACAAGGACGGTAACGATATCCAGCTCTCAACGCTTTGCAACGACGAGGAGGAGCAGTCGCCTTATTCGGGAAGAGCGGATATGGCTCTTCTTGACGACATTACCGATAACGCTGTTGAGACAGACGATATAGCCGATTCCTTCCTTATCGACGAGGTTGACGGAGAGGACGACGATTTCTCCTATGAGGAGGAAGAGGTCTTCGAGGGCTTTGACGGTATGGATGACGATAATATGTAATTAAGAAGGAGAACAGCTGTGCAACGTAATGAATTTGATTCAATAAAAATAGGTCTGGCATCTCCGGATATGATCAGAGAGTGGTCTTACGGCGAGGTTACTAAGCCCGAGACTATAAATTACAGAACACTTAAGGCAGAGGTGGGCGGACTCTTCTGCGAGCGTATCTTTGGTCCTACCAAGGACGGCGCTTGTATGTGCGGAAAGTACAAAAATTCCCACAACAGAGAGGTCCACAAGTGTGAGAAGTGTGGCGTTGACGTTACTACCAAGAAGGTAAGACGTGAGCGTATGGGTCATATTGAGCTGGTAGCTCCCGTATCCCATATCTGGTATTTTAAGGCTATTCCTTCAAGAATGGCTTTGGTGCTTGACATATCTCCGAAGCTTCTTGAGCAGGTGCTTTACTTTGCTGACCATATAGTTCTTGATCCCGGTGCAACACCCCTTGAGAAGGGAACTGTGCTCAATGAGAAGCAGTATCAGGAGAACAGAGAGCTTTACGGCGACGATTTCCGCGTGGGAATGGGAGCTGAGGCTATCAAGGAGCTTCTCGCAGGTATAAATATTGAGGAGCTTTCAGCAGAGCTTAAGCGGGAGCTTGAGAATTCCTCGGGACAGAAGAAGATGCGTATAATCAAGCGTCTTGAGGTGATAGAGGCATTCCACAAGTCGGGCAACAGGCTTGAGTGGATGATAATGGACGTAGTTCCCGTGCTTCCCGCTGACCTTCGTCCTATGGTACAGCTCGACGGAGGACGCTTCGCAACCTCCGATATCAACGAGCTTTACCGCAGAGTTATAAGCAGAAACAACCGTCTTAAGAAGATAATTGAGATACACGCCCCCGAGATAGTTATTCGTAACGAGAAGCGTATGCTTCAGGAGGCTGTTGACGCGCTTATTGATAACGGTAGGCGCGGAAAGCCTGTAACAGGTCCCTCTAACCGTCCTCTTAAGTCACTCTCCGAGCTTCTTCGCGGTAAGCAGGGACGCTTCCGTCAGAACCTCCTTGGTAAGCGTGTTGACTACTCGGGACGTTCTGTTATCGTCGTTGGTCCTTCGCTTAAGATATATCAGTGCGGACTTCCTAAGGAGATGGCACTTGAGCTATTCAAGCCCTTCGTTGTTAAAAGACTTGAGGAGATACAGCGTATCGGCGTAAAGGACGCGCTTAAGAAGATAGAGAAGGCACACGAAAACCCCTGCGTATGGGATGCCCTTGAGAACGTAATTAAGGAACACCCCGTTCTTCTCAACCGTGCGCCTACCCTTCACAGACTTTCTATTCAGGCGTTTGAGCCGGTGCTTGTAGAGGGAAGAGCTATAAAGCTCCACCCGCTGGTATGTACCGCGTTTAACGCAGACTTCGACGGCGACCAGATGCCTGTACACGTTCCCCTTTCGGCAGAGGCTCAGGCTGAGGCAAGATTCCTTATGCTCTCGGCTAATAACCTCTTAAAGCCCATGGACGGACGCGCTGTGGCGGTTCCTTCTCAGGATATGATACTCGGTTCTTACTACCTTACTATGGATAAGGCGGGAGAGCCGGGCGAGGGAAGAGCATTCCGTGATTTCAACGAGGCAATGATGGCATACGCCAACGGTGCGCTGGGACTTCACGCTCCCATTAAGATAAGAGTTACCAAGGAGATAGACGGAGTTAAGAAGACAAAGCTTATCGACGCTACTCTCGGAAGACTTATATTCAACGCGCCCATTCCTCAGGACCTCGGATTTATACGCCGTGATACAGAGGATTCTCTCTTTGAGCTTGAGATACAGACCGTCGTAAAGAAGAAGGAGCTTGGTAAGCTTATTGATTACTGTATCAAGAAGCACGGCTCTGCTGTCTGCGCGGAGATGCTTGACAACATCAAGGAGATGGGCTACAAGTACTCCACCAGAGCTTCCTACTCTATCTCGGTATATGATATGACTATACCCGAGGAGAAGAAGGAATATATCGCAGCGGCTCAGAAGAAGGTGGACGCTATCAACGCTACCTACGAGGAAGGTCTTCTGACCGACGAGGAGCGCTACAACAACGTTATCAAGGTTTGGGAAAAGACCACAAACGACGTTACCGCGGCTCTCCAGAAGGGCTTTGATAACTACAATCCTATTAAGATAATGTCTGATTCGGGTGCCCGTGGATCTATCGCGCAGATGCGTCAGCTGGCGGGTATGCGTGGACTTATGTTCGCTACCAACGGTAAGACCATCGAGCTTCCTATTAAATCCAACTTCCGTGAAGGACTTAATATCCTTGAGTACTTTATGGGTGCTAAGGGTTCGCGTAAGTCGCTTTCGGATACTGCGCTTCGTACGGCAGACTCGGGTTATCTTACCCGCCGTCTTGTTGACGTTTCTCAGGACGTTATCGTTCGCGAGGAAAAGTGCGATACCACTAAGGGCGCTTGGGTAGAGCAGATAGTTGACGAGAATAACAACACCGTACTTGAAAATCTTCAGGATAGAATTCAGGGCCGTTACACCATAGGCGAGATAATCAATCCCAATACGGGAGAGGTTATAGTCGGTGACGACGAGATGATATCCGAGGAGCAGGCAAACGAGATAGTAGGTGCGGGTATCGAGAGAGTTTATATCAGAACCGCTATTCAGTGTCACGCTAAGCACGGTATCTGCGCTCACTGCTACGGAGCTGACCTTGCTTCGGGCAAACCTGTTAAGGTTGGTGAGGCAGTAGGTATCATTGCGGCACAGTCTATCGGTGAGCCGGGTACACAGCTTACCATGCGTACCTTCCATACGGGTGGTGTCGCAGGCTCGGATATTACTCAGGGTCTTCCCAGAGTTGAAGAGCTTTTCGAGGCGAGAACGCCTAAAAAGACCTCTGTCCTTGCGGAAGTTGACGGAACAGTTGAGCTTATAGAGGCAGGTGACGTAGCTAATACCTACGTAATTTACCTTAAGACAGGCGAGGGCGAGAGTATTCGTCACGCAGTACCATTTGGAAAGAGAGTTACTGTCAGCGTAGGAGATGCGGTAAAGAAGGGTGATGCTCTTACCGACGGAAGCAAGGCTCCCGCGGATATTATGAGAATATTCGATGACCCGAATGACCCCAACAGCCGCGATTACCTTGATAAGATATACGAGTATATCATTAAGGAAACTCAGAAGGTTTACCGTTCTCAGTCCTGTAACGTCAATGACAAGCATATTGAGATAATTGCCCGTCAGATGACAAGAAAGATACGCGTTTCCAATAACGGTGATACGAATCTTCTTGTAGATTCTTTGGTGGATATGACCGAATTCGAGTCTGAAAACGATAAGATCAAGGCGAGAATAGAGGCGGGTGAGGAGCTTTCTCTCGCGGAAGGTAAGCCTGTGCTTCTGGGTATTACCAAGGCATCTCTCCAGACAGAATCCTTCCTGTCGGCGGCATCCTTCCAGGAGACCACCAAGGTTCTTACCGACGCTGCTATCAAGGGTAAGGTAGACCATCTTATCGGTCTTAAGGAAAACGTTATTATAGGTAAGCTCATTCCCGCGGGTACGGGTATGCAGTGCTACCACAATATAGACGTCGAGGAAGCAGCTGCTGAGGAAGATGCAGAGGAGCTTGCTTGACGCTTAATGCGGCGCACTTTCTCTAAGTGTGCTAAGTAAATACAAAAAGGAACTGCCGTGAAATTTCACTGCAGTTCCTTTCGTTTGCTTTGCTATTTGTCAAAAAACAAGAGAATATACAAAATTTTTTTAAAAACACTTCCTTTTTTCGGAAAATATGCTATAATAAAAATAAGTATGTGCTTAAAGCACAAAAAAATAGGAGGTTCAAATGAACAAATTTTCTAAGCTGCTTGGGTTTGATCCCGTAGCAAAGAAAACAAGTGTCAGAACCGAGATCATTGCGGGTATAGTTACCTTCCTTGCAATGGCTTATATTCTGACGGTCAATCCCAATTCCATTCTGTACGCAGGTACAGCCGATCCCAGATGGTCCTCGCTGTTCATAGCAACGGCGTTCGGTGCTATCATCGGTACGCTCCTTATGGCATTCCTCGCAAAGATGCCCTTGGCTCAGGCGTCCGGTATGGGTCTAAACTCTCTGGTTGGAAGTATAATCGGAGGCGGAGTCGGCGCGTTTGCTTACGGCTTTACCTTCTCGATCGGTCAGGCATTTATGATGGTGCTGATATCCGGTATTATCTTCCTTATACTCTCTGTTGTTAAGATAGGCGGCAAGACCTTCCGCGAGCTTATATTCGACGGTATGCCCGTTGCTGTAAGAGGCGCTATATCGGTTGGTATAGGCCTGTTTATTGCTTACATCGGTTTCCAGAATGCAGGAGTTATCGTATCCAATCAGTTTACGCAGGTAGCTTTGGCAGACTTCACGAGCTGGGATGCATCTAAGACTGCTGTTCTCGCTCTCATCGGTCTTTTCCTGATAGCTATTTTGGACAAGCTTAATGTAAAGGGCTCTGTAATACTGGGTATCATCGGTGCTACTATTATCGGTATCCCCTTCGGTATTACCGACCTTTCGGTTCTTTCCGGTAACGTTCCCGGTATCTCTTGGAAGTTCTGGGAGAACTTTGGCAACTTCTTTACGGTTGGCGAAAACAGCGTTTTTGGCTCGTTTACTTCTGTATTTACCGAAGGATTCCCCACAGGCTCTGTTTTCACGGTTATTATGCTGGTTATTACTATGTGCATGATCGATATGTTTGATACTATGGGAACTATCGTTGGATGCTGCGGCGGCAACAGAATTCTCTCCGATGAGAACGACAAGCCTCACAACTACGGCAAGATCATGATAAGCGACTCAGTAGCAACCTGCACGGGAGCTATGCTTGGCACATCTACGGTTACTACCTTCGTTGAGTCGGGTGCGGGTGTATCCGCGGGCGGAAGAACCGGTCTTACCGCTTTCACTACCGCTGTTATGTTTGCCTTGGCACTCTTTGCAATGCCCTTGTTCGCAGTTATCCCCTCTGCCGCTACGGCAGCAGCTCTTATCTACGTTGGCGTTCTTATGATGAAGAATAACGTTAAGAGCATCGACTTCGGTAATGCTATAAAGGCAACCTCCGCGTTCCTTACAGTTGTTGTAATGGTTCTTTCTTACTCCATCACTAAGGGTATCGGCGTTGGTCTTCTTTCCTACACGATTATGTCGGCGATTGCATACCTCTTCGGACTTATCAAGTACGCTGTCAAGAAGGACGAAAAGCCCGTTTGGGATATTTCGGTTGTGGCTATTATTGTGTCACTCCTCTTCTGCTTGTACTTCTTTGTTCCTACAACATTGTTCTGATAGGTAAACAGGAATTTCATAAAAATTGAGGACAGAGTTTTTCTGTCCTCTTTTTTTTGCTTTGGACTATCCTTTTGCTCCATAGATTGCGCCGCTGTTTAGCGCCGCTTCTATCCTGAGAAGACGGTTGTATTTTGCCACACGCTCACTTCGGCAGGGCGCACCCGTTTTGATGAATGGGGCATTCGTGGCAACAGCGATATCCGCTATTGTCGTGTCCTCGGTTTCTCCCGAGCGGTGGGATATTATAAAGCTGTATCCCGCTTCCTTCGCCACGCGTATGACGTCAAGAGTTTCTGAAAGAGTTCCTATCTGATTTGGCTTTATAAGGATAGCGTTTGCCACGTTTTCCTTTATGCCGTCGAGAAGCCTTTGCGTGTTGGTTACGAAAAGGTCGTCGCCTACCAGCATTATTTTTTTACCAAGACGCTCGGTGAGTGTCTTCCATCCGGACATATCGCGCTGGTCAAGGGCATCCTCTATGGACATTATCGCAGGGAATTTATCGCACAGGCTCTGCCAATAGGCAATCAGCTCCTCGGTAGAATAGGGACGCTTGCGCTTGGGAAGCTCGTATCTGCCATCCTCAATATACCATTCGGATGCGGCGGCATCAAGAGCTATGCCTACCTTTTCTGTGGAATATCCCGCGGCGGCGATAGCCTCCATTATAAATTCAAGGGCTTGCTCGTCGCTCTCAAGATTCGGGGCATAGCCGCCCTCGTCGCCAACAGTGGCGGCAAGTCCTTTTTTCTTCAAAAGCTTTCCAAGGGCGTGATATATCTCGCTGCCTGCCCGCAGAGCCTCGGAAAAGCTTTCGGCTCCGTGGGGAACTATCATAAATTCCTGTATCTCCACGTTATTTGAAGCGTGTGCGCCTCCGTTGAGAATGTTCATCATGGGTATGGGAAGTCGGCAAGCACCGATACCGCCGAGATATCGGTAAAGGGGAATATGATACCAGTTGGCGGCGGCTCTGGCGTTTGCCAAGGATACGGCGAGTATGGCATTCGCGCCAAGCTTTGATTTGTTATCTGTTCCGTCAAGGCGTATAAGAAGCTTGTCCAGCTCATATTGCTCTGAGGCGCATACCCCCGAAACAGAAGGCGAGATTACGCGGCATACCGCCGCTACCGCTCCCGCAACACCCTTGCCGTTATAGCGCTCCTCGTTACCGTCGCGCTTTTCGTGGGCTTCGTATATTCCGGTGGACGCGCCTGAGGGTACACTTGCCATTCCTACGCTTCCGTCAGCGAGGAAAACCGAGGCTTCTACCGTGGGGTTGCCTCGAGAGTCGAGTATTTCTCGGGCGCAGCATTTGATTATCTGTGGCTTGTTCATAAAATTATCTCCTGCTTGTGTTTTTAGTTAAGCTTATTATTTCTCACACAGGGAATAAATATGCCCCGATAACAGAGAATTGGAAAAAGAGGGAAGAAAAATAAAATGTTAACAAAGTGTAACCTTTGAAAAAAAGTATTGAAAAAGGGATGAAAAAAAGGTACAATATATGATGGTGAAATTTGGAGATATCGGGTATAAATATTTTTGATATCTTTAATACAGTTAAAAAATTTTTTACAAAGAAAGAGGGAAAAACATGACTCAAAACAAGTATGTTCTTAACTGGATCGATGAGATGGCGGCTATGACCAAGCCTGACAAGATCGTTTGGATCGACGGTTCCGAGGAACAGGCTGAGGCTCTTCGCGCGCAAGCTTGCTCTACGGGAGAGATGATAAAGCTCAATGAAGAGCTTCTCCCCAACTGCTACCTGCACAGAACTGCAATAAATGACGTTGCCCGTGTGGAAGGCAGAACCTTTATCTGTACCTCCAAGAAAGAGGATGCGGGTAATATCAATAACTGGATGGCTCCCGAGGAGTGCTACGCTAAGCTTTCTAAGCTTTACGCAGGCTCTATGAAGGGAAGAACCATGTATGTTATTCCTTATTCTATGAGTATCGTAGGCTCTCCCTTCGCTAAGTACGGTATTGAGCTTACCGACTCTATCTACGTTGTTCTTAATATGCTTATTATGACAAGAGTTGGAACTAACGTTCTTGAGGCTCTTGGAGAGAGCGGAGATTTTATTAAGGGTCTTCACGCAAGAGCCGACATCGACGAGGAAAACCGTTATATCTGCCACTTCCCTGAGGATAACACCATCTGGTCTGCAAACTCGGGCTACGGTGGAAACGTGCTTCTGGGTAAGAAGTGCTTCGCACTCCGTATAGCTTCCTACCTCGGACGTAAGGAAGGCTGGATGGCTGAGCATATGCTTATTCTCGGCGTTGAGTATCCCGACGGAGAAACAAAGTATATCTGCGCTGCTTTCCCCTCTGCTTGCGGAAAGACCAACCTCGCTATGCTTATTCCTCCGGAGTTCTATCGCAACAAGGGCTACAAGGTATGGTGCGTAGGCGACGATATCGCTTGGCTCCGTGTAGGTGAGGACGGAAGACTTTGGGCGGTTAACCCCGAGAACGGATTCTTCGGTGTTGCTCCCGGAACCAACCTCAACTCTAACCCCAACGCTCTTTACACCACAATGAAGGATACCATCTTCACCAACGTTGTTCATAATCTTGATAACAACACCGTTTGGTGGGAAGGTCTTGACAAGAATCCTCCCGCAAACGCTATTGACTGGAAGGGTAACGTATGGGATTACACTAAGTACGACAAGAAGGATAAGTCTACCTGCGGTGCTCATCCCAACAGCCGTTTCACAGCTCTTGCTGCCAACTGTCCTTGTCTGTCCTCTGAGTTCAACAATCCTAAGGGAGTTCCCGTATCCGCTATCGTATTCGGCGGACGCCGCGCGAAGACCGCTCCTCTGGTTTACCAGTCCACAAGCTGGCAGAACGGTGCGTTTGTTGGCTCTATCATGGCTTCCGAAACTACTGCTGCCGCAGCAGGCGCTGTTGGCGTAGTTCGCCGTGACCCCATGGCAATGAGACCCTTCGTGGGCTACGATATGGGTGACTACTGGGCACACTGGCTCAAGATGGGCACACTCATTCCCAATCCTCCCAAGATATTCCACGTTAACTGGTTCAGAACCGACGACGAGGGTAACTTCATTTGGCCCGGATTTGGCGATAATATGAGAGTTCTTATGTGGATTCTCGCTCGCTGTGAGGGCAAGGTAGAGGCTAACATTACTCCTATCGGATACGTTCCCAATGCGGAGGATATCAATATCGAGGGACTTGACGGTGTTACCGTTGATACTATTCGCGACCTTCTCAGTGTTGACACAGAGTCTTGGCTCGCTGATATCGAAAACATCAAGGAGTTCTACGCTCAGGTTGGCGATAGAGTTCCGGGCGCTATGTATGACGAGCTTGCAGCTCTTGAGGCAAGACTCAAGGCGTAAGCTTCTAAGTAAAAGGCGGGCGTTTTCCAATGCCCGCCTTTTTAATACAAAAAATAATATCGTTTTTTGTTCAATGTGCATAAAGTTGCTCAAAAATAACCACAAAAAACCCAATCTATTGTGCAAAACGTAGATTTTTTGGGCTTGAGGTTATGCACCTTGACAAGGAAAGGAAAAAATGATATAATAAACTGCTATCGTTTGAAAGTAAGTAGGACGAGTTGTAAGCATTAAATTTTCAAGAAGGAGGAAAATGGTAGAATGCCAACGTTTAACCAGCTTGTAAAGCAGGGTCGTCAGGATAAGGTTTATAAGTCTAAGGCTCCCGTTCTTCAGAAGGGCTTTAACTCTTTGAACAATGTTCCTACCGATCAGTCTTCTCCCCAGAAGAGAGGCGTTTGCACAAAGGTTTCAACCACCAGCCCCAAGAAGCCTAACTCCGCGCTCCGTAAGATCGCAAGAGTAAGACTTACCAACGGTATGGATGCGACAACCTACATTCCCGGAATTGGACACAATCTTCAGGAGCACTCTGTAGTTCTTATCAGAGGCGGAAGAGTTCGTGACCTCCCCGGTGTACGTTATCACATCATCCGCGGTACCCTTGACGCGCAGGGTGTTGCAAACCGTAATCAGAGCCGTTCCAAGTACGGCGCAAAGAGACCGAAGAAGAAATAATTCGGTTTTTCAAGCAGGGTATAAAGCAATTTAAGTCGCATGGCAGTCTTTTTGTAAATTTAATGTTTAAAGACCTCCGTGTGCTTACAGAAGAATGCTTTTGAGTACCTATGATTTCATAATTATTAATGAAGGAGGGAAGTACAGTGCCGAGAAGAGGTCGTATATCCAAAAGAGATGTTTTGCCGGATCCTATGTACAATTCTAAGCTGGTAACAAAGCTTATCAATAACATTATGTACGACGGCAAAAAGGGCGTAGCCCAGAAAATCGTTTATGATGCATTTTCCGCTGTTGAAGCCAAGGTTGGCGAGAACGCGCTTGACGTGTTCCAGGCAGCTCTTGAAAATGTAATGCCTGTATTGGAGGTTAAGGCTCGCCGCGTAGGTGGTTCCACATACCAGGTACCTATGGAGGTCAGAGCTGAACGCCGTCAGACGCTTGGTCTGCGTTGGATAGTTGCTTATTCCAGAAACCGCGGAGAGCGCACAATGGCAGAGCGTCTTGCAGCAGAGATTATCGATGCTAAGAACAGCATGGGCGGAGCTTTCAAGAAGAAAGAAGAAACTCATCGTATGGCTGAAGCAAACAAGGCGTTTGCTCATTACAGATATTAATCTGTGTCATTGATAGTAGATTGAGATTTAAAAATCAGGAGAAAAAACTATAATGGCAAGAGAGTATTCACTTCAGAAAACAAGAAATATCGGTATCATGGCTCACATAGATGCCGGTAAAACAACAACTACCGAAAGAATTCTTTTCTATACCGGTAAGACTCACAAAATAGGTGAGACCCACGAGGGTGCGGCTACCATGGACTGGATGGTTCAGGAGCAGGAGAGAGGTATTACCATTACTTCTGCTGCTACCACCTGTTTCTGGGCGCACACCAAGTATCATGAGGACCCTAAGGCGGTCAAAGAGAACACACACAGAATAAACATCATCGACACCCCCGGTCACGTTGACTTTACTGTCGAGGTTGAGCGTTCGCTTCGTGTTCTTGACGGTTCTGTTACCGTTCTTTGCGCTAAGGGAGGCGTTGAGCCTCAGTCCGAAACTGTTTGGCGTCAGGCTGACAAGTACGGTGTTCCGCGTATGGCGTATGTCAACAAGATGGATATCACCGGTGCGGACTTTTACCGCGTTGTCGGAATGATGAAGGACAGACTTCACGCAAACGCAGTTCCGATACAGCTTCCCGTAGGTAAGGAAATGACCTTCAGAGGTATCGTTGACCTTATGACTATGGAGGCTGACATCTACTACGATGACCTTGGCAAGGATATGAGAATCGAGGAGATTCCCGAGGACATGAAGGCACTTGCCGAGGAATACCGTGAGAAGATGATCGAGTCTATCTGTGAGACCGATGAGGCGCTTATGGAGAAGTACTTCGGCGGTGAGGAGATCACCGTTGATGAGCTTAAGGAAGCGCTCAGAAGAGCTACAATAGCGAACCAGATAGTTCCCGTTGTTTGCGGAACCTCTTACAGAAACAAGGGCGTACAGAAGCTGCTTGACGCGGTTATCGACTATATGCCCGCTCCTACCGACATCCCCGCTATCAAGGGTATCAACCCCGATACCGAGGAGGAGGACGAGAGAAAGGCTTCCGATGACGAGCCCTTCTCCGCACTCGCATTCAAGATTATGACCGACCCCTTCGTTGGAAAGCTTTGCTTCTTCCGTGTTTACTCGGGTAAGATCGAGGCTGGTACCACCGCGTACAACTCCAGCAAGGGATCCAGAGAGCGTTTCGGACGTATTCTTCAGATGCACGCAAACGACCGTAAGGATATAGACGTATGCTACAGCGGTGATATCGCGGCTGTATCGGGCGTAAAGAATACCACCACAGGTGATACCTTCTGCGACGAGAAGCATCCTATAATCCTTGAAAATATGGAATTCCCCGAACCCGTTATCAGCGTTGCTATCGAGCCTAAGACCCGCGCAGGTCAGGAGAAGATGGGTATTGCGCTTTCTAAGCTTGCAGAAGAAGACCCCACCTTCCGTACCTATACCGACGAGGAGACAGGTCAGACTATTATCGCGGGTATGGGTGAGCTTCACCTTGAAATCATCGTTGACAGACTTCTCCGTGAGTTTAAGGTAGAGGCAAACATCGGTAAGCCTCAGGTTGCATACAAGGAAACCATCCGTGCGAGGGTTGACCATGAGTGCAAGTACAAGAGACAGTCCGGTGGTTCCGGTCAGTACGGTCACGTTAAGATCATACTTGAGCCCAACGAGCCCGGCAAGGGATATGAATTTATCAATGCCGTTACGGGCGGTGCAATTCCGAAGGAATTCATCGAGCCTGTTAACCAGGGTATCCAGGGCGCAATGCAGAACGGTGTTCTCGCAGGCTACAACGTTGTTGACGTTAAGGTAACCCTTTACGACGGTTCTTATCACGAGGTTGACTCCTCTGAAATGGCGTTCAAGATCGCAGGTTCTATGGCGTTCAAGGAAGCTATGAGAAAGGCTAACCCCGTTCTTACCGAGCCTATCACCAAGGTAGTTACTATC
This sequence comes from Eubacteriales bacterium, assembly GCA_045593725.1. Lineage (GTDB taxonomy): Bacteria > Bacillota > Clostridia > Oscillospirales > CAG-272 > HGM12713. The sequence goes on from JAZNXE010000028.1 coordinate 77,129, forward strand.
GTTCCCGACGAGTACCTCGGTACCGTTATGGGCGGCTTCAACTCCCGCCGCGGACAGATCCAGTCTATGGAATCCGCTAACGGTGTTCAGGAGCTTACCGCTATGGTTCCTCTGTCCGAGATGTTCGGATACGCAACAGACCTTCGTTCTATGACTCAGGGTCGTGGCGTTTATTCTATGGAACCCAGCCACTTTGCAGAAGTTCCTAAGTCCATTCAGGAGCAGATAATCACTGCAAGAGCTAAAAAGTAATCAAAAACAAAATTTAAAAATTTAAAAATAAAATTATTGGAGGAAATTCAAAATGGCAAAGGCTACATTTGAACGTACCAAGCCCCACGTTAACATTGGTACAATCGGTCACGTTGACCATGGTAAGACTACTCTTACCGCAGCTATCACTAAGACTCTCGGTCTTGTAAACGGTAATGTTGAGTTCATGGCATACGACCAGATCGACAACGCTCCCGAGGAGAGAGCAAGAGGAATCACAATCAACACCAGACACGTTGAGTATGAGACTGAGTCTCGCCACTACGCTCACGTTGACTGCCCCGGCCACGCTGACTACGTTAAGAACATGATCACCGGTGCAGCTCAGATGGACGGCGCTATCCTCGTTGTTGCAGGTAC
>JAZNXE010000029.1:0-56449 GCA_045593725.1 Eubacteriales bacterium
AACAATCCCTCAGTCAGCTTCGCTGACAGCTCCCTTTACACAAGGGAGCCTTTGGCACGAGAACATTATGCGCTGACTTTTTTGCTTTCTGCTCGTCGGCAAAGCCTACATGGAACCCCGCCACTATGGCGGGGTTTTCGCTATACAACATAAAGCGAGGCACCAATTTCGGTGCCTCGCTCTCTCTTTAGCCTTCTCCTGCGGGAGAAGGGGGACCACGAAGTGGTGGATGAGGAGTTAGTTTGTGTTAAAGACACCTCATCCGCCAGCCTTCGGCTGCCACCTTCCCCCACTGGGGAAGGCTTTATAATAGTTATGTACCTCGCTTTTCTTCAGGCTTCCTCCGGGAGGAAGCTGGCGCCGTTAGGTGACTGAAGGAGCCTGCGCAACTAAAAGCGTCTTGCTTTCCTTTGAAGAAACATATTGCCCAACTGCACGCACTCTCCTTCCTCCTCGTTCCTCGGCACCTCCCTCCGCAGGGAGGCTAAATGGTGCCTCGCTCTCTCTTTAGCCTTCTCCAGCGGAGAAGGGGGACCACGAAGTGGTGGATGAGGAGAGCTATGGGAGAGATGTGTATCGCTTACTGTATGGGAGCTTCAAAGCTTTCCCATAAAGAACCGCAAACACAGATTACACCCGAGTCCTCCTCATCCGTCACTCCTCTTGTCGTGACACCTTCCCCGCTGGGGAAGGCTTTTGGATAGTATGCATCTCGCTTTTTAGGCTTCTCCAGTGGGAGAAGCTGTCGCGTTAGCGACTGATGAGGTGTCAGAAATGCAAGTCAACTCCTCATCCGTCAGCCTTCGGCTGCCACCTTCCCCCACTGGGGAAGGCTTATGGTAAAACCTGTTTACAAAAGACAAACATAGGAGCTATCTTGCCACCAAAGGCTCCCATCGGGGGGCTGTCAGCGAAGCTGACTGAGAGGGGGTAAAGAAAAATGAGAGGTTGCCCCTCTCCGTCGGCTGCGCCGCCACCTCCCCCAAGGGGGAGGCTTGTATGGTAGCTCACTTTTCTTCAGGCTTCCTCCGCAGGGAGGCTAAATTGTGCCTCGTTTTATTTCAAAGGTTTTACATATCATTTTATAAACGCATTCTTTCGGTAGCTCTCCCCGAGGGATGCGCTGTTTTTGAGGGATAGGGTGAATATGGCTTCAAGCTTCTCTCCCACCTTGAATTGGTCGGTATCCTTGGGGGCATCGGCGGGCTTTGTGACGATATTTATTATATCGCTCTTGCGCGCTTTCGCTATAAGCTCCCTACCCTTGTCACCCGCTCCGAGGAGTGTCACGTAAGCGGGGCGTTGCTTTAAAAGCCCTTGTGTAACACCTGTCATACAGAAAAGAATTGCCCGTCTGAGCTTTGCGTCGGTATATCTTTTCGTCCTCAGCAGCTCAAAAAATTCCTCTCGGTTTCTCGCTTCTTTTGAGGCATTGATAATTCTGTTGGCTATCCCACCCTCGGCTTCGGCTATGTCCTCAAAATCCTTCGGGTCTGCAAGTCTGAAATACATCATCATAGCTCTTGAAATCATCTCAGGGTCGCTTAGCTCGGCGTCTGCGAACACCTCTGCCGCCTCGGGCGGCAGATACTCAGACGTATCTGTTCCCTCTCTCCACGCTCTGCGTATAGCGGTAGCCGAGGGATTTTGACCCGCACTGAGGGCTTCGTCGTTATATCCCGCTCCCTCTCGCTTCAGCGTATAAAACTTGATATCAAGCTTCTTCTCAATTGCCGTTCTTATATACTCTATGCCAAGCAGGTCGTTGGATGAAAGCGTCACGCCCGTATATCTTTCAAGTAATGAAAAATAAGCCTTTGCCGCTCCCTCGCCCTGCTCGGTTTTTGCGTTGAACTCCGTCTTGAAGGCTTCACTTGACGCTCCCTCTGCCGCCCTTCTTAGGAGTTCTATATCTCCGCATTCCGAACCAAATATAACGCTGTCACAGAAGTGAGAGAGTATCTCTATTCCCGCCGTTGAAAAATACTCGGCACTTGCCGAACACCACGGGTATGGCAATTCGAGCACAAGGTCTGCTCCGCAAAGCACTGCCGCCTTTGCTCTTGTATATTTATCGGCTGCGGCAAGCTCTCCGCGCTGAACGGCATTCCCGCTCATTACGCAGACAATGCTTTCAGCTCCAAGTCGTTTTGCCTCGTCTATAAGCCTTTTATGGCCGTTATGCAAGGGGTTGAATTCACATACTATACCGAAAATTGACATTTTATTTTCCTTTTTAATCTTTTATAAAATATTCTTGAAATTTCTATTGAAAAAATAACTTTTTTGTAGTATAATTAAATGTAACTATTTTTTGGAGGACTTTAAAATGAACGTACTCGTTGTAAATGCCGGTTCAAGCTCGCTTAAGTATCAGCTTATCGAAACCGATTCCGGACTCGTTTCCGCAAAGGGTGTCTGCGAAAGAATTGGCGGTGATGGCTCAAGCATCACTCACAAGCAGCTCCTTAAGGACATCAAGGTAACTAAGGAAGCTCCTATGAAGGACCACGCTGACGCTATGAAGCTCGTAGTTGACGCTCTTACCGATAAGGAAATCGGTTGTATCGCCGACATGAATGAAATTCAGGCTATCGGTCACCGTGTAGTCCACGGCGGCGCATACTTCTCAAAATCCATTCTCATGGATGATGACGTAATTTCCAAGCTGGAGCTTTGCAAATCCTTTGCTCCCCTTCACACCACCGCGCACCTTATGGGTATCAAGGGCTGTCTTGCAACTATGCCCGGTAAGCCTCAGGTGCTCGTATTTGACACAGCCTTCCACCAGACCATGGCACCCGAAGCTTACGTTTACGCGCTTCCCTACGAATATTACGAGAAGTACGGTATTCGTCGTTACGGCGCTCACGGAACCTCTCACCGCTATGTAAGCGCTGAAATGGCTAAGCTTCTGGGTAAGCCCGTTGAGGACACAAAGATTGTTACCTGCCACATCGGTAACGGCTCCTCTATCTCCGCGGTTAAGGGCGGCAAGGTTATGGATACCTCCATGGGCTTCACTCCTCTTGCAGGTGTTGAGATGGGAACTCGTTGCGGTGATATCGACCCCGCTATCGTTACCTACATTATGGAAAAGGAAAACCTTACTACCGCTCAGATGGACGACCTTATGAACAAGAAGTCGGGCTTCCTCGGAGTTTCGGGATTGTCCTCCGACTCCAGAGACCTTGAGTCTGCTATCGCTGACGGTCCTTCCAACCCCAACTACGAAAGAGCTAAGCTTGCGGTAGATATTCTTACACACAATATAAAGAAGTACATCGGCGCTTATGCGTCTGTGATGAACGGTCTTGACGCCGTAGTATTCACCGCGGGAATCGGTGAGAACAATCCTCACCTCCGTGAGTTGGTTTGCCAGAACATGGAGTTCCTCGGTATCGAGTTTGACAAGGCAGCTAACGACGCCGCTCCCCACGTATCCGATAACACCAAGATTTCTACCGATGCATCCAAGGTAGCCGTTTACGTGCTTCCCACCAACGAGGAGCTGGTTATCGCACAGGATACAGCCGCTATCGTTGCAGCTCTGTAAGATATTTTATCACAATTTACGAATAATTGCAACAACAAAAATACCGTGGAATTTTCCACGGTATTTTTCATTAAAGCACTCTGTAAACAGAAATTACATCGGGCTTTGCCGCAAGCCGAGCTGCCTCGGCCTCGGTCATTTCCTCGGTAATATAACTGCCTGTGTCGGATATAACCATTCTACGGCAGGAGTATTCGCTGAAGTCCGCGACGTCGCAGGTCTGTGCATTTATCCAGCCCAAAGGAGCAGGAGCGAAATCACGCTTTGCGATAATATCCACGATATCAGCGACAACCGCGCTGGCGGTGGGAAGCTTACCTGCTCCCGGTCCGTAGAACATTACCTCACCGACCATATTGGCGTTAACGAGAATTCCGTTAAATACGTCGTCTATTCTTCCCAAGGGGTTGGTGTTAGATATTGCCATAGGTGAAACGAATGCAAGAATCTTTCCGTCCTTTACCTCAGCGTGACCGATAAGCTTGATGTGATACCCAAGCTTCTCTGCCGCCTCAACGTCTGCAAGAGTTATCTCTGTGATACCCTCTATATGGATATTCTCGGTAGAAACAAGCTTTCCCGATGCGATAGCCGCAAGGATAACTGTCTTTCTTGCCGTGTCAAAGCCTCCTACGTCCGCGGTGGGATTCGCTTCAGCGTATCCGAGTCGTTGCGCCTCGCGGAGTGCATCATCAAAGCTCTTTGCGTCGTCACGCATAGAGGTGAGGATGTAGTTGGTCGTTCCGTTGAGAATACCGTTAATTTTTGTTATCTTATTGGAAGCAAGGTCTGTCATCATAGGACGTATAACGGGAATTCCGCCGCCAACGCTTGCTTCAAACATATAGCGTACGCCGTTCTTTTCTGCAAGCGCTCCAAGCTCTACTCCGAATTTTGCCACTACCTCTTTGTTGGACGTAACCACGCTTTTACCTGCTTCAAGGCAAGCCTTTGTAAAATCATAGGCAGGATGAGAGCCGCCCATCATTTCCGCAACTATACTCACCTCTTCATCCTGAAGAATAGTGTTAAAATCATGCACTATCAGGTCGCCAAAGGGACTTTCGGGAAAATCTCTGAGATCAAGTATATATTTTATGCGATATTCACAGCCGAGGCGTTCTTCAATTATTTTCTTATTCTCGGTAAGCACCTCTGCCGTTCCGCTTCCTACGCATCCAAAACCAAGTAAAGCAATAGATATCATATTCTTTCCTTCCTGAGTGTTCTTTTTTGTTCAATATGTAGATTATATCATATTTTTTCATTATTTGCAAATACTTATTGAAAAATTTTTTAAAATATGTTAAAATATATCCAGTAAATTTATAAGAAAGGCTCTGTTATGATCAGTTCTCCAATTGGAAGTATGCGAAATGTAAAGATATTTGTTCTTTACCTGCTTGAAAATATAAATTATCCCCTTGAATTTACCACTATCAATGATGTTGTTATGCAAACAGACTACGTTATGTATCTTGATTTTGCCGAAGCATTTTACGAGATGGTAGATATGGACCTTATCGAAAAATATGAAGGCGAGAACGGGCGGGACCTTTATCTGATTACAGACAAGGGCAGACTTGTTGCCCGTGAGCTAAAGACCGATATCTTAGCGAGTATTCTTGACAAGGCTCTCTCCAAAGCACTCAGATTTCTTGATTTCAAAAAGCGCGACGTTGTTGCCCGCTGTACGGTGGAGAAAACAGATGATGGCAGATTCTGCGTTTCCTGCTCCTTTACCGAAAAGGGTGTTTTGATTTTCTCACAAACTTTGGTCGTTGACACGGAAAACCGAGCGCAGAGGATGCGGGATAATTTCTACGAGCGACCCGAAGTAATATACAGAGGAGTTACTGCGCTTCTCGCGGGAAATGTTAATTATCTCTTTGATTAAAAAACAGAAAACGAGAGCCTCTCTTGTGGTTCTCGTTTTCTTGTAATTTTTAACCAAAAATTGCCAACTATCTTTGTTCAAAATTACCTTGACCGACATTTTTCGTGAATTTTTTACAAAAATATTTTTAAAAAAGGTATTGACATTATACAATTTAATGATATAATTAAAGTTAGTAAAACATTTGGGGGTATTGTGCCCTTTGGCTCTTTTTTGGCATTAAGGAACGGTAACGTATGGGATTTGAGAAAAACAGTTGTGATATCAAAGGCTTAATTTTAGCAGTTCGCAACGGCGACCAAGAAGCTTTTGTTACCCTGCTTGAGCGTTACAGCCCGTTGATCGATTCCTCTGTAAACCGTTTCTCTATGGACGAGTCTTTCTCTCTTTACCGTGAGGATCTTCGCCAAGAAGCGTCTTTGGTGTTTTATAATTCAATATTAGCTTATGACTTGGAACAAACCGAGGTCGAGTTTGGACTCTTTGCCAAAATATGCATACATAACGCTTTGGTATCTCAGCTCCGCGCTTTGAAAAAGCGCTGCGAAGAGCCTACTGAAGAAATTCCCGAGAACTTATCTTTAATTCAAGGGACGGATGACCCGTCGGTCAGAATTTTGGAGCAGGAACGTATCAAATCGCTTTACTCTGTCATAAGAAAAAATCTTTCGGATTTTGAATATAAGGTCTGGCAGCTCTATATTTCGGGACGCTCTGCCGCCGAGGTGGCTATTATTCTCTCTTCAAGTGAGAAATCCATTACAAACGCCATTTACCGAATCCGAAAAAAGCTTAGAGCATTGCTCCGATAACTTGAATGACTCGGGTCTTCCCGATCAGATAGCCCACCGCGAAGGGTCATGTCTTAACGGAATTTGGGCAAAACAATTCCATCTTACAAAGCGAGGTAAAATCATGAACGAAGAAGTAGTAAAAGCCGGAGTGGAAGAGTTTGTAGATGAAACTCTGGTGTGCAAGGAATGCGGAAACGAATTTGTTTTCACCGCAGGAGAGCAGAGCTTCTACAAGGAAAAGGGCTTCCTCAACAAGCCCAAGAGCTGCAAGGCTTGCCGTGATGCAAAGAAGAACGCAGGAAGAGCTCCGCGCGAATACTTCGAAACAACTTGTGCAAATTGCGGTGGTGTAGCAAAGGTTATCTTCCAGCCTTCCAATGACAGACCTGTATATTGCAGCGCTTGTTTTGAGGCTATGAGAAAGAACAATCAGTAAGCTTTCACAAAAAACAAGGAACTCTGGAGAGAGTTCCTTGTTTTTTCATTTATTTGATATATCAAGAATTTTGAGCCAAAGATTTCGGGCACGTTGGAGCCGCCTATATACTGTACGCTCATCCAAATGATTTTCAAATGCAAATCGCAATATCCTCATTGATATCTCGCTTTTGGCGGGAACACGTAACGGCGAGTCAGAAAACGGCTCAAGATATATTTGTGTGATTGCCTTTATGGTTTCCTGTTCTCCAAGCACATCAAGAATTATCAAACATTCCTGCACAGCCCAAAGCTCACGGGCGAACATCTCTTTTCCTATAAAAGCTCCTCTTATTGCGTTATACATATCCAGCGGTGAGCGAAGATTTTCATTCCCTTTTATCCGAGCATAATATACCAACGCACGGGTCATACAAGCCCTTTCCTTGCTCTTCTTCATCTAACACTCCCCCTTGGTGGCATTGCGTAGCATCTCCTTATATTCCCTCGACACCCACTCGGGGGCAAGAACACGCACTCGTCCCGCTCTTGCGAAGAGCCACGCATAAAAATCATCGTTTACTACCGTTCTTACCGCTCCCTCAAAGCTGTTTTCCTTATTTGAAAGAATCGTAGTTCCCATGCCGAAGCGTGAGAATACCTCTGTTGCCGTATCGTTATCGCAGTCAAGACGCAGATTAACTTGCTCTGCCCCTGCGCCTCGAAAGGCAAGGAAATCCCCTTCACCTTCTCGCTTTTTATTAAGAATCGCCAAAAAGAGCATCCTATCCACGGCAAACTCAGACAGCGAATGGCTGTTATGGTCAAATCCTATAAGACGATACCCTTCTTTTCCGCAAACAAGCCTCCACGGACTTACCGCAAATGCTCTTCCCTCATTTTTGAGCTTTCTTTGTTTATTTGAGTTCCACTCAAAATACTTAAATGAGAGTGACTTATCATTTGTCATAGCCTGACAGATAAGCTCCATATTTTTATACGCAGCGTCACCGTCATCAGCATCCTGCCCTGCGATTGACGGCATTTCCATACCCGACATATATCCCGTCTGCCAGAGCTTTTTTATAAGCTCCTTTTTAACGCTATCGCCAACGTATCCGCAGGAATCCACAAGGTCGCACAAAAGCTTTATATCCGCACGGGTAAATTCTCTGTCATTAATATAATACCTGACATATCTATCCCGTTTTGAACGCACGTCATATCCGTAAACTCGAAGAGCCTCCATATCATCATACAGGCTCTTTCGTCCGGTTTCTATTCCATACTTTGAAAGCTCATCTAAAATTTGAGTGAGTGTCATACCGTGACGCTCATCAGTCATATCCAAAAGTATTTTTGAGAGATACAAAAGCTTAAGCTTTTGATTGGAACGCCGCGACATACATACTCACTCCCTTCTTTCGCGTTGATCTATATGTACCATTTTACCACAATACGACCGCGAAATCAAGAGCTATCGCAGTATCGCGAAAAGTTATGCTGCAAGAAGCGCGTAAATTATTATACCTACGCAAAACAGCAAACATCCAGCCACGGTTGCCATGGTGTATATTGAGCAATTACAGTTCTCGGGAATTATTTTCATATCCTCGTTTATATTTTTTCTAAGATCTCGGGTCATTTTCTTTTCTCCTTTATGCCTCTGATATTCGCATTGGATTTCTCCCTGCAACTATATTATATCACATTCAGTGTGTCTTAAACAGGACAATGCTAAAAATATTTTTATTTTTTTCTTTTTTTGAAATACTTTTTTTAATTTATATTTGATTTTTTCGATTTTTATTCTGTTTTAGGAATATACAATCTTATTATGAAGCTTATTTTATTTATATTTAAAATTCCATTTATTGTGAATTGTGCACAAATTTGATTATTTTTTATAAATTTCTTTAGCTTGTATTTACAAATCAAGAAAAATGTGATATAATACTTTCAGGGATAAATCCCAAGAAAGTTTTAGGAGGTTCAACTATGAAAGTTACCATCATTGGCAGACAAATGAACGTATGGGATGAGATGAAGGTCATCATTGAAAACAAACTGCAGAAATTCGATAAGTATTTTGATAACGAATGCTCTGCTACCGTTACACTCAGCTGCAAGCACAACCAAAAATGCCTTGAGATAACCATAGTATCCTCCGGCACTATCTTCCGAAGCGAGGTAGAGGATGAAACCTTCCGCAACGCGTTGGATAGAGCTGTTTATCTAATTGAACGCCAGATAAGAAAAAACAAAACTCGTTTGGAACGCAGACTTAAGAGCGGCGCGTTTGAGGGAGTAATGCTGGACACGGGTGAGGATTTTGAGGAGGAAACCGAATTCACTATCAGAAGAAAAAGCTTCTCTATCAAGCCAATGTCTGCGGAAGAGGCTATAATGCAGATGAATCTCTTGGGGCACGAATTCTTTGTCTTTAAGGACGACGGCACCGACGAGATATGCGTAGTTTATAAGCGCCACGATAACACTTATGGACTTATAGAGGGTAAATCGGAATAAATAATTTTTAAGCGGTTGCTTCGGCAACCGCTTTTTTGCTTGACATATTAAGCAAAATGAAGTATAATGAATATTGTAACAACAAATTATAAAGGAAAAGCAATGAAGGTTTTAATAATATACGCAACAAAGGGCGAAGCTTCCAAAGAGGCTGCCGAAATGCTTGCAGCCAGAATAGGAAATAAAGCTGAGGTATCCTTATTCAATATCACCGACTCTCCCCCTTCACCCGAGGGATTTGACGTTGCTGTAATCGGTGGCTCGATTCGTATGGGCAAACTTAATAAAGACTTAAGAAAATATATCAAAAGCAATCTTAATGCACTTTCCGCTATGCCCTGCGCTGCTTTTTTGTGCTGCGGAATCTCAAAGGATTTTGACGACTACGTCACAATGCAGTTGCCGAAGAATTTAAAATGTTCGCTTGGTATTCACCATTTCGGAGGACAGCTAAAGCCCGACCGATTAAAAGGACTTGACAAAATTGTAGTTCGTATTATGCGGGAAAGTATACTCACTCAGGACCCAGACATTTCCGACAGCGATAGAAACGAGCTTCCCGAGTTGCTTCCAGACACCATATACGCTTTGGCGGAGCGTATATGTCGTCTTAAATAGTTTGTTAAAATTGCACAAAAACAACCTTTCAAATCTGCTCTTTATTGGGATTATCAGGATAAAATTTTTTCTTGACAAAGTTCCTTTTGTGTGGTATCATATATGGGTAGGTTTAAAAGGATTATGACCCACTAGCTCAGACGGTAGAGCACTTGACTTTTAATCAAGGGGTCCGGAGTTCGAGTCTCCGGTGGGTCACCAAAAAGTAGGCTTAACGCCTACTTTTTTGTTTGTTTCATTTAAGAGTCCATACTCATAAAACACAAAATCCCGTTGCGTTTGCAACGGGATTTTGGTGTTGGTAATCAGAATCGAACGAATCCCATCTACCGTTATGTAAATTTCCTCATAAGAACTTCGTAAAAATTCTTAATATTCTGCATACAGCTCAGGCGGTACCACGTGGCCGTTTCTTTCGTGAACGGCTATTGCCTTTTCTACAAAGGAGCAGCTTACGTCAAAATACTCTGCCAATTCCCACAGCTCCCTGCATCCGCCCTTTACCGCGGCGCAAAGCGCATCAAAGGGTATCAGAAGATTTGCCGCCCACTCGTTGGCTCTGTTCTCGTGCTTAGCTCTGAGCTCGAAGGGAGAGTACCCCGCATAAAAGCTATCTGTCATACAATGCCCCATTTCATGTGCAAAGCATTCCAGCTTTGTGTTGTTCTCCATTTCTCCGTTAAAAAGAGATACTATCTTCATTCCACCCGGAAGCCTTACCGACATAGACACAAGGGCTTGGGGACAGTTCTCGTCCACGGGAATACCGTTGGCTAACGCCAAATCGTAGAGCGCATCAAGCTTTCCCATACTTCTGTTTAAGAAATTCCGCATAATTCATTACCTCGTTCCACATCTCGTCGGTGACCTGCGTGTCTCCGCCGAAAAGTGCGACCTTAAGAGCCTCGTCGCTATTCGCGGCGGGGCTTTTTTCTTGTTCGTCTGTTTTTCCTGCGAGATATTCCGCAGAAACGTTAAAATAGTCCGCAATTTTCATCATTGCGGAAGACGAAAGAGTCTTTGTTCTTCCCATCTTTATCTCGGTAGGCGTGCTCTTTGGTATTCCACATTCAAGACACATCTTTGTCAAGGATACTCCCTTTTTATCACAAAGCAGCTTTAATCTGTTGTATAAATTGCTCATTTTGACACCTCTTGTTTTGTTTATAATGCCGAAAATACGGAATTTTGTATTTTTCTATTGACAAGTACTGAATTATGTAATAAAATATACTTGCGGAGCACATAAATCTGTACGTTATGGTTGTTGGTATCACTATTATATTACATTTTTCTGTAATTGTCAATACTTTTTATAAAAAAAGAAAGGAGGAAATATGAAAGCGAGATCACAGAACTCGGAAAAAATATCTTAATAAGGTAATTATCGAGAAGAACAAAAATCTGCGGATAACATGCTGTGACAAGTGCGGCGAGGTGCTATATCATATCAAAAGACCGTAACTGTCCTCTCCATACCGTGATAGACAAAAAGTACAAGGAAAATGACAATGAATAATTACCATAACCGAGAGGTAGTCACCTTTGACGGCATAAAACACGTCTCACGCAAAGAAGCAGACGGATGGCTTGAGGACTAGCCACCCCGGGGGGGATTTAAACAAACCACCCTCCTATGTTAAAATATATACACCGAAAAGGAGGTAAACATGAATTATTCAAAATTTAAATTTACACTAAACATTCAAAGCCCTATATCGCAGCGCTCTATTCCCATAAAGCTGAACGATACGGCAAGGAGCCTTTATATAAGTCTTCGTGACGGAGGGGCTCCCTACACCATACCCGACGGATGCAGAGCGGTATTCTTCGGGAAAAAGGCAGACGGCTCAGAGCTTGTCAACGACTGTATAATAGAGCATAACACTACTGTCAAATATGATTTTACCGCTAACACGGCTAACGTAGCGGGAACAGTCAAGTGTGAGATAAGAATATACGGTCCCGACGGATTGCTCCTGACAGGACCGAAATTCGTAATGGTTGTGGACGCAAGAGTCGTTTATGACGACAGCACTCCCCTGACAGACGGAGAATCCACCGCTTGGGACAATATCTTTCTTACCGAACAGGAACGGATGTCTGCCGAACAGGAGCGAGTAGCCGCGGAACAGGAACGGGTAGCCGCCGAAGCAGCAAGAAAAACCGCGAGTGAAGCCGCCACAAGTAATGCCAATTCTGCCGCGCAGAGAGCCGAGACTATCTCCGCCACCTTAGAAAAAAAGCTTGAAACAGGAGAATTTGGCTTGGACGGCGAGGATGGACTTACTCCCTATATAGGAGAAAACGGAAATTGGTGGGTCGGCGACACTGATACAGGCAAACCGAGCCGTGGAGCGGACGGAGTAAAGGGTGACAAGGGCGAGGACCTTGGGATATATCAATCCTTCCCGAGTATAGCAGAAATGGAAGCCGCCGCCGATTCCATTCCCTTGAACAAAATTATCCTGATAGATACCGTTGACAACTCCCACGAGGACAACGCAAAGCTCTTCGTTCGTTCCAAGGACGGCTTCTCTTTCTTGAAAAAGGTTGACGTAACGCTCAGGGATATTCCACTCCAAACTGGCGAAACCGAAAATTCTTTGGTGTTTTCAGGAGGAACTGCCAAGGGTGAATACTCAATAGCAGGAGGCACTGACTCAGCGGAAGCTATAATAGACGAAGAATATCTAAAATTGCTATCATTAGCCGGTACGAAGGTTGAGTTTGATTTACCTCAAACCGAAAAACCCTTGGGTGTTGCTTACGGCATAGGGGCTAAATCAAAATCCACGTTGGGAACAGCAGTAGGAGCAAACGTTACCTCAGGAGTGAGGGGCTACTATTGGTGGAAGATAGACGGTAATACATTTGAGTTATCTACTACCAGAAAAGCAATACTTACTGTACGTAAAGCTCCCGAATCCTTAGATTGGGAGAAGGGTGATTACGTTTGCGTTAAGAATAAAGAGAACTACCCCTTTCTTGCCCAAATCACAGAAGTGGACCATACGAATAAAAAGATCACTGTTGATAGTTTACCTGACATCAACGGTGAAGCGTTTAGCGACCAATACGACAATAAGCTTACCCTGCTTCCAAATGATATGACAATATTTGCGGTACAGCGCGGATTAAGCAATATAAGCGGCTGTTATGAATTTAAAGTGCGCAGCGGAGAGGTAGAGCTTGGGTGGGGAGCTACGGTGCTTGGAGCTTTATCTACGGGCGCTGGAAGCTTGTCCTTTAACACGGGATTCAGTAATCTGTCATACGATTTTGGCTCGGTATCAGGACGGGAAAATATGGGCGGATACGCATCCCTTACAAGCGGATTCAGAAATATAGACCGCGGTCGGTATAATCTTATGGCAGGTCGTAACAACACTATATTCCCGTGTGCCAGCACATCCATAATAGGCGGAAAATGGAACAAAACATCGGTTGACAACGTGATAATGGGTGGCTCTGACAACGAAGCTTCAGAATTAGGCGCTTCTTCTATTTTGGTAGGAGACGGATTAAGAGCTACGGAGTGGGACCAAGCTGTCTTCGGAATTTATAACGACCCTTATGATGTGAAAGACCCGAGTGTCCTGAGTGAGCTAAATCTGCTTATGTTAGGAAACGGTTGGAAAGACCCTGATTCTGGCGAGATACATCGCAGAAATGCTTTTAGAGTAACCCGCAGCGGTAATACATACGCTTTCGGAAACATTTATGCCCAAAATAAAAAGCTTGTGACCGCAGACGAAATTTATCCCGTAGGTTCCGTATATATATCTACAAAGACAAGCGCCGTGGGATCATCCTCCCCTGCCAGTTGGCTTGGCGGCACGTGGGAGCGGATAAAGGATAGATTTCTTCTGGCAGCGGGAGATAAATATTTATCAGGCAACACGGGCGGTAGTGCTGATGCGGTGTTGATACAACATAATCATGAAGTAATTAGCAAAGAAGGCAATCGTATATATGTTGCTTCAGGCACTAACGCATCTGGTCATTTGCTCAAAAATGCAGGTGTTGATTATGTTACTAATGGTGCTGATTCTGACTGGAAATTGACTGTTAATTCAGCAGGGACAGAAAATGGAACAGGTAAAAATATGCCGCCCTATTTGGTAGTCTATATGTGGAAGCGCATAGCATAAGGAGGTAAAAATGAGAGTATTTGATGAAACAAAGACAAAAGAGCTGTCAAGCTATAATCTTGAACAGGGTTATCTGATAAAGGACAAGCTCTTTATAAAGCACCACGAGGCTGTGGAAGCTGTAGAAGAGCAAGGACACTATGAAACCGTCGCGGAATATCCTAACGGCGGTAAGGACGTTGAGTGGATAATTGACAGTCCAAAAATTGAGGCAAAGGAGGCGTATGATGAATACGAGGATATACAAATTTATATCCCTTATTCCGAAAAACAACTTAATACAATTGAAATTTCAAAGCTTAAGGCTAAGCTATCAGCAAGCGATTATCAAGCTCTGAAATTCGCAGAGGGATTTATCAGCGAAGAAGACTACGCCGAGATAAAGGCTCAGCGACAAGCTTGGCGCGACCGAATAAACGAGCTGGAGGCAATTCTTTGAGTAGGTAGCTTATGGTACGCCATTTTTTGCGGGGTTTGAATGCAAAGTAGGCAAAAAGGGCTGTACCCGATGCCAAGGATAAACCGGATAAGTACCTTAGTCATAGCCACCAGCCGTGCTGGTGGCTTGCGATAGTCCCCTTGGGGCATTTCACACGCTGAGCCTATAGGCTCGGAATTATCTCC
Organism: Eubacteriales bacterium; assembly: GCA_045593725.1. GTDB lineage: Bacteria > Bacillota > Clostridia > Oscillospirales > CAG-272 > HGM12713. The sequence goes on from JAZNXE010000029.1 coordinate 14,590, forward strand.
CTTCTGCGGTACTTAACGCGGATACTATTTACAGCCTCCCTTTGCACGATAGAGCTTTCCTATGCAGCGGGAGCTGTGCGAAGTTAAAGCTTTTTGGAGCCACCAGCACTGCTGGTGGCTCCTTTAACAATAAGGTGGCTCATAAGTAAAGCTATCAAATAATGCATACAAAAAAACCGAGAAACCTTGAAAATCAAGACTTCTCGGGATTTATTGTGGAGCTGGTAATCAGAATCGAACTGATGACCTCGTCATTACCAATGACGTGCTCTACCGACTGAGCCATACCAGCGACTCGTTTATTATATCACAGCACTTTTACTTTGTCAATACTTTTTTTGTTTTTTTATTTTTCTTTTTGTTTTTTCTTGAGCTATATTGAAATTACCGCTTAAATGTTGTATAATGAACTATAAAATAAAAATCAGGAGCCGCTGTATGCTCAGAATGTCATTTTATCTTACAGACTATCTATGCCAAAGCACCGAAAAAATAATATCCTCTCTGCCCTTTGGAGATACTGAGCGTTCAAGGCTATCGGCGATAAAAAACAAATCCGCCCGTGCATCCTCTGTCGGCGCTTTGTTAGCTCTATCGGAAATAGTTGATACCTCTCTTGACTGCACCGTATGCAGAACCAAGGACCGCAAGCCCTATTTTAGGAGTCTTCCCTTTCATTTCTCTTTATCTCACGTTTCATCTCTATCGGTTGCCGCTCTTGCCGACTCACCCGTAGGTATAGACGTAGAATGGTCTGATTCATCCCGTGATACATCGGGTATAGCCGCAAGATTTTTTACTCCCGACGAGCAGGAACAGATATCCCGCTCCAATGATCCAGTGTTGACCTTCTTATCCCTCTGGACAAAAAAAGAAGCCTTTGCAAAGCTTACGGGAGAAGGTCTTATATCAGTATGCTCGGGCACTATACCCTCTGACGCGGAATTTACACAATATATTATCGAGCTTAACGGCAGACGGGGTGTTCTCTCTGTATGTCATAGCTCTGAGAAAAAAATATCCATCCTTAATCCGTACAAGGAGTTAAAGCTTTATGAATTACAGAATTGAACACGATTCAATGGGTGAAGTAAAAGTACCCACGGACAAGCTGTGGGGCGCTCAGACCCAGAGAAGTCTTGAAAACTTTCAAATAGGCGTGGGCAAAGAGCCTATGCCCGAAGAAATAATACACGCTTTCGGCATACTCAAGCTTGCCGCTGCACAGGCTAACCGTGAGCTATGCCCCGACAGAATGAGTGCGGAAAAGCTGTGCGCAATAGAATCCGCCTGCCGTGAGGTAATTTCGGGAGAGCTTTCAGACCATTTTCCTCTTGTAGTATGGCAGACAGGCTCGGGAACTCAATCCAATATGAACGTCAACGAGGTAATTGCCAATCGCGGCAATATACTGTCGAAAAAAACGCTGCTTCACCCCAATGATGACGTGAACATGTCGCAATCATCAAACGATACCTTCCCTACCGCTATGCATATATCAGCGGTAGTTGCGCTGAGGGAGCAGCTTATTCCCTCATTAAAGGAGCTTATTGACGCTTTCAGGAATTTGGAAAAGGAAAACGAAGGCATTATAAAAAGCGGGAGAACGCATCTTCAGGACGCTACCCCCATAAGCTTTTCTGCTGAAATATCAGGCTGGCGCTCCTCTCTTGAGCGTGACGCTGAAATGATAGAATATGCTATTGAAAGGCTTTCCTCTCTGGCTCTTGGAGGCACAGCCGTGGGCACTGGACTTAACGCGCCAGCAGGATTTGACGCTTTAGTTGCGAGGAAGGTATCCGAAATTACAAAAATCCCATTTGTCACCGAGAATAACAAATATCACGCTCTCACTTCAAAGGACGAGCTTGTATTTGCCCACGGTGCGCTGAAGGCTCTCGCGGCTGACCTTTTTAAGATAGCCAACGATATCCGCTGGTTGGCATCCGGTCCAAGACTGGGCTTGGGTGAAATATCCATCCCCGAAAATGAGCCTGGGTCGTCTATTATGCCCGGAAAGGTTAATCCCACCCAATGCGAGGCGATGACTATGGTAGCTGTTCAGGTTATGGGCAATGACGTTGCCGTAGGTATTGCCGCTTCCCAAGGCAACTTTGAGCTTAATGTATTTATGCCCGTTTGCGCCTATAATTTTCTACAATCAGCAAGGCTTTTATCCGAGGCTATGCGCTCATTCAAGGACAACTGCGTTATCGGCATAAAGGCAAACAAAGAGAAAATGCGCCACAATCTTCACAATTCCCTTATGCTTGTCACCGCTCTTAATCCCTATATAGGATACGAAAATTCAGCCAAGGTCGCCAAGCTTGCTTACACAGAAAATATAACTTTAAAGGATGCCTGCATTAGTCTTGGGCTTTTATCTGCCCAAAGATTTGACGAGATTTTTCATCCCGAGGAAATGATATGAGGTAGGACATGGACATAAGAAAAAAATCGCTCCAAAAGCACTATGAATGGAAGGGCAAGATAGAGGTAATATCCCGTTGCCCAATAGAGGACAGAAATGACCTTTCCTTAGCCTACACGCCCGGGGTGGCAGAGCCTTGCCTTGAGATACAAAAGGATATCGACAAGTCTTACGACCTGACAAGGAGAAGCAATCTGGTAGCTGTAATCACCGACGGCACGGCGGTTCTGGGGCTTGGTGACATAGGTCCTGAGGCAGGTATGCCCGTTATGGAGGGCAAATGCGCTCTCTTTAAGACCTTTGCCGACGTTGACGCATTTCCTATCTGTGTACGTTCAAAGGATGTAGATGAGATAGTACGCACGATTTATCTGATTTCGGGTAGCTTTGGCGGTATCAATCTTGAGGATATCTCCGCTCCACGCTGCTTTGAGATAGAAAGAAAGCTTAAAGAAATATGCGATATTCCCGTTTTTCACGATGACCAACACGGTACTGCCATAGTTCTGGCAGCCGCCCTGATAAACGCTTTAAAAATTGTGAAAAAAGATATGTCTGAGATACGCATAGTAATAAACGGAGCAGGCTCGGCAGGCTGTGCCATCGCTAAGCATTTGATAAATCTTGGGGCAAAAAATATTATTATGGCAGACCGCTTTGGCATTATATGCCGCGATGACGACACGCTAAGCGACGCACACAAGGAGATTGCTCTTATTACAAACCATTCCCTTCTATGCGGCACGTTATCCGACGCTATGAGAGGGGCAGACGTATTCATCGGAGTTTCTGCGCCAAACGTGGTAAACGAGGAAATGGTGGCATCTATGGCAAAGGACGCTATCGTATTTCCCATGGCAAATCCTACCCCGGAAATAATGCCTGACCTTGCGAAAAAGGCGGGTGCGAGGATAGTAGGCACGGGACGCTCGGATTTTCCCAATCAGATAAATAACGTCCTTGCCTTCCCCGGAATATTCCGAGGCGCTCTTGACTGCCGCGCAAGCTGTATAAATGAGGAAATGAAGGTGGCTACATCCTATGCGCTGGCATCACTCATATCCGATGAAGACCTGAGCGAGGAAAATATAATCGCTCCCGCCCTTGACAAAAGGGTTGCCAAGGTTGTAGCAGAAGCAGTGACAGATGCCGCAAAGAAAACAGGTGTTGCTAAAAAAATATAAAAGGTATTTTGGAGGAAGTATGGCTAAAAAATATTATTGGGAGATTGAAGAAGCAGAGTGCGATATGGAGAGCGGAGAGCCTACGGGCAATACTCTAAAGCACAAGGTAGAGCTTGTATGCTCAAATCTTACAGGTCGTGCTGTGATAACCATAAACGGCACAAAATTTGACATCAGCGAAAAGCCTTTCTCTCTTAGGGGCACTCAGCAGATGTTCCGTCTTGGAGATATGCCCGCCCAGATATCATTTAATAAAAAAGGGGCACCGACAATAACAGCTGATAATCAAGTGTTTGAGGCAAAGAAATAAACAAAAAGCAGTTCATTTTTGTGAACTGCTTTTATAATTTAACCATTATAGGCGTATGCTTCGTTGCGGGTATGACCTTTTCGGTCATATCCTTGGTCTTTATTTTAAGACTTGCGGTATTTACGCAAGGGTGACAGCCTATGTATTCACCACTGAGCACATCCTCATCTATAAGAAGCTGTACTCTATTATGCTTATCATTGATAAGTCCAAGGACGCTAAGCGAGCCAGGGGTGATATCAAGAAATTGCTCCATATATTCTGCCCTGCCAAAGGACAGCCGAGAGCTTCCTATTTGCGCTGAAAGATCCTTTGTCTTAAATACTTTATCACCGGGTATCATCAAAAGATAAAAGTCTGTTTCCTGCCGATTGCACAAAAAGAGATTTTTGCACATCTGTGTACCCATAATATCATCTATTATCGCGCAGTCCTCCATAGTCATTGCCGCGCCGTGGTCAATTCTCTCATATTCCACGCCAAGACTGTCAAGAAAATCGTAGGTTCTCAGCTCCTTCTCAAGTATGCCCTCACTACTTGCGGGACGCCCCTTACATAACTCCATAAGTTCCCTCCCTTAAAAGAATTTCGCTATATCTTCTATCTCTTTTCTTTGGGGCTTTTCGGGGTCTGCCGCTCTCATGCCTACAGCTATTACAGACATAATCGCCTCATCCTCGGGTATTCCGAGCATATCACGAAGCTTCTCCTCGCGGCGAAGTCCCATTATAAGCGTATCATATCCAAGCTCTCTTGCTCTGAGCAAAAGGTTCTGGTTTTGCAATCCAAGGTCATACGCACCCCAGCCGTTTCCGTGCTCATCGGTAGCGGTACCGTCGGGAGCGAAGCCCGAAAATCCTCTTTTGAAAGCCGTAATTATAAATGCCGAGGCATTCTCTGTTCTCTCAAAATTGAAGCTTGGCAGACAGTCCTCTCTTACCCTACGCACCATTTCGGGGCTGAGTGCCACATAGTATCTTCCTGTTTGTGAGTTTTTCCAAGAGGGGGCTTGCTGCGCCGCATATATCATCTGCTCTATATCCTCCTTGGATATCTCGCAGCTCCTATACGCGCGTATGCTTCTTCTCTCCTCTATAAGCTTCAAAAATTCCATAACTGTCTTTATATCCTTTCTGTCTTGCTTTCTTTATTTACCCGTCTGCGTATTGCGCAAACATCCTTAAGCATCCTTTGCGTATCCTTAAATACGTTCACGGTGGACGAGCGGTGATTGATTATTTTTACGGGCATCTCGATTATTTTAAGACCTAATTTCTGCGCCCAGAGAATACACTCAAAATCAAAGGCAAAGCCGTTTACCTTAGCTCTTGAAAATATCTCTTTAGCCGCTCTTGCCCTGAACGCCTTGCATCCGCATTGAGAATCCGAAAGCTTAAAGCCACCCAAAAAGCAAAGCGCTTTTATGTACATCTTGGACATAAGCTTACGCGTAGCCGTATATCCCTCATATCCGTCCTTTGCCAAATTCCTTGAGCCGATAAGTATATCCGCATCGGGATTGTCTGTAAGAGTGTCGTACACCCTTCTTATAACCTCGGTTCCGTATGCAAGGTCGGCATCGGTAAACATTATTATTTCTCCACGAGCCTCAAGCATAGCGTGACGGACCGCCGAGCCCTTTCCCTTATTGTCGTGATACCCTGTAACACGCACGTTTGGTAGCATAAGCTCTCTTACTATATCTCCGCATCCGTCCTTTGAGCCGTCGTCACAAAAGAGTATCTCATAGCTATCAAAATACTCTCTCATATATTTGTCAAGTGTCGTTGCTGTGTCCTTGATTATTCCGCTTTCATTATACATAGGGATTATCAAGGTTATCATAGGCGTGTCCATTTTATCTCCAATCAAGCTGTCTTTATTTATTATAGACGGTAAAAATTATATCGACGGTTGTGCTAAGCTCCTCTACGCTCTCCAGCTTCTTCACATCCTCAATAGACGTTCTCCAATAGTAGGGAGTCATTGCGAAAAGATTTTTCACACTGGCATTTCCCTGCACGTTTATGGTGTAAGTCAGCCTTTGGCACTCTATTTCATCCATAGCCTTTGGCAGGTCCGCGCGCTCCTCGTTGGCGTGTGTTTTCTCATATATAGCATTCTTAAGTCCCATCAGATGCTCGGGACCCGCATATACCGCTATAAGCACGCCCCCGTCCTTAAGAACACGGCTATATTCATCCTCGGCGCAGGGCGCGAAGATATTTACCACAGCATCCGCAGCCTTATTGGCAACGGGCATATCAAACACACTTGCCGTACCGAAAAAGGTGTTATCGGCAACCTCTCCTTTTGCTCTTTTTGCCGCCGCGTCGGTAGCAAACTTTGATAGGTCAAACCCAATAACAGAATATCCTCGCTTGGCTATTTCCACCGAGTAATATCCCTCGCCGCAGCCCGCGTCAATGACTAAGCTCTCTGCTCCGCAATATTTTTCCACAAGCTCACACAGCTTATGGGCTATGGGACTGTAATGCTGAGTGTCAAGGAAAGCGCTTCTCGCTCTCACGGCTCCCTTGGAATCTCCTCCGTTGCTCTGCCCGGGCTTTGTAAGATTAACGTACCCACCCGCCCCAAAGTCGTAGCAGTGTCTGCGCTCGCCGTTACAGAACAATATTCCGTTTTCCCTCTCATCAATATCCATACCGCATTTGCAGATAGGACACCTAAGGACTTCTTTTATTTTTTTATTCTTAACCGTACTCACAATGATGTCCTTTCATCACAATTGCGCTATTTCAGCCTTATATTCACTGCTGTCCGCCGTTTTAAGCTCAAACCAGAAGGCAGAGCCTTTGTTTGGGGTGGTAGTAACGCCGTAGGTAGCATTATGCATCTCAAGTATTCCCTTTACTATTGACAGACCGAGTCCCGTTCCTACCGCAGCTCTCCTGTGCACCTTGTCCACCTTATAATATCTGTCCCATATAAAGGGGATATCCTCCTCTGCTATTCCCTCTCCCGTATCTATTACGCTAATGCGTACCGAATCCCTCTGGCAGACTTGGGTCACGGTAACACGTTTATCATTACCCGTATAGGTTATAGCATTGTTTATCAGGTTGTAAACCACCTGAAGTATCATTCCGCTGTCTGCGTGTACCCACACGTCATTCTCAGCAAGGAAATCTATCTTATACCCCTCCTGCATAGTCAGCTTTTCATATCTGAACATAGTATCACGTATAACCTGTGTAAGACAAAAATCCTTCATTTCGGGGGTTCGTGTACCCGCTTGTATTTTAGACAAATCAAGCATATCGTTTACCAGCTCGGTAAGCCTTGTTGCTTCTTCTATAATGACCTGTACGTTCTCGGGAGTATTCTCGTCAGGTATATCTCTCATAACCTCACCGTAACCCTTTATCATAGTAAGGGGTGTACGCAGGTCGTGTGATATGTTTGAAATAAGCTCCTTTTGAAGGCCGTCGTTTTTTGAAAGCTCCTTCGCGGCAAAATTCAGGGTTTCTGACAGCTCCTCTATCTCTCGGTATCCGTGTGCCGAAAATTCTATATCGTATCTTCCTGCCGCAAGACTCTTAGCCGATTCATTTATCTGGACGATAGGCTTTGTTATCAGCTTGGACATTAATACTGCCAAAATCAAAGCAAATATTACAAGCAGAGTTCCTACAAACAGCACTTGGTTTTCAAGAGTATGGACCATAGTGCCCATAGGTGCTATATTGGTGCGTTGAACTATAAGATATTCCTCCGCCCCCTCTTGATGTATGCTCATATATATTGCGCTTATCTGTCTTAGATTTCCCGATACAAAGGGAAATTGTTTAGGCGCTCCGCTGTTATCCTCTATTATATTGAACTCAAAATAGCTTTCCTTGAAATTTTTCATAGGTATCATAGCTATGTAGGTTCCGCCGTTGCTCACCGTTTTTTCATACAGCTCTCCAAAATTTATCTCAAGGAAGGGTCCGTATCCGTCGTTGGAGCCGTCTGCATAGATTATAGGATAATGAAAATTCTTATGTGCGCCGTCTATACGGTAGACCCATATATCATTGTAATATTCCTTGGAATACGCCTGAGCAAAGCCCGATACAAGGTCGTCATTTCCAAGAGAGCCTGATATTACCTCGGCGGTATTTTCAAGCTCGGTGAATTTAGCGTTCTGATAAAAGAAGCTGAGCATCTGCACCTGAAATATCCACAGCGCAAAGGCAAACAGTGATACAAAGCATATAAGGATGGCAAACATCTTCCATTTTATACCGATAGGACGTCTGCGCCTTTTCGTATAGCTTTCGGTGTTATCCACAGCCCTTCTCCTTTCCTTTTATCTGTTATCAGCCCTCGAAGCGGTAACCTACTCCTCTCAAGGTAACTATAAGATTTGCGTATCGCCCGAGGCTCTTGCGCAAGAGCTTTATATGAGTATCTAACGTACGCACATCTCCGTAAAAATCATATCCCCATACGTCGCTGATGAATTTTTCTCTTGAAATGGCAATATTCTTATTCTCAAGCATATAGAAAAACAGGTCGTATTCCTTAGGTGTCATATCAACTCTTTTCCCGTCTATGAACACAAGCCTTGCGGTAACATCGGCGCGGAGTCCTCCGTTATCAAGAGTAACAATGACGTTTTCCTTTTTTGCCCCGAGAGCAGATGACGCCTTGACGCGCTTCATTACCGCCTCTATTCTCAGCATAAGCTCCTTAGGCGAAAATGGCTTTACAACGTAATCGTCTATGCCGAGCTCAAATCCGTTTATTTTATCGTATTCCTCGCCCCTTGCGGAAAGCATTATTATTGGGGTGTTGGATATTTTTCTTATTTCTCTGCAAGCGGAAAATCCGTCAAGCTCGGGCATCATAATATCCATAATTATAATGTCAAATTCAGCGCTTCGGCAAAAGTGCACCGCTTCCATTCCATCCGCCGCCTCGGTAACGGTGTGTCCTTCAAATTCCGCGTACTTTTTTATAATTGAACGTATTCTTGCTTCGTCATCAACTACAAGGATATTATACATTTTACCTCCTGTTGTTAGAAAAGCGCTTCGGTAACCCTGGCTACCGAAGCGCTTACTTCTTCGGTGCATTTATATTATACACAAACATTCAAAGATTTTCAATATTTTATTTTTTTCTCGTCACGGTTATGTTACGCTCAACTCCGTTTCTCTCTACGGTTATGGTTGCGCTGTCCCCTTTTCCAAGTAAATCTATGATTGCGTAGTACTGCGCGGGATTGCTTATCTTTTCACCGTTCACCTTGACTACCTTATCATACTTTTTAAAATCGGCATTGGTTGTTTCTACAATGTAAAGACCTGTGACACCGTTCAGCTTTCCGTACTGAACTCTTATTCCTATCTTCGGCTCTACTACCATTTTTCTATTGACAAAATTAAGCGCGATATCCGAGGGTATTGCAAAGCCCAATCCCTCTATTCCCGTTTCAGAGGTTTTAGCGTTCACAATTCCCACAAGATTACCCATCATATCAAACAGAGCGCCTCCTGAGTTTCCCGGATTTATTGCGGCGTTGTGCTGAAGCAGCACCATCTCTACATTATCTATCTTTACCCGTCTGTCAAGAGCGCTTATGATACCGTCGGTTACGGTGCCTCCAAGAGAGCCTAACGGGTTACCTATTGCTATAACCTCCTGACCCACCTTAAGGTCGCTGCTCTTTCCAAAGGAGGCTAAGGTGAAATTCTCGTCATTCTTTTTGTTGATGATAAGCAGTGCCAAATCAATGCTTGAATCGCTTCCGATTACAGTCGCCTGGTACTCCTCGGCATTGGTAAGGACTACTGTTATGCTATCCGCAAGGTTTCCGTCATCAGCATATATTACGTGATGATTGGTAAGCAGATATCCCGCTTCGTCGCTTTGCGCTATAAGAACCCCGCTTCCCGCGCCCGATGTCACGTACTGACCGTAAAAATAATCCATCTGTGTGCTTGAGGTCTTTATCTCAACAACACTGTTGCCAACCTTACTTACCACGTCGGGTATAGCTAACGGAGCGTAGCTTTCATACGTATTCTGAGTTATAGTAACGGTAGGTATATCCCCCATTACCGTGCCTGTATCCCCAAGCTCACTATTTGGCGTGTTAGAGAACAAATTAAATACCTTTGCCAAGGAATATCCCCCGAACAACAGTATAGACACCAAAAGAAGCGCTCCTATGACGACAGCCGTTATTATGGTCTTATTACGCTTCCTTCGTATTTCCTCTGTCTTTTCCTCGCCAACAGTGAAGTTAGGAACATAATAGGGCGGCTGATAGTATGAAGAATATTGATGCCCTACTTGCTCATCTGCTCGAGCTTGTTCTCCACTGTTTTCGCCTTTTTGGTAAGCTGTGCCTTTTTCTTTTTCATTATTCTGGCTTTGGAATTCAGCCCCTTTTGGAGCTTCTTCCCCGCCTTTTTGCCTATTTTTAAAAGTTTTAATATCATCGGATACCTCTCCAAAAGTATTTCTATTATCAAAGCTGTCCTGTGAGCCGTTATGCTGATTATCAAAATCCTTCATATCCGTTCCTTTCCCGGATAAAATATTTATCCGTTTCCATCATAATTATACAATTATTTTGTGACAGTTCTATGACTAAATTTCTAATACTTACTGAATTTAGAAAAAATTCAAAATTTGCGTTTTTTAAAATTGCGTGGGTTGTTTTTGCCGTAGGTTTATGTTATAATGTATATAACAGTTTTGTAGGCAGGAGGAGCTATGATAAGATTCATTTACGGCACGTACGGCAGTGGAAAAACTACCGAAATATTAAAATCAATAGCCGAGGACTCTAAGGCACAGGTGCGCTCATTTCTTATAGTTCCCGACCAGGAGGCTCTGCAATACGAGCGGCTTACCCTCTCATCGCTCCCTCCGTCCTCACAGCTATCCCTTGAAATTTTGAGCTTTTCCCGCCTTTATAACAGAGTTTGCAGAGAGTACGGAGGACTTTCATACTCCTATATCACCAAGCCTATGCGCTCGCTTATTATGTGGAAGAGTCTTAGGGAGTTGTCGGGACTTTTTGAGCATTTTGATGAGCGAATCACCTCAGATACGGCTATGCCCGACATTATGCTAAACGCCATTGACGAGCTTAAGGCAAACGGAGTTACCGCTGCCTCTCTTGAGATTGCCGCGGGAAAGCTTCCTCAAGCCGCCCCCCTGCGCTCACGCTTAAGAGATATGGCGCTCGTATATTCCTGCTTTGATAATTTCGTCGCGGAAAAATACAGCGATTCCTCAAATGACCTTATGCGCCTTCTGGACGTTCTGCGAAATCATAACTTTTTCAACGGCGCTAACATATACATAGATTCATTTACCTCATATACGGCGGTACAGCACGCCATAATTGAAGAAATATTTAAGGGCGCTGAGAATGTTACTGTTACGCTGCCTTTAGAATCCCCGCTCTATGAGGATATCAGCACCTACGGTATTCAGGCTTCCCACAAAAAGCTTATTGAATCTGCCCGTCGCTGCGGAGGATACACTCATACTGTGCTGCCCGAAAATCACAGGACAAGCTCTCCCGCTCTTGCGTATCTTTCACAAAATCTTTGGAAAATGGATACTCGGACAGAGGACGCTCCTTCACCTAATGGAAGCATAGTGTGTGAGATTTGCGATAACCCCTACTCAGAGTGTGAGGCAGTTGCCGCTCACATACTTGAGCTGTTGCGCAGAGGAGCGCGTTGCCGCGATATGGTTATTATTGCGCGCGACTGCGAAGCTTATAGGGGAATACTGGATACGGCGTTGGAGAAAAGTAATATTCCCTTCTTCTTTTCTCAAAAGAGCGAGCTTTGCGCTATGCCTGCCGTTAAATTTATTCTGTCCGCCCTACGCATTAAAAAATACAATTGGCAAAAAAATGACGTCATATCCCACATAAAAACGGGGCTATGCGACATAGAAAAGCGTGACGCCGACCTCTTTGAGGAATACGTAAATACTTGGAATATCCGCGGCGAGCAGTTTTTGACAGATGCGTGGACTATGAATCCCGACGGCTTTGTAGCTGAGCTTTCCCCCCGCGGCGAGATTATTTTGAGCGCCGCAAACAGAGTAAAGGACGCTTTGATTGCTCCGCTTTTGAAGCTGTTTATACTTCTTGACGCCGCCGAGAATATATCCGATATGTGCAAAGCCCTTTATTCGTATATGCAGGAGGTATCTCTTGAGGACAAGCTGACCTCTCTGGCGCAAAGAGCAGCCAACAGAGGCGACCTCAAGCAGGCGCGGGAGCTTTCGAGTATATACGAGGTAATTCTCAATACCCTTGCCGACATGGCTGAGGTCCTTGGGGAGGAAAGCACGGACGCGGAAGAATTTATGCTTATTTTGCGTAACATGTTCGACAAGACCGAAATCGGCACAATTCCCACCTCAATTGACGAGGTCCACGTAGGCTCGGCATCTATGCTTCGTGCCTCCAACCCTAAATATGCTTTTGTTTTGGGTCTTTGTGAGGGAGAATTCCCTGCCGCTGTGAACGACTCGGGCATTTTCTCATCTATCGACCGCCAAAGCCTTATGGAGCTTGGAATAGAGCTGTCCGGTAACAACGATATCCGCTCCTCGGACGAGCTAATGTACGTTTCCAGAGCCTTTTCCGTATGCTCCCACAAGCTGTTCGTATTTACTCACAAATCTGAGCTTGATGGCACAACGCGCTTTCCATCCCTCGCATTTAACCGCGTTGTCAAGCTTTTCGGTGGACAGCTTAAGCCCCACGTATATAAGCAATCCGACCTTGAATATTCGGTGGGCGCTCCTAAAAACACCGCAAATATTCTGCGCTCTCTTGACGAGGGTGTTATAAAGGCATCGGTGCGTGAGGCTTTAAATGAAAGTATCCCCGAATTTTCAAGGCTGTCACAGGCGGAGCCATCCTCAGACAGCTGCCACGTTCCTGCTGAAACGGTAAGCGCGGCTATGGGAGAAGCTCTTTATCTTTCCTCAAGCTCCTTTGAAAAATATGTAAAATGCCCCTTTGACTATTACTGCTCAAGGGTGCTAAAATTGCGTGAGCAGACAGACTCAAAATTCAAGGCTAACGATATCGGCTCTTTCGTGCATTATATCTTGGAGGTGCTTATAAAGCTGGCTATTCCGGAAAACCCAAGCCAGCCCTTACCCAGCGACGAGGAGATAATCAGTGAGGCCACCAAGGCGGCGAAGCTTTACATTGAGAAGATATGTCCTCCGTCCCTATTGAATTCAAAAAGGCTAAAGCACCTATACAACAGACTGACAGCTCTGTCTGTTCTACTGGTTAAGAACACCGTAAAGGAGTTTAAGGAAAGCGATTTCCGTCCTGTATTCTATGAGCTTCGCGCCGATGGAAAAGAGGGTCGCCCCTCTCCGTTGATATTCACACTTGATGATGGCTGCAAGGTATCGTTCACGGGAATAGTTGACCGAGTTGACCTATACAAAAGGGATGACAAGGTTTATATCCGAGTAATAGACTACAAGACGGGAACGAAGGATTTTTCGCTTGAGGATATTGACCGCGGAATAAATCTTCAAATGCTCATTTATCTCTTTACTCTCTGCCGAAACGGCTCGGAGCGCTTCAAGCGTTCCTTAGGTCTTGAAAAGGGTCAGGATGCCCTTCCCGCGGGAGTGGTATATATTTCAACAGCTATACCGACCTTAGAGGCTGAGGGTTATTCCGACAAAGAAAGTGTCCTCGCCGAAGCCGAGGATAAGCTAAAGCGTTCAGGCTTACTGCTGAATGACGAGGACGTGCTTCGCGCTATGAACCATCAGCTTGACGCAAGATTTCTGGCAGGAATAAAAAGGAACAAGGAAGCTGCTCTTGAGGGCAAGGCTCTTACACAAGCAGAGGACTTTTCGGATATATTCGAGAAGCTTTCCCATACGGTTAAGCGTATCGCGGGTGAGCTTCGCTCGGGTAAAGCTGACGCATCTCCCCTCATATACAAGATGCAATCTCCCTGCGATTACTGCAAATCAAAGCCTATTTGCAGAAAAACAAATAAGTAAAGGAGGAATACGTAATGGCAAGAAATTGGACCGAAGCCCAAAAAACGGCTATGAGCATACGCGGTAAAACCTTACTGGTCAGTGCCGCCGCCGGCTCGGGAAAGACGGCTACGCTCACCGAGCGTATTATACGCCGCATTACCGACACCTCCGACCCTGCGGATATTTCAAAGATGCTTATTGTGACCTTTACCCGCGCGGCAGCGGCTGAGCTGCGCTCCCGTATATTCGTGGCACTCAGCGACGCCCTTGCGGAAAATCCTTCGAGCAAGCATCTCGCGTCACAGCTTATGAAAATAGGAAACGCCCATATAAGCACCATAGACTCCTTTTACTTTGAGCTTATACAGTCAAATCTTTCCTCCCTCGGACTTTCAAATGCAATACGTATAGCCGACGACGCGGAATACGCTATCCTTTCCCGCAGAGTGATGGAAGAAACTATTGAAGCCTTTTATGAAAACGAGCCTGATTTTCCTTCCTTTGCCGAGTGCTTTGCAGGGGTCAGACAACTGAATACTCTGCCCGATATTTTTCTGAATATCCACCAGAAGCTTTCATCAATTCCAGAGGGTATTGAGTTTTTGAACGACCGCGCTATGTGTGCCGCCGCCCAATCCCATAATGATTTCTTCGACACCTCATACGGGAAGATACTTCAGAAAAGTACCTCAGAGCTGCTCTCTCATTATCTGCCTATACTGGACGCGGCTGTGGAATTCATTGCTCTTGATGACAAGGTTTATTCAAAATACGGAGAATCCTTCATTTACGACCTTGAGTTTTGTAATCAGCTATACAGCGCATCGCAAAACGACGAAAGCGGATACTCTGAGATACGTGGACTTCTGGCGTGTTACCTGCCAATCCCCCTAAAAAGCCTTAACGCAAAATATTCAAGTGAGCAGCTTTTGATATTTAAGGAAAAACGCTCGGAGTTTACTAAGAATATGAAGGCTCTTGCGGGAAAGGCTTTCTCAAAATCCCCCGAAACGATAACCCTTGCTATGGAGGATACGTCGAGGCATATTAATATGCTGTACAGGCTCTTGCTTACCTTTGAGGACGCCATTAACAAGGAAAAGAGCCGAATAGGAATACTTACCTTTACCGACATACGCAGGTACACCCTTTCTTTGTTGGTTGCTCCCGACGGAACGCCTACCGCTATTGCCAAGCAATACGCGGAGCAGTTCACCGATATATATATCGACGAATATCAGGACGTTGACCGCGTCCAAGACCTTATATTCAGCTCTATATCTAAGTCAAATAACCGTTTTATGGTAGGCGATATCAAGCAGAGCATATACCAATTCAGAGGCGCGGAGCCTCAGCTTTTCGCTGATTACCGCTCACGCTTCCCTCTGCATTCATCGGCAGAAGCCGAAAGCTCTGATTGTGTTTCTCTGTTCATGTCAAACAATTTCAGGTGTGACGAAAATATTATTGAGTTTACCAATATGGTCTGCTCCCGCATATTTGGAGCGGTATCCGATAGTATTGGTTATACCTCTGAGGACGATTTGAAATTTTCCAAGCTGCTCCCAAGCGAAGATTACGTTTCCCCAAAGGTAACCGTGGCTATTGTAAAAACTCCATCAAGGTCACAAAAGGAGCAAGCTGAAGGCGCAGAAATTGAGGAGCTTGGCTCAAACAAGGAAATAGAGGCTGAATACATCGCCTCAGAGATAGAAAGACTTCTGCGCGAGGAAAAGAAGGTAGACGGCTCGCCTATCCTACCCGGGGATATAGCTGTGCTTTTCCGCTCAAGAACCATAAGCCCCTTTATTGCCGAGGCTTTGAAAAAGCGCGGTATTCTATGCGGTGAGGCAGATGCCAAAAAATATTTTGAAAACCCCGACGTGCTTATGGTACTTTGCGTCCTCAACGCCATAGACAATCCCGAGAGAGATACCTATCTTGCAGGGACTCTTCGCTCTCCCATATTTGACTTCAGTATGGAGGAGCTTATAACACTAAGAATGTTCCGCGACTCATCCTATTCCTTATATGCCGCCCTTTGTGAATATGCCCATGAGAATGAGGACGCTCTGTCAGAAAAATGCCGTGATTTTATTTCCACTCTTGAAGCGTGGCAATATGATGCCGCTTCCCTTTCGGTGGACAGATTCCTGCGTATGCTTTTCGACAGCGAACGCTTTGTTGCCACTGGAATAGTATCCGCCGTCAAGGACAACGGAGAGGGCGGAAATATACTTCTTCTCTATGAATACGCCCGTAATTTTGAGAACGGAAGCTTTAAGGGACTCTATCAATTCCTTGAATACATATCCTCTATGATAGAAGAGGGAAAAACTCTGAATATGGGCGAATACTCCTCCGCTGACCGCGTATCTCTTATGACAATACATAAATCAAAGGGACTTGAATTTCCCGTTTGCTTCCTTTGCGACACCAATCATTCAATTCGTTCAAAGGATACAAATGAAAGCTTCGTGTTTGATTATCCCAACGGTGTAGCCCTGAAGGTATCAGAGGAAAGCGGTATGGCGCGTATAAATACTCCTATGCGTGAGGCTATTATATCAAAAATAGCCTCAAAGCAGGCAGAGGAGGAAATGCGAATACTCTATGTTGCCCTTACCAGAGCGCGAGAGCGCTTGTACGTTACCGCGGCTACATCAAAGGATACTGATAAGCTCCTCACCTCCGCGAGAATCAAAAATATATATTTTGACAGATATTCCGCCATAAATACCTGCTCCTCTTATCTGGATTGGATTCTTGTTGGGTGCTCCCAGCAATCACGCTCCTATGAATTAAAAATAATAGACTGTGCCCATATAGAAAAGCCTATACAAAACAGTATTTCGGGAGAGCTTTCCTATACGGCTGACCCGTGCCTGACAAATAAGCTAAAAGAAAAATTTGCCTTTAGATATCCTTATGAAGCCTTAGGCAGAGTTCCCTCCAAAATATCGGTATCTCGTCTATATCCCGATATACTCGATGAGAATAACGATACGTTAGAGCTGTTTACCGAGGTAAAAAAGGCTGCTGTGCCCGACTTTTTCCTCGGCGTGGAAGCCACAAAAGAAATCGCGGCTGAGCGCGGCACCGCCACACACCTGTTTTTGCAGTTCTGTGATTTTGAATACGCTTATAAAAACGGAACAAAAAGCGAATTGGCGCGTCTGGAGCAAAAAAAATTTCTCCCCCCTAACGCCGCATCTCTTATTTATACAGAGGAGCTTGACCGCTTTTTTGAGAGTGAGCTTGTCAAAAAGATACTTTGTGCTAAGCGCATAATACGTGAGCAGCGCTTTAACGTGGAGCTGTCTGCCGATGGCTTTACCAAGGACAAGGATCTGCTTGAGAAAATGCGCGGAGAAACACTTGCTGTTCAGGGCGTTATAGACCTTATAATCATAGGTGAGGACGGAAGCATAGAGCTTTACGACTATAAGACCGACAGGCTCAGCGCAAGGGAGCTTTCCTCACAATCCGAGGCATCCAAGAAAATGAATTTCAAGCACGGTCAACAGCTCTACTACTATTCAAAGGCAGTAGAAGCTCTTATGGGGAAGAAATGCTCCAGAGTAGCGGTTTACTCTACTCATTCAGCAAGACTATATGACATAGACCTTTCATCCTTCGAGTCAGAGGGGCTAAATCTTATCTGAGTTTTACTGTCCCTTTCGTAGTCCCAGACATATTATTTAATAGAGGCACAGGCAAGGATTGAGCCTTGTCTGCGCCTCTTATAATAATATCAGGAGAATATAATGGCAACCATAGAAAATTTCGCGACAGTAAGATACACCTCGGGGGGAGTTACAGAAACAAAGGTTTCCAACCTTGCCGAAATAGGACTTGAATCCGCGGTAACCCTTACTAAGAATACTTTAGGTGACACCTATACCGAGGACTCGGTGCTCACGTATATCATCACGGTATCAAACACGTCCTCAGCCCCCATAAATGATATAACCGTAGCTGATGACCTTGGAAGCTTTGAGTTTGGAACTCGGGAGCTTACCCCCTTGAATTATACTCCTCCCGCTCTGCTTCTTATTGACGGTCAGGACGTATCGGCACAGCTTACAGTTGACGACACCCCTGAGGCAAGCGTAAGCTTCAGCTTTCCAACCCTTGCCGCAGGAGCCACCGCAAATATAATTTACAACGTAACTGTAAACGAATTTGCTCCCCTTGAGTTAGGCTCTTCTATCACAAACACAGCTACTCTCGAAAGCAGCTCGGATTGCGCCGAGGGGACGGCAAGCGCTACTGTAAATGTCAGAGAGAGCGCAAACGTAAGTGTCTTTAAGCAGATGTCCCCTAACCCCGTAGTCTGCGGAGATACCGTAACCTACACTATCCGAATCTACAACTACGGAAACGTTGCGGCAGAGGACGTAGAGCTTACGGATAACTTTGACCCCGCTCCCACAAATATCACGGTAAGCCGTGACGGCGTGCTTCTTGCAGCAACCGACTACACCTATCAGAACGGAACGCTTACTGTTCCCGCGGCAGGCTCTACGGAATCTGTAACAGTACCCCCCGCCACCTTTAACCGAGATATAACCACAGGTGTTGTTACCGTAACACCGGGAATTATTGAATACGTTATAACCGGTACTATCTGACAGAGAGTCATTGTATCGGCCTTTTGGACTGTAAAAATTTAGCTTTATAAGCCGTGCTTTGGTTCTCGTAGGCATACGAAGATACTCGGGAGAGCCAAAGCACGGCTAAATTTTGTTTTATTAATACTCTTTGGAAAATCAGCTTGAGAAATTCTTGGCATTTAAGCACAAAATATTGAAAAAAATCAAATTCTATGGTATAATGGATTTTACTAAAGGTAAGGAGAATAAAACCAAATGACCTTCAACGTAAATCACCCAATACTGTTCATTATAGTAGGCACAATTATTGCCTTGGTATTGGCTCAATCCTTCTATTTTTTATTCAAGGCTATAAAGCGCGCCAAGCAATTAGGCATAGAAAAGGACATTATAAAAAAGACCATATCCTCATCAGCCATATTTACAATTGCCCCCGCAGTGGCTATTTTGGTAGGTATAGTAGCCCTTTCAAAGAGCTTAGGTGTAGCGCTTCCTTGGCTTCGTCTGTCGGTAATCGGCTCTCTTTCCTATGAAACGGTTGCAGCTAAGAACACTCTGGGCGCGGAGCTCGGCACTACTGTCACCGACCCCTCCATTTATATTTCCATAGCGTGGGTAATGACTATTAGCATAGCGGCGGGACTTATCCTCGTTCCCTTCCTTACAAAAAAGATACATAAAGGTGTAAGTAACATCGGAATGAAGGACAAAAAGTGGGGTGAAACCCTCAATAACGCTATGTTTCTCGGCATGATATCCGCCTTTCTCGGTTACGTATTCTGCGACGTGGGAAAAATAGTCAAGGGGGATGCCTCGGGCTTTATTCCCGTATGCGTTATGCTTGTGTCGGCTGTGGTTATGGCAATCTGCGGAGTGCTTTCCTCAAAGCTCAAAGCAAGGTGGATAACCGACTACGCCCTCCCATTTAGTCTTGTTGCGGGTATGGCTTCGGCTATTCCCTTTACGATGCTCCTTGGAGGTAACTGATATGAAAAAGAAAAATATATCTTATATGGATTCGGTTTACCGCGACGGTCGCATCTGGGGTATAATAGTAGGCGCTGTTCTTATCAGCTTCCCCCTTGCTCTCTCCTTTATTTTCAGTTCATTCCCTAATCTCTCTTTTCTCCTCAGAGGTCTGTGGGCAACCGCTCCTATGTATTGGGCGGTAGGAATAATCGAGATATTCACCTACGTCCCAATGCTGGGGGCAGGCGGCACATATCTCTCCTTTGTTACGGGTAACATATCCAATCTTAAGCTTCCCTGCGCTATTGACGCTATGGAGCGCGCAAACGTCAAGGCAAGCAGTGAGGAGGGTGAGGTAATATCTACTATATCCATTGCTGTATCCAGCATAGTTACCACTTTTATAATTATCGCGGGTATAATATGCATAGTTCCTCTCGCGCCCTTACTTGATTCCCCCGTTCTTAAGCCCGCTTTTGATATGATTCTTCCCGCGCTTTTCGGCGGTCTTGGAGTTGTTTTCGTTTCAAAAAATCTCAAGCTTGCCATTGCTCCCATCGCTCTTATGCTCGTGCTCTTTATCTTCATTCCCGCGCTTGACAGCTCTACGGTTGGAATAATGGTCCCCGTGGGAGTGGTATTCACCATAGCAATAGCAAGAATTCTTTACAAGAAAGGAATAATATGATATGTGGTGGCTTCTTCTATTAATACCCGTCGCTATATTTCTTTTCTTAGCAGTTATAATCATTCGAGCTATCAAATTCAAGCCTAAGGCACAGCCAAAAAATTTTAAGAGCGAGGAAATCTTTGACTCTGACCGAGCTGTGGATAATCTCTGCCGTCTTGTGAGATGCAAAACGGTATCCTACAGAGATTCCTCCCTTGAGGATAATGCCGAATTTGAAAAGCTTATCGCTATGCTTCCCCAGCTTTATCCAAGCGTTTACAAGGAGTGTGAATTTACTCAGCTTCCCGACAGAGCGCTCCTCTTCCGTTGGAAGGGCAAAAACAGCGGTGCTCCCGCGATAATGATGGCGCATTACGACGTTGTTCCCGTAAACGAGGAGCTTTGGGACATTCCCCCCTTTGAGGCTATAATAAAGGACGGACGTGTGTGGGGGCGTGGCACTCTTGACACAAAGGTAACCTTTAACGGTATTCTTTTTGCAGCAGACCATTTGATAGCCCAAGGCTTCGTTCCCGAAAATGATATCTATTTTGCTTTCTCGGGGGGCGAGGAGATAAACGGCAAAGGCGCAGAAAATATAGTTGATTATTTTGAAAAAAGCGGTATAGAGCCTGCTATGGTAGTTGACGAGGGCGGTGCCGTAGTGGAAAACGTCTTTCCCGGTGTAAAAGCTCCCTGCGGTCTTATAGGTATTGCTGAGAAAGGGTTAATGGACGTTAAATACACCGTAAGGTCAAAGGGCGGACACGCTTCCGCGCCTAAGCCAAACACTCCCGTGGATACTCTTGCGAGGGCATGTGTAAAGATGGTTGAGCATCCCTTTAAGGCTCACCTGACTGCTCCCGCGGCAAAAATGTTCGACACTCTTGGCAGACATTCAAGCTTTGTTTTCAAAATCATCTTCGCCAATATACGGATTTTTCTCCCCGTGCTTGATGCGATATGCAAAAAAAGCGGCGGAGAGCTTAACGCCCTTATGCGTACCACCGTAGCGTTTACACAGATGAGCGGTTCTTCCGCATCTAACGTAATCCCCCCTGAAGCCTCATTGGTATCGAATATACGACTTAATCCCGAGGACAGCATTGATGGAGCGTTAGAATATATCAAAAAAGTCGTCAATGACGATAACGTAAGCGTATCGCTTATCCACGGAATGGAGCCAAGCAGAATTTCGGAAACCGACTGCGAGGCTTGGGATAAGGTGTCAAGTGCGGTGGCTTCCACCTGGAAGGGCTGCATAGTTTCCCCATATCTTATGGTACAGTGCTCTGACAGCCGTCACTACGGCCGCATATCCGACAAGGTTTACCGCTTCTCAGCTATGGACCTCACCGCCGAGGAGCGGGCTTCGATCCACGGCAATAACGAGAGTATAAGAATAGAAACTCTCTGCCGCGCCGTTGAATTTTATATTCGACTTATGAAGCAATGTTAAAAAAGTTAGCCGCTATCAGCGGCTAACTTTTTTTATCAGCTTCTCTTTGGTTTTATTGTCGCAAAAAGCCGCCTGAGCCGAGTTCAGCAACAGCTGTTTTTCTTCCTGCTCTGTTAAATGAAAAATATCCTTCAGCAAACTCATATCCCGTTCTGCCGTGGTGGCTGAAACGCTCCTATTATCACTGTTAACAGTAACTGTAACTCCCTTATCCATCAGCTTTCTTACAGGATATTCATTTATATCCGAGAATATTGCCGTATTGATATTACTCGTTGGGCAAAGCTCAAGGGGAATTTTTTTATCAACTAAAAGCTTGATTAGTGATTCATCCTCAAGTGAGCGTACTCCGTGGCCTATTCTTGCGGCTCCCATTTCAACAGCCTTTCTTACGCTCTCCGCTCCGTCGGCTTCTCCCGCGTGAATCGTAAACGGCACTCCTTTGTCCTTGGCAAGCTTGAAAATATCATCAAAATTCTCTGTTGGATATCCTGCCTCATTCCCCGCAAGGTCAAGAGCAAGAACTCCCTTTCCAAGATACCTTTCACCTATGTCCACGGTGAGCAGATTTTGCTCTCTGTTATCCGCTCCCCTCATACAGCAAAGAATGAGTCCGCCCATAAGCCCCGAGCGCTCAAAGCCCCTTATAGCCGCTTTTACAGCCTGCTCCTGTGTAAGCCCTTTGACCGTGTGGAGCTGAGGCGCAAATCGCACCTCCGCGTATATACAGCCCTCAGCACCAAGCTCCTTGCACAGCAGATAGGTTCCCTCCTCTATTGCATCCTCTCTCTGGAGCAATGATAAAGGAAAATCAAATTTAGTAAGATATTCGGCTAAATTTGCGCAGTGCTCGCCCACCGTAAGCATTCGATTCACTATTTCGTCCTCGGGTAAGCTTATATCCTGCATCTCTGCCAGACGCTTTACAGTAGATAAAGAAAGCGAGCCGTCAAGATGCAAATGCAGGTCTATTGATAAATCCAACATTTCATTCACCTCCTACGGCTCGTATTTTTATGAAAATTTTGTCATATCGCTCTTGAGAAGCTCTGTTCTCTTGATGCTGTAATACTCCTCGGTAGGCTCTCCCGAAAGTATTCCCAGACTGCTTTTAAGTCCGCTTATGAGCATCTCAGGGTTAAGGTATTCGTTGGTCGAGGCGCTTACCGTAGCATCAATGTCTATACCTCCCGTATCTTTATTATAGCAGGTATTGACCGCGTATATGAGAGGAATTATGTCTATCTCCTTCTCTCCCGCCTTGGTTTTTTTCACAAGAGTCAGAGGCGAGGTAGTAAGCGTTTTCTGGATTTCCTCTGCCATTTTCTCGTCCGCGCCCCCCGTGTTTATAATTATTTTATAGTCTGCCCAGCTTATTTCGGAAAAGTCACTGCTGGGCAGGTACGCATCAACGATATGGAACTCGTCGGTCATCTCCGCGTTGAGTCTTTTCATTATCTCCTCGCAGGACATCTCCCTGTCTATCCTTATATCGAGATACTCACACACGCTTTCAGTACCCACACTTAAGGGAGTTGAAAACACCATTTTAATATGGGGATTAAAACCCTTCGTGTACCATACGGGCAGGCACGCTCTGTTAATTATTCGATTAAAGGTGCGTTGCAGGTCAAGGTGAGAGATATATTGCAGAGTTCCCACCTTTATAAATTTCAGACGGATATTTCTTGGGGGTGTAAGCTCGGGAAGCTCAAGAACACGCTTTTTTTCGCTCAGTTTTCCTTCTTTGCTTTGGGACAGCACGTTCTTTCACCTCCAAGTCTGTTTGCCCCGCAGCCGCTGCAATGCTCACGGCAGTTGGGCGTTGTATTTTCTTCATAAGCTTTATCGCGCTCACGGCGCAAAAATTCCTTGGTGACACCGCAATCTATAATATCCCAAGGCAAAATCTCATCGAGTCCAAAGGCTCTGTTGGCGTAAAATGCCGCATCCGCTCCCGTTCTTTCAAGAACCGATATCCATCTGTCATAATCGAAGCACTCGTCCCACGCATCAAACTTAAAGCCCTCACGGCAGGCAAGCTCAAGAGCAGCAGAGAGCCTTCTGTCACCTCTTGCCAACACTGCTTCAATGCGGCTTACCTTGGCATCATGGTGGGTATATCTTATCTTTCTGTCGGTTATCTTAGAGCCAAGATATTCCTGCTTCCTTGCAAGCTCCTCAAGGGTATCCTGCGCCTCCCACTGGAAGGGCGTAAATGGCTTGGGTATAAAGCAGGATACGCTGATAGTCACCTGAGGCTTCTTTGCTTTATTGCGGTTAGGGCACCCATAATACGCGTCGATAACGTGGGACGCAAGAGTAGCTATTCCCTCAAGATCCTCGTATCTCTCGGTGGGCAATCCCTGCATAAAATAGAGCTTTACAGTGTTCTTCCCCGCTTCAAAGGCTACGTTCACCGCGCGAAGCAGGTCTTCCTCGCGCACGTTCTTGTTTATTACGTCACGAAGACGCTGTGTTCCCGCCTCGGGCGCAAAGGTAAGCGATGAAGAACGAACAGTTGCTATCTTATCCATAAGCTCCTTTGTAAAGCTATCTACTCGCAAGGAGGGCAAGGACAGACTGACCATATTTTCATTGGTCCATTCAAGCAGAAGCTCTGTAAGCTCCTCAAGCTGAGTGTAATCACTGATAGAGAGCGACGTGAGGGATATCTCGTCATACCCCGTAGCCTCAAACAGGCATTTTGCCTGTCGGTTAAGAACCTCGGGGGACTTTTCTCTTACGGGGCGGTATATGATGCCTGCCTGACAGAAGCGGCATCCTCTGATGCAACCTCTGAACACCTCAAGCATAACTCGGTCATGTACCGTTTCAATGTAAGGCATTACCACCTTGTCGGGGAAATATGACCTATCCATATCGGTCATTATTCGCTTTTTAACCTTGGTGGGAATATCGTCGTATTTGGGAGTATAAGCCTTTATTGTTCCGTCAGCATTATAGCTTACCTCATAAAGTGAGGGAACGTATATCCCCTCAATGCTCCTTGCCGCCTCGTGGAGATACGCCTCCTTGGTATATCTTCCCTCGTCCTTCATCCTTATGTAAAGACGGCAAAGCTCGGGGAGCATTTCCTCTCCCTCACCGATATTAAAAAGGTCAAAAAAGTCTGCCACAGGCTCGGGATTGTACGCGCAGGGTCCTCCGCCGATTATTATAGGCATACCGTCATCCCTGTCACTTGAGCGTAGCGGAAGTCCCGCAAGGTCTAACATATTAAGGACGTTGGTATAGCTCATCTCATACTGTAAGGTGAAGCCTATCATATCAAAATCAGTAAGAGGATCGCCGCTCTCGCACGCACTAAGGGGTATTGAGTTCTCACGCATTTTTTCCTGCATATCCATCCAAGGAGTATATACGCGCTCACACCAAACGTCATCCTCTTGATTCAGCACACCGTAAAGTATCCGCATGCCAAGATTGGACATTCCTATCTCGTACGTATCGGGAAAGCAAAAGGCAAATCTCGCCTTTACCTTATCCTTGTCCTTAATTATCTGACCGTATTCCCCTCCCGAATATCTGCCGGGCTTGGAAACTGCCTTAAGTATAGTGCTTATATTTTTGTTCATTTCTTTATCTTTCTTTGCGTAGTGATTATTTCTCTTCCTCTGAAGCTTGCTTTTGAGCCAAGTAATGCTCAAAGGAAAAATTGTTTTTATGGGGCAGAAGCTTAAAGATAAGCGTTAGCATACCTGCCGCGCTCAATATCCAATAAAGTAGCACGAAGAAACCGTTAAATCGGTCTATCCAGCAAAATCCCGCGGCTGCTAAAGCTATGAGCCCGCCAAGACCGCTTACAGAAAGCGCCGTTATATTTAGGTATTTACGCAGCTTTTTCATTTTTTTAGCAGCTGAAAGGGCTACTACCAGATTAAATCTTGAGCCACGGGCTATGACACCCAGCTCCTCCTCGGACGCCTCAAAGAGTATCCGCTCTCTGTTCCTGTCACGTCTTATGACAAGGTCCTCGGCATTCATATGCACAAAGCTTATATACTTCCCTATATCAGGATTTATTCTGCCAAGCAGCTCCGTGCTTATCATTGGGTCGAAGGTTTCTACGGCACAGTATATACCGTCCTCCGCAAGGCGTTCCGCAAACATTTGGAACACGCTGTTCACAGCATATCTTACGGCTATCCTTGCGGTGGCGCGTCCGTTTATTGACACACAAAGAGTAAACACCTCGTCATCAATATTATTAAGTGCCGCCTTTGGAAAGGATATGCCGTATCGTGACATAAAGCTCTCGCTTCCAAGCAATACAGAATAATTACATCCAATCACAGCCTCCACACCGCTCTTGGCTATACGTGTTATGCGGCACTCACCAAGCTTTTTGTCAGAAGGAATAGCAAACGCCTCTGACATAGGTCCGCCTATTTCTCCGTAAACAGCATTGAGGCATCCCAGAAGCACCTCCTTGGAGGTAGCGTCATAAAGCGCCAGATTCACCTTAGATGGGGAGCATTTCTCAAAAAGATGAAGGTCGCTGAACACAGCTATATCACAGTCGCCGTAAGCCTCCATGCTGCCCTCGCTTGCGAAAGCATACCCATTTCTGTGGGCGGAAGCGGTAACACGCTCAAAGGGCAACCATACAGCAATAGCCGAAGCGGTGGGAAGGGTCATAAAGAGCGCCACCGTCATACCGCCTACACCTACCCAAAACTCGCCCGCGGCAATAAGAGCAAATATACCTATAAACAGGGATAGGACCACTGCGGGAAGCATCAGAAGCATAGGCAAGGCGCTCTTTTTGCTCCTGTTCTTTACAGCGCCAAAAACCTTTTCCGTATTATGTATTTCTATGGGATAGTATATATTATTCGAGGAATCAAGCCCACCCTTGTACATTTTTTCAGCGGTAGAATTTTTACCCTTACTTTTTCTCAGAGTAAACTGATTTTCTTTCCCTGTTAGAATATCCGCGAAGAAAAGCTCAAAGCATTTTCTTTCGGCGGCAGATGACCTAAGCTCTCCCACAAGTGACGCCACAAGAGCGCACGCAAGAGCAAAATGGAAGGTAGGAGGAATAACGTCACCCTTTACGAACAATATACATACGTCGTACAAAAGAGTAGCCACAGAAAGTATAAATATCGCTGAGTACCCATCGGGGGCGGATGTCAAAAGCTTTTTAGCACCGTTCCATATCTGCCTGTACGCGCTTACAGCGCAAAGCACTGTTAGCTGAAGACCTATCAAGACGTATGAAATATAATAATCCTCTCGGTTTAAAATGCCGGGAAGCTCTATTCCCATAGCGGGCAGTCCCTCGTAAAGCAATAAAAGTAACGCGAATACCGAGCAAACGCCCAATCTAATATACAGAGAGCTTATCTTTGCTTTATATGAATCGAATTTTGCCCATACTTTTTCTCTGAGCTTTCTTATGCGTGCTTGCCTATCATCTTCCTTCTTGTTTACAGCTTCCTCATCCAATACGGTGGTATCGTTCTCATCAAAATACCTGTCCATAATCTCGTCGTCGCATCCAAACTGCATAAGCAGGGATATCTCCGCTCCGTCAGGCTCATTATTCTTTGCCACCCCATCAAGAATCGCGCTCCCTGTGCCCACAATGGTATCATCATCGGCAAAGAAAAGCTCCTTCAAAAAATCTCCATTTACTTCTTCAGGCACTTCTGGAGAGCTGTACTCCTCTTGGGATATTTCTTCCAAGGGTTCCTCCGCTAAAGGCTGATTTTTGATTTCAAATTCCCTCATTATTGCCTTTTCGGGTATTCTCACTGTTCTTTCTTCCGCTTTGGAAATGATGCGGTCCTGCTCTATAATCTCTTCTGCCTCGGGAATTGGCTCTTCCAATGGCTCAAGCTCAAGATGCATATATACTATCTCTTCTTCGGCATCCACTATTTCTTCTATCTGGTCAAAGGTAATATCATCCTCCGCTATATCCTCAAGCTCAAGGGGAGTCATCTCTATTCCGTCATCCTCAGAAAATGCTTCCAGCTCGTCAAAGGTAAGCTCATCGTCCTCGCCGTAAATCTCCGAGTCGAGGAGAACTTGGGATTCTTCTACCGTTTCTTCTTCAATTTGGTCAAAATCTTCTTTAACTTCTTCCTTGACTTCTTCGGAATATTCCTCCGACTCTGATTCAAGCTCTTCTCCGTGCTCTTCAATATGCGACTCTGCCTCTGTCAAAAAATCCTCATCTATATAGTAGGCATCCTCCAAAGCTTTGGGAGCTTCAAGCTCGGAATCCGCAGAAAATTGCATCCTCAGCTTTTCCTTAAGCTCATCCTCGGTCATTTCTCCCGAATTATCTGAAAGAGGCTCGTCATAGCCTTGAGGTATATCTTCATTATAGGAGCGTTTGAGCATCTCCAAAACCTCTGATATATTCTGTTGATTGGGAGCTTCACCATTCTGAGCCATAACACACCTCCGAAAAATTATAGAGTAATATCAGCTTCTGTGCTGTCTGGATACCTCTGCGAGAATCACTGCCGCCGCAGTGGATACGTTAAAGGAATTTACTTTACCGTACATAGGAATAGACGTTATATAATCGGATTTGTCCTTTACTATTTTGGAAACTCCGTTACCTTCGCTGCCAAGTACTATGGCGCATGGGCAGTTAAAGTCAGTGTCGTAGTAGGCATTCCCTCCCGCCTCGGCGGAAAATACCCATATTCCCTTTTCCTTAAGCTCCTCAACCGTAGCGGCTATATTTGTTACCTTTGCCACAGCCAGATGCTCTATTGCTCCGCATGAAGCCTTGCTTACCGCTGAGGTAAGCCCAACTGCTCTTCTCTTTGGAATTATCAAGCCGTGAGCGCCTACGCCCTCAGCGCAGCGTATCACCGCTCCCAGATTATGCGGGTCGGTTATACCGTCTGCTATAACTATAAAGGGCTTCTCTCCTCTTTCCTCGGCTATTGCAAGTATATCATCAACAGAGCAATATTCCTTTTGTGCCGCCATAGCTACTACGCCTTGGTGAACCGAGTAATTTGTCATCTTGTCAAGCTTTACTCTGTCTGTTTCCACAACGGGAATATGGCGCTCCACCGCCTCTGCCACAAGCACTACAATAGAGCCTTCTCTCTCCCCCTTTTGAACCAAAAGCTTATCCACCGTTCTGCCTGAACGGAGTAGCTCTCTTACGGCATTTCTGCCTATTACGAGTCCTTCGTCCATTTCCTCGGTAAATCTGTCATCCTGTTGACGCCTTTGGTGAAAATCATTTTTCATCTGTCTGTCATTTCTTTTGCTTTTATCATATTTGTTATATTTATTATTTGTCATAGCCTACTACCTCCGCAGATGCTTTTTGCAAATGCTCATATATTTTAAACATTGTACATCTTAATATTATAATTATATCATAATTTGACGAATTTGTACATACCTTTTTACAAAGCCTTTTCTAAAAAAAATAAAAAAAGGCAGCTGCTTTACAGCTGCCTTTAATGCTAAGCTTAGCCCATAGAAGAATAGTTGGGTGCTTCCTTTGTGATGTTGATGTCGTGGGGGTGAGATTCACGAAGTCCCGCGCCTGTAATGCGAACAAACTGACCGTTGATACGAAGATCGTCAATAGTAGCCGCGCCGCAATATCCCATTCCTGCGCGAAGTCCACCCATAAGCTGATAAATAGTATCGCAAAGAGGTCCCTTGAAGGGTACGCGTCCCTCAACTCCCTCAGGAACGAGCTTCTTGTTGCTCTCCTGGAAGTATCTGTCCTTAGAGCCCTGCTCCATTGCCGCGATAGAACCCATTCCACGGTAAACCTTAAAGCGTCTGCCCTGATAAAGCTCCTCTGCTCCGGGGCTTTCCTCGCATCCGGCGAACATAGAGCCTATCATAACAGTAGATGCGCCTGCGGCTATTGCCTTAACAACGTCACCGCTGTACTTGAGTCCTCCGTCGGCAATTACGGGAATATTATACTTGTCAGCCACCTCAGCGGCATCACAAATAGCGGTTATCTGAGGAACACCGATACCCGCAACTATACGGGTGGTACAGATAGAACCGGGGCCTATACCTACCTTAATAGCGTCAGCTCCCGCCTTGATAAGCTCAAGAGCAGCCTCGCCCGTAGCGATGTTACCCGCGATTATCTGAGCCTCGGGGAATGCGTTCTTAACCTCAAATACCTTGTTTATTATATTCTGGGAATGTCCGTGAGCGGAGTCAAGCACTAAGTAGTCTGCACCTGCAGCGAGAAGCGCACCCGCTCTGTCAAGGCAATCCTTAGTAGCTCCGATAGCGGCACCGCAAATAAGTCTTCCGCGCTCATCCTTAGCCGAATTAGGATACTTGGTAGCCTTTTCTATATCCTTAATGGTAATAAGTCCTGTAAGCACGTTATCCTTATCTACCAAGGGAAGCTTTTCTATCTTGTGGTGTCTGAGTATTTCCTGAGCCTCGGGAAGAGTAGTTCCCGCAGGGGCAAGGACAAGATTATCCTTTGTCATAACGTCGGATATCTTCACATTGTAATCTACAAGGAAACGCATATCACGGTTAGTTATTATACCTACTACGCGCTTGTTTCCGTCGCATATCGGAACACCGGATATCTTAAACTTACGCATAAGGTTCTCTGCCTCATATACGTAATTATCCGGACCAAGGAAGATAGGATTAGTTATAACGCCATTCTCACTTCTCTTAACTCTGTCAACGTTATCGACCTGTGCGTCTATGGTCATATTCTTGTGGATAGTTCCCGCGCCACCCTCACGGGCGATCGCAATAGCAAGATTTGCCTCTGTAACGGTATCCATTGCAGAGCTGAGAACGGGAATGTTCAAAGATATCTTGTTTGTAAGACGGGTCTTGAGCGAAACGTCAGCAGGAAGAACATCACTCTTTGCGGGAATAAGAAGAACGTCGTCAAAGGTAAGACCTTCCTTAAGAAATTTAGAATTGTAATCCATAAAACCTCCCTATGTGCAACTGATTTATTAACCCTTATTATATCAAAACTGTCGAAGGTTGTCAAGGTTTTTAATGCGAAAATCCTCTCTTTTTATAATCTTTTTTCTTTTTCTCACATAATGTAAAAAAATGCAAAATAAGACGAATAAATTTGTTTATTTTGCGTATAGTGGCGGTGCTTCAAAATGAAAAAATTTTCCTTTGTACTTTTCTTTATACTTTTCTTGATTGCTTTTATCCTTATTTGCAGTATTTTGATTTTCCTTTCTCGGTACCCCCAAAAAAGCGATACCGACATAGACAGCGGAAGAATCCTCGGCTCCCCCGTAGTAATAAT
The DNA here is from genome assembly GCA_045593725.1 of Eubacteriales bacterium. Lineage (GTDB taxonomy): Bacteria > Bacillota > Clostridia > Oscillospirales > CAG-272 > HGM12713. Next base: position 45,526 of record JAZNXE010000029.1, read on the forward strand.
TGACGCGGGACACGGTGGAGAGGACGGTGGCACTGTGGGAAAAAACGGCTGTCTTGAAAAGGACGTAAATCTTATCCTTGCCAAGAAGCTTAAGACTATGCTTTCTAGTATGGGAATAGAAAGCGTGCTCACCCGTGAGTGTGACACTCTCCTGTATGACAAAAACTCTGATTACGAAGGGCAGAAAAAGCGATTGGATATGCAAGCAAGGCTTGATATAGTAAGGTCTTATGACAACGCCGTTTTTATAAGCATTCATCAAAATTCCTTCCCGCAGGAAAAATATAAGGGTTTTCAGATTTATTATTCCTCTAACAATCAGGACTCGGAAGATCTGGCAGGTGTCATAGAGTCAGCTGTAAAAAGCACCTTGCAGCCGGACAACGACAGAGTGGCAAAGCCCGCGGGACAAAGCATATATCTTCTTCACAAGCTGGATTGCCCTGCTCTGCTTTTGGAGTGCGGTTTTTTGTCCAATGTGGAGGAATGTGAGCTGTTGTGCGACGATAAATATCAAAACGAGCTTTGCGCTGTAATCGCCTGCGGTATAGAAAGATATCTTAAAAACGGGGTGAGCTGATCTGTCCAGTTTTTGAAATTCAGATAACACCTTAAAATTATACCTCTGTCCCCCCTTGCATTTTTGAATTTTTTAGTGTATAATTATCGTAATCACTAAAGAATTTATAAGAGGTGCTCTATGGCGGGATTTAAGACTGTATATATCTGCTCAAGCTGCGAATACGTAAGTCCGAAATGGATGGGAAAATGCCCAAAGTGCGGCTCGTGGAATACCTTTGTTGAGGACGTTCAGGAAACATCTCCCTCCTCTTCCGCTACCAAGCGCACGTCTGTAATCCATTCGGGTGACAGTAAAGCGCAGGAATTTTCACTTCTCAAATCCCCCGAATATATAAGAAGCGCTACGGGACTTTCGGAATTGGACAGGGTTCTTGGCGGTGGACTTGTATCAGGCTCCGCCGTGCTTATTTCAGGCGAACCCGGGATTGGAAAATCCACCCTTCTTTTACAGATATGTGACACACTCGGCGCTTCCTACAAGGTACTCTACGTATCGGGCGAGGAGTCAAGCGGTCAGCTTAAGCTCCGCGCAGAGCGTCTGCGAGTTTCGGGTAAAAATCTGTATATACTCACAGAAACCAATATAGAGAATATCCTTTCGGAAGCCAAGAAAATAAAGCCCGACGTTATTATAGCAGACTCGGTGCAGACTATGTATTCCGACGCCATATCCTCCGCCCCGGGCAGTATATCAAACGTAAAAGAGGTTGCCATGGCTTTTATCGGCAAGGCAAAGACCGAGGGTATTTCCGTAATACTGGTAGGTCACGTAAACAAGGAGGGCGGAATAGCCGGTCCTAAGGTGCTTGAGCATATGGTAGATGCTGTTCTCAGCTTTGAGGGGGACAAGCGTCAAAGCTATCGAATAATCAGAGCCAATAAAAACCGATTCGGCTCTACCAATGAGATAGGCGTGTTTGAAATGACAGATATTGGGTTGAGGCAGGTTGAAAACCCCTCGGAGATGCTTCTGGCAGACCGCCCCACCGACGTATCGGGCAACTGCGCCGTATGCACTATGGAGGGTACGCGCCCTATTGTTGCCGAGATTCAGGCGCTGGTCACACCAACCGCCTTCCCCGCACCAAGGCGAACGTCAAACGGTATAGACTACAACCGAACCTGTCTTATCCTTGCCGTGCTTGAAAAGCGTCTTGGACTTAAATTTTCGAGCAGTGACGTATATCTCAACGTAATTGGCGGATTGCAGATAGATGAGCCCGCCTCCGACCTTGGAATAGCTATGGCTCTCATATCCTCACTGACTGACAAGAAAATCCCCGACACCCTCATTGCTATTGGTGAAATAGGACTTGCGGGTGAATGCCGAGGGGTATCAAATATTGAGCAAAGAGTCCGCGAGGCGGCAAGACTCGGCTTCAAGGAAGCCCTGCTTCCCCTACATAACGCTCAAAGCTGTCCACAGATAAGCGGAATAAAAATTTATCCCGTAAAGAATATATACGACATATTAAAGTATTTAAAAAATGACACAAAAAAAGGCGAATTTTAAATTCGCCTTTTTGTTTTTAAGTAAGGTCAAAGTATATCCATGCCAACAGCGCCCACACAAACGTAGTCGTTATAGCGCCTAATATAGCGGAAATGTTAAAGCTGAACACGGTTATAACGAAGCTTGCCACTGCAAGAACGCACACGATAACCGCCACCGTTCTGCACGCCTTAATGGATGCTTTGGATATACCCATAACACCAAGCACGAACATCAGCACACCCAGAACGCAATCAAGAGCGAACAGCGCCTCAAAATTCAGCTCGGCTATCTTTAATATGGCGTCAAGCACAAATCCAAGACCAATAGCCATAAATATTATGCTTATGAGCGCCTTTGTAAGACTTCCTTTCTTTGCCATATTACACCTCTCAGAACTCTATCTTCTTTTCAATGTAGGACTTAAGCTCACTTATGGGAATCCTTACCTGCTCCATAGTATCCCTGTCACGGACTGTTACGCATCCGTCAAGTTCGGAATCAAAGTCGTAGGTTATGCACAAGGGAGTACCTATCTCGTCCTGACGGCGGTATCTCTTACCGATAGAGCCTGCCTCATCATAATCAACCGAGAAATACTTAACAAGCTCGGAGTATATCTTATCCGCTCCCTCGGAAAGCTTCTTGGACAGAGGAAGAACTGCCGCCTTGAAGGGCGCGAGAGCGGGATGCAGGTGCATTACAACTCTTACGTCGTTCTTCTGTGCGTCAATAACCTCCTCGTCGTAAGCATCGCAAAGAACAGAAAGAACTGTTCTTTCAACACCAAGGCTAGGCTCAACAACGTAAGGAACGTAGTGCTCGTTTGTTTCCTGGTCAAAGTAAGTAAGGTCCTTACCCGAAGTGTTCTGATGCTGCGTGAGGTCGTAATCTGTACGGTCAGCAACTCCCCAAAGCTCGCCCCAACCGAATGGGAAGAGGAACTCAAAGTCTGTGGTTGCCTTGGAATAGAAGCAAAGCTCCTCGGGGTCGTGGTCACGGAGTCTGATATTCTCCTCCTTAAGACCGATAGCAAGCAGCCATTCACGGCAGAAGCTTCTCCAATAGTTGAACCATTCAAGGTCGGTTCCGGGCTTGCAGAAGAACTCAAGTTCCATCTGCTCAAACTCACGAACACGGAAAATAAAGTTACCGGGGGTTATCTCGTTACGGAAGGATTTACCTATCTGAGCGATACCGAAGGGCAGCTTCTTTCTTGTGGTCCTCTGTACGCTTACAAAGTTTGTGAAAATACCCTGTGCTGTTTCGGGACGGAGATAAACGGTGTTTTTTGCGTCCTCCGTAACTCCCTGAAATGTCTTGAACATAAGGTTAAACTGACGGATATCGGTAAAGTTGTGCTTTCCGCAGGTGGGGCAAGGGATATTGTGCTCCTCAACAAACTCTTTCATTTCTGCCTGAGAAAAAGCGTCAATGGGCTTGGGAAGCTCAAAGCTATTCTCTGCACAAAAGTCCTCAATAAGCTTATCGGCTCTGAAACGCTCGTGGCACTCACGGCAGTCCATCAGAGGGTCTGAAAATCCCGCAAGGTGTCCGGACGCAACCCAAGTCTGGGGGTTCATAAGAATAGCCGCGTCAAGTCCTACGTTATATCTGTTCTCCTGAACGAACTTCTTCCACCAAGCCTTCTTTACGTTATTCTTAAGCTCTACGCCGAGGGGTCCGTAATCCCACGTATTCGCAAGTCCTCCGTAAATTTCGGAGCCGGGGAAAATAAAGCCTCTCGTTTTACAAAGAGCCACTATTTTGTCCATTGTCTTTTCTGTGTTCTTCATCATTTTGTCCTTCCTGCGATTAATGCAATTATTAAAACAGTAATATTTTATCACAGCTTTCGCCGCTTGTCAACAATATTTGTCAAGTTCCCGCAACGCTCATTCCGCGAATCAGAACGTCGGGAGAGCCAAAGACCGTAAAGCCTGTGGCTATGGAGAATTTGACCTCGTTTGAGAGTGCCTCAATGCTCTTCAGCAGCTCAAAGAAATTTCCCGCTATGGTAAAGGAGCGTACCGCCTCGCACTTTTTGCCATTCTTGACTCTAAATCCGAAGCTCTCTATGGAAAAATCTCCCGTAACCGCGTTAGCTCCTGCGTGAAGCCCTTTAAGCTCGGTAATATAAAGTCCGTCACCCATTCTGCCCAGCAGCTCATCCTCGGAAAGCTCTCCGCCCTTTATATAGAAATGATAAGGCGCGATGCCTACGTCGGAGGTATATCCCCCTCTTTGTCCGTTACCCGTGCTTTCTCTGCCAATCTTGTCGGCACTGGCAATATCGTAAAGCAGAGTTTTGAGCGTTCCGTTTTCTATAACGTTCTTAGAATAGGTCGCAACGCCCTCTCCGTCAAAGCCAGTCTGCATAGGGCTGCCCTCATAGAGCGGGTCATCAACAAGCGTTACGCAAGGAGCGGCTATCTGCTCCCCTTCTTTTCCTCGAAGCAAGGAAAGTCCAAGGTTTGCCTGTCTTCCCGAGAAAACCGAGCAAAAAGCAGAAAGCAGACCTCTCATACGCTCTCCGTCGATTATAACGTCGTATTTTCCGCTTGGTATCTCCTGCGCTCCTATCTTTGAAAGAGCTTCTTCGGTTGCCTTGCGCGGCATATCAGTAACTTCCGTGCCATCAAGTCCCTTTGCCATTGCTATTCCGTACTGAGATTCCCCGTCCTTTTCCACAACAGCCTGAACAAAGGAGAGCGACGCTCCAACCTCGTTGAATAGATGCAAGCCGTAAGAGTTCATCAGCTCCATACGCACTCTTGCGCGTGTAGCGCCCGTTTGTGAGCTTTCCGCAATATATTCGCTCTGCTTTACTGTGTCGTCAAGCAGCTCAAGTGAGCGCGTCTTAAGCTTTGCCGCGCTATCCTCGGGAATGGGCGGAAGCTCAGGCTTTAGGTAATGCTCTGCCCCCGCGTATATGACCGCCTTATCTTCCTTCTCGATGAATTTCGCGTTATTTATGGCTCTGGCAACGAGTGCCTTCATTTCTTCATCGGTGAACAATTCGGTAGCGGCGCGTCCCATTTTACCGTCAACTATACAACGGAAGCACACGCCCCCGCTGACCTCTGATGAAAACGAGGATATCTCTCCCTTAAGCGTTTCTGTGGAGATTCCCTCGCTCTCCATAAAATATACCTCGTATTCCTTAAGTCCGGCTCTTTTAGCCTCCTCTATAAGAGTGTTTTTTACTGCGTCAAAATTCATATAAAAAACCTCCTTATCTTCCGCCTACGGTTATCTTCTTGACACGGATAAGCGGCTGTCCCACGTCTGTGGGAACACTTCCGCTGCTTGAGCCGCACATGCCCTGACCCGTTGCGAGATTTTGTCCAACCATATCAATATCCTGAAGTATCTTGGAGCCTGTACCTATAAGCGACGCTCCTCTTACAGGCTCGCATATCTTTCCGTTACGGACCATATATCCCTCGGTAACCGCAAAATTAAATGCTCCCGTAAGAGGATTGACAGAGCCGCCACCCATTTGCTTGGCGTAAAGCCCGTATTCAATAGACGCGATTATATCCTCGTTTTTATCGGGACCGTTATCAATAAAGGTATTTGTCATTCGTGAGGTAGCCTCAAAGGAGTAATTCTGTCTTCGGCTGTTACCAGTCATAGGCATACCCATTCGCCTCGATCCTAAGCGGTCTATCATATATCCCTTGAGTACACCCTTTTCTATGAGCACGTTACGACGTGTGGGATTACCCTCGTCGTCGATATTTACAGAGCCCCACGCTCCCGCTATGGTGCCGTCGTCTATCGCTGTGAGCTTTTCGTTGGCGATTTTTTGTCCGAGCTTTCCGCACATTTCAGACATTCCCACGCCAACCTGAGTTGCCTCAAGTGAGTGACCGCAAGCCTCGTGGAATATAACTCCACCAAAGCCGTTTTCAATTGCAACAGTCATCTGTCCTGCCTTACAGTAATCGGCTCTGAGATTTACAAGCGCTTGGTCTGCCGCCCTTTTACCTGTTTCCTCGGGGGAGATAAGCTCGAACATTTCAAGTCCCATTCCACGCCCCGGCGACGCGCTGCCCGACTGATTTTCTCCGTTTTTCGACGCTACCGCGCTTACGGCGATACGAGTCCTTGTGTGAGTATCCCCCGCAAGGAGTCCCTCGGTATTGGCTACGAGTATCTCATGCTCAACAGACATAAGCCTACCCGAAACCTGAGATATAAGGTCACTTCGCTCCTTTGCCGCAAAGCAGGCAGATTTCAATATATCTATTTTTGTAGGAAGCTGAGTGGTTATAGGATTTATACGGACAGGATGTATATCTATGACCTCACGTCTGTTAAGACAGATGGATATAGGCGCACTTCCTTCACCCAAAGCGTCGGCTGCCGAGCGAGCGCAGGCGAGAAGCCCCTCTCTGCTTATATCCGAGGTGGATGCGTAAACAGTTCTTTCCCCAAGGAAAACTCTCACTCCCACTCCCGATATAACGTTGTCGCTTATTTCGTCTATTTTGCCGTCAATCAAGGCTATGGAGTTAGAGCGAGTATGCTCTCCGTACACCTCGGCGAAATCTCCGCCGCTTGACATGGCTACACCAAGCACCTCGCAAAGCAATTCCTTATTTAACATAGTGACCTCCTCTCGGGACGTCAGCTCTGACTGCGTTCACCGAGAATATTTCTGTATTTTTGATAGAAGCTTTCGAAGTAGCCTCCATCAAGAGCGTTCCGTATCTCTCTTGTAAGATTGTTATAGAAATACAGATTATGCGCAACAGCAAGACGCATACCAAGAGATTCCTTCGCCTTGATAAGATGTCTTACGTATGAGCGGCTGTAATTACGACACGCGGGGCAACCGCAATTTTCGTCAAAGGGTCTGGGGTCCTTAGCGTACTTTTCGTTGAGCAGATTCATTTTTCCGTGCCACGTAAAGAGATTTCCGTGTCTTGCGTTTCTGCTTGGCATTACGCAATCGAAGAAATCCACGCCCATATGGACTGCCTCCAGTATATTACAGGGTGTTCCCACTCCCATAAGATATCTGGGCTTATCCTTTGGCATATAAGGCTCTACCGCGTCGATTATCCTGTACATCTCCTCGGTTTCCTCACCAACGGCAAGACCGCCTATGGCATATCCCGCAAGATCAAGCTCGGCTATACTCTGCATATGCTCGATACGAAGGTCCTCGTAAGTACCTCCTTGGTTTATTCCGAAAAGAAGCTGATTTTTGTTTATTGTTTCGGGCAAGGAATTGAGTCTGTCCATCTCGGTCTTGCAACGCACAAGCCAACGCACGGTACGGTCGCAGGATTCCTTTACGTACTTATAAGGCGCGGGGTTTTCGATGCATTCGTCAAATGCCATAGCAATGGTTGACGCGAGATTTGACTGTATCTGCATACTCTCCTCAGGCCCCATAAATATTCTCTTTCCGTCAACGTGGGAGGCAAAGCGAACTCCCTCCTCGGTTATTTTACGCAGCTGTGACAGTGAAAATACCTGAAATCCGCCGCTGTCGGTAAGTATAGGGCGCTCCCAGTTCATAAACTTGTGAAGTCCGCCCATTTCGTATATGAGCTTATCTCCCGGTCTGATGTGCAAATGATAGGTATTTGAAAGCTCTACCTGACAGTCAAGGTCGATAAGCTCTCGGCTGGACACTCCGCCCTTAATAGCCGCGCAAGTGCCTACGTTCATAAATACGGGGGTCTGTATATCTCCGTGAACGGTATGCAGAACTCCTCTTCTGGCTCTGCCGTCTGTCGCTAATATCTTAAACATTTATTTTCCTTTCCTTACGTACGCTCAAACTGCCTGTCAAGATTTTTCTTTGACAGCTCCATAGCCACGGGCCTGCCGTGGGGGCATACTGTTATATCGGGAAGCTCCATAAGCTTTCCAACTATCCATTTTATATGCTCGGGCGAGTACTCTCTCCCAGCCTTTATTGCCGCCTTGCAGGATGCCTGATACAGAGCCTTCTCAAAGATAATATCTCTGGTAAGCCCAGCGCTTCCCGTTCCGCTCTTTATACGCTCAGCCATTACCACAAGCATATCGGCAACAGCCTCCGTGCCGATACCCTCTGGGATAGCCGTGACGTTAGCAGTATATTTACCGGCGGTAAACTCGAAGCCTACCGCTTCTATCTCGGTCTTATACTGAAGCAGTGTCTGTATCTCCTCAGAGGTCATCATTATCTCCAAGGGCAGCATAAGCATCTGCGAGGATACCGACGTGTCCCTAAGACCCGCTTTAAGCTGTTCAAATATAATACGCTCGTGGGCGGCGTGCTTATCTATAAGAAGCATAACATCTCCACGCTCAACAATCACATAAGCGTTGAAGGCTTCGCCGATTATTCGGTATTCAAGAGGTTGGGCTTTCGCTTCTCGTGTAGGTTCAATTGAAGCAGCAGACGCTCCATTCTCCGCAGCCGTGGAAGCTACCTCTCCGAAATTATTTTCTTCCCCTTCAAATTCTGCTCTTTCAAGCTCCTCCTCTGCCTTAATAAGCTCATTGTACGTTCCCTTGAGATATTCACGAACGTAATCCTCCGCCGTTATCTCATATTTTTCCTGTGGCTTTACCTCGGGCTGGGGTGGTGGAGAAACCGTTTTCTCAAATTCAAATTTTTGGGAGGACTCCTTTTGCGCGCTTGTGGGCGCGGTATAAAGAGGCACTTCTATCTGACGTGTCCTCAGGGATTCCCTCTTTCCCTCGTCAATAGGCATATTTGCCCCCACTCCCTTAGGCGCCCATTCGTTCACTCTATCTCTTTGAGGTGCTGATAGCTCTACGCTTGGTCTTGCCGCATTTTGCTCAAGGGCATTTCTAACAGAGTAATATATTGCCTCAAAAACAGGCTTCTCGTTGGAGAATTTGACCTCAAGCTTTGCGGGATGTACGTTCACATCAACCGTAGAGGGATTTATATTCATAAACAAAACACAGCACGGGAATTTATCTGGGGGTATGTACGAGGTGTATGCCTGCTCAAGTGCGGCGCAGGCGGTCTTGCTCTTTACGTATCTGCCGTTAATAAAGAAATTCTGATAATTTCTGTTGGCTCTTACGTTATCCGAGCGTCCCACAAAGCCCTCTACTATGATTCCATCCACCTCTATCTCGGTGCGTATGAGCTTTGAGGCAAACTCCCTGCCAAAGACAGAATATATAGTGTTTTTAACGCTTCCGTCACCTATGGTTTCAAGCTTTACGTTTCCGTCAATTATCAGCTTAAAGGATATATCGGGCTTTGACAGCGCTATTTTTTCCACCACGGCACTTACAGCCATAGCTTCGGTTGCGTCCTTTTTGAGGAATTTACGTCTTGCGGGAACGTTGGCAAAAAGATTTTCAACTATAACAGTCGTTCCGTCTGCCGCCGCTCTTTCGCTCACACCAAGGATATTTCCGCCGCTTGCTCTGAGCATTGAGCCTGTTGACGCATCGCGGGTTTTGGATATTATACGCATATCGGATACCGACGCGATAGCGGCGAGCGCCTCTCCTCTGAAGCCCAGCGTAATTATACCGTCAAGGTCCTCGGCGTTCTTTATCTTACTCGTAGCGTGTCTGCGTATAGCTATGGGGAGATCCTCAGGCTCCATACCGCATCCGTTGTCCGAAACTCTCATGTACGTAACTCCGCCGTTCTGTATCTCCACGGTTATGGCGGTAGCACCCGCGTCAATGGCGTTTTCCATAAGCTCCTTTATGACAGACGAGGGTCTGTCCACCACCTCTCCCGCCGCTATAAGATTGGCAACGGCAAAGGAAAGCACGTTAATATTGCCCATAATTCTCCCCCTTTCTCAATTTATTTAAGTCTTTTCTTCAAATCAAACAAAAAGCTCATAGCTTCGTAGGGTGACAGGGTATTAAGGTCAACCGCCTTAAGCTCCTCTATCACCTGCTCGTGTACGAAATCATCCATACTGATAAGGCTTTCGTCCTTTTCCTCCCGCACCGCATCAGAGGTCGAGAGTGCCTTCGCGGTCTTTTCCACAGAAGCGAGGACCTCCTTGGCTCTGCGTATGACCTCGTTGGGAAGCCCCGCGAGCTTAGCTACCTCGATACCGTAGCTGTCGTCCGTGGAGCCTCTGACTATCTTACGAAGGAAGGTGATATTATCCCCTCTCTTCTTAGCGGCTATGTTATAATTTACTATTCCCTCTATCTCGCCCTCCATAGAGGTAAGCTCGTGATAATGAGTAGCAAACAGGGTCTTCGCCCCTATCTTTTTGCTGCTTGTATATTCTACTATGGCTCTGGCTATGCTCATACCGTCAAAGGTAGAGGTTCCTCTTCCCACCTCGTCATATATGATAAGGCTCTGTCTGGTAGCGTTTCTTAGTATATACGCCACCTCGTTCATTTCAAGCATAAACGTGGACTGTCCCGACGCCAAGTCGTCCGACGCGCCCACACGGGTAAAGAGCTTATCAACTATTCCAATTCTCGCCTCTTTTGCGGGAACGAACGAGCCTATCTGCGCCATGAGCGCGATTATTGCCACCTGTCTCATATAGGTGGATTTACCCGCCATATTGGGTCCCGTTATGAGCATAAGGCGGTTATTTCTCGTATCAAGGTGAGCGTCGTTAGGCACGAAATAGGTATCTCTCACGAACTGCTCAACGACGGGATGGCGTCCATCCTTAATAATTATCTCATCACCCGTATCGACCTCGGGGCGCACGTAGTTATTCTTAGCCGCAACGGTTGCGAGGCTGTAATAAGCGTCGAGCCTTGCCATAAGCGCCGCCGCCTTTTGTATGCGGTGACTGTTATCGGCAACGTAGCCGCGAACCTCGCAGAACAGCTCGTATTCAAGCGAGCAGACCTTGTCCGATG
>JAZNXE010000030.1:0-43074 GCA_045593725.1 Eubacteriales bacterium
AGTCAGCTTCGCTGACAGCTCCCTTTACACAAGGGAGCCTTTGACACAAGATCATTCTACGCTGAATTTTTATTTGCTTTCTGCTCATCGGCAAAGCCTTTATGGAACCCCGCCACTATGGCGGGGTTTTCGTCTTACAAATATAAGGCTGACAAAAGTCAGCCTTATATTATATATATCGATCATCTCGAAACGGCGGTAGTGTCCTTGAGATATAAAGCATAAGAGTCATCTACCATATTGGAATCGCCGCCTATCATAGGCCAAAGCACTTGACCTTCTCCGCCCGTTGCGGTATCAACAAGATACGCGCCGCCGCAGTTAGCGAAATCAAAGTCAACTCTGCTGGTTCTGATAACCGAGTTGAACTTGCCCGTAGAACGGAAGGCTACCTGCTCGGTTATACTTGCGCTCTCCCACTTTACGTAGCAGCCTGAGTATATGGACGTTCCCGTTCCTACACTGAAGCCGGTAGCAAAGTTCTCGCTTGTACACATATCGTAGTTATTTCCCTTTGTGGCAGTATCAACGAAGGCGATATGCGAGTTAGCCTTGTTTTCATAAGTAGCGTAAACGCTCTTGAAGTAGTTGTCGTTGCCGCTTACCTTAACAGCCGCGTCGGCTTTAGAAACTCGGATGTTGGTGAAGGTAGAATAATCACCCGCAGCCTTAAGAGCAACCGAGCCGCTTCCCGCGCCTACAACGTCACAGTTCTCCACGTCAACTGTGCCGCCCTTAACGTCAATGGCTGTAACAACGTTCTTGAAATCAACTCCGCTTATGAGAAGATTCTCTCCGTTCTCTACGGATATTGCGGTTGCCTTGCCGTTACCGTCAAAAAGACCGCCCGTAAGATAGAAAGTATTAACAAGCTCACTGCCCTGAGGTATGCTTCCCGCAGAAAGACAAAACATTGCATCGGTGCTGTTCCAGGAGTCAGCCGCCTTTATAACGGCAAAATCGGACAGACGAAGCGAAACTGCCTTAGCAGGGTCTGCGGGTACCTTTATAGGCTTAGAAATAGTATAGGTTCCGTCGGGAAACTCAAAGGTCTTTCCGGGGTTATTATCTATAAGCTGCTGGAGAGCATCTGAGATATCTCCGCTTACGTTTATCTTCTCTGTTACCACAAAATTGCTCTCATATCCTACCGCGGAGAGGTCCTTGTCGGTGAGCTTTCCTCTGAATACGTACTCCCCCGCGTAAAGCTTCTGAGTATTGTACTTACCCTCTATATTTGTCATGTCGCGTATAGCGTTAATAGGAACTGCCGTCTCGGGCACCTTAACAGTCTCAAACATATCAGCGGTAAGCTTTTTACCGGCTTCAATATCCTTTGCTACCTTAATAACCGAAATCGAGTCCTCATTGTTCTGGATTTCATTGCCTCCATTGCCTTCATTGAGCTCGCATGATGCCAGGGCGAGAAGGGACACGGCAATCAGACACAGGCAAATAAGTGCGCTGAATATACGCTTTATCATATCAGTCTTTTTCATAATACCTTATCTCCTTCCCAAAATCAAGCCAGTCTATCGGTCTTAAGGAAGCCTGCCCAATCTGCAGAATGCTCATCATTTGCGTGGCCTCCGCCGTCACCGTTGTTTCTGGGGTAGAGCACGACGCCGTTGCCCTCGTGGGATGTACTTCCATCATCCTTCACAACCTTGAGATAGGTCATGTCACAAGCCTCCTTATGGCTGCCATGAAGCTTGATTCCCGTATCCCTCACAATAGAATTGAAGGCGTTTATGGCGTAGAATCCGTAGTGGTTTCCTCCTGTTCCCTGATACCAGTAGCCGTAACATCCGTTATATACAGACTTGGTATTTTCACCCATATAGTACGCGATAGCGTACTGGTCGCTGTAACAGGCGTCATAGAAGTTGCCCTCGCTGACATCGTAGAAGCCGGTGCTCCAGCTGTTGTCGCTACCCGCATAGAGAGGGTGAACGTTTCTGAGTATATTATTAGCGCCCGTAAGCTTAATTCCTATCTCCATATAACAAAGCCTCATATTGGTAAGCGTATTCTCCTCGCTCTCTACCAATACGCCTATGGCAGAACTCTTGCTGTTACAGGTAACAACACAGCTATCAATATCGGCTCTTGCGCCCTCCTTGATAGTAATACCTATCTCCGCGTTCTTTACAGAAACGTTGTTGATAAGGGCGTTTCCGCCGCATACGGATATAGCTCCCGCTTTACCCATGCCTGACACGTTCACCACTCCGCCGATAAATGAATATTTAGCGTCACCGTTATCCTTTGCGCCAAGCTCTATGACAGCCATACCGTCGGTCCATTTATCCTTAGTGCCGCCAGCCGAAATGACAGCATAGGTAGAAAGACGGATAGAAACACATTTTTCGGGGTCTGCGGAGGTTTTTATTGGCTTATGCACCAGATAGGTTCCGTCAGGGAAATATATAGTTCTGTTGGGATTCTCGTCTATCGCCTTCTGTATAGCGGTTGACATATCTCCGCTCACACCCTTAAGGTAATCGGTAACGGTCACGTAATCCTCGTGAAGGTCGCCTGAAGTCTCCCCCTTGAGCGCCTGCATATTTGGGGCTACCTTATCCGCAAGGAGATAGTCACCTGCATAGACATCAGTCTTAAGGAACTTATTGACCACATCCTTAACAGAGGAGTAAGCTCCTTCGGGGACCAGATTCTTGGCTACGGATACTTCCTCAAAGCTACCGCTGGCTATCTTGGAGCCAACCTTCACATACTCGATAGCTCTTACCACAGTGACCTTTTCCGAGTCGCTTGAAGCATCACCTGTCTGCTGGGGATCACCGTTATCGTTACAGGAAGCAAACGCAAGCAACGCACCCATTACCATACACAGGCAGAGGACAGCGCTCAGTATTCGCTTGAATTTATTACTGAATTTCATATCTTTTTCCTTTCTCCGTCTGGCTTTCCGTTAAGAAAGAGGGATTATAGCATTACCTCTAGCCAAAATACTTGTATAGTTGGTTTTATCCACCGTGGTATCAAAGGTACAGCCTTCAATAACTCGTTGAGCTCCACTGCCGCTTATAAACTTGGCATCAACACCGCTTCCGCCGCAAAACTCAGCTCTGCAACCGCTGGCGGTAAGAAAGTTTCCGTTATATTTGAACATATACTGCTTAATAATGGAATTTGTAGTCCATTTAGCCGAGCAGTCCCAGATAATTCCGCCCAACTTAAGGTCAAAGCCTATGGAGCAGTTAACGAAATGGCACTGTGAATACCAGTTAATATAATCAGAAGGACAGCTGATACCAGTGGTCACGGTCGTTCCGCTGAATTTGCCCTCATCATTGAATACGTATATGCTCTTAAGAAGGTTTCCGGCACTTTGTATGTCCACACCCGTCTGCATATTATATATCCTTATATTGGAGAAGGTATTGTCCCACCCATTGACAGCGATACCCCTTGAGCCTATTTTATTACCCGAGCCGATAATTGTAATATCCTCAAAATCGCAGTCTGATGAACCGCTATTGATACCCTTCTTTATGCTGATACCAATATTAGCATTCTTAATACAGATATTACGGACAACGGTCTCGCGTCCGCTGTCAATAGATACGCCGTTAGTAACTCCGTTTCCGTCAAGCGTTCCGCCTATAAGCGTATAGTAGCTTCCAATGGACTGGATGTCATTCGTGCCGCCATCGCCTCCGAGGCAGATAAGAGCGTCACCGCCCACATTCTTCCATTCGGTTCTCTCGGATGCCTTTATGGTAGCACCGTCGGAAAGCTGGATAGATACACTGTTTCTTCCCTTAGCGGGCGTACGCAGGGGACGCGCGATAACGTACTCTCCGTCAGGAAAATATATAGTTCTTCCTATATTGTTGTCAATTATTTCCTGTAAAAATACCGAGAGGTCCTCGCCTGTGTTAGGAACAACGTAATCGGTAACCACCACGTAGTCATCTGGGCTCTCTGCTATCGTCTTTAGGAGAAGATCAGAATTAACAGTTCGGACGAGCGCTTTTGATAGTTGATCGCTACTGATAAACTCACCCGCGTAAAGATCACGAGTTGCATACTTGGAATATATCTCCTCGGGATCGGAAATAACATTTTTGGGCACGTTCACATTCTTGAGAGTAACAAGCTCAACGTGCTCTTTGGTTATTTTCGTTCCTCTGGGTGTATCCTTGGTCAGCTTTGCCACCGTCACCTCATCAGGCTTATCGGTTTGTTCAACAGTCTCGCTGGCAGTCATAGGAATCATTCCTACCATCATACTAAAAACGAGAAGTAAGCAAAGCAGCTCTCCTGCTACACGCCAAAGGCTCTTTGTTCTTTTTTTCATATAGGTTCTTCCTTTCTTTGATTTTGCTCACTTTTGCAAGTATTATTTTACCATACTTTTGCCCTATTGTCAATCCTTTTTTGGCTTATGTGAATCTTTGTGCAATACCTACAAAAGCAACAAAAAGACCGTCTTTTGCAAAGACGGCTTTTTTGTTAAACATTATTAAGAGTCGGAAAATCCGACAGCTTCCGCATCAACAAATGGGATAGAGTATATCTCCTCTAAGATACTTTTCATAGGTGTTATCCATGGCTTTTCCACCGTCTATCATCGGGTCGTGTATAACTCCCGTTCCTCCCTCCTTTGCGTCGGCAAGGTAGATAGTTTCTGTTGCGTTGGGATGGAATTTTACCACGCAATTTCTCAACACCGAATTGAACACTCCGTCAGCGTAGAACGCGCGCTCCAGATTTCCGCGGTTGGTGTACCACATGCTGTAACAGTCTGCGTATATATGACGCGCTCCGGAGCGCATACGGAAGCCCGTAGCGAACTGGTCGCTGTAACAGTTGTTGTACCACGTATGGAAGGGTGTATTGTCCCAGAATGCACAGCCATCTCTGTACGCGCTCTCGGAGTTAAGCTCTCCCGCGAAGATATAAAGGGGATGAATATTACGCAGGAATTGCGATGACTCAAGTATCTTAAATCCTATCTGAACGCTGGCGATTCGCATATTGGTAAAGGAGTTATCATGTCCCTCAACAAGCACGCCTATGGAGCCGAGCTTATTGTTACCTACTATGTTTACATCCATAATATCAGCATCAGAGGAGCCATTGTTAGCTCCGTACTTTATATGCAGGCCGATAAATGTGTGCTTAATTGACAGCTTTTCAATACGGGTCTCGCGTCCGCTGTCGATAGATACACCGTTTGCCACGCCGTTTCCGTCAATAATACCTCCCGTAAGCGAGTAGTTGCTTCCGTTAATATTTATGTTGTTAAATGGCTCTGCCGCGCCGAGTCTTATCATTGCCTCCTCGCTGTCCCATCCGTCTGCCGCCTTAATAGTAGCGAAGTTAGAGAGCATCAGGGACACGGCATTATCGGGATTTGCGGGTGTGCATATAGGCTTAGCTATAACGTATTCTCCGTCGGGGAAGAATATGGTCTTGTGGGGATTGTCCAGAATAATCTTCTGAAGCTCATCCGAAACATCCTTACCTGTGTTGACCTCGATATAGTCCGTAACTATAACGTATCCTCTGTTATCGTTCATAACCGTCCTCCTTAAATGAATGATACTTTCGTTGCCACAATTATACCATAGTAAAAAAAATCTGTCAACTTCTTTTATAAAAAAATATTCGAAAAGAGATTAAAACGCCCTTATTTATATCCCGCTTCCTCTTCTCTTTAGCAGCTTTTTCAGAAGCTCGGACAGCGGAAGCACAAGAAGTCCCGCGAAAAGATTGGATATTCCGTGCAGGATATCAAAAGGGATGCCCGCAATTATCCACGCAACCGTTTGCTCAAAATCAAGCCCGAAAAAGAACGCCTGAGCGGGAGCGCAGAGTGATCCAAAGGCGAATCCGTGAATACCGCATAGCAAGGGATATACCACCGCCGCAAGCTTTTTTGGTATATTTCTCGGCACGAGCATAGTCAGTGCCCAGAGAACAGCCCATATATACAGATAAGGTATCCACCACACGTCAAAGCCCGCATAGAGTCCATTTAGCATAACGTAGATATAAATAGGTATCAGTGCCTTCACCCTGAAAACAACGGTAAGCATTACCGTAAACATCCCGAGCAGGTGGACGTTAGGTAAAAATTCCATTAAAAGCTTCGAGGCAAACATCAAGGCAGCGAACATAGAGAACAAAGCCATTTCAAAAATGCCGCTGCTTTTTTTATGTGCGTTATTTCGTGTAAACAAATCTGTAATGCTCTCCGCCCGAAATAGACTCGTCGCCCACACCTATCTGCATATACTCTTCGCCCTTATAGAAGCCCCAGTAAGCCTTGTGAGTATTCCAATCAAGCTTTATGCCGTTAAGGGTGTCGAAAAAGCTTGCGTCATTTATAAGCTCCTCTCCATAAAGTGCGTCACCTAACTTTTCGGCATCTGTATTAAGGGTTATGGTCACAGACTTACCGTCTATCTCCACGTCTATCTTAACCGTCTTGCTTCCCTCGCCCAATGTCACGTCCTCCTTGTAGGTTGCACTGTCCCAGAAGCCCTCGTTTTCCGACTCCTCGTTCTTGCATCCCGCAAGACAAAAAAGAGTAGTAAGCACCAGCAGCAATGCCAATAATGTTCTCTTAAAATTCTTCATTTTTTAATTCCTTTCGTTTTGTTTATATTTACAAAAGGATAAAAATAAAAGCACCCTCCCGAGTGCTTGCACAGTGATAAGGGATACCCTGCCCGTATCCCCATCCGCAAGCTCCCCATTTGCCCGAGAGTCTTTTACGCGCACAGAACGATAAGCATTCCGACTTAGAAAGACGCGTATGCGCTTTAATTACGGTAATGGCTGTTGCCGCGGATTCTCACCGCGATTTCCTTATCCCCGAGCATACCGTCAAGCAGTATGCCCGATTGAGAAAGCAAGCTTTCCCCGAACTGTGTTTATTCCTTTGTATTACGTTATTTAAGCCGCTTCAGATATTCAATAAGAATTTTATCCTCAGCCAGCTTTATTGCGAGAGGCTCCCCGCACTCGGTAGCAGATACGTAACACGCCCTCTGAGCGTTGAAGTCGGGGTGATACGCGAATTTCTTTCTCCCCTGAGTCAGCTGCTTGATTCGCAGTCTGTCGGTGTCGTTCCTGCGGTCAAGAACGCATACCTCCTCTATATTCACAAGTGATATCCTGCATACGGTTATACGGCTTTTCCCTCCGTTTGATATCTCGGTAACCGTAAGGTCACGGCTTCCGTCGTCATTTTCAAATATGGCATATATAAATGCTTTTCCCACAACCCGCACCGATATATATATCACAGCCACAAGGCAAAAAAGCCCCAGCGTCTGAAGCACCCAGCGAAAGGGCATCAGGGGAAATACCGAGGGTATGAGAAAGAGTAGGGTAGCCGCGCATATAAGCAGCATAACTATGCCAGACAGCTTTTTGAAATTCTTCTGAGGAGCGTATTCGTATATATTCATTCTTTCTCCCTAAA
Source organism: Eubacteriales bacterium (assembly GCA_045593725.1). Classification (GTDB taxonomy): domain Bacteria; phylum Bacillota; class Clostridia; order Oscillospirales; family CAG-272; genus HGM12713. Next base: position 7,466 of record JAZNXE010000030.1, read on the forward strand.
AAACACTTGAAATGTTAACAAATCGGTGATATAATTATAAAGATATATTTATTATATCCGAAAGGAGAGCTTATGTCAAGAGCTTGGGTAATTTTTAAACGAATAGGCAGACTTCTGAAATTCCTGCTCTTTTGCGTTATACTTACGGTTATCATACTTCTTTTGTGGAGAGTATTCTCAACGGGAATACCTAAGGAAATAGACGGTCTTGACCCCAACGACAAGCTGAACGCCGCGTATTCCGCCTCGTTGTCCGAGGATAAGGAGCTGTACGTTTTCAAACAGGTACACGACGAGCTGAGCGGAGGAAAGACAAAGGGCTACTTCGGTGTACCCGAAGCATTATTTATTCCCGATGCCAATCAGGCGCAGATAGTTTTCAGATACAATAACAGCACCATAACGGCTCTGACAAAGGATTACTCGCTCCCCACAGTGCCGAGCAAAAGCGAGGAGCTTTTCGACGTATCCCTCGTGCTTTATATAGGCGACCGTCCCGAGGACCCAAGTCAGGAGATAAGCAAGGATAACGCCGAAAATATAAAGGCTATCCGCGTCACACCCGAAGCCGAGCCGCAGAAAGCATACAGCACACTTTACTCCTTCTACCGCTATACCTTCAATTTTGAGAACGGAGAGGAAGTCATAAATCTGAATGAGCTTTTGGAGAGCGAGAAGCTTCTGTCGGTGCACGTTGAGATATATTACAAGGGCGACCTTGATTACAGCAAAAACGCCTACGGAGCGCTGTCGATTTATGACTACCGAAGAGATAATATAGCAGTAAAGCTTACGAAAAACGAGAAAGAGGCACTTGGCGGTAAATAATTATGGAACAGAAACGCTTTACGAAAAACGATAATGCCTTTATCTGCGCCCATTGCGGCAAACAAGTAGAGCCAATGGGCAGCAGCTCACGCAACCACTGTCCCTTCTGCCTGTGGTCGCTTCACGTTGACGTAAACCCCGGGGACAGAGCCAACGAATGCGGCGGACTTATGCGTCCCATACGCTCCGAGCCGGACCCAAAAAGAGGATTTATCATCATACATAAATGCGAAAAGTGCGGAGAAATACGCAGGAACAGAGCGGCGCTGGACGCAAGGACGCAAAATGATAACCGTTCCCTGCTTATAAGACTCACCGCGGGAGATAATTAAAGCTTAAAAGAAAAATCAAATTTTTTTCAAAAAGGACTTGATTTTTATTTTCTCTTATGATATAATAGTCAAGTCGTATGGAGAGATGGCTGAGCTGGTCTAAGGCGCACGACTGGAAATCGTGTGAACGCTAATACCGTTCCGTGAGTTCGAATCTCACTCTCTCCGCCATAAAAAACAACACCCTACTTGCGTAGGGTGTTGTTTTTTGTGACAGAAAGTATGAAAGAGCTTACCCCTGCGCAGCAGGATTGAGTTCGCGTTCGCCCCTCAAAGATCGACAAGCTCGCTTGTCAGGTAGCGAAGCGGCGTGAGCGTAATGAATGACATCACAGTGTGATGTCAGAACGCGAGCGTGACCGAGCCGCAGCGAGAAAGAGCGAGCGAATCTTCGTCGCAAGGCGAATACCTCACTCTCTCTACATAAATCTACATCTTATCACGTAATTGATCTGAATCCTGACAATACCGTTATTTCTCCCATATATCTGCAATTAAAGTCTATTATATCTTTATCGGTAAAATAAATTTTATAAAAATTACTTAATTGTAAAAAATTGCGAAGCATAAAAGATATATGCCTGCTAAAACTAACTTTGAGCGGATAAAACCGTTCCGAAGGAGGAAAATCGATATGATTATGGATAGAATTGCGCTGATCCTCACAATCGTCGGCGCGCTGAACTGGGGAAGCATCGGTCTTTTTCAATTTGATATCGTTGCTTGGCTTGGCGGCGGACAGTCGGGGCTAGTGAGCCGTATAATTTATACCGTAGTTGCCCTTGCGGGTATATGGTGCATATCCCTGCTCTTCAGAGCCCGCGACAAATTCGAGGCTCTGGACGAGTAAGCTAAATGAAAAAAGCGTGCTTCTTGCACGCTTCTTTTCATTTTACAGTGTTATTTTTAAGTAAAAATTCGGTGGTCTTATCGTACAGCATAGAAGCATATATCTCCTCTGCCATCTCCGCTCTTACGTACTCCTCGGTATATCCGTACACCGATACGTAATTTTCAACGTACTTCTGAAAAAGTCTTTCCTTTTCCTCATCGGTTACGGTAATTCCCTCAAGCTTTACTATGGCACTGTACACCAAATCGCTCTTGGTCAGCGCTTTAGCCTCCTCAATTATGCTTCCGCTATCTACTCCAAGCTGAGCGCACATATCCTCATAGGACATATCAGCCTGCTCCGCATAGTATTTATACTGCGCCTCAAGCTGATCACGATAGTAATATACCTGCGCGAAAGGATACTCCTTTACGCTGCAATTACTCTCCACCGCGTCCCATACGGCAGCATCCTTAGGGTTATCTTCCGCGGTTATTTCCAAGCCTTTATACTGACCCACAGCAATATACTTGCTTATAACGTCAAGCTCAGTGCTAAGAAAATCTATCTTCTCTCCCTGCTCTCCCCCAGTACCGCCATACACGCAGGAGCAAAGGCTGAGCAGAAAAAAAGCTAAACACAGCAAGACAGCCGTATATATGTATATCCTTCTACCAAATCGCTTTAAGTCCGACATAATTCCTCCGTCTTAAAGTTTTAAAAAGAAACAGTAGCTTTTTTGGTCAAGCTACTGTCTTCTTTATAGTCGATTACTTGCTCTCAACTTCGAGAACCTTAGCGTCTGCGTAGTAACCGCAAGCCTTGCATACACGGTGGCTTCTTACAAACTCACCGCACTTGGGGCACTTTGTCATTCCGGGAAGGATGAGCTTCCAGTTATTAGAACGTCTCTTGTCTCTGCGAGCCTTGGATACTTTTCTCTTCGGTACTGCCATAGTTACACCTCCTTGAAGCGTGTAAAACACAACTTTCAATTTATATAAATTTTTATTTTTCGTCCTCGTCTTCGTCAAAGAAATGCGCCAGCACCGCAAGTCTTGGGTCTATCTCCCGCTGACTGCAGCCGCAATCTCCCTCACGTTTGGGTTTGCCGCACTTAGGGCAAAGTCCCTCACAGTCCTCCGAGCAAAGAAGCCTTGTAGGAAATCCCAGCATCAGCTCCTCACAAAGAGGCTCATCCACGTCAAGCTCGTGTCCGCAAAGAAGCACGTATTCGTCAACAAGCTCCTCGAGCCTGTCGTCGTCGATAGTTCCCTCGGTAGCTACTGTACGCTCGAAGTCAAGAGAGAAAACTCCGTCCACGGGAGCAAGACATCTCGCGCATTCGCCGTGATAAACCAGCTCTGCCTTGAGGCGCAATCTCATATAACCGCTGTTGTCCGTAAGGACTCCGCTTACGTGAGCGTCCTCAAATCTGACACCGTCAATCTGTTCGGGGGAGAGCATATAGTCGATATCTATTTTCTTCACCTCTCCCCTAAGGAGCGGAGCAACATCTACGACCATATTACCTCCTAAACGCTTTCGGAATCACGCATTTATACATTGACACAAAATGCGACACTGTATATTATAATTGATTTTATTACTCTTGTCAAGACCTTTTTCAAATATTCTTTTTTTTAGCTGTTATTTGCATAAAACGCTTTACTTTTAATGAGTATATGTGATAAAATAACAATATATATCAGATATATCAAAGTAAATTCGTATAAGGAGATTCTTATGAAAAACTCTTTACCGCGTTGTGATACCTTTTCCTTCACAAGCGCCGCCGAGGCATTGATAATGCTTCCCTCCCGTCCCCTCCGCTCAAGCAAGGGCGACTTCGGACGTGTACTGTGCATCTGCGGCTCTTACGGAATGGCAGGGGCGGCATATCTTTGTGCCAAAGCCGCATACAGAAGCGGATCGGGGCTTGTGGAGATATTCACCCACGAAAGCAACCGAATTATTTTGCAGACTCTTATCCCCGAGGCGATAGTTACTACATATACGAATGAATATACAAGGGACGACCTGCTCCCTCCTCTTGAACGTGCCGACTGCGTGGTGTCAGGCTGTGGACTTAGTGCAACTCCGCTTTCCCGCAAGATTCTTTCCGACCTTCTGCACAGCGCCGACAGAGAGAAGACTTCCCTTGTGCTTGACGCCGACGCTCTCAATCTCCTGTCACGAAATCCGTCGCTGATGAAATATACCAAGGGCGCTGTAATCACCCCACACCCAAAGGAAATGTCCCGTCTTACGGGAATAAGCGTTGAGGAGATACTTTCATCCACCGCAGATACCGCGCGTACTTATGCGCAAAAGCACTCCCTCGTATGTGTACTTAAGGACCACCGAACCGTGGCTTCAGACGGAAGCTCCCGCGTCTATCTCAACACAACGGGAAACAACGGAATGGCTACGGGAGGCTCGGGAGACGTCCTCGCAGGCATCATAGGCGGAATACTTGCCCAAAAACACAACTCAAAAAAAGACCTGCTCCAACTCACCGCTCTTGGGGTATATATCCACGGACTTGCGGGTGATATTGCCGCCAAAGAGCTTGGAGCGTATTCACTGATGGCAAGTGATATAATAGACGCTTTACCCAAAGTACTGAATCTTAATACTTCAGGGGCGTTTTGATATCAAACTTTTTGGCGTTGAAATGCAAAAAAGTGTTGAATTTAGAGAAATTGTATGATATAATAATAAATTGATGTAATTATTTATTTGACTCTGGTCATTTAGGAGGAATAATCTATGAAATACAAGGATCTTGCCCCGAAGCCTAATTTCTCGGAGATACATTCCGAGGTAGGCAGCTTCTGGAAGGACGAAAGCATTTTTGAGAGATCGGTCAACAAGGTCGCTCCCGAGGTCGTTTTCTATGACGGACCTCCCTTCCCCACGGGAAAGCCTCACCACGGAACGGTTCTCGTTTCCTTTATCAAGGATATGATCGCCCGCTACTGGACAATGCGCGGATATAGCGTCCCCAGAGTATGGGGCTGGGACTGTCACGGACTTCCCATTGAAAATCAGGCCGAGACCCTTATGGGTATTAACGATAAGAACGAGATAGAGAACTCTATCGGTATCGACAAATTCAACGAGAAGTGTTTTGAGATAGTTTCGAACAACAACGACGCGTGGAGAGAGTACATCGAGCAGATGGCGCGTTGGGTTGACTACGATAACGCGTATAAAACTATGAACCCCTCCTTTATGGAGAGCGTTATGTGGGCGTTCAAGACCTGCTATGACAAGGGACTTATCTACAAGGATTACAGAGTAACCCCCTACTGCACACACTGTGAGACCTCGCTCTCTATTTCGGACACCCGTGAGTCCGACTCCACCCGTCCCCGTCAGGACAGATGGATCGCGGTAAAGTTCAAGACTGAGCTTACCGAGGCAGGAAAGCCCGTATTCTTCCTTGCGTGGACTACCACACCTTGGACACTTCCCTCTAACCTCTGCTTGGCGGTGGGTGAGAAGCTCACCTACGCATTCGTAGAGGTAGGCGACGAGATCTTCGTGGCAGGTAAGGATACACTTCCCAATTTCAAAAACGTATTTGGCGCTGAGCCTGTTATAGTTAAGGAATGTCAGGGAGCTGAGCTTGTGGGAAACACCTACGAGCCTCTCTTCCCCTACTTCGCCGACCTTGCCGAGAAGGGCGCGTTCAGAGTGGTTAGCGCTGATTACGTGGGCGCTGACGAGGGTGTTGGTATAGTTCATACCGCCCCCGCATTCGGTGAGGACGACTACTGGACCTGCAAGAACAACGGTATGCCCCTTGTCAACCCCGTTGACGCTAAGGGTAGATTTACCGAGGAAATTACCGACTTCTATCCCCTTCAGGGCGAAAAGACGGTTATCGAAATGAACCCAATCATCATCCGATTCCTCTACGAAAACGGAAAGGCTGTGGCTGACGGCACTATCGAGCATAACTATCCTCACTGCTGGAGATGTAAGCGCCCCCTTATCTACAAGGCAATGGATGCGTACTACTTCGACATCGGCAAGATAAAGGACAGACTTATCGAAACCAACGAGGAGATAAACTGGGTCCCCGACACCGTAAAGCACGGACGCTTTGGCAACTGGCTTGAGGGCGCGCGCGACTGGAATATTTCCCGTAACCGCTACTGGAGCACCCCTATTCCGATTTGGAACTGCGACAATGACGCCTGCCGTCACCAGGAGGTGCTGGGAAGCGTTGAGGAGATATACGAAAAGTCGGGCATTCGCCTGAGTGACCTCCACCGTCAGTTTATGGACAAGGTTACCTACAAGTGCCCCAAGTGCGGTGGCACTATGACGCGTATTCCCGAGGTCCTTGACTGCTGGTTCGAGAGCGGAAGCGTACCCTTCGCTCAGAAGCACTATCCCTTTGAAAACAAGGATTGGTTCGAGAGCCACTTCCCCTGCGACTTTATAGTTGAGTACACAGGTCAGATTCGTTGCTGGTTCTACTACCTCCACGTTCTCTCGGTGGCGCTCTTTGATAAGCCCACATTTAAGAACTGCGTAGTACACGGAACTATTCTCGCAAAGGACGGAAAGAAGCTTTCCAAGTCCTCCAAGAACTACACCGACCCCATGGAGCTTATGAAGAAGTTCGGCACAGACTCACTCCGTCTGTACCTCTATCAAACCAACGCTATGCTCCTTGGCGACCTTATGTTCGACGACGACGGAATACTCGATTCCTTCCAGCAGCTCATACTTCCCCTTTGGAACTCCTGCAATTTCTTTATTTCTTATGCTAACATAGACGGCTTTTGTGGCGATCCCAACAAGCTTCCCGAGAGCGACAATCAGCTTGACAAGTGGATTCTTGCTAAGCTCTATACAACAGAGAAGACCATAAGCGAAAATATGGCTGTATATCAGATAGACAGATACGTTGACAGTCTGCTCTCCTTGGTTGACGGAATTACCAACTGGTACATCCGCCGCTCCAGAAGAAGATTCTGGACTACGGGAATGAACGCTGATAAGCAAAGCGCTTACGAAACACTTTACTACGTTCTCGTAAACACCGCAAAGCTTTACGCTCCCGTTGCTCCCATTATCGCCGAGAAGATTTACAAGCTCTTCACCGACGACCTATCTGTCCACCTTGCGGATTGGCCCGTAATTCCCGAGCAGTACAAGAACTATAAGCTTGTTGAGAGCATTGACCTGGTTCAGGATACCATATCCCTTGCAAGGTCAATACGAAACAAGAACAGAGTCAAGAACAGACAGCCTCTCTCTACCCTTAAGCTTGCTCTTTCGGATAGCTCGAAGCTTGCGGCACTGGGCGAATTCACCGATATTATCGCGGAGGAGCTGAACGTCAAGCAGGTAATTCTCAGCGAGGACGTTGGAGATATCGCCAAGGTTAAGCACGACCCCAACTTTGCCGTTATCAACGAAAAGTGCGAGAAGGCAGAAAAGGGTAAGGTCATTCAGGCTATCAAGAGCGGCAAGTACCGCGTTTATGGCGACAAGGCGATCCTCACGGTTGACGGTGAGGAGAGAGAGTACGACGCTTCCATCATTCTCGTTACCTACATTGCCAACGAGGGTCTGTTCGTAGCAAGTCAGAATGGCATTATCGCTTCTCTTGACCTCACGGTCACCGACGAGCTTCGTGACGAGGGTATCGCCCGTGAGATCATCAGATATGTTCAGGATGCCCGTAAGCAGATTGGCTGCGCTATCACCGACCGCATCCGCATTAATTTTGTTGAGGGCAAACCCTCCGACAAGTGGATAGAGGTAATCTGCTCTGAAACCCTTGCAGATTGCGTAGCGGTAGATGCACCCGAAACGACCGTTGATATCGACAACGGAGCTATTAAGATAGCTATCGGTAAAAACTAAAACAAAACCAAAAGGCAGAGCAAATTGCTCTGTCTTTTTTGTATGTTCGCACTTCGCGCAATGCTTCAAAGTTTTTGGTCGAGCTTTTTTCAAAAAGCTCGCGGGTTTTTAGGGCAGAGTCCTAAATCGCTCGTCACAACGAGCGAAATTCTCCATACGTTCAACAAGCGCAGGAGAGAGTGAATTTTGCTCGCAAGCGAGCAAAAGAGAGAGGACCCTCGCCGGGGGTCCTCTTTTTAAATGGTTTTCAAAACCGTTTTTATCTCAAATAGAAAATAACTCATCAAAGCTTTTCCTTAAAGCCTTGCGAATATAATATACCTCTATATCGGTTATAAACCTTTGCCCCGATTCCATCCGTTGCACCGCATTTTTGTCAACATCCAAACCTATAACCTGCAATCTGTCGGCTAATTCTCTTTGTGATATTCCCAATTCCTTTCGGTATTTAGCAATATTCTTTCCTAAAATATTGTTTTTTCCGTCCAAAGTTTTATTTATAAACATATCTAACCCTCTTAATTATAAAAATTGACATTCAGTGCTTGACATTTTAATCATTATATAGTATAATAATTAAAAATATGACATTCACTAAATGTCAAAATAAACGGAGGTGTTTTTTATGCAAAAAAACAAGATTTATTCTCAATATTATAAGATTATTTTAATCATTTTTATTATTTCTATGATTATCTCATTTTTAACTCCCATTATTATAAAAGCTTTTACCATAGAGCTTATGGGCGAGAAATTTTCAGAGATAGGTCTTGATTACGTTATCAAACAAGAAGAGCCTAAGGAGGAGCTTGAAAATTTACTCGGTAACTACATAGATAGCAATTCCGCATATGCGGACGTTATAAAAATATTGTGCCTTGGAATGTTACTCCTTCCGCTTGTATTTGCTTTGATAATAAAACTCTGCCATGATTCTAAACAAAAAAATACTGTAATAAAAATGATGCTGACATTCATTACAGTTAATCTGATTTTGAGTACACTTTATTTTTTTATATGCGCATTTAATTTAGAGGACTATGTAAAAACTCAGTCATATATTCCTTTTATAGTACAATTGCTTCTTTGCTTTGTTGGATTTTTTATGTGGCACCACTGCAAACAGGCTATCTTAGGAATTGTAAAACCGTTATTTATATTCTCTGACGGAACTGTGAAATCCGCCCGTGGGGAAATAGACAAGGCTGATTTAATTATAAAATATAAAGAGTTGCTTGACAAAAACATAATAACTGAAGAAGAATTTGAGAAAAAGCTCTGTGAGTTCCGTGCTGAAAATAGCGATGAATGTGAACTATCAGAGAGTCCAACCGAGGAAAGCAAAAAGACTTTACATCTAAATTCACCTCTAAAATTAAAATGGCATAAATTTCTTTTTGCCTTCTGGATACCCTTCGAAATGTTTTTTACGATAGTCTTTATAGCTTATGGAATAAATACCGTGCCTGTTGTTGTTGTTTTGATAAGCACCTTTGCTCTAATCTTATTGATACTTCAAAACGTTTTTCTTATAAAGCGAAAAAAATCTGGAATTACACTTACCTATATCTCGTGCTTTTTTCCTATCGTATTCTGCATAGAGGCGGCATTTATGGATAGTTCACTTTTAACTCAAAATCTTTCTACATTTTTAGTTTTGTCAGTTGGATCCCTCTACGTATTTTGTATGAATCTAATATATTTCGGAAAACGTAAAGATTTGTTTAACTGACAGCAAGCCAAAAGGGCGAACCCCATCAAGGGTTCGCCCTTGTCTTTTTCCTTTGGCACTAAAGATCGGTCAAAAGTATAGTCGTCTTTGGTACTGCCGTACCCAATACTCCTTACTTTTTCCTATTTGAGTGACGGCTTTATCGCCCTCAGGGCGCGCCGTCCCACAAATCCTTTGAAAAAGGCGGGCGAAAATTTTAAAGCTTGGGTTTGCGCAAACATAGCAATCCCTTCAGGAAGTTCTTTGCGCCACTTTCTTTCAAGAAAGTGGCAAAAAACCTAACAAGCTCTAACTATCACTTTGTTCCCGTAGAGCCAAAGCCGCCGACTCCGCGGACTGTATCGGAAAGCTCCTCAACAACAGAAAATTCGGCGGTATGATAGGGTGTAAAAACTATCTGCGCTATTCTCTCCCCATCTGCAACAGTCTGCGCCTTATCTCCGTGGTTGTGCAGCGCCACCATTATCTCTCCGCGATAATCGCTGTCAATTACTCCTACCTTGTTTGCGGGGGCAAGTCCACGCTTTGAGGCAAGTCCGCTGCGGGCGTAAACCAGTCCCACCAGCCCCTCGGGAATCTCCATAGCAATACCCGTATGCACAAGTCTTGTTTCTCCCGCCTCAATAGTTATCTCCCCGCCCTCACAGGCATAGAGGTCAGCCCCAGCTGCAAACTCCGAGCCGTAGGTGGGAATTATAGCTTTTTCATTCAACCTTTTTATATTCATCTCAAATTTCATAGCTTTTCTCCATTCGTAAATTATAATAAAATAATATCATATTTTTCATCCTATGTCAACAAAAAACTCTTGACAAATCCCTTTCTTGTGTGTATAATATTTGAGAATAATTCTCAAATTGGAGAGTAAAATGGCACAGTACAAAACCGAACAGAAGAAATTACTTTTGGATTTTCTCAGCGCAAACAGCGGAAGGTCCTATACAATAGAAGAAATAATAGCCGCTCTTGACGGAAATATCGGCAAAAGCACGGTTTACCGCCTTATGACAAGACTGGTTGAAGAAAAGAAGGTGCACAAAAGCGCGGGGGATGGGAGGACCTTTCTCTACCGAGTTACCGCTGACGAGCATTGTAAGCACCATCTTCATCTGCAATGTAAGGATTGCGGAAGGGTCCTCCACCTTGACCAAGCCACCTCAGATGCTCTGCTTGATAGCGTAAGATGCGCCCGTGATTTTCTCGTCAGTGAGGAGGACACCGTCCTTATGGGCAGATGCGCCCAATGCAAGGGAGTGCGCAAATGAAGAAAATCATCATCTCTATCCTTCTTTTCGCTATATTCCTGCTCTCCTTTTCGGGCTGTGCCGCACCGACGGACAATGAAAAAATAAATATTGTGTGTACCCTTTTCCCACAGTATGACTGGATAAAAAATATAGTTGGCAACAGCGAGAGGGTAGATGTCACTCTGCTTATACAAAACGGCTCCGACCCCCACAGCTACCAGCCCACCGCGGCAGATATAATGACCTTATCAAGCTGTGATATGGTCGTATATATAGGAGCCCAATCCGACCTATGGGTTCAGGAGGCGCTGGACAGGGCTAACAATACCCATACCCTAAGGACTGCGCTTTTTGAAATAGAAGGCATTACTCCGCGCGAGATTTCCTCATCCTCTCACAGCCACGACGAGCACGAGCACAAGCACGACCACGGCATCCTTGACGAGCATCTATGGCTATCTCTGAAGAACGTCATCAAGGCTACCGAGCATCTGGCGGACAAAATATGTGAGCTTGACCCCGAAAACGCCGACAAATATAAAGCAAACTCGGAAAAGTATAAAGCGGAGCTTCTCTCTCTTGACGCTGATTTCGCAAAAGCTACAAGGGAGGCGGGGGAGCATCCCTTTATGCTCTTTGCCGACCGCTTCCCTTTTGTGTATCTGCTCTCCGACTACGGTGTGGATTTTGCCGCAGCCTTTGAGGGCTGTACCACCGACACCGACGCGGACTTTGATACGGTACTAAGGCTTATCAAGGAAGCAAATGAGCACCGTATATCCCACATTGCCGTAACAGAAAGCTCGGACAGGTCCTTGGCAAAAACTGTGGCATCCTCGGCAAATGGGGATATTGAAATAATAGTTATGAATTCGCTTCAAGGCGTAACAAAAAAACAGCTGTCCGAGGGTGTAACCTATCTTTCGGAAATGAAAAAGAACCTCACGGCAATGAAAATCGCCTTGGGTGTCAAAGGAGAATAAAATGGCGCGAATAAAATGCGCAGACCTTACCCTTGCTTATGAGGGTCATACAGTCTGCGAGCATCTTGATTTTGAAATAGATAAGGGTGACTACGTATGTATCGTAGGCGATAACGGCTCGGGAAAAAGTACGCTTATGAAGGCGCTGCTCTCCCTGAAAGCTCCCTCTATGGGAAGCATAAGCTTTGGCGATGGGCTGTCAAGGCGGGATATAGGCTATCTTCCACAGCAAAGCGAGGTGCAGAAGGATTTCCCCGCCTCGGTTGAGGAGGTAGTTATTTCGGGCTGTGTCAGCTCACTTAAAAACCGCTTCTTTATGGGCAAGGCAGAGCGCATTGAAGCCATGCAGAATATGAAAATGATGGGGATATATCATTTAGCAAAGGAAAGCTACCGCAATCTTTCGGGCGGTCAGCAGCAAAGAGTTCTCCTCGCCCGAGCCCTTTGCGCCGCAAAAAGTGTGCTTATTCTGGACGAGCCTGTTTCGGGACTTGACCCAAAAGCCGCATCCGATATGTACGAGCTTATACATCACCTGAACAAACACACGGGAACGACTATAATTATGGTCACCCACGATATAGAAAATTCTCTGCGTGACGCAACCAAGGTGCTGAAAATGGGAGCGCCCCCCCGTTTTTTCACCTCAGTGGAGGATTACCGAAGGACTCTTGCAGACGGAGGTGATGCTAAATGAACATACTCCGTATATTAGGCGAATATTTCTCCTATCAATTTGTCTGGTATGCCCTTATAGTAGGAACTCTGATTGCTCTTTGCTCCTCGCTTTTCGGCGTGGTGCTGGTTCTCAAGCGCTTTTCTTTTATTGGTGACGGACTTTCGCACGTAGCCTTCGGTGCTCTCGCAATCGCTACTGTGGTGGGAATTACCGATAATATGCTCATCGTGCTTCCCGTAACCGTAATCTGCGCCGTACTTCTTTTAAAAACGGGGCAAAACACCAAGATAAAGGGGGACGCCGCCATAGCTATGGTCTCGGCAGGCGCTTTGGCGCTGGGATATCTTATAATGAGCGTATTTTCCTCCTCGTCAAACGTGGCAGGGGATGTTTGCTCAACACTCTTCGGCTCGTTCTCTATAATAACTCTCGCCTCTTATGAGGTGGTCATCTGCATCGCTCTGTCGATAGCGGTGATAGGACTGTTCATTCTACTCTATAACAGAATTTTTGCCGTCACCTTCGATGAAGGCTTCGCAAAGGCAAGCGGAACGAAAAGCTCACTTTACAATCTTTTTATAGCCGTGATAACGGCGGTAATAATTGTTTTAGCAATGAATCTGGTGGGTTCTCTGCTCATATCCGCGCTCCTCATATTCCCCGCCCTGTCGGCTATGAGAATATGCAGAACCTTCAAATCGGTGGTGATATGCTCTGCTTTTATCTCGGTGCTATGCGCCATTGTGGGCATAATAAGCGCTATTCTGTTTTCTACTCCCGTAGGACCTACCGTGGTTTCCGCGGACACGGCGGCGTTTTTGGTCTGCTACTTCATTGGACGAATAAAAGGACACGGCTAAGACTTTATCCGCATTTTGCGGTAAAATTATTCTCTGTCAACCGTTACCACCGCAAAGTAATTTACGCCTATCTCACTCACCTTCAGGCTTACCCTCTCCTTTATTTCCCTGTCGCTTTCCCTGACCTCGAAGGGAACGGTCAGGTCGAAGATAAGATTGGTGTGGGTATCTCCCTCAACGAAGCGAAAATCGTGAATACCAAAACGCTCGTCCAGCTCCTTCATTGCAAAAAGCACCCTCGCCCTCAGCTCACTTACACGCTCGTCGTCCGTAACGATAGGGTCCATATGTACGGTCGCCCTGACACCCATCTCCTGATATAGCCGCTTTTCAAGGTTGTCAATCGCATCGTGAGTATAAAACACGTCAGCCGAGCCGTCAACCTCAGCGTGAAAGGATGCTATGGTGTTGCCCGGTCCGTAATTATGCACCACCATATCGTGTATGCCTAATATTTCAGGGTATTCCTTAGCCACCTTAGCTATTCCCTCAACCACCTCGGGCTCGGGGGCTGAGCCGAGAATAGAGTTTTTAGTATCGTTTAATATCTTTATACCCGCTATAAATATGAGCACTGCCACCGCTATTCCCATATAAGCGTCGGCATTGAAGCCCGTAAATCTGCTTATTATTCCAGCCACGAGAACAGCTAAGGTAGCCGCGGCATCCGAAAGGCTGTCGGCAGCTGTGGCTCTTAGGCAGTCGGACTTAAGCTTTTTCGCGGCAGACCTTCCAAAGAAGTACAGCCACAGCTTGCCAAGTATGGAAATACCAAGTATAACAAGTACCAAGAGGCTGTAATCCACGGGGACGGGATTAAATATCTTACTTACAGATTCGCTAAAAAGCTCAAAGCCCACGGTAAGCACCAAAAAGGATACTATCATAGAAGCCACGTACTCTATACGGGCGTGACCGAAGGGGTGGTCGCGGTCGGCGGGCTTTGAGGATATCCTAAAGCTTATGAGCGACACTACCTGAGAGCCGGCATCAGAAAGATTATTCAGAGCATCGGCGGTAATAGATATTGCCCCGCTGATTATTCCCGCGAAAAGCTTGATAGCCGCAAGGAGCATATTCATTACCATACCTATTACGGCAACTGCGCTTCCGCACCTGCGGCGCATCTCGGCGCTTTCGCTCCCGTCATAGCCCTTAACAAAAAGCTTAAAAATGAATTCTGTCATAACTTCCTCTTAAAATCTAAAATATAAAAATGGGTCGTACCCCGAGCTTACTATATAAGCAAGTGAGAGCAAAAACGCTCCCAGGGGCAGAATTATATCAACAGGAGCGATACGCTCCTTTATTTTTATATATAAGCGTTTTGGCAGCGGGGTACACCCAACAGCCGCAATAACTATAAAAACGAGATTGCGTATAAGCTGGTAGCGCGCTTCCCCCGAACAAAAGGCAACACAGCCTATTCCCACAAGCCGCCCCGCGAGGGACAGACCGTCAACTCCACCGTCAGACGCAAATATTACCCATCCAAGCCCTATGAGTATAAGTGAATAAATATGCGCTATCACCGCGGGTGTTCGAGCAAGTACCCTTTTCAAAAGGGCTTTTTCTATTATAAGCACCGCCGCGAAGTAAAGTCCCCACAAAAGGAAATTCACCCCCGCTCCGTGCCATATTCCCGTAAGCATCCAGGTAATGAGCAGATTTCGGTAGGTCTTAAGCCGTCCTCCCCTGTTTCCTCCCAGCGGGATATACACGTACTCCCGAAACCACGCCGAGAGTGTTATATGCCACCGCCGCCAGAACTCGGTAATGCTTTTTGAGATATAGGGATAGTCAAAATTCTGCGGAAACTTAAATCCGAACACACGCCCCAAGCCTACCGCCATATCCGAGTATCCCGAAAAATCGAAATATATCTGCAATGCAAAGAAAAGCACGGCGAGATGCGCCCCCACAAGGCTTTCGTCCTTGGCGAGAAGTTCCCACATCTGTCCCGCGGGATTTGCTATAAGAACCTTTTTGGCAAGTCCCGCGCAAAAGGTCCTCATACCCGCCGATATTTCCCCTATGCTGTGTAGCCGCGAGAAAAGCTCCCTCTCAAGGTGTGTATATTTTACAATAGGTCCCGCGATAAGCTGAGGAAAAAGCGATACGTATGCCCCAAAGGATACAAGGCTTTTCGTTGCCCTCACCCTGCGCCAATAAATGTCAATAACGTAAGAAAGTGCTTGAAAGGTATAAAAGGATATGCCTATGGGAAGTCCCAGTCCAAAAAAGTCAAAATATTTAAAAAACACCAGCTGTCCGATATTTACTGCTACCGCAAACGTCAGCACACGCCCAGCCCCTCTTTTGTTGCCCTTGAAAAAAAGATGCTCTATCCATCTTCCAAAGGCATAATCGGCAAGTATGGTAAGCATCATAAGAGGCAAAAATCTCGGCTCTCCAAAGGCGTAAAAGCAAAGACCGCTAAGTAAGAGCCAGAAATTGCGCCACCTCTGCGGCAGGACAAAATAGATGCCCACCGCAAGGGGCAAAAAGAGAAATATAAATTCAAGCGATGAAAACAGCATACCTATCTCCCAAAATATTATGTATAAGAAAAAGATATATGCTGAAAAAAGCTCAAAGCTTTTTTACCTTCTCTGCTTTATATGTTAAAGTCCAAGACTTCTCTCCACCTCGGCGGCGGCGCTGAGTATTCCTATTTTTCCGCTCTCGTAGGTAAGTCCGCCCTGAAGATACGCCGTATATGGCTCACGGAGAGGTCCGTCCGCTGAAAGCTCGATTGACGAGCCTTGAGTAAAGGCTCCCGCCGCCATTATTACCTTGTCCGAGTATCCGGGCATCTCCCAAGGCTCGGGAGTAACGAAGGAATCTATGGGCGAGCCTGCCTGTATGCCTCGGCAGATTGCGCACAGACCCTCCGGAGAGTGGGTTATTACCGACTGGATTATATCATACCTTCTCTCGTCCCATTTCGGTTCAACGTCAAATCCAAGCCCCTTCTCTCCAAATATATACGCCGCAAGGTGGGCGGTCTTGAGTGCCTGCGCCGTTGTGTGGGGGGCGTAAAAAAGTCCCTTGTACATGCTCTTGGTCTGACCGAGAGTTGCTCCCACCTCAAGACCGCAGCCCACAGAGGTAAGACGGTAGGATGCAAGCTCTACCGCTCTCGCCGTTCCCGCTATGTATCCTCCGCTTTCAGCCATTCCGCCGCCCGCGTTCTTTATCAGAGAGCCGATTATCATATCCGCTCCAACCGCCGTCGGTTCTCTCTCCTCGGTAAACTCACCGTAGCAGTTGTCCACCACCACGTACGCCTTTGGGCAAAGTGGGCGAACAAAGGATATTATCTCACCGATAGCGTCAACACTGAGAGTCTTTCTGTTAAGATAGCCCTTTGAGCGCTGGATAAATATTACCTTGACTCTATCACCCTCGGCGTCAAGCACCGACCTTATTCTCTCTTTATCAAAGCTTCCGTCGCTAAACAGGTCTGCCTGTCTGTAATCAACTCCGAAATCCCGAAGCGAGCCGTTCCCCGCCTCTCCCGAGTTTCCTATTACCTCGTCAAGAGTATCGTAGGGCTTCCCTGCGATAGAGAACATAATATCCCCGGGGCGAAGAAGACCAAATAGCCCTATTGTCAGCGCCTGAGTACCGTTCACGATGCTGTGTCTTACAAACGCCGCCTCGGCATCCATAACGTCAGCCCATACCGCGTCCAGCACCTCACGTCCTCTGTCGTCGTAGCCGTATCCGCTGGTAGGAGCAAAAACAGCGTCGCTGACTCGGTGCTCCCTGAATGCGTCCATTACCTTTTTTGTATTGGCAAAGGAAACCCTGTCTATATCGTTGAAGATAGAAGCGAGCTGCCGCTCCGCATCCTCAGCCAACCTGATTATTCTATGTGAAAATTCCATTGGTTATCCTCTTTTCAGAACATATTTTTCCGCAAGGTCTATGCACGCCTCCACGTCACCCATATCACAGGTTTCCACGCAGGTATGGATATAGCGTGTGGGGATAGATAGCGCTCCCACCATCGCTCCGCCCGCGGTCAGCTGCATAGAGGAGGTATCGGTTCCACCCGCTGTAAGCACCTCTTTTTGAGCGGCTATGCCGTTTTCCTTAGCAAGGGCGCTAAGCTCCCTCACCAGCTCCTCGTGGCATATTACCGAGCTGTCCTTTATCTTAATGGCAACACCCTTGCCAAGAGCGCACGCCATTGCCTTTGCCCCCACGGTGTCCCCCGTTTTGGTAACGTCAAAGCATATAGCCTCGGTAGGCTGCACCCCGTAGGTAGCGGTCTTGCTTCCGCGGCATCCTACCTCCTCCTGAACAGAGAATACGAAATAAAGGTCCGCGTCAAGCCGGACATCCGCGAGTCTTTCGGCAAGTGCAAGAAGAACAAGGCATCCTATCCTATCGTCAAGAGGTCTGCCCGCCACACGCTTACCGCAAAGGCGGTAAAGCTCTGGAGCACCCACGAAGGAGTCGCCTATTCGCACTTTCCTCTCCGCTTCTCTCCTGCTTTTAGCCCCGATATCTATATACATCCTGTCGGGCTTTATCTCCTCGGGCTTAATCCCCTCCTCGGGCACGAGCACACCTGCCACGCCCCTTTCGGACACGACCTTACCATACGCGTAGGCGGACAGGTCAACACCTCCAAGGGTAGCCACACGCACAAATCCGTTATCCTCAATGAAATTCACAAGGAAGCCTATCTCGTCCATGTGGGAGCAAAGCATTATCCTTTTCTCTCCCGTTCTGCCCTTTTTCACGGCTATAAGATTTCCCAGAGTGTCAACGCTTACGCCGTCAACGTAGCCTTTTATTTTTTCCTTAAGCAGCCGGCAGAGCCTACTCTCTCTTCCCGAAATCGCAGACACCGCGCATATCTGCTTTAGCGTTGTGTAAAGATTCATATTTTCCCCTTGTTAAACAAGATTTTTTGTACGAATGTATTCGCATATCTGCTCCATAATTTTTTGGTGAGCGGCGGCGCTGGGATGTCCCTCCGCGCCCTTTCTGTTCTCCGCGGAATAGGTGAGCTTGAAGGAGTATATCTTCTCTGCCTCGCCGCCAAGCTCTGCGATAGCGGCATTGACCTGATTTTCCGTCTCTTCCTTACCATTAAATACACCGTTTACCCAAAGTATCGGTACCTTTTCACCGTATTTTTCGCGTACGGTTTCTATAAGAGCCTTAGCTTCCTTCTTGACTATGGTTGGGTCGGTGTAATTTATAGAGTGACCGCTAACGTTCTTAAGATTTGAGTCGTTAGTTCCAAGATTTATGATTACAAGGTCGGGGACTCTCTCAAAGCCGTATTCGGTTGACGGGCTGCGGTTATAGGATGTTTTGGTGTAGAAATCACCCATCTTAGCATCGAACCAAGAATCCGCAAGACCTATTCCGCTCTCGGAGATTATAGAATAATCGGCACCAAGAAGCTCTGCCGTCCTATACGCATAGCCGAGCGTTCCGTCCTCCCAATCGGCTCCGTTGAGTCCTTGCGCGCTGCCTCCGCCATTAACAAAGGCATTATCTCCCGCAGAACCCATTCCGCAGGTAAGGCTGTCACCTATAAATTCGATATAAAGCTCCTTATCAGCAGGAGGGGTATTTGTCAGAGTTCCCGTGTAGGAGAGCTTCTCGTATCTAAGCAAGGAGTATCCCGATTCGGTCTGCTTGACCACGCGGATGATATGCTCGCCCGATTCTTTAAAATCGGCAATAGTAATAGTCTTTAATTCCTCAGAGGCTTTAACGTGGAATTTACCCTCTTTACGCATTGTACCGTCGTAGGTATCAGCCACTCTTATACCGTCGATAAATACCGCGAGATACGCTTCGTTATCTCTCTTTGCGGTGCATCTCACATCAAGCTTCACCTCGCCCTTAAAAGCTCCGCGAAACTCAATTCCCGAAGCCACGTGGTCAACAGCCAGACCAGTAGGAAGCTGAGTAACTCTTCCAAGCTTTTTCACAAGAGCGGAATCTTCCTCATCTCCGAGGTCAAGCTCCACGGCATCGAGCTTCTGAGGCTGAGTGGTGCTCTGGGACTCAGAAGGCTTCTCGCTTTCCGAAGGCTCGTCAATGGAATTGTTAGGCTTCGTCTGCTCCTTACAGCTAAAGAGCATCATGGGCATCATTGTAAGCATCAAAAGCATTGCTACTGTCATAAAAATCTTCTTGACCATATTTTTTCTTATTTCCTTGAGCTTATTATTCCCCTACGGGAAGTATATTCTTTTCTCTGATGAAATTAAGCAGTCCCTCAGCCGACTGAAGGTGACCCTGAGCATCGGTATGCTTCTGTCCTCCAAGTCGGTTGGTATGTACCTGATACATATAAAGTCCTGCTTCCTCTCCGCCAAGCTCCTCGATAACCTCTTGGGCTATCTTATATCTGCAATCATTAGCTTCAAGATTCTCCGCGGGATTAGCCTCGGTTATGTCGTATGCCCAGATTATCTTGACGCCATCTCCGTGTGTTTCCTTCAAAAACTCAAGAAAATCCTTGGCGGTCTGCTTGAAGACCTCATCGGTAGGTCTGTCAGCCACGGGAATGTTATTGTCGTTCTTTCCGATATTCAAAACTATAAGGTCGGAGGTTCTTCCCTTGGAGAAATCGTACTCCTCCTTTTTGTTTCTGAAATAAGAATTTGCCTTGTAGTATTGGGGCGCGGTAACGCCAAACCAGCTTCCCGCAACTCCCATTCCGCTGACACCCAGTATAGAGCAATCGGCGTTAAGAGCCTCGGCGGTTATAAATGCCATACTCCGCGTCCCATCCTCATACTCCGCAACCTGAGCTACTTCCGGCTGCTGCTCGGGGGTTCCGTTGTAGTTGCCCATTCCGCATATAAGGTCAGAGCCTACGAACTCAACCAAATATTCTCTGTCAGCGGGACGCTCTCCAAGGGTTCCGTCCATATTTATCTTGGAAAAATGAGCCAATGCGTAGTGCGCTTCGGTCTGCTTTACCACCCTGATGCAGTGCTCACCCTCGGTTTCTCCAAAATCTGCCAGAGTAAGAACGGTATCTTTTTTACCGCATTTCACCTCGTATCTTTCCTCCTGACGTTCTCCGTCAACATATACGGTGTAGTAAATATGCTTGGTTTGACCCCAAGCCACACGCGCGGAGGTGACGGTAAGATATACCTTACCCTTCATAGTGCCCTGAAATTCTATTCCCGAGCCTACGTTGTCGCAAGCGATTCCCACATTGCTTAGAGTGTATCTGCCGTTTATCTTTATCTTATCAATATTGTCCTTAAGCAGGTATTCCGTACCGTCAAGCTTGACCTCTTCCTTGCCTGTATTTTTGGTTGTAGCCGAGGTGCTTTGGGAGGTGCTGCCTGTTTCCCTCTCACCGTTGCATCCAAAGAGTGACAACGGCAGCATAGCCACAATAAGAAGTATTGCTATCAAAGTAAATGCCCTTTTCATATTCCTTCTCTCCTGTAATTCTTTATTATGGCAGCCGCAAGGGAGCGAACCGCCTTATAGTCATCAATATGAGCTACGCAGGCAGGTGAATGAAGATACCTCGTTGGCACTGACAGGGCAAGAGTCTTTATACCCGTGAGCGCCTTGTGTATGTGCCCCGCATCGTTTCCTCCCGAAACGTATCTCTTTATCTGAGCCCCGATACCCTCTTTCTTTGCAAGGGCAAGGGCGTAATCCACCAGCTCGCGGTCATAAACCGTGGCTCTGTCAGCCACCGATATCACTCCGCCCGCGCCTACGTCGGCTACCCTTCTGTGAGCCTCGGTGTCGGGAATATCGCTTATAGCCGTGGCTTCAAGCACCAGAGCAAGGTGGGGGGCAATAAGCCTTGCCGCCGCCTCCGCACCCGAGTATCCAATCTCCTCACGCACAGTAAAGCAGAAGTAAACGTCCGCGTTTATAGCGGGCGGCTCGGCGTGAAGGCTCTCCATAATCTCAATCAGAGCGGCGCAGCCCATTCTGTCGTCAAGAGCCTTACCCTTGAGGGTCATACCGCCCTTACCAAAGGTATAAAACTCAGAATCAAAGGTTGCAAACGCGCCTACGCTTATAAGTGAGTCGGCATCCTCACGGGAGGTGACTCCTATATCCATATAGAGCTTATCCGCGCCCAATGCCTTCTGGCGCTCGTCCTTATCCTTGTGATGTATCGCCTTGGAGCAGATAACTCCGCTTATAAGTCCTCGCTTACCTTCAAGGGTTATCTTGCGTCCCGCAAGGACCGAGGAGTCAATTCCTCCCACGCAGCCAAAGGTAAGCATTCCGTCTGAGCATATACCGTCCACCATAAAGCCGACCTCGTCCATATGGGCGCAAAGCATTATTTTAGAGCGCTTCTCGCTCTCTCCAAAGCTCATACGGCAGATAAGATTTCCCATCCTATCTACAATTGCGCTGTGGGCTATATTACGGACTCTCCCGCTTATAAGCTCACGCACTCTCTCCTCCCGTCCCGATGGACCGAAGGCAAGGCTGAGGGATTTTATAAGCTCTATGTCAGCGCCCAGATTCATTTCAGCTTGCATAGCAGGTCCTCCTTACCAAAGCGCTTGGCTATATTCCCGGATGAAACGAAAGCACTTACCGCCCTGTACAGACTCTCACAGTCCTCAAGAGAAATAACCTCGTTATAGGTATGCATATTTCTAAGGGGAAGTCCCACGTCCACCACAGGTACGCCAAGCCCCGACAGATTTACCTCCGTGGCGTTAGTTCCCGTAGATGAGGGCGCGGCGCAGGCTGTGTGAGGAATATCTCCAGCCTCGCAAAGTTCCCAAAAAGCTTCTGTAAGCCCTCTGTGTGTAGCCGCGCTGTACGATATGGATACTCCCTTGCCTATTTCCACCGTTTCTCTTGCGGGAGCGTCGGGAGCGTTTCCAAGATTAACGTCAAGCACCATAGCGTAATCAGGCTCGATATTAAAGCAAGCGGGACTGACACCGCCCTCACGCGAGCTCTCCTCACGTGCCGAAAGGCAGAGATACACGTCGCCTGCCAGCTCCTGTCTGCCCGTGTCCGCAACAGCCGCAGCAGCCACCGCCGCGCACGCCTTGTCGTCAAAGCTCTTACCCGCTATATATTTATCGCCAACCTTACTGTAATTGGGTGAAAAGCCAACAGGTGTTCCTATGGGCACCAGCTCCATAAGCTCGTCAGTCGAGTATCCTTCTCCCACGTCTATCATAAGCTCCTCTACGAGAGGGAGCTTTCCGTCCTTATCTGCTCTTAGGTGGGGGGGGATGGATATAACCACTCCTCTGAGTATCTCCTTACCGTAAACGCTCACATCCGCCGCCTGCATTATAGCGGGGTCTATTCCCCCGATATTGACTATTCTGAGAAATCCGCCCTCAAGCACGTCGGATACGAGCATCCCCACCTCGTCAAGGTGAGCGTCAACAAGTATCCTCCGGGCGTTTTCTCTGCCGCACCTCCGCACAAGGACGTGGTTCCCAACACTGTCCACGCTTATCTCGTCAAAGCAGTGCCCGTAGATATTTCTTATTTCCTCGGTAGCTCTGTATTCAAAGCCCGACACCGACATAACTTGGCAGAGCGCGACTATTTTATCCGCCAACATCTCCTTACTCATAATACCTCTTCACTATTACCTATTTTCATCCGCCCCAGTATTTCTTGTCAAGGCTTCTGTACTGTATCGCCTCCGCGATATGATTTGCTTTTATGGTTTCCGATGCGTCCATATCGGCAATGGTTCTCGCCACGCGCATTATCCTGTCGTAGCCTCTTGCCGACATACCCATCTTGTCATAAGCGTTCTTCAGAAGAACACTCGCCGACTGCTCCATAACACAGTATTTGCGTATAGAAGCCGAGTCAAGCTGAGCGTTGCTCCAGATTCCCTTTTCTCTGGCGTCACTCATACGCTCAAGAGCAAAGCGCCGCGCCTTTGTAACCCTCTCTCTTACTACCGCCGAGGACTCGGCGGGAGCGCTGCTTGCGGCAAGCTCGTCATAGGACAGAGAGGGAAGCTCTATCTGTATATCTATTCTGTCAAGCATAGGTCCGCTTATCTTTGATATGTACCTCTTGACGTCCATCTGGGAGCAGGTGCAGGGCTTAGTGGGATGACCGAAATATCCGCATCTGCACGGATTCATAGCCCCTACCAGCATAAAGGAGCAGGGGTAGGTCACTCTGCCGCTGGCTCTGGTTATGGTAACCCGTCTGTCCTCAATGGGCTGACGCAGCGCGTCGGTGACCGATTTTGGAAACTCGGGAAGCTCGTCAAGAAATAGCACTCCGTTGTGCGCCAGAGATACCTCTCCGGGAAGCGGATTTACTCCTCCTCCCACAAGGCTCACCGCGCTCATAGTATGGTGCGGCGAGCGGAAGGGCCTTTGGGACACCAGAGAAACCCCCTCGGGAAGCACTCCCGCCACCGAATGTATCTTGGTAGATTCAATGCTCTCCTCAAAATCAAGAGGAGGCAATATTGTGGGTATTCTTTTTGCCAACATTGATTTTCCCGTACCTGGAGGACCTATAAGAAGAATATTGTGTCCTCCTGCCGCCGCAATCTCAATGGCACGCTTAGCCATTGCCTGACCCTTTACGTCGGCAAAATCAATGGTACTGCTCCTCACGGCGTTCTCGAATGAGTTCCTGTCGCATACTACGGGAGTCATCCTTTTTTCTCCGTTGAGATGCGCCACAAGCTCACTCACATTCTTTACAGAATATACGGTAATCCCCTCAACCGCCGCAGCCTCAAGAGCGTTATCGGCGGGAGCGTAAAACTCGCGGTAGCCGGCGTTTCTGGCGGCTACGCACATACAAAGTATTCCTCTCACCGAGCGTATCTCCCCCGAGAGCGACAGCTCGCCCACGAAGCATTTATCCGAAAAATCCACCGTGTGGCGTATGATACCGCCGCAACGGAGTATTCCCATAAGCATTGCCGTATCAAAGGCAGAGCCCTCCTTGCGCCTGTCGGCGGGAGCAAGATTGAGCATAAGCTCCATTGCGGGGAAGCGGTATCCGCTGTTCTCGCAGGCGGTACGCACTCTTTCCTTCGCCTCCTTGACCGCAAGGTCGGGAAGCCCCACGAGCTCAAAGCGAGGTAATCTTGACTGAGCGTTACACTCCACCGTAACTATATATCCGTCTATTCCGAAAAGCCCCGCGCTATATACAGTGGATAACATCATATACCTCCGCAAAATAATTATACACAGTTATTTTACCACATTTTGTCTTGATTTACAATAGTTATACGAAATAAGTTATCTTTTTAATTATAGCGTTGCAATAGCCTTCAAGCTCTAATTTATGAAAATAAGAATTTACATATCTATTGAAATTTTTCAAAAATAAGCTTATAATATAGTTTAGAATAACGAGCATACTATTCATAAAAGCAAGAAAAGGAGAGCTTTTATGGAAAATTCAACTAAAATGGCTACACTGGACAGCTGCAAAAGCTGTATGAAAAAGCTGTGCTCTATGAAGGTCAAGGATTCTTTGAATTTTTCGATGAAGATAAGCTGTGATGACGATACTCCCTGCTTTGATAAAACTATCAGCTCGGAGTCGGAATTTAATCTTCTTAAGACCTTCGGCGTAGCAATGCTGATAGGCGCGGGCATAACTGTGCTGTGCGCCCTTGGCTCTTTATTTAAAAAATAAAACACACCGACAGCGGCAATGCCGCTGTCGGAAAAGAGGACTTAATGACAAAAATTCTTTACCAAGATACATTTTTAGCCGTTGTGGTAAAGCCCGCGGGACTTGTTTCGGAGGAAGGAGGAAGCAACAGCCTCCCCTCTCTGCTGACCCATGAGCTGAACGCTCTGACGGGCAAAGAGGTAACGCTTTACACGGTACACCGCCTTGACCGCGACACCGAGGGCATTATGGTGTACGCCCTCACCTCATCGGCGG
Source organism: Eubacteriales bacterium (assembly GCA_045593725.1). Classification (GTDB taxonomy): domain Bacteria; phylum Bacillota; class Clostridia; order Oscillospirales; family CAG-272; genus HGM12713. Next base: position 32,749 of record JAZNXE010000030.1, read on the forward strand.
CGGCGAGGCTCTCGGCAGACATCGCCGAGGGAAAATGGAAAAAAACATATACCGCCCTTCTCTGGGGAGTTCCCAAGGAAAAGAGCGGTAGGCTGTGTGACCTTATATATTACGACCGCGCGCGGGGTAAATCCTTCGTTGTAACACGTGAGCGCAAGGGGGTAAAGCAGGCTGTACTTAATTATTCGGTAATTTCCTCACAGGGAAAGACCAGCCTTGTTAAAATCAAGCTTGAAACGGGACGCACACACCAGATACGCGTTCAATTCGCCTCCCGCGGTCTTCCCCTTTGCGGCGACAGACGCTACGGTGCTCCGCCCGAATCGGGAAAGAGCCTTGCCCTTTGCGCCAGCCGTCTTTCATTTCGCCACCCCGAAACGGGGGAAGGACTCGAATTTGAAATCGAGCCTTCAAATATTCAGTCCGTATAAAATATTTTGCCTCGGCATTATCATAAAGGGTGAGATAACTCACCCTTTATATCATTTCTGCGACCGCATCACAAAAGGCATCTATATCTCTTGATGAGTTAAAAGGTCCGAAGCTGGCTCGCACCGCGCCTGTGTCAGCAGTTCCCAAGGTTCTGTGCCCAAGGGCTGAGCAATGATATCCGCCTCTGACACATATTCCTTTGTCCGAAAGAGTGCGAGCTGTTTCCTCAGCTCCCCGTCCCGCTACGTTGAATAACAGCACTGAGCCTTCATACCGCGGCGTGTATATTTTTACGCCCTCAAGCAGCTCAAGTTTCTCCCGCGCTCTCCTGAAGAGTCTGCGCTCGTGAGCCGCTATCTTATCAAGCCCTATGGAGGACAAGGTGTCAATTCCGGCAGAAAGTCCCACTATGGCGGGGGCAGGAAGCGTTCCCGCCTCATATCTTTCGGGACTGCCGTAGGACATAGCTCCCTCTAAGGAATCCACACCGTTACCTCCCTCCATAAGAGTCTGAGCGCTTATCCCCTTACCCAGAATAACCGCGCCGCAGCCCTGTGGTCCGAGCAACCCTTTATGCCCCGGGACGCACAGAGCGTCTATATGCATATTCTTCATAGATATAGGCGTGTGACCCGCGCACTGCGCTCCGTCAACCACAAAGAGTATTCCCAGCCGTCGGCAAAGTCTGCCTATCTCGGCAAGGGGCATAGTCATTGAGGATATATTACTTGTCCCCGAGCATACGAGCATACGCGTATTGTGCCTCACAAGCTTAGCTATTCCCTCGCATATTCGGGTAGCGTTTCTTTTGCTGTCCCCCACCATGCTTGGAAAAATGTCATAATCCACCACTCCCTGGGCGTGGAGCTTATATATTGGGCGGTAAACCGCGTTGTGCTCCATATCCGATATAAGAACGTGGTCGCCTCTTTTAAGCAACCCCTTTATACACATATTAAGACCGTGGGTCGTATTGAGAGTAAAGCACACCTGCTCCACGCCCTCGGCGTCGAAAAGCTGAGCAAGCTTATTTCGACACTCAAAGACCTTCTCTGCCGCCCTCATAGCCAGTACGTGAGAGCCACGCCCCGCGTTTCCGCCGCTGTACATCATAAACTCCTGCATTTCCTCTATCACCCTTTGAGGCTTGGGAAATCCCGTAGCGGCGTTATCTAAATATATCAGCCTCTGTTCCATTGCTTCACCCTTATACCCTCGTTCCTAAGAACGGTAGCTACGTTATCGGTCTGCGCGCAGGAGAAGGACAGTCCGTATATACAGCCCTTGTTGCCTCGGGTGTTAGAATCGTATTTTATAACAGTGGTGGGTATAGCGGCTGTGGCAAGTACCTTTTGGGCGCTCATAGCCTGTGTTATAGAGCCTATGGCCGCACCGCAGCCGACTCCCATATTGTTCATATTTTCCACCTCCTTCTATAAAAGAATATGCGCGAGAAGTAAAGCTTGCAACAAAAAAGGCTTACGGATAAATCCGTAAGCCTTTTTATATGGAAAATCAGTCAGCCTTCTTTTCCTTCTTTGCCTTCTTGTCGTCAGAAGGCTTTACATAGTCGATAAGCTTTACGATAGCCATCTCCGCTCCGTCACCTCTGCGGGGACCGAGCTTGAATATCTGTGTATAACCACCGTTGCGCTCTGCATAGAGAGGAGCGAGTTCAACAAATACCTTTGTTACTACGTTCTCATCTGTAATATAAGCCAGTGCGGCACGGCGACTTGCAAGAGTGTTCTTCTTGCCAAGTGTGATCATCTTTTCAGCGATAGAACGAACTTCCTTTGCTCTGGTGAGAGTTGTCTCAACCTGTCCGTTCTTCAACAGCAAAGTTACCATTCCGCGAAGCATTGCTTTTCTGTGCGCGGTAGGTCTGCCGAGTTTTCTTGTTCCGGGCATTATTAGTTCCCTCCTTTTCGGTTTTTCTTTGTGATGCTATGCACTAAATCTCTCAGTCCTCTTCTTTTCTGAGGTCAAGTCCGAGTGAGTGCAGTTTCTGGATAACTTCTTCAAGCGATTTCTTACCGAGGTTACGAACCTTTATCATATCCTCTTCCGTACGGTTAGTAAGATCTTCTACCGTGTCAATGCCTGCGCGCTTCAAGCAGTTGAAGCTACGTACAGACATGTCAAGCTCCTCAATGGTCATCTCAAGAACTTTTTCTTTCTTGGTCTCTTCTCTCTCGACCATTATCTCAACGTTCTTTGCCTCATCCGAAAGGTCCACGAACAGGTTGAGATGCTCGTTGAGTATCTTGGCGCCAAATGAAATCGCTTCCTTTGCGCTGATTGTTCCGTTGGTCTCAACTTCAAGCGTAAGCTTGTCGAAGTCTGTGATGTTACCTACACGGGTGTTCTCTACGGTGTAGCTTACGTTATATACGGGTGTGTATATAGAGTCGGTGAAGATAGTTCCTATGGGCGCAGAAATGTTAGAGCCGCGCATCTGTGCGTCAAGCTGCTTGTTTCTGTCCTGAGATACGTATCCTCTTCCCTGATCAAAGGTAAGCTCCATGTAAAGTCTGTCGCCCTCGCCTACGGTAGCGATATGATGCTCGGGATTGAGTATCTCTATATCTGTATCTACCTTGATGTCGGCAGCGGTCACCTCCTGCTCACCTACTACGTCGATAATGACGGTCTTGGGTGAGTTGCAGTGAAGCTTGGCGATAATTCCCTTTACATTGAGAACTATCTCGGTAACGTCCTCCTTAACTCCGGGAACAGTGGAGAATTCGTGAAGAACTCCGTCGATCTTGATATTGGTTACAGCATATCCGGGAAGCGAACTAAGCATAATTCTGCGAAGCGAGTTTCCAAGGGTCGTACCAAATCCACGCTCAAGAGGTTCTACAATAAATTTACCTATTGTTCCGTCCTCGCTAAGATCAACTGTTGTTATATTGGGCTTCTCTATCTCGATCATTCCAAATCATCCTCCTAAAAATTAATTTTGGTAAACTCTTGCGTTGCGGTAGAGTATTAGCTCACCCCAACGCCGCTTTTGCAGCGCAGCTATGCCACGCCCAAAAGCAGGGATTACTTGGAGTAGAGCTCGACGATAAGCTGCTCGTTGAACTCAAAGTCGATATCTTCTCTTGCGGGAAGAGCTACGACCTTAGCGCTGAGAGCTGCCTTGTCAACGCTGAGCCACTTGGGAGCGTTCTTTGTCTCAAGAGCTTCAGCAAGAGCCTTGCACTTCGCGGAGCCGCGGAAGTTCTCTCTTACCTTTACCTCGTCGCCTGCGCGAACAAGGATAGAAGGAATATTTACCTTCTTGCCGTTGAGCTCGAAGTGCTCATGAAGAACGAGCTGACGAGCTTCCTTACGGCTCTCCGCCATACCCATTCTGTAAACTACGTTGTCCAAGCGACGCTCGATAAGCTTGAGCAGGTTCTCACCAGTCATGCCTTCCTGACGGTCTGCCTCTACGAAGTAGTTCTTGAACTGCTTCTCAAGAACGCCGTAGTATCTCTTGGTCATCTGCTTCTCACGAAGCTGCATTCCATATTCTCTCTGCTTCTTTGTAGCCGCGCCGTGCTGACCGGGAGCAGTGCTTCTGCGGTCGATTGCGCACTTGCCCGAGGTGCATCTCTCACCCTTAAGGAAGAGCTTTCTACCCTCTCTACGGCAAAGCTTACAAGCAGGTCCGGTATATCTTGCCATTTTTATTACCTCCTGTTTTCAATTAAACGCGTCTGCGCTTAGGCGGTCTGCATCCATTGTGCGGAACCGGTGTAACGTCCTTGATCATGGTGATCTGAAGACCTACGGTCTCGAGAGCGCGGATTGCGGACTCACGTCCGGAACCGGGTCCCTTTACGTAAACGTCAACAGTCTTAAGACCATGCTCCATTGCTGCCTTTGCTGCAGTCTCAGAAGCCATCTGAGCAGCAAAAGGAGTGGACTTTCTGGAGCCCTTGAATCCGAGTTCGCCTGCGGATGCCCACGAAATCGCGTTTCCTGCTACGTCTGTAACGGTAACGATTGTGTTATTGAAGGTAGCGCTGATGTGTACTGCGCCCTTTTCAATATTCTTTTTCTCGCGGCGTCTCTTGATAACCTTCTTAGCAACCTTAGCCATTCTTTACGCCTCCTCTTACTTCTTCTTGTTAGCGATTGTCTTTGCAGGACCTTTTCTGGTTCTTGCATTTGTTTTTGTTCTCTGTCCTCTTACCGGCAGACCCTTTCTGTGTCTGATGCCACGGTAGCAGTTGATCTCAACCATGTTCTTGATGTTAAGAGCAACTTCACGGCGGAGGTCACCCTCAACAGTGTAAGCATTTTCGATAACATCACGAAGCTTTGCTATTTCATCCTCGGTAAGATCCTTTGCGCGCTTGTCGGGATCGATTCCTGTCTTAGCAAGGATATCGTTGGAGCTCTTGCGGCCTATACCGTAGATATAGGTAAGAGCGATTTCTACGCGCTTGTTGTTCGGAATATCAACACCAGCTATACGAGCCATACTGTTTATTCACCTTTCTGTTGTATTTTCGGCTTAGCCCTGTCTCTGCTTGTGCTTGGGGTTCTCGCAGATAACCATTACTTTGCCTTTTCTCTTAATGATCTTGCACTTTTCGCAGATCTTTTTTACGGATGGTTTAACCTTCATTTTATTATACCAACCCTTTCTTTATTACTTTGCGCGCCAGGTTATACGTCCCTTTGTGAGGTCGTAAACCGATACCTCTATGGTCACACGGTCACCCGGCAGAATTCTGATATAGTTCATTCTGAGCTTACCCGATATATGAGCGGTCACTATATGCTCATTGGGAAGCTTTACCTTGAAGGTGGCGTTGGGAAGTGCCTCAACTACCGTTCCCTCAAATTCAATAACATCATCCTTTGGCAGAATAATCCCTCCTCTGCAACAAATTTTGTGACTTACCAGCTCTTATCCACAAGGGTGGTAATAACCACACCCTCTGAGGTGAGAGCCACTGTGTTTTCATAATGTGCCGACAGTGATTTATCCTTGGTTTTTACCGTCCATCCGTCTGCCAGCTCATAAACCTCCTCTGAACCGATGTTGACCATCGGCTCGATGGCAAGCGTCATACCCGCGCACAGTCTTGTTCCTCTGCCTGCCGTTCCGAAGTTTGGAACCTCGGGAGATTCGTGAAGCTCGTGCCCCACTCCGTGTCCAATATAACGCCTGACAACGGAAAATCCTTCCTTTTCAACACATCCCTGTATTGCGCTTCCCACGTCGCCTATTCGGTTTCCAACCTTGAGCGCCTCGACTCCGCAGAAGAAGCTGTTTCGAGTAACCTCTATCAGCTTAAGCGCCTCGTCGCTGACCTTTCCCACGGGAATGGTCCTTGCGCTGTCACCGTGAAAGCCCTTATAGAACGCTCCAACGTCGATCTTTACGATATCGCCCTCCCGAAGTATCCTCTTTTTAGAGGGTATTCCGTGGATGACCTCATCGTTTATGCTGATGCACGCCGAAGCGGGAAATCCGCAATATCCTAAGAAGGAAGGCTTCGCTCCGCATTTTTCAATGTGGTTGCGAATGAGAGTATCAAGCTCAAGTGTGCTTATTCCCTCACGGACATGCTCACGGGCGACGAGCAATGCCTCGCCCGTGATGCGTCCTGCCTCTATCATAGCGGATATCTGACTTGAATTCTTCAGCGGAATCATTATTACGCCTCAAATTTTGATAGCGCAGCCATGACCGCTGCCGTTGTGTCGGATACCTCCTCGCATCCCTCAACACAGATAAGGATACCCTTTGCCGCGTAGTAATCCTTCAGCGGCTCGGTAGTTGCGTGGTAGGTATTAAGACGGTTGAGTACGGTTTCTGCGGCATCGTCCGCTCTTACGTAAAGAGCCGCGCCGCATACGTCACAAACATCTGCTGTTTTGGGAGCCTTATAAACTACGTGATAGGAAGCGCCGCAGGAGCAAACTCTGCGTCCGCTCATACGCTCTACTATCTTCTCGTCAGCGACCTCTATGCTGAGCGCCGCGTCGATCTTCACTCCCATTGCGTCCAAAGCCTCTGCCTGAGGAATGGAGCGGGGGAAGCCGTCGAGTATAAAGCCATCCTTGCACTTGTCCGAGGACAAGTAATCTTTGATTATCCCTATAACGACCTCGTCGGGTACGAGCTGACCTGCATCCATAAAGGATTTAGCCTTCACGCCCATCTCCGTGCCTTCCTTAACGGCTGCGCGGAGCATATCACCCGTAGAAACCGCGGGGATGTTCCATTTTTCCGATATTTTTGCCGACTGCGTGCCTTTTCCTGCACCGGGGGCACCCATAAGAATTAAATTCATATATACCTCCTAATCGACATCAGGATCAGTCAAGGAATCCCTTATAATTTCTCAGCGACAGCTGTGCCTCAAGCTCACGAATGGTCTCGATAGCAACACCTACGACGATCATCATTGAAGAACCGCCGAATGCCATAGCCGTAATCTGCTGGCTGGGGAAATATGAAAGGATTATTCCCTCTATCATAGGCGTACAAGCAACTACTGCTACAAGCAAAGCGCCTACGAGAGTTATCCTGCCCAGTATCTTCTTAATGAAATCTACGGTAGGTCTGCCACTGCGTATTCCGGGGATAGCACCACCGTTGTTCTTGATGTTGTTGGAAACCTCAACGGGATCGAAGGAGATCGCAACGTAGAAGTAAGCAAACGCGATCAAAAGAACGAAGAATATAAAAAGATAGGGTATCGTGTTGTAGTTGAACCAGGTATTGATGAATTTCTCAAATCCGCTATCCCGGAAGAAGAGCTGCGCGATAGTAGCGGGAACCGCTACTATGGAGTTAGCAAAGATGATTGGCATAACGCCCGACATATTAACCTTTATAGGAAGGTTAGTATTCTGACCGCCGTACATCTTTCTTCCCACAACACGCTTAGCGTACTGAATGGGAATTCTTCTCTCCGCGTCAGACATCCACACGATAAGCAGGAGCAGACCCATAAGCATAAGCAATGTGATTACGGATACGATAAGACCTGCTACCGAGAAGCCGCCTGTTGCTATATTGCTGAACGCATTAGCCCAGAGCTGCTGGAGCTGAGAAGGAATACCTGCGATAATACCTGCGAAAAGGATGATGGAGATACCGTTGCCGATACCGCTCTCATTTATCTTTTCAGCAAGCCACATAACCAGCGCCGCGCCTGCGCAGTAGCAAGCTACCAGCACCGAGTAGTGGAAGAAATTAGGCTTGTCGATAAGAAGCAATCCGTTACCCGAAAGGATAAAGGAGTATCCGATAGCCGTAACGATAGCCAGAAGTATGGTTACTATACGGGTCCAGAAATTGATTATCTTCTTACCCTCCTCGCCGTTCTTGGCGATTTCGCCAAGCTTAGGAATTGCAACTGTAAGGAGCTGCATTACGATGGATGCGGTAATGTAAGGCGATACACCGAGCGCCAAGAGCGTACCCTGGGCAAGAGCGCCACCTGAAAGTATGCTCAAAAACTCGAGAATATTGCCGCGGAACAGATCGGTTCCGCTCGCGCCGAGATTAAAGTAAGGGACAGGGATGCTACAGCCGAGACGGTAGATGATGATAATAAGCAGTGTAAAGAGAAGCTTATTCTTCAGCTCAGGTTGTCTCCAGGCGTTTTTAAGCGTCTTAAACATCCTTATACCTCCTCAGTCTTTCCACCCGCTGCTTCTATCTTCTCCTTAGCTGTTGCGGAAAAGACCGTTGCTTTAACAGTCAATTTTTTTGTTATCTCGCCGGTGCCGAGGATCTTTACTCCGTCAAGCTCCTTGCGAACGAGCTTTGCTGCCTTGAGTGCCTCAAGATCAACAACCGCTCCGTTTTCAAACTTGTCGTTGAGTACGCCAACGTTTACGATAGCGTAGTTAACTGCAAATCTGTTCTTGAAGCCTCTCTTGGGAAGCTTTCTGTAAAGAGGAAGCTGTCCTCCCTCAAATCCTGGACGAACACCGCCGCCGGAGCGAGCATTCTGACCCTTGTGTCCCTTACCGGCAGTTTTGCCGTTTCCGGAACCTGCGCCTCTACCCTTGCGCCAAGCTGCCTTTGCGGAGCCCTGTGCGGGTGAAAGTTCATTAAGTTTCATTGTTCTCTCCTCCTTATGCGTTTTCGACCTTGACAAGGTGAGATATTACTTTTACCTTACCTGCAAGAACTGCGTTATCCTCGTGAACTATGCTGTCCCCGATTTTAACAAGTCCGAGCGACTTTGCGGTTGCTCTCTGGTTGGGCTTGCTTCCGATAAGGCTCTTTACGAGAGTTACTTTTTTCATTTTCGTAGCCCTCCTTAACCTTTAACCTGATCAACGGTGATATCACGGATCTTTGCTACTTCCTCAGCGGAGCGAAGCGCCTCAAGTCCTGCGATAGTCGCCTTGACTACGTTAGTGGGGTTATTGGAGCGAAGGCACTTAGCACGAATGTTAGAGATACCTACGAGCTCCAATACAGCTCTTACCTTACCACCTGCGATGATACCTGTACCGGGTGCAGCGGGCTTAAGAAGCACCTTACCTGCTCCGAATACGCCGATTACCTCGTGGGGGATGGTCGTTCCCTTGAGGGAAACAGTAATCATATTTTTCTTTGCATCCTCAATTCCCTTGCGGATTGCCTCGGGAACCTCGGCTGCCTTTCCAAGTCCTACGCCGACATGTCCGTTCTTATCGCCTACTACCATAAGCGCTGCGAAGCGGGAAATACGACCACCTTTTACGGTCTTGGAAACACGGTTCAGCGCGACGAGCTGATTCTCAAGATCATGCTCTGCCGGATTAAACTTATTAGCCATGTTTTTTCTCCTTAATTTGTTCAAATCAATAATTTTGTTTTTGAACAGTGTACAAACCGGACTGATTGAAAAATCAATCAGAACTTCAAGCCGCCCTCGCGAGCGCCGTCAGCCAACTCCGATACACGTCCGTGATAAAGATAGCCGCCTCTGTCGAATACGACTTCGGTGATACCCTTTGCAATAGCTCTCTCGCCGATAAGCTTACCAACGAGCTTTGCTGCTGCCTTGTTTCCGCAATTGCCTTCAAATTCCTTCTCATGGGTAGAAGCAGAAACCAAGGTTACTCCTGCTACGTCGTCAATGATCTGTGCAGAGATATGCGCATTGGAACGATATACGCACAGACGAGGACGATCTGCAGTTCCGGAAATTTTTGCTCTGACTCTCTTATGTCTCTTGAGACGAGCCTTGTTAGCGTCTTTTCTCGATACCATTTGTGTCCACTCCTTTCATTATTTACCGGTCTTTCCGGCTTTGCGGCGAATTCTCTCATCGGAATACTTAACACCCTTGCCGTGATAAGGTTCAGGCGGTCTCTTGCTTCTGATAACAGCTGCCATCTGACCTACTGCCTGCTTGTCGATACCCTTAACCGTAATGGTTATCGGTACTGCCTTATCCGCAACCTCGAGAGTGATTCCCTCGGGCTCGGTGATGCAGAATTTCTCCTGAGGAGTTCCGTTCTTTGTAAGCGAGTGACCCAGATAAAGCTGAACGGTCTTGCCAACCTTTGCAGCCTTATAACCTACGCCGATTATCTCAAGGGTCTTGGAGAAGCCCTGAGATACGCCTGTCACCATATTCTGGAGAAGTGCGCGGGTGAGTCCGTGTACGCTTCTGTCCTCCTTTTCATCGGTAGGACGGGTAACCGTAACTACGTTGCCCTCAAGAGCAATGCTCATACGGCTGTTAAACTGCTGTGTAAGAGTTCCAAGGGGTCCCTTAACGGTTACTACGTTGTTGTCAGCAACAGTTACGGTCACGCCTGCGGGAACGGTTATAGGCATTCTTCCTATTCTTGACATATCCTTCTACCTCCAATTCTTACCAAACAAAGGCAAGCAAAGTCGGAGGCCAAGCGGTCTTAGGAAGACAA
>JAZNXE010000031.1:0-15038 GCA_045593725.1 Eubacteriales bacterium
CATGGTGAAACCCGTTTACGGGTAGCAAGTATCCATTGCATGGCTGGCAGGCCAATAAAAGCGCACTTGTGCGCAGCCAGTAGTATTAGGGCTATGCCCGAAAATGAAATACCCCCCGTTATACGGGGGGATATTTATTGAAAATTCTTAAAGATGGGCAAAAAATATCCCGAAATCACTTGCAATTTTTAGAAAAATGTGAGATAATATGTGTGTATTTTTGTTTTTTATAATTATATTTTGAGGAGTTTTGATTTATGGAACAGAAAAGAAGCAGCTTTACCGGTAAGATCGGCTTCGTTTTGGCGGCGGCGGGATCTGCGGTAGGACTTGGCAATATATGGCGTTTTCCCTATCTTGCCGCAAAATACGGCGGAGGAATATTTTTACTTGTTTACATCCTCCTTTCGGTGACCTTTGGATTCTCGCTGATGGTAGCGGAGATAGCCATAGGAAGAAAAACGGGACTTAGCGCAATCGGCGCTTATGAAAAGCTTAACAAGAAATACGCCTTTGTGGGATATCTGGGCGCAATTATTCCCGCGCTTATCCTGCCTTACTATTCGGTTATTGGCGGATGGGTCACAAAGTATCTTGCACTCTATGCCACGGGCAGCGGTTCGGCGGCAGCATCCCCCGATTATTTCGGCGGCTTTATGTCCTCTACATGGGAGCCGATAGGCTGGTTTCTCCTCTTTATCGGCGCTACCGCCCTTATAGTGCTTTTCGGCGTTGAGAAGGGTGTAGAGAAGGTAAGCAAGATAATGATGCCCGTGCTGGTGGTGCTTTCCATATCCATTGCGGTGTACGTATGCTGTATGCCCGGAGCGGGTGCGGGACTTGCATATTACCTTATCCCCAATTTTGAGAATTTCTCTATAATGACAGTAGTGGCGGCAATGGGACAGCTATTCTATTCCATGTCCCTTGCTATGGGTATAATGATAACCTACGGCTCGTATATGAAAAAAGAAGTGAGCATTGAGTCCTCGGTGCATCAGATAGAGATATTCGACACGGGTATAGCCTTCCTTGCGGGACTTATGGTGATCCCCGCGGTGTTCGCATCTACGGGCGCAGCCCCCGAGGCTCCCGGAGCGGGACTTATGTTTCAGGTGCTTCCCACAGTATTTGAGAATATGTGGGGAGGACATATCATAGGTGCTATATTCTTCCTTTTGGTTCTGTTGGCGGCTCTTACCTCCTCTATTTCCCTTATGGAAACGGTGGTATCCATACTTCAGGATAAGCTCAGATGGAACAGACGTCTGACCTGTCTTGTAGTCTTCGCGGCGTGTCTGATTCTGGGACTGCCATCAACCCTTGGCTACGGAGTATGGGCAAACGTGAAGGTAATAGGAATGCAGTTCCTTGACCTCTTTGACTTTATAAGCAACAGTGTTCTTATGCCTATGGCCGCGTTCTTTACCGCTATACTTGTGGGATACGTGATAAAGCCTCAGTCGGTTATAGACGAGGTAGAGCTTTCGGGTAAGTTCAGATTTAAGAAGCTCTTTGTGGTGATGATAAAGTACGTTGCCCCCGTATGTATGATAATCATTCTGCTGTCCTCTGTTCTCAGCGCATTTAACGTTATAAAAATCTAAAGGAAAAAGAAGGACCTAATTATGCCGATTACAGATTTTTTAGAGCGAAACGCTAAAATATATCCCAATGACGTGGCTCTGGTGGAGATAAATCCCGAGAAGCAGCCCGAAAAAAACACCACCTGGCGTGAATATAATCTTATAGAAACCGCCTCCGAGTCGGATAAATACCGCAGAGAGCTTACCTGGAAGGAGTTTGACGTAAAGGCAAACCGCTTTGCCAATCTGCTCTTTACCCGCGGCATCAAGAGGGGGGACAAGGTTGCTATCCTTATGATGAACTGCCTTGAATGGCTTCCCATATACTTCGGTATTCTTAAAACGGGCGCTCTTGTTGTGCCTATGAATTACCGCTATTCCTCGGACGAGATAAAGTACTGTCTTGACCTTGCGGACGTGCGTATGCTGGTTTTCGGCCCCGAATTTATCGAGCGCATAAACAACATACAGGACGATATGGGCGGAGTTGACAATCTTTTCTTCGTGGGCGATAAAAAGGACACCCCTGACTACGCGGATAACTATGCGGAAATGACCTACTATTGCTCTACCACTGTTCCTCCAGTGGAGATAAAGGACAGCGACGACGGAGCTATATACTTTTCCTCGGGAACGACAGGCTTCCCCAAAGCGATACTCCACCGCCACGCGGCGCTGGTTGCCTCCTGCTATACCGAGCAGAAGCACCACAGCCAGACTAAGGAGGACGTGTTCCTTTGTATTCCGCCCCTCTATCATACGGGCGCGAAGATGCACTGGTTCGGCTCGCTGCTCAGCGGCGGAAAGTCGGTTCTTCTGCGCGGCGTAAAGCCTGAGTGGGTGCTCCAGACGGCATCTGACGAAAAGGCTACTATCGTGTGGCTTCTCGTTCCGTGGGTTCAGGATATACTTGACTCTATTGACAGAGGCGACCTTAAGCTGGAGGATTATACTCTTGCTCAGTGGCGTCTGATGCACGTGGGCGCGCAGCCCGTGCCCCCCTCTCTTATCAAGCGTTGGAAGACTATGTTCCCCGACCACGATTACGATACTAACTACGGACTTTCCGAGTCCATAGGTCCCGGATGCGTACATCTGGGTGTGGAGAATATACATAAGGTAGGCGCTATCGGAAAGGCGGGATATCTGTGGGAAACCAGGATAGTTGACGAAAAGGGTAACCCCGTAGAGCGCGGCGAGGTCGGCGAGCTTGCGGTCAAGGGCGCGGGGGTTATGAAGTGCTACTACAAAAACCCCGAGGCTACCGCCGAGATACTTAAGGGCGAATGGCTTCTCACGGGAGATATGGCAAAGGAGGACGAGGACGGCTTTATCTACCTCGTTGACCGAAAGAAGGACGTTATCATCAGCGGCGGTGAAAATCTCTACCCCGTTCAGATAGAGGACCACCTCAGAGCCTACGGCAAGATAAAGGATGTTGCCGTAATAGGACTTCCCGACAAACGTCTTGGAGAGATAGCGGCTGCTATTATAGAGATAAAGGAGGGAATGGAGTGTACTGCCGAGGAGATAGACGAATTTTGCCTGTCGCTCCCCAAGTACAAGCGTCCCAGAAGAATAATCTTCGCAAAGGTACCCCGTAATCCTACGGGTAAGATAGAAAAGCCCAAGCTCCGCGAAAAATACTGCGGAGGAAGTCTGGTTGAAGCCCAGATAACGGGCTGACAGACAGGAGAAACTTTAAAATGACGGCTCAAATTTTTACTGCTGTGCTGGTGGTATGCTTTTTTGCCTTGATGATAGGCGTAGGACTGTATTGCAGAAAGGGCGCCAAGAACGTTGACGGCTTTGTGCTGGGAGGACGCGCGGTAGGACCTTGGCTTACTGCATTTGCCTTTGGAACGTCGTACTTTTCGGCGGTAATATTCGTAGGCTACGCGGGACAGTTCGGCTGGAACTTCGGGGTTGCTTCCACCTGGATAGGACTTGGAAACGCCTTTATCGGCTCGCTTCTGGCGTGGAATATCCTTGGCAGACGCACCCGCGTTATGACACAGCATCTTAATTCAAAGACTATGCCCGACTTCTTCGAGAAGCGATTTGACTCAAGGAAGCTCAAGGTAGTGGCATCTGCCATAGTCTTCGTATTTCTTATACCCTATACGGCGTCACTCTACAACGGACTTTCGAGTCTGTTCAATATAGCCTTTGAGATACCCTATTGGATATGCATACTGGCAATGGCTCTGCTTACGGGCATTTACGTGGTGTTCGGCGGTTATATGGCAACGGCAATAAACGATTTTATTCAGGGTATTATAATGCTTGGCGGTATCGTTGCGGTTGTCGCCGCGGCGCTTAATTACAACGGAGGCTTTATGGCGTCTTTGGAGATGCTTGCCACCTCAGAGGGCGGCGGATGGGAATATACCGCTATGTTCGGTCCCGACCCCATTTCCTTACTTGTTGTGGTGCTGTTGACTTCGCTTGGTACTTGGGGACTTCCTCAGATGATAGGAAAATTTTACTCCATATCCAACGAAGCGGCAATACGCAAGGGAACGCTTATATCCACCGTGTTCGCTATAATCGTAGCGGGAGGCTGCTATTTCCTTGGCGGCTTCGGACGTTTATTTATGACAGGGGCTGAGGTGAGCGCCAAGGGCTACGACGCTATAATTCCCGCTATGCTCTCAAATCTCTCGCCCTACATAATAGGAATAGTAATAGTGCTTGTGCTTTCGGCATCTATGTCAACTCTTTCCTCGCTGGTTCTCACCTCAGCGTCAACCCTCGCTCTTGACGTTATAGTTCCCGCGTCAAGGAAGGAGATGAGCGAGAGAAAGAAGATTTTCATTCTCAGAGTTCTTATAGTGTTCTTTATACTTCTTTCGGCGACCATAGCCATACTTAAGGATACTGTGTGGAGCGACTTCGTGTTTATAGCTCAGATGATGGGTATATCCTGGGGCGCTCTTGCGGGAGCATTCCTCGCCCCCTTCCTTTACGGACTTTATTGGAAAAAGGTCACACGCCCCGCTGTATGGTGCTCCTTTGCCTTCGGCGTAGGGCTTATGACAGTACAGCTCGTGCTCTCGCTTAGCGGCGTGACACTCGGCGGAGTTCTGGGCTTCGTATTTAAAAACTCTCTCTATGCGGGAGTGTGCGCGATGCTGGGAGGACTTATAATAGTGCCCTCGGTCAGCTTGCTTACGCAGAAGAGAAAGCCACAAAATACAGACGAAATATTCAAGTGCTACGATACGGTAATAAGCGTACCCGCAAGTAGCTCACTTGAAGAAAAATAAATTACCAAAGGCGGTTTGAAATATTATGAAAAAGCTTATGTTAGGAAATGAGGCGGTAGCCCGCGGAATGCTTGAGGCAGGCTGTGGCGTGGTATCCAGCTATCCCGGCACTCCCTCAACAGAAATAACCGAATACGCGGCGAAATACGATGAGATATACTGCGAATGGGCGCCCAATGAGAAGGTAGCCTGCGAGGTAGCCTTCGGAGCGTCCTTGGCAGGTGTCAGAAGCGCTTGCTGTATGAAGCACGTGGGTCTTAACGTCGCTGCTGACCCACTGTTTACAATGTCTTACACGGGTGTGAACGGCGGACTTGTTGTCTGTGTTGCCGATGACCCCGGTATGCACTCCTCTCAGAACGAGCAGGACTCCAGACACTACGCAAAGGCGTCTAAGATACCGATGCTTGAGCCTGCCGACTCGGTGGAGGCAAAGGAATTTACAAGGCTCGCCTTCGAGCTTTCCGAGGAGTACGATACCCCCGTTCTTCTCCGTATGTGCACCAGAATTGCTCATTCTCAGTGCGCGGTTGAGCTTTGTGAGCCTGCGGTAATTGAGAAAAAAGAATACGTTAAAAATCCTCAGAAATACATAATGGCACCTGCAAACGCCATAAAGAAGCATCCCGTAGTGGAGGCGAGAACCGCTGCGCTAACCGCTCTTGCTGAGAAGACAGAGCTGAACAGAGTTGAATTGGCAGAGGATAAGAGCCTTGGTATTATTACCTCGGGTACCTGCTATCAGTATGTCAAAGAGGTCTTTGGCGACAGCGTTTCGGTACTCAAGCTGGGACTCGTTTACCCCCTCCCCGAAAAGCTTATACTCGACTTTGCCGCTCGGTTTGACAGAGTAGTGGTAATAGAGGAGCTTGACCCTGTTATTGAAAATCACTGCAGAGCAATGGGACTTGAGGTTGACGGCAAAAATATATTCCCCATCTGCGGGGAGTTCTCTCAAAGTCTTATAGCTAAAGCTATGGGCGAGGAAGCTAAGGAGTTTACGGCTTCCGAGGACATAATTCCCGTACGTCCCCCTGTTATGTGCGCGGGCTGTCCCCACAGAGGTCTGTTCTACGTGCTTTCAAAGAAGAAAATAACCGTTCTTGGAGATATCGGCTGTTATACCCTCGGCTCGGCAGCGCCCCTTAACGCTATCGACTCGGTGCTCTGTATGGGAGCTTCGGTATCGGGAGTTCACGGCTTTAATAAGGCATCGGGCAAGGACGCCCAAGGAAAGACTGTTGCGGTTATCGGCGACTCTACCTTTATGCATTCGGGTATAACGGGACTTGCCAATATCGCTTACAACGGAACGAACTCAACGGTTATTATCGTTGATAACTCCATCACGGGTATGACGGGACATCAGCAGAACCCCACCACGGGATATAATATCAAGGGTGACCCCGCTACTAAAATTGACCTTGAGGCTCTATGCAGAGCTTTGGGTATCAACCGTGTGCGCGTTGTGGACCCCTACGACCTTAAGGCTACCGAGCAGGTGGTTATGGAGGAGCTTGCGGCTGACGAGCCTTCGGTAATAATCTCCCGCAGACCCTGCGCGCTGCTTAAGTACGTGAAGGCAAAGCCCGCTCTCAAGGTTGACGCAGACAAGTGCCGAGCTTGCAATGCTTGTATGAGGATAGGCTGTCCCGCTATAACCAAGAAGGACAAGAAGGCGTTCATTGACGCAACTCTTTGCGTAGGCTGCGGAGTATGTGAGCAGCTTTGCGCCTTTGACGCTATCGGAGGTGAGGAGAAATGAAGACCACGAATATAATGATAGTAGGAGTAGGCGGTCAAGGCTCACTGCTTGCAAGTAAGCTGTTGGGCAGACTTCTCCTCAATGAGGGCTACGACGTAAAGGTGTCCGAGGTCCACGGAATGAGCCAGAGAGGCGGAAGCGTGGTTACCTACGTGCGCTACGGAGAAAAGGTATATTCTCCCATAATCGATAAGGGAGAGGCGGATTTTATAGTTTCCTTTGAAAAGCTTGAGGCGGCAAGATATGCGGCATTCCTTAAGAAGGGCGGAAAAATCATAGTAAACACCCAAGAGGTTGACCCTATGCCTGTTATCACGGGAGCGGCGGAGTACCCCCACGGAGCGCTGGAAAATCTTAGTGCGAAAGGTGTTGATATAGACGCCATAGACGCTCTGGCTCCCGCCCTTGAGGCAGGCTCGTCTAAGGCGGTAAATATCGTCCTTATGGGTAGGCTTTCAAAGAATCTTCCCATAGAGAAGGAAAAATGGATAGAGGCACTTAAGCAGACGGTAGCGCCTAAATTCGTGGAAATGAACGTCAAGGCGTTTGAGCTTGGAAGAAAGTAATCCTAACAAAGAGAGAAGGCGAACAAATTTTATGGAGAAAAGAAAGTATTATCAGCCCGAAATCGAAACAATGCCCCGCGAGGAGCTGAAGAAGCTTCAGTCCGAAAAGCTGGTAAAGCAGGTAAAGCACGTTTACGATAATGTAGCCTACTATCGCGAGAAGATGGATAAAATGGGTGTAAGGCCTGAGGATATCCACGGCATAGAGGACCTTCATAAGCTTCCCTTTATAGAAAAGAGCGACCTGCGCGACACATACCCCGACGGTATGCTTGCAGTACCCCGTGAGGAGGTAGTAAGAATACACTCCACCTCGGGAACTACGGGCAGGCGGGTAATCGCGTACTACACCCAGCGCGATATAGACCTCTGGGAGGACTGCTGCGCCAGAGCGATCGTTGCCGTGGGCGCAGATAAAGAGGACATAATTCAGGTAAGCTACGGCTACGGACTTTTCACGGGAGGTATGGGACTTCACGGCGGAGCACATAAGGTTGGCTGTATGACACTGCCTATGTCCTCGGGTAACACCGAGCGTCAGATACAGTTTATGACCGACCTGGGCGCAACTGTCCTTTGCTGTACCCCTTCTTATGCGGCGTACCTTGGAGAGTCCTTGAAGGAAATGGGCTATACTCCCGATACCATACCCCTTAAGGCGGGTATCTTTGGAGCTGAGCCGTGGACCGCTTCTATGAGAAGGAGCATAGAGGAAACCCTTGGTATTAAGGCATACGATATCTACGGACTTACCGAGATATCGGGTCCCGGCGTGTCCTTCGAGTGCGCGGAGCAGGGAGGAATGCACGTAAACGAGGACCACTTCATAGCCGAGATAATCAATCCCGAAACAGGAGAGCCTCTGCCCTACGGAGAAAAGGGAGAGCTTGTATTTACCTGCCTTGATAAGGAGGCGTTCCCTATGCTGCGTTACCGCACCAGAGATATCTGCGTCCTCAACGCGGAGCCTTGTCCTTGCGGAAGAACCCATATAAGAATGTCAAAGCCTATGGGCAGAAGCGACGATATGATGATAATCCGCGGGGTAAACGTATTCCCCTCACAGATTGAAACCGTGCTGCTGGGCGAAGGCTTCTCGCCTAACTATCAGATAAAGCTGGGCAGAGTCAACAATAACGATACCTTCGACGTTTACGTAGAGCTTCCCGCGGAGCAGTTTGACGATTCGGTTAAGACTATCGCCGAAAAGGAAAGAACGCTGAAGGACGCAATGCGCAATATGCTGGGAATAGGTCCGTCGGTTCATCTGGTGCCCCCCAAGACCATCGCGCGAAGCGAGGGCAAGGCGGTGCGTATAATAGATGAAAGAAAGCTTCACGATTAAGGAGGAGAAAATGGGAATCAGACAGTTATCCGTATTTGTAGAGAACAAAAAAGGCTCGCTTCACGAGATTACCGATACGCTTGCCAAGGCAGATATAGACCTTCGCTCAATGTGCATAGCTGACACCAGCGATTACGGCATAGTAAGGATGATAGCAAGTGACCCCGAGAGAGCAAAGAGAGTCCTTGAGGAGGCGGGACACGTGGCGAATATCCGTATAGTCACCGCCTTTGCGGTGCCCGATAGCCCTGGAGGACTTGCTCAGGTGCTCAGCCTTCTTGAAGCCAAGGGAGTTAATATCGAATATCTGTACGCGCTGGTTACCTCCTGTCCCGAGAAGGCGTACGCCGTAATGCGTAACGACGACAGAGATAGAGCAGAGGAGATACTCGCCGCGGCGGGAATAGAGCTGCTTGAGGAGAAGGATATATAAATATTGTAGCTCATAAAAAAAGCATCGGATTATTATCCGATGCTTTTTTTATTTTATAAAGAAAAGAAGAATTAGAAAAAGTATAAGGTCGTTTCCCATCTCGCTGTCGGAGAGCAGAATAATAAGGGCAAAAATGAGAAGCTCCTCCGAGCCTATACCCTTACCCCCAAAAAGCGAAGATAGAGGGGAGCTTTTCTGGGTGAGCAGAGCCGCCGTATCCTCCGAACCTGCGGTATCCGCTGATTTAGATACCGCTTCCTCCTGCCCGTCGTGGCTTTCCTCGGGTGGGTCGAGAGGAGATTCCTCCTCGGGCAATGGCTCCCTGAATGTATTTCCGCTGTAATTCTTAGGGAGGCGTACTCCCTCGGGATATCTGTAATTTTGAGGACGCACGTACATATGTAGCTAACCTCCTAAGAACGGTTTTTGAACAGATACGACAGCTTTGAGAAGGTTATGATATGGTCTATGGCATCACATCTGTTTTTGCTGAGATAGGGCTTCAGTGCGCGGAGAAGACAGGCTCGATCATCGTCAGCGCCGCCCTTGAAGAGTCCGCCTGAAAGCAGAGGAGCGAGAGCGTTGACAGCGCCCGTCAGCTCACTCATAGCGGGAAGCGCGGGAGAAGGGATGTCAGAGCTGTCAGCCTGTGTATCTCTCGTGGGCTGGGCGGCTGCTTCTTCGGCGGGAGGGGGGGAATCTCCCTTGAGCTTACTTGCCATCGAGGATATCATAGACATCATTTCGGGATTTGACAATATTCCGTTAAGCGCGGCGGAAAAAGCGTCGTTTTCGGGAGCGGCTCTGTCCTTTTCTTCCATAGCTTACCCCTTTTTAGTCAGCCTTCCGCTTTCGTATTCTCTGGCTATACGGGCAATATCCTCATCGGTGGCGCTGCCGAGAACCTTGCGGATGCTTTGTATATTGTTGGCGTCAATATTGAACTGAGCGGGGTCTATGCCACTCTGAGCAGCTATTTTCGTTATCATCATCTTTAGTTGCCTGTCGTTAAGCGAGAGAAGCTTGTCGAGATTTTCTCTGTTTATCTGCATAAGGGTTACCTCCGTATATGTGTAAGATATCTATCCAAAGTATATGCTAAAGGGGTAAAATGTGTTAAAATTTAGTTTGACAAGGATTTTTATAGACAAAAGCGTAAAAATATGTTATAATAAATAAGTTAGGTCTGATTTATTTTATGTGGGCGCGCGTTAGTGTATGCTTGTCCGCCAAAAAGGAAAGGGAGTAAGTATGAAATATTGCTTCATAATAAATCCAAACGCGGGAAAGGGTGCGTTTACGGCAGAGGTGGTGGAGAACATCAAAAGGACCTGCCACACAAGAAATGCCGATTACGACGTTTTTATATCAGAGGACTTCAAGGCTACGAAGGATTACGTTAACAGTATGGCTCAGGAGGGCGAGAGGGTAAGCTTTATCGCTTGCGGAGGCGACGGAACTCTGTGTAAGACGGTGGTTGCCGTAATGGCGCTTCCCGAGGATAAGAGGGAGCTTCTCTCGGTAGGTGTAGTTCCAATGGGTACGGGAAACGATTTCGTAAGCAATTTTGAAAATAAGGAGCTGTTTTTTGATATAGACGCTCAGCTTGAGGCTACTCCTTATGAAATAGACCTTTTGAAGTGCAACGATATGTACTCTGTAAATATGATAAATATTGGCTTTGACAGTCACGTTGTATGCAAAAAGGAGCAGATAGGACAGAAGGCGTGGGTGCCCAGAAAGCTTGCCTATATAATATCACTGCTCTTTACCCTTGTCCGCAAGCCGGGTGTTAAGATGAGCTTCTCTGCCGACGGCAGAGAAGCGGTAAAAAAGGAGCTTTTGCTCACCACTCTGGCAAACGGAGAATTCTGCGGAGGGGGCTTCCATTCAAATCCCAAGGCATCTCTTGTGGATGGGGCTATCGACTGTATTGCTGTTAAGAATATAGGAAGAATGAAGTTTTTGTCCTTGGTGGGAGATTATAAAAAGGGTCTGCATCTGGGTGAAAAATTTAAGGATATAGTTGAGCATTTCAATTGCTCTGAGGCTGATATGTATCTTGAAGAGGAAACTCCCGTAAGCATAGACGGGGAGATAGTACATACCAAGGAGCTGCACATATCCGTACAGAGCAAGGCGCTTAAATTTATGCTCCCCCGCGGAGTGGCGGCAAGGGAAAGGGAGATAATAGATAACGGCATACTTATATCCCACGGCGCGGTATAAATAAAAAAGAGGCTGTATAAACAGCCTCGTGGGGTGCTTTAAACTGTGGCGGTAAGCTCTTGTGCCTCTGCTGCCGCGGCGGCCTCGCATTCCGCCTTGTAAGCGGCAATGACCTCCTCCTCCATCATACCTCTGAATTGAGCGTTGATGGGGTGGACAATATCGCGATAGGTCTCGTCGGGATTTTTTCTGCTGGGCATAACGATAAAGAATTTGTCCCGCGCGTTAATGACCTTGATATCATGTACTGCCAGCTGACCGTCGAAGGTGACCGAAACGATAGCCTTCATAGGTCCTTCGTCAAAGAGCTTTCTTACTTTGATGTCTGTGATCTGCATTTTAATACCTCCAAAATGAACTGATTTTCTTTTGTGCGTCATAAATACTCTGCCTTGTACTTACATTTATATTATACAGCCTTTTTTTGACAGTTATACAATGAAAATAAGTTTTCTGTGTGAACACAAAAATTTAATATAAGAAAAGAAGCGCGAATTTGTGCGGAAAGGAGAGATATGTCTGTACCAAATACCCATTTCGGGGCTATGCAAATAGGAGAGCTTATAAAAAGAGCGTCGCGAAAAAGCATATTTTTTGTAGGCATCGGCGGCATAAATATGTCCTCCCTTGCTCATATCTCTCACATTCGCGGAATGAAGGTGGGAGGCTCTGACAGAGTTGCCTCGGCCCTTACACATAGGCTCCAGGGCGAGGGAATAGATATATTTTATTCTCACGACGCCTCCAATATAGAGGGCTACGATATGCTGGTATATACGGTTGCCATATCCGAGGATAATCCCGAATATGCCGCCGCCAGAAAGATGGGGATTCCCTGCATATCGCGCTCGGATTATATGGGATACCTTATGACCGGCTACAAGCGCCGTATAGGTGTTTCGGGTATGCACGGAAAGAGCACCTGCACCTCTATGTGCGCCGAGGCGCTTATGCTTTCGGGTGTTGACCCCACGGTGCTTTCGGGAGCGCAGCTCACCTCTATGGGCGGGGCGTACCGAGTGGGCGGAGAGGAATATTTTCTTTTCGAGGCGTGTGAATATATGGATTCATTCCTTGATTTCAACCCCACCGTATCGGTTATACTGAATATAGAAATGGACCACGTGGACTATTTTGAAAGTATGGAGCATATAAAGCGCTCCTATCTTCACTTTGCCCGTCTTTCGGGTGAGGAGGGTATCTGCGTGGCGAATATGGACAGCAAGAACGTGAAGGACGCGCTCTCGGATTACACGGGACTTACAGTGTGGTTCGGGCTTAACGATAAGGCGGATTTCAGAGCGGTGAATATAGAGCAGGAGCAGGGCTGTTACTCCTTTGACATAGTGGCGTACGGCGAGTATTTTTGCTCTGTAAGGCTGAGCGTGGGCGGCTATCACAATATATATAACGCTCTTGCCTGCGCCGCGGCACTCTGCGTGTCGGGTATATTTCCACAGGATATAAAGAGGGGACTTGAGGCCTTCGTTGGCGCGGAGCGGAGAATGGAGTATAAGGGTATGCTCAACGGCGCCCGTGTCTTTGACGATTACGGACATCACCCTACCGAGGTAAGAGCGACTCTTGCGGGAGCGAGAGATATGGTAGGCGGAAAGGGTAGGCTTTTCTGCGTGTTCCAATCACATACCTATTCACGCACGGCGGCATTGCTTGGGGATTTTGCCTCGGCTCTTGATATTGCCGACAGAGTGGTTATAACCGACATATACGCGGCGCGCGAGGTGGATACTATGGGTATCACTCCCGAACTTTTTGCCGAGTGTATCGGTGAGAAGGCGAGCGCCTGTCACGGATTCCATAAGGCGGCTGAGCTGCTCCGTAAGGAGCTTTCGGCGGGAGATATAGCTATTGTTATGGGAGCGGGTGACGTGTGGCACACCTTTGAATATCTTGACCTTGAAAGATAAGGAGAAAAAATGAGAGGAAACGAAGGATATTCCGCCATAGCGGGAGTTTACGATAAGCTTAATAAGGAAGTGGACTATTCTGAGTGGGCAGACTTCCTTGAGGAATGCTTCGGTCGGTTTTGCAAGGAAAGCCCCGAGATAATCCTTGACCTTGCCTGCGGAACGGGAAGAATGACCCGTGAGCTGGCGGCGAGGGGCTACGATATGATAGGCGTTGACGGCAGCTCAGATATGCTCAGCCAGGCTTACTCCGCGGGGGGAGAGGGAATACTCTATCTTCTTCAGGATATGAGAGAGCTTGAGCTGTATGGGACGGTAGGTGCTACCGTGTGCTGTCTTGACAGCCTTAATTATCTTATTGAGGACAAAGACCTCAGGAAGGTTTTCTCCCTGGTGCACAACTACTCTGACCCCGATGCGCTGTTTATATTCGATATGAACAGCACCTATAAATTTGAGAATATCTATTCGGATAACTCCTACATCCTTGAGGACGAGGGTGACGACGGCGCGGCAATATACTGCGGATGGCAGAATTTTTATGACAGAGAAACAGGGCTGTGCGATTTCTATCTGTCGGTATTTACAGAGAATGAGGACGGCGCGTATATCCGCGCGGACGAGCATCAGAGAGAAAGATGCTATACCCTTGAAGAAGTGAAGAAGGCTCTTACGGATAGCGGATTTGAGCTTGTGGGAGTATATTCTGGCTTTGGATTTGAGGAAGTAAAGGAAAATACAGAACGCTGGTACTTCGTTACCAGAGCGAAAAAGTAAAGGAAGAAAAATGGAAAAGCAGATATCAAGCATATTCCGCGGAATGACCGCCGACGGAAGCGCAAGAATACACGTGATAAATTCTACCGAGATTGTAAACGAGGCTATACGCTGCCACGGCACAGCCCCCACGGCTACGGCTACCCTTGGCAGACTGCTTACAGCGTCATCTATGATGGGCTGTATGCTTGGAGAGAAGGAGAATACTATAACGGTCACTCTGGGCGGGGACGGACCTGCGGGGAGAGTTATAGCCGTTGCCGATTACTACGGAAACGTTAAAGGATATATCCAGAACCCCGAGGTGGAGCTGCCCCTTAAGTCTAACGGAAAGCTTAACGTAGGAGGAGCGGTAGGCAAGGGGTTGCTTACCATAATCCGCGACATGGGCACGGGCGAGCCGTACAGCGGCTCCATACCTATGGTCAGCGGAGAGATAGCCGAGGATATCGCCGCGTATTATGCCGAGAGTGAACAGATACCAACCGTGTGCGCTCTTGGAGTGCTTGTAGATACCGATTGCAGCTGCCGCGCGGCGGGGGGAGTTTTAATACAGCTTTTGCCATTCGCTAATCCCGCTACGGTTGATGCAATAGAGAAGAACGTGAGTAAGCTTGCTAACGTATCAAGGCTATTTGAGAGGGGACTGTCAAATTTTGAGATAGCTAAGATAGCCCTTGAGGGAATTGAGTTTGATGGATTTGACGAGCTTGAGGTAGAGTATAAGTGCGATTGCAGCCGAGAGAGAGTAGAGCGTGCGCTCATAACCCTTGGGGAAAAGGACCTCCGCTCTATGCTTGACGAGCAGGAGGCAGAGGGAAAGCCCCGTGAGCTTGAGGTAAAATGCCGCTTCTGCACCCGAAAAGAGATATTTACCGAGAGAGATATTGAGAAAATGATAAAAGAGTCGGTAAAAAAATAAAAAAATTTCACAAAAAGTCTTGACAGAGATAAAAGTGTATGATATAATATGCAAGTCGCCGAAAGCAGTAGGTGACTATGGGAGCATAGCTCAGCTGGGAGAGCATCTGCCTTACAAGCAGAGGGTCATAGGTTCGAGCCCTATTGTTCCCACCAAAAGGGGATACGGAAGTATCCCCAAAAAAGTGGCCCGGTAGTTCAGTTGGTTAGAACGCTAGC
>JAZNXE010000032.1:0-9811 GCA_045593725.1 Eubacteriales bacterium
CCCTCAGTCAGCTTCGCTGACAGCTCCCTTTACACAAGGGAGCCTTTGGCACGAGAACATTATGCGCTGACTTTTTTGCTTTCTGCTCGTCGGCAAAGCCTACATGGAACCCCGCCACTATGGCGGGGTTTTCGGATACAATAAAAAAATCCAAGTCTTTCGACTTGGATTTTTTGGTGCACCTTCAGGGATTCGAACCCGGGACCCACTGATTAAGAGTCAGTTGCTCTACCAACTGAGCTAAAGGTGCTTTTTTCGCAACGGGAATATTATACCACACCCTACTCAGCTTGTCAATAGTTATTTTAAAAAATATTCAGTTTTTTATCAAGTTTTTTTCTTTCATTCTTCGAGCAATATAAACTATGGGCGTATCAAGCAGACTCGTGAAGATATATATAACGTAGCTGGATATCATAATCGATACAAAGGTTGCCATATCATACATTCCAAGAAAAGCAATGCTTGTGAATAAAACAGTATTCACTATCTGGGATATGAGCGTAGAGCCATTGTTCCTCAGCCAAAGGAACTTTCTCGGTTCACCGCGCCTTGCGGTAAAATTCCACCACGCGTGGTACAGCCATACGTCAAATCTCTGAGATATGGCATACCCCAAGGTGCTCGCAAGCATAAGTCTGGGGGTCTTTGAGAATATCTGCTTTATGGCAGACATTGCCACGTCAGAGGGCGAGGGCGTATAAAGCATCCAAAGTCCCGTAAACACCAGCATCGCTACCGAAGCAAAAATTCCGATATGTACTGCCTTAGTCGCATCTTCCTTGCTCTCGTTCTCACTTAAAATATCGGTTACAAGATAAGTGGAGGCAAACATTACGTTACCAAGCGTCTGCTCCATCCCGAAGGCATCCACCAATATAAGCACCTCGATATTTGCCAGAACAGTAGCAACCACTGAAAATGAAAACAGTCCCTGCTTTCCAAACATTCTATACGCCACTAATACCGCACCGTATATGACCACTACCGAAACCAATAAAATTATCTCATTCATATTTCCTCCAACAGAGCAAACAAAAAACACGCCTACGAAGCGTGTCATCAGCCCGTAGTTTTGTTTAAGGACAGGATGGTTACGAACTGTCCGTTATTAGCAGTAAAATTGTACCATACTTTCAACAAAAAGTCAATACCGAAGAATAATTTTTTTCCATCGGGCAAAAATAATATCAGTAAAATTTACCTGAAGGAGATAAGTATGGAAAAAGAATATCAGCCCTACGTTACCCCCGATGCCCTCAAGGGCACAAAGACCGAGCAAAATCTTCACACAGCGCTGTCAGGCGAAGCGCAGGCGTATATCCGCTACAAGCTTTTTGAGGCAAAGGCAAAGCAGGACGGATTTGTTGACATATCAAAAATATTCTGCGAAACCGCCGACAACGAAAAGGAACACGCGGAGATATGGTTCAAATACCTTGGAGGCTGGGGTACTACCGAGAAAAATCTTGAAACCGCTGCGGGCGGTGAGCATTTCGAGTGGGAAACTATGTACGCTAAGTTTGCCGAGGAGGCAAGAGGTGAGGGCTTTGAGGAGCTTGCCGCCCTCTTTGAGCGAGTCGCTTCAATCGAAAAACAACACGAGGCAAGATACGAGAAGCAGCGTCAGAAGATACTTGACGGTAAGGCTTTTTCCTCAGATTCCGAGGAAACCGAGTGGATATGCCTTTATTGCGGATACGTTGTCAAGGGAAAAACTCCTCCTCCAATGTGTCCCACCTGCCAAAAGCCTCAGGGATATTTTAAAGAGAAATGTGAATAATATGTGCCCCCCGTACAACAAAACGGGGGGCTTTTAGCTTGAGAATAATCTTAATATATTCTTAAGTTACAAATTCGTTATTTATTTCAGAAAACATAAAATCATTCAATTTTTCCCCCACAAGACCGTAAGATATCCCTACCGTAAGCTTTGCATACGCCATCTCGGTTGTCATATCCAGTATATTTACCAAACCGCTCTTTACCATTTTGTATGCGGAAGAATACTGCTCGGCACCCAGCTTACACGGCGCTACAAACAGAGGTATGCCACGCTCATTGCATTTTTGGGCAAAATACAATATAGAATGAGAATCTTCCTCTACACACACAGTGCCCGAATGATATGAGGAGTGTACTACCGCCTTTGTTCTGTCAAGGCAGATGTCCGAATAGTCAAGTCCCGTGTATGGGTGCAGAAGCTTTATGCCATCACAAAGTCGGATTGGCAATTTCACACTCTTTCTCCGTTTTGAATATTCAGCACATTTTGAAAAAAGCTCTTTTGAGGAAACCGAGAGCGTCTGTCCCGCGCTGAAAAAATCCTGAGTATAGCTTGCACACTGCATAATGCGGCTACCCAAATGAAGATATATTTCCCCGTCCGAATTTCTGTACGGCACATAGACGTTAGGAGCGATTGCACTCATTATAAGCTCCGCGGCAGCGCGGAAATTGGCGTTTGCGTTACTCTCCGCTTCCATAGGGGGCATGTCACCAGACACCATCATAATCGGTATAGGAGAATCAGAAAACAGAACGGCAAGCAGTGCCGCGCTGTACGCTAAAGTGTCTGTTCCGTGCATTATTATAACCCCCGCATACTTGCTCATATCAAAGCTTCTCAGATGCTCAATTATTCTGTTAAGCTTCTCTAAGGTCATATTTTCACTCAGCGTTTGATATCCCTCGGGGATATCCGAGTCTTCAAAAAGCTCCTTGCAGAGCCTTGCGTACTTAGAACCGCTCCTGCTGAAATTGGCGAGCAACGCTCTTTTGGCAATCTCGGGAGCAAGAGTGCGCCCTTCTTCCCCCGCTTGAGTGCATATAGTTCCCCCCGTATATACGGTCAATATTTTTGTCATACCATCCTCCACGCCATACCAAACACGCCTAAAGCGGATAGCTTTAGGCGTGAATTTTTAAAGACTGTTAACTATATTTATAAGAACTGTTCTGAGAGTCTGGGGGTCACAGTTACCCTTAAGCTCCTTCATACATTTACCGAAGAGCGACATGAGAGCCTTCTCCTTACCGCTCTTGTAATCGCTGACAGCCTTGGGGTCTGCCTCAACTACCTCACTTGCTACCTTCTCAATAAGAGAGGTGTCGTTGGATACGATAAATCCGTTCTTCTGGGCGTATTCCGCGGGCTTTATGCCGCTGTCCTCAAACATTGCCGAAAGTATCTTCTTGGCGTTTGCGCGACCTACCTTACCGCCACTAACGAGAAGTATAAGCTCTCCGAGAACCTCTCCGTTAAGGTGAAGCATATCGTATGTCATCTTCCGCGCGTTAAGAATACTCATAACCTCGGATATCATCCAGTTAGCCGCATCCTTCGCGCTCTTGCAAACGGCGTAAGCGCCCTCAAAGCATTCGCAAAGAGCGATGCTCTTGGTTATCTGCTCCGCGTCGTACTCGCTAAGACCGTATTCCTCTGTATAACGCTCGCGCTTTACCTCGGGAAATTCGGGAAGGGTTGCCTTAACCGCTCCGTACCACTCGTCGTCAATTACCACGGGCATTACGTTAGGGTCGGGGAAATAACGGTAATCTCCCGCCGTTTCCTTACTTCTCATAGCAAAGCTCTTTCCCTTGATATCGTCCCAACGTCTGGTTTCCTGAACAAGCACCTCTGTGCCGTTTTCAATTGCGTCAATGTGTCTTGCGGTTTCGTACTCGATAGCGCGCTTTATAGCCTCTATGGAGTTCATATTCTTCATCTCGGTACGCACACCCAGCTTATCGCTTCCCTCGGGGCGAACCGAGAGGTTAACATCACAGCGCATAGTTCCGTGCGCCATCTCGCACTCAGCAACCTTTGCGTAACGAAGAAGAGTTTTAAGGCGCTCAAGATAAGCCTCTACCTCCTCTGCGCTTGAGAGGTCGGGCTGGCTGACTATTTCTATTAACGGAACACTGGTACGGTTAAAGTCAACGTGTGTTGTATCCTCTCTGATGTCGTGGACCAGCTTGCCCGCGTCCTCCTCCATGTGTATCTGCTTGATACGCACGTTCTTCTTACCCTTTGAGGTTTCTATCTCCACAAGTCCGTTCACAGCCACGGGAGCAAACCACTGGGTAGTCTGGTAAGCCGCAGGCAGGTCTGGATAGTAATAGCTCTTCTTATCAAAGGTAGTGGTGCGGTTAATGTGACAGTTAAGCATCATTCCCGCCTTCATTCCGAAGTCAACCACTCTCTTGTTTACCACGGGAAGCATACCGGGCATACCGCAGCATGCGGGACAAACGTGAGAGTTGGGGTCTGCACCGTAGGAGTGAGCTGAGCAAGAGCAGAAAATCTTAGACTTAGTAGCAAGCTCTACGTGAACCTCAAGTCCAATGACTGTTTCGTATCTCATATTTATCTGCCCTCCTTTTCATAAAGCTCTGCCGCACGAAGAAGCGTACCCTCTGAAAATGCCTTACCTACAAGCTGTACTCCGCCAACGACTACTGCGGGAAGTCCGCTTATGGATGCGGGGGCGGTATAGAAATTCTCCTCAAAAGACAGGCTCTTATTTTCCTTTACCATATCCTCGGTGTATTCCATAGCCGAGCAGGCTGGCATAAGAACAGCGTCAAAATCCTTGAATATTTCGGCAAAGCGCTCAACAATCACACGGCGTACGCGAAGTGCCTTGTCATATACCTTCATATAGTTTTCGGTAGAAAGAGTATCCGAGCCGAAAAGTATTGCCTTTTTAAGAAGCTCTCCAAACGCCTCGGTGCGGCTATTTGTGTAAAGCTCGTCAATTCCCGAAAAATTCTTGGCGCGGTATCCGTATTTCACTCCGTCGTAGCGCGATACGTTGTTGCAAAGTTCAGCGCTCATAAGAACGTTCCAAGCGGGACGTGAAGCGGCAATGATATCGTCCTCTATCTCAACGACCTCTACTCCGTTGTTTCTGAGAGTAGCCTTGAACTGGCAAAGCTTAGCCTCAACGCTCTTGTCTATTCCCTTTTCCATAGAGCCGAGAACAGCTACGCGGCGAAGCTCTGAGCACTTCTTTACAGATTGGCAAAGCTCCTCACTAAGGCTTGTTCCGTCCTTACCGTCGTGTCCGACTATAACGTCAAGAAGCTCCTTGCAATCACGAGAATTTTTCGCCATCACACTCACACACTCACCGGAGCAAACTACGGGGATAGTGCCGTATCTTGATACGACTCCGTAGGTAGGCTTTACGCTTACAAGTCCATTCTGGGCAGCGGCACGGCGAACCGTTCCGTTAACGTCAAGACATATAGCTACCTTGACCTCGTCTGCCTTGAGTGCCTCGGCAGTAGCATTGAGAAGAACTCCATCCTTTACGTTAGCTCCGTTGTAGGAGGTCTCTCCCACAAGGTCGATTGCGAACTCACCTACGTCTGTCTTTCCCACAAGGTCATATCCCGCGTTTTTAGCGCGTGTCAACACCTCAGCCTCAAAAAGGCTCATATATCCGTCAAGCATCTTAGAGCCTGCGGCGGTAGGCATATCGGCAGTAAGCATCATACCGTCAGCAACTATTGCCTTCTCTGACGCAATATCCTTTTTAGAAGTATATATTTTCATTCTTAGCCTCCTACCAATTATTCTACAACGCGGGGTACACACCAGTATCCCTCATCGGTCTCGGGAGCGCCTGACTGAAGCTCCTCACGGGTAAAGGGCTGTGATACCACGTCGTCGCGCACTACTGTCATAATAGGCATAACGTGCACCATTCTCTCCACATTTTCGGTATCTATGGCGTCCAAGGCTTTCAGGTCATTCTCTCTGTTATTACAAAAATCAATGACTTCATCCTTTTGGGTCTGCGTAAGACTAAGCTGATTGAGCATCTCAAGTATTCTGAGTGTCTCTTTTTCCATATCATTAAACTCCTTTGCTTACAGATTAATCTCTTACCTTTATGTGAACCTCACGAAGCTGTTGCTCGGTCACCTCACCGGGCGCGCCCATCATAAGGTCCTGCGCGTTTCCGTTGAGGGGAAAGGCAATAACGTCACGAATAGTTTCCTCTCCCGCGATAAGCATTATCATTCTATCTACGCCGGGAGCCATTCCCGCGTGAGGAGGAGCACCGTACGCGAATGCGTTGTAGAGCGCGCCAAACTTGGCTCTGAGGGTATCCTCGCCATAGCCCGCAATCTCAAACGCCTTTCTCATTATATCGGGATTGTGGTTTCTTACAGCTCCCGAGGAAAGCTCTACGCCGTTACATACGATATCGTACTGATAAGCGAATATCTCAAGGGGATCCTTGTTGAGAAGTGCATCCATTCCTCCCTGAGGCATAGAGAAGGGATTGTGGGTAAAGTCTATCTTGCCTGTTTCGGCGTTAAGCTCATACATGGGGAAATCAACAATAAAGCAGAACTCGAAGGAGTCGTCCTTGATAAGACCAAGCTCGTTTCCTATCCAGGTTCTCATTTCTCCCGCAAGGCGGTTGATTACAGACGCTGTGTCACTTATGAAGAAGAGCGAATCGCCCTCCTTGATGCCGCAAAGCTCACAAAGCTCTGCCTTCTGCTCCTCGGTAAGGAACTTAGCAATGGGACCCTTGAACTCACCCTCCTCAAGAGTGATATATCCGCATCCGAACTTCATTCCAATGCTTCTGGAGTAAGCGTCGATAGCCTTTTCAAACGCCTTCTTTCCGTCACCCTCGCCATCCTTCTTCACGAGATAGTTAGCAACTATTCCGCGAACCAGCTTGTTTTTGAAGGGCACTGTTCTTCCATTGATATTAAGAAACTCGTGCTTAGCAAAGAAATCTGTAAGGTCCTGAATTATAAGGGGATTGCGAAGGTCGGGCTTATCAGAGCCGTACTTGAGCATAGCATCCGCAAAGGTTATGCGACGGAATGGAGGCTTGGATACCTTCTTATCCGAGAATTTTGTAAAGGTATTGTAAACTACCGTCTCCGCAACCTCAAATACGTCCTCCTGAGTAGCAAAAGCCATCTCAAAGTCAAGCTGATAGAATTCTCCGGGGGAACGGTCCTGACGGGCGTCCTCGTCACGGAAGCAGGGCGCTATCTGGAAGTAACGGTCAAAGCCCGACGCCATAAGAAGCTGCTTGAACTGCTGAGGAGCCTGAGGAAGCGCATAGAACTTGCCCTTGTGCTTACGGCTGGGAACAAGATAGTCACGTGCTCCCTCGGGGGACGATGCGGTAAGGATAGGAGTCTGTATTTCAAGGAAGCCCATATCCTCCATCTGGCTGCGAAGATAGCTGAGTATCTTGGAGCGCAGAACAATATTGCTGTGTATTTTTTGATTTCTCAGGTCAAGATAGCGGTACTTAAGTCTTACCTCTTCTCTGGTCTGGGTGGAAGCGTCAATTTCAAAGGGAAGTCCCTGCTGACAGGGTCCGAGGACCTCTATCTTCTCTGCTCTTACCTCAATAAGACCCGTGCTTATCTTGGGGTTTACCGTGTCCTCATCTCTCTTGGTAACTACTCCCTCCACAAGAACGACTGTTTCCTTTGACATACCGGCTATCATACTGTCGTCCGAGAAAACTATCTGAGTTACTCCGTAATGGTCACGAAGGTCAACGAAAAGCACTCCGCCATGGTCACGAACTGTGCTTATCCAGCCCGTAAGGGTCACCTTCTGACCGATATGGTCCATATTCAGCTCATTACAAGTATGTGTTCTCAACATAATTTTAATCCTCCGAATTTTATTTGTAAGTTAATTATTAAAAAATAAAAAGCCTTTCGTCCCACAGAAATGGGACGAAAGGCTAAAGCTTTCCGCGATACCACCCAAATTGACCGCAAAGGCGATCCACTCGATTACATCATTACGTGATGAACGTGCGGTTCTACTCACCCCTCAGGCTTTCTTCCGCAGACTCCGAAGCGTTTTTCCTGCAAGCTCAACTACCGTCCTTTCAGCGCCGACGGCTCTCTGTAAATCTACCCCTGCCATACTCTCTTCATCACAGCCAATATTCTTTTACCTATATAGTATATCACAGTTTTTCTGATATGTCAACAGAAATTTTATATTGGGAAATTTTAATTTATATTGGGCGACCGTAAAATCCCCCATTTTAGCAACCTCCCGCTAAAAAGACATATTCAATCCTTAAAAATATACGTTGCAATAGAGTGACTTTCCGCCTTGCATTTTATAAGCTTACCCGAACATCTAAACGCAAAATCAAAATCCACTTCCGTAGGATTCAATACAATAGAAACAATACTTCCGTCAGGATTTTTGAATGCCACAGTTTCAAGCATATTTGTAAATTTGCTACTGCCTATTCGCTTTGCGCCCTTTTGAACGTATTTACTGAAATGACCTATGTAGTAATAGGAATCGTGAATGATCACCTCATCTTTTTGCGTATCCGCCATAATCGGCGCATCGCAATAATTACCAACGTGGTTAGGTCCTCCCTTTTCGTCCAAAATCAAATTCCAATCGATAAACGCATTACAATAATTATTAAAATTACCGATTATGTCGTGAGCATATTTCTCACCGATTTTTATGGTATCCATGCTTCCAAGACTGTATTCGTAACAGCCTTCAGAAAATACAAGCTCTTTATTAGGATATAATTTATGGAACATTTCAAGCTCTTCAAAATGATCTCCGCTATACCAATGGAAAGCAATTCCGCTAATATATGAATTGGCTTTTTCGTCCTCAAGCATTACCATTGCTCGATCAACAACTCTCTCCTTGTTATGGTCCCAGAAATATATCTTTACTCCAATATTCTGCATCTTTTCGCCCAGATAATTTTTTACAAAATCACGCTCTTCCTCTGCTGTATATATGCAAGAGTCCCATGTTTGAGTTGCCATCGGCTCGTTTTGAACGGTAATAGATTGTATTTCTATACCTTCTTCTTTATACGCATTTATAAATTTTACGTAATATTCTGCCCACAGGTCAAAATACTCTGCCTTGAGTTTGCCGCCATTATTCATCATATTGGTAGTTTTCATATACGCAGGCGGACTCCATGGGGAGGCGACAAATTCAATGGTATTGTATTCCTTTGCGTCTTTTATCATAGGAATAACAGATTGCTTATACCTATTGATTTGGAAGCTTTCCAGCGTCTGGTCGTTTTCGTCCACACAAGTATAATTATCCAAGGAAAAATCACAGCTGTTGATATGTACTCTACCTAAATTGTAGCCAATACCCTCTTCCTTATCAAAATACAATTTCAGAATTTTATCTCTATTTGCTTTACTCAATTTATCCAGAGTGGTTGATGCAGCCTCGGTAAATGCGCCTCCAAAGCCCTGAACCTCCTGATACGTGATTTCGGGATAAATATTGATCAATCTCCCTACTCGTCCCATATCATCTTCTACGACAAAATCCGAAACGTTTTGCATAGGCTCGCAGTTTTTAATCGTTTTAATTACTTTAATTTCCATAAAATACTCCTTAAAAGAATTATTTGTTGATTTTATTATAACATATAGCTTTATAAATTTCAATCCATAAAAAGCATTTTATCATGTTTATTTTTTAACTGCCGCCTTCATTTCAATACCCCATAGACTTCGCTTAGATCGGTGGGAATAGTCGGTGCTTAATTATGTTGTTTATTTAGAACGGCATAACTCCAACAAAAAGCAGGTCTTACGACCTGCCTTTTCGTTGGCTCCCCCTGCTGGGTTAGTGCAGACAAAACGATAATTATCGTTTTGTCAAGCGGTGGAGCACAAAGCACGAGTAATACGAGGTGAGTGTACCGAGCCGATGTATTGCGACACGCGACTGCGAGTGGCGCGAAGCGGAACCGGCGACATCAGCTTTTAACAGTCATGCTTACTC
>JAZNXE010000033.1:0-5138 GCA_045593725.1 Eubacteriales bacterium
GGGGTGATTATAGGCTTTTGCGTGGCGCTTTTTGTTTGATTAGATAGAGCTTGTTAGGGTTTTCGCGACTTTTTTGAAAAAAAGTCGCCCAAAAAACTTCTTGAAGGGTTTAAAGGTTCGCATAAACCAAAGCTTTCATAATTGGGTTCGTGCGAACCCTTATAATAAAACCCCCAAGAAGTTCTTTGGCTCCACCTTTCTTCTAAGAAAGGTGGAAAAAATCGTTTATAATTCTAACTTTTATCGCTTTATTATGACTATGTCACCTATTGACAAGCGCCCCGCTTTATGCTATAATAAGGTAACGCGAAATTTAATACACAGCCTTCGGCAGGCGGTGCAGGGAGCGGTGCTGTATCGTTGAGAGGGCTGACATTTCACGCCCTTTTGGGCTACATATAAGAATTGAATAAAGGAGAAACTATGCCAAAAAAAGAAAAAGGCAAGCTGCGTATCATTCCTCTTGGCGGTCTTAATGAGATCGGAAAAAATATGACCGTTATCGAATACGAGAATGATATGCTGATAATCGACTGCGGTCTGGGCTTCCCCGATGAGGATATGCTGGGCGTTGATCTGGTAATACCCGATATATCTTATCTGGAAGCAAACAGGGAAAAGATAAAGGGACTTTTTCTCACTCACGGACACGAGGACCATATAGGGGCGATTCCTTATATTCTCCGCGAGATAAATCCCCCCATATACGGTACCAGACTCACGCTGGGCGTCCTTAAAAATAAGCTCTCGGAGCACATGCTGCCCTGCGAGCCGCAGCTCAACTGCGTTGAGGCGGGGGATACGGTAAAGGTAGGAGAGTGCTCGGTGGAATTTATCCACGTTAACCACTCTATTGCCGACGCCTGCGCTCTGGCTATTACCACTCCCCGAGGAGTTTTGGTCCATTCGGGAGATTTTAAGCTGGATATCACGCCTATTGACGGAGAGATGATGAATCTCACGCGCTTTGGAGAGCTTGGTAAAAAGGGCGTGCTTATGCTTATGTGCGAATCCACTAACGCCGAGCGCGCGGGAACTACACCCTCTGAGCGCACGGTAGGAAAGTCGCTGGAGTATATATTCAACACCAACAAGGACAAGAGAATAGTTATTGCTACCTTCTCCTCAAACGTCCACCGCGTACAGCAGATAATCGACGTGAGCGCAAGGCACGGCAGAAGAGTCGCGGTGACGGGACGCAGTATGCTCAATATTCTGGGCGCTGCCATTGAGCTTGGATATATGAGCGTTCCCAAGGGAGTGCTTGTGGATATCAACGATATCAAGCGCTTTAAGCCCGAGGAGCTGACCCTTATTACCACGGGAAGTCAGGGAGAGCCTATGTCCGCTCTCTACCGTATGGCGTTCTCGGAGCATTCACAGGTCACCCTCAGCCGCTCCGACCTTGTGGTGCTCTCCTCCAGCCCCATACCGGGCAACGAGAAGCTTATCGGAAGAATAATAAACGAGCTTACCAAGAACGGCGTCAGCGTCCTTCACGACGCGGTGGTTGAGGTCCACGTTTCGGGTCACGCCTGCCGCGAGGAGCTTAAGCTGCTTCAGGCGCTGGTAAGGCCTAAGTATTTTATGCCCATTCACGGAGAATACCGCCATCTGGCGGCAAACCGCGAGCTTGCCCGCGAGCTTGGAATGAAGGACTCGGATATATTTATCTCGGATATCGGCAAGGTGCTTGAGATAGACCGAAACGGAGCAAAATTCGCGGGAACAGTTCCCGCGGGCAGAGTGCTTGTTGACGGCTACGGCGTGGGCGACGTTGGAAATATCGTGCTTCGCGACAGAAAGCATCTGTCACAGGACGGACTTATAGTGGTGGTTGCCACTCTTGATTCCTCCTCGGGGCTGCTTCTTTCGGGACCCGACGTTGTGTCGCGGGGCTTTGTCTATGTGAGAGAGTCCGAGGAGCTTATGGAGGAGATAAGACAGCTCGCCTACGAGGCTATATGCCGCTCCTTGGAGAGCGGAAGGCGTGTTGACAGAATGGAAATGAAGAATACCCTCAAGGAGGAGCTTTCCAAGTATCTCTATGCCAAGACAAAGCGTAAGCCTATGGTGCTTCCTATAATTATGAATATGTAAAACACGGATTTGTGAGCCTTTACCCGTATAAATTCATCTTACGTTCATATAATGTTCAATCTTTTATCATTCTATAAATGTATAATATACGGGTAAAACCTTTGCCGTAGTATGTGGCACATAAAAAATAAAATGAAGGTGTAATACTAAAATGGGAAAAATGAAAATTACGAACAATAGAAGAGGGGGCGCTGCCACAAAGGGAAACAGCGGAATCCCCAACTGGCTGCTCACTACCATAGTCGTGGTAGTAATAGCCGCCGTTCTCCTTACCTGCGTAGCTACCATTCTCTCCTCTACGGGTACGGTTAAGAGAATGTTTAACGCTATGAGGTCCGAGGATTACAAGGTAAACGGAAATATGATGACGTATTTCTATGCCAATACTTACAGCAACTTCCAGAACACTTACAGCAGCAATCTTAAGATGTTCAGCTTGGGTGAAAGCACGCCTATGAGCGCTCACCGCGATATCATTATCGGCGGTACCGAGGCAGAGCCAAATACATACGATACTATGTATTTCAGCGCCTATGAGGGAAAGACATGGTTCGATTATTTTATGGACCAGACCACCGCAAGCGTTAAGTCTATGCTTATCTACTGCGAGGCGGCTGACGAGTTGAACATAACCCTCACCGACGAGGAG
This sequence comes from Eubacteriales bacterium, assembly GCA_045593725.1. Lineage (GTDB taxonomy): Bacteria > Bacillota > Clostridia > Oscillospirales > CAG-272 > HGM12713. The sequence goes on from JAZNXE010000033.1 coordinate 2,750, forward strand.
GAGGAGAGCATAGAGGCTGCTATTGACGCGTCTGTTATGCAGTTCAGACTTTATATGTTTTCCTCGGACGGAAGCGGCTCGGCTTCCGAATCCACCTGCTTTAACGCCATGTACGGAACGGGTGTCAACAGAGGTGATATCCGCAAGGCTATGAGAATGTCCACTCTCGCCGCTAAGTGCGCTCAGCAGATAGAGGAGGAGATTAATAATGAGATTACCGACGACGATATAAATAAGGAATATACCGATAACGTTCTTGATTACGACGCTGTTGACTACTTCTACTACCGTTACAGCGTAAACTATGACGACGTTGTGGAGAAGATTGCGGGTAAGGATGCTACCGACAGCGAGATAGAGGCGAAGAAGGCTGATATCCTTGCGGCGTATAAGACTGAGATAGACAACGCAAAGAAGCTTGCCGACGGACTGGAGGCATGTAAGACTCTTGAGGAATTCAAGAAGTACGTGTTCGATAACAAGGTAGGGGAAAACTACGACGAGCTGTTTGCCGAGGAAGAGCTTAAGGATGCGGATAAGCCCTCTGAGGAGGCTCTTAAGACTATCAAGGAAAAGATAACCGCCGCTGTGGTTGCCGAGGTCCTTGCCGACGCTGACAAGACTGCCGACGAGGTGGTTGAAACCAAAACAGGCGAGGGTGATTCAGCTGTTACCACCTACACTCTTTATGATATAAGCATTACCGAAGCCTTTGCTAAGGCTATAAGAACTATAAGAGAGGACCTCTTTGAGGGAATAAGCAACATCAACGACTCCTACACTGTTGAAAAGGGAGCTTACTCCAAGAGCGACAATTTTATGGTCTGGGCGTTTGACGCGGCGAGAAAGGACGGAGATATTAAGTCCATTCCCGATGGTGACGGCTCTGCCGAGGGAGAGCTTAAGGTTGACAAGAAATACTATCGCGAAACCGTTTACTTCCTTAACAAGGCTCAGTACAAGGATGAGGAAAGCTCCCGCGACGTGGCTTACATGCTCTTCTCAAGCACCACTGACGCCAACAAGGTTATAGACGCCATCAAGGCGGCTGTTAAGGACGGAACGGCTCTTACCAGAGAGAAGTTCTCAGAGCTTGGAGCGGCAAACAACGCGGCTAACGACGCGTTTGTGGAAAATTACGTTAAGGGTAATATGGGAAGCTCTTCCTTTGATGCTTGGATATACGGAAAGGATACAAAGAAGGGTGATTATACCACCTCTCCCATAACTATGTCTGACGGCTCGATAATGGTAGCCTTCTACGTTGACGACGGCGACCCCTGCTGGAAGGTCAATGTAAAGAATGCTATTCTTGAGGAGAAATACAGTGCCCGCGAGGACGCTATGACAGCTGCTCACAGCGGCTCTGTAAAGACCAACGACTGGGTTCTTGGTCTTATAGCAAAGTAAGACTTGAAAACACAAATGGCGCGGAGCTATCCGCGCCATTTCAAACCTTTTAAAGTGAGGATATAAAAATGATACTTGAACCGAAGCAGACTACCGTAGCCTACCGCTGTCCGAAATGCGGGGGAGGAGTTATGAGCGTGGTGGGGCTTTTCAATCTTTCGGCGGATATGGTCAAGCTGAAATGCGACTGCGGCGGAAGCGAGATGACCGTAGTGCGTACCAAGGATGATAAGATAAATTTCACGGTGCCCTGCATAATGTGCCCTGAGCCTCACCGCTATACCCTGAGCGGCAAGGCGTTTTTTGAAAAGGAGCTTTTCGTGCTGCCCTGCCATCTGTCGGGAATAAGCGTGGGAATGATGGGAGATGCCAATAAGGTGAAGGCGGAGCTGGCAAAGAGTGAGCTGGAGCTGTTAGACATGCTGGAAAAGAGCGGTGTCAAGGGCTTTGAGGAAATACGCGGGGAGCGTACTCTATCCGACCCTCAGGTCCTTGAGATACTGGTGTACGTTATTAAGGAGCTTGACGAGGAGGGCAGGATACGCTGCCTGTGCCCCGAGGAGAGTGAGAAGGAATACGAGATAGAATTTCTTAAGGAATCTATGAGAGTCAGCTGTAAGTGCTGCGGAGCGCATAAGGAAATACCCACCGCCTCACTCATAGACGCCTATGCGTTTCTTGAAGCCGATAGCTTGGTTTTGGAGTAGTTAGAATTATAAACGAATTTTTGCCACTTTCTTGAAAGAAAGTGGCGCAAAGAACTTCCTGAGGGGTTTTTGTAAATGTTCGCACAAACCAAACATTTAAAGTTTTCGTCCACCTTTTTTAAAAGGTGGCGAGGTCAAGGGCGAGCAGCCCTTGGCGCTCTCCGCAGAGAGCGAAACACCCTACGCTTCAAATAGCGCAGGAGAGGGTGAATTTGAACGGCGAGCCGTTCAAAGAGGGAGAACCCTCGCCGGGGGTTCTCCCAATAAACGAG
>JAZNXE010000034.1:0-4977 GCA_045593725.1 Eubacteriales bacterium
GGTTACCTCAAATTACAAGATAACGTATAAATACGGAAAGGTCAAGATTACCCCAAGATCTATAACCGTCAGCACAAATGGATATACGGGAGTATACGACGGAAAGGACCACTCCTTTGGCACACTTACCGATGAATCAACTGCCGAGAACGAAGGCCTGTGTGACGGACACGAATTCGCCAACATATGCGCACCTGTCTTCAACGAGGTGATCGATACCGAAAACACAGTAACCTTTGCGATAGTTTGCGGCGGAGAGGACGTTACCCAAAATTACGACATAACGTATAAATACGGAAGGGTCAATATTGAAAAGAGAGTGCTGGAAATCAAGACGGGCAGTGAGTCGTGGGTATATGACGGAAAAGAACACACCAATACCGAAATTACCCTCTTGAACGGAAGTCTTGCCGAGAATCAGGAATACAGAGCAAAAAGCGGAACTGAAACCTACATCAAGACGGTAGGCAGTAAAGAAAATTCATTTGAAATTGTTATTTTTGATGAACAGTTGGTTGACTGCACCTCGAATTATGATATTCGTATCATAGAGAACGGAACGCTTGAGATCACCGAACCTGACAGCAGCGGCGGAGATAACGGCGAAAGTGGCGAAAGCGGCGAAAGCGGCAGCGGAAAGCTAGGCCTTAGCGGAGGTATCGGAGCTCAGGAAAATAGCGAAGAAAGCGGTCCCGTCATGGCAGTAACCTCGGATACAACAGGACGCTTGTATCTTAAGGTTTTGAGCTTTGGCGATTACCAAGGAAACAAGTGGCTTAGTGCTTCTGATTATGAGCCTTTGATACTCGAGTATGCGTCTGCGCAATACCTTACGGCGTTTGCACTCAATCAATACGGCGAGCCGAAATCCTATATAAAGATTGCCTCTAATAACGGGGAATACGTACTGCCATATTATTCTCTGGATACAGATTCCCAGATACAGAAAAGCGATACCTATATGACGGGCAATGCGGGCTCCGAATATTACCTGTATTATATCGCGTGGGATTATACGAGCGGAGTTACAGTCCCAGAAGCGCTTAAGGAGTTTGAGGAAGCATATTCTCGCTTTGTACACCAAAACTATTGCAAGATAGATGAAGAAACAAAGTCGTATATGCAGACGATCATTGACCATGAGAACTTCAGAGCAGACGATCCCCATATAATTCAGAAGGTAGCGACCTATATCCAGAATGCTGCTAAATATTCTTTGGAATATGATAGAAACCTTGATAAAAGCGAGAACATTGTCATAGAATTCCTTTCAGAGTATAAGGAAGGCATTTGCCAGCATTATGCAAGTGCGGCAACAATGCTTTACCGAGCACTCGGCATTCCCGCAAGATATACTGTTGGATATACAGTGTATGCAGAGGAAGGTGTTGAAACCGAGGTTACGGGTAAAATGGCACATGCTTGGGTAGAGGTTTATATCGACGGACTCGGATGGGTTCAGGTTGAGGTTACGGGCGGCATCACAAACGAAGATGGTGAGGATAACGGCGAAAGCGGCGAAAGCGGCGAAAGCGGCGAAAGCGGCGGAAGCGGCGAAGAACCCGAAGACGAGGTCAAGGAAACGATATCCATTACACCTGTGTACTCTTATAAGGTGTACGACGGCTCCCCCTTGCTTCCTTCGCAGGAGGTTTACGGATGCATGCTGTTTGACGAGCTTATCTCACGCGGTTACACCTATAAGGTCGTCATAGAAGGCTCTCAAACCGATGTAGGTTACAGTCAGAGTAAGATAACAAGCTTTTACCTTTATGACCCTTTCGGCAAAGACGTGACCTCGCAATACAAGGTCGAGTTCGAGTACGGGACTCTTAAGGTCATAGATAGTGCCGTGAAGATATATTTGTATCAGAAGGAATATGAATATAACGGCGAAAACCATTCATTTGACCTTGATGATTACATCATAGTAGAGCTTGACGAAGGTTTCCGCTTTGAACTGACCGCTATAAACATCTCGCTTCGCGACTCAGGCGTGATAAAATCCTCGGAAATAAACAGCGATATATCGAAGTACATCGAATTCGCTATATACGACAAAGAAAACAAGGATAGATCGTCTGACTTCACCCTGATCGTGGTCGATTACGGCGCCGATGAGGGAGAAGAGGAATACGACGTCCTTACCGTAAATCCGAGAGTGCTTGAGATAACTACGGGAAGCGCGAAAAAGTCTTATGACGAAAAACCGCTTACCAACACCGAGTTCTACGTTTCCAAGGGATACGTTGTAGAAGGACACAAGGTCAGCATCGAGGTCACAGGAAGTCAAACCGAGGTGGGCAAGAGCAAAAACTTCGTTATGCTTGATAGCTTTAAGGTCGTTGATAAGAACGGAAAGGATGTTACCTCAAATTACACCCTCCCGAAGGACGGCATGGGTAATCCCCAGGTTATATTGGGAACTTTGGAAGTAGTATAAAAAATCCTCTTGCAGTGCATTTGCGCACTGCAAGAGGAAGTTAGAAAGGATCCGAATATGTCGGAAAATAGCAAAAAGACGGTATGCCCTCAGTGCGGGGCAGAGGTTACTGTAAATGAATCAAAAGATCTCAGACAGATCTGCAATATTTTAAGGGGCTTGATGGAGGACGAGGAGCTTGATACCGAAGAAATTGTAACGGAAGAGCTTGAGGTCGTGGAGGAAACCCTTCAGGACGTTAGCATATCTGTGTCCGAGAATAAAAAGCCCAGAGATAAAATAAAGAGCTTTGTTTCAAATCAGCTTATAAATCGAATCTGCGTTCTTTTCCTTGCAATAGCTATGCTTGCGCTTGCCTTTTCTCCTTTTGTAAGCTATAATGTTGTAGGTGAGGATAACAAGACCTACACCATTGGTTTTTCAGGAGCGGATATGATCCGTGTTCTTGTTGGCTCTGCTACTTACTCGGACGTTAGCGATAGCTACTACGACCATAGCCTGAATGCCGATGACGAGAACAAAAACAGCAATATATCAATAAAGGACGAGCTAAAAAAAGAAACACTTTTGAGTATTGAGCGCAGTGGTGTGGGTATAAAATTTACAGTTGTTATCGCGGTGCTGGCCTATATAGTACATTTTATCTTCTGTGTTATCCTTTTTGTGCTTGCAACAAAAAATCTCATATCCGAGTTTTTCGTTTCAAGGAGAAACAGAAAGCGCGTAAAAAAATACGGCTCTGACACCATGCCCTGTGTTATTCTGTGCTTTATTCCGTTTACTCTCTTCTGTATCTTGCAGGCGTGCAGACTTTGTACGGGCTACGGTGTATTGAATGGAGTGGCTTTTGGGGCAGACATTGCGTTGGGCGCTTTGCTTTCGGTAGCACTCGCATTTGTCGGCACTGTCTTTGTGTGCATAGCGAGATCTGTCGGAACGTTGAGTTCAAACAAACGTTACTTTGACCGCTTGAGAGTAAAGCACATCATTTGCGTTTTTCTGACACTTGTGATCTTGCTGTCCACCTTACTTCCGTTTATGCAAGTGAAAAACAGCGAGGCGGGTGCGAAGGTATCAATGAGCGTCACACAGTGGGATATTCGCGAGATGACGCGCACCGATCGGGAGAAATATTATAAGCAGTATTATACAAATGAAGACAAAGATGAATTGATTGAAACAGAGCCTTCCAATGACGAAAACGAGAGCGTGGAATTTGTAAACGGCGTATTGTTAGGCTCTAACATTCCTACTATACGCGTCCTGTATTTTGTAATGGAGCTTGCTACTTCGCTTACGCTTTTGTTTGGCGGCATTCTGCTTTTAATCTTGATAAAGAGAGCCTTTTTCGCCTCAAGACGAAGAAGGGCGGTGAATACATTCAAGGTGTTTACAGCGCTCGCGGTTTCATTTTCTCTTATTGTTGCGGTAGTATTTAACATCGTATTCCAGCAGTGCCTGCCCAAAGCTACGCTGCTATACGTAGATCTGAGCCTGGGTGTGGGAATAGTTCTGATGTTTATATGTATGATACTTCTCGTTTGTACGAGATTGAGAGCTAAGAAGGACTTGGTATACATAGACGAGGACTATGACAACGCAGACGTTTCATACGCACCTTACGTTTTGGACAATATGAAATAAAACGAATTTACGGCTGAACGGAAACGGTCAGCCGTAAAATTTTTATTGTCTTACCATCACAAGTGGCATTTCTTGCAGGAGGAGTACTCAATGCAATTTCGGGTATTATAGTGCAGATTCTCCTTATCCCGTTGCTCGTTATGATATTGGATAATCCCAAAGTGTTAAATCTGAAGGATTAACTTGAGAAGCGATATGAAAAAAGCGAGAAAATTCGCGACTTGATGGTGATTTCAGTCACATTCCTGAATTAAAGAGGGGCGACCACATACGGTCGCCCCTGAAAAATTGCATCGGTGGAAGCAAAGAATAGCTAAATCGGTTGAAAAGTTCATAGAAATATGATATAATAAACTCATCGATAAATAAGAATTTGTAGGGATGAAGATAATGATTGTTCTAATTACAGGCGCATCGCATACAGGCAAAACGGTACTTGCTCAAAAATTGCTTGAAAAATATAAATATCCATATCTATCAATTGACCATCTGAAAATGGGTTTAATTCGTAGCGGAAACACAGAACTCACCCCTATGGATGATAATGAATTAACCGAATACTTGTGGCCGATTGTTCGTGAAATGATAAAAACTGCTATTGAGAACAATCAGAGCTTAATTGTCGAAGGTGGCTATATTCCATTCGATTGGCAGAAGGGCTTTGACTCCAACTATCTTGAAAGCATCAAATATTACTGTCTGGTAATGAGTGAGGAGTATATTAGAAACCACTTTGCTGACATAAAGAAATATGCAAACGTCATTGAAAATCGTTTGGATGATGAGTGGTGTACCATTGAGAGCGTTTTGACAGATAATGCGGAAGTCCTCGCCCTTGCGAAAAAGCATAATGCAAACGTTATTCTCATTGATGACCAATACGAGATTAA
>JAZNXE010000035.1:0-25889 GCA_045593725.1 Eubacteriales bacterium
TCAGTCAGCTTCGCTGACAGCTCCCTTTACACAAGGGAGCCTTTGGCACGAGAACATTATGCGCTGACTTTTTTGCTTTCTGCTCGTCGGCAAAGCCTACATGGAACCCCGCCACTATGGCGGGGTTTTCGTGATACAATAAGAACTCGTTACTGAACAGTAACGAGTTCTTTTAAGTTTATTTATTTTTTTTCGTCCTCGGGAATGTGGTCCTCGTAATTTTTAAGCTTAGCGTTCTCAAAAATAGGAGTCTGATAGTAACTGAAATCTACCTTTGAAAGCTCCTTGCTCTTGAGCGTTACAGACTTATTAAATACGATAGGCATTATGGGCATATCGGACATAAGAATATCTTCTGCCTCGTGGAGAATTACAGCGCGCTTCTTTAGATCCTTTTCGGCGTGTGCTGCTACTATCTTATCGTCATAAGCCTTGTTATTGTATCCGCTGGCGTGGATTGCTACGTTGAATTCTGTGGAGTTGGGGAGTACGCTTGCGCCGCCCGTGTATCCCTTAGCAAAGGGAGCGAGCACAGAGAATGCATCTACGGAAAGAGCGGTATAATCAATAGCGGCTACCTCATATTTACCGGCATACAGGTTTTCCATAAAAATATCGTCCTTGACACCGGAGATGACAGCGCCGGTACTAACAACAGTATCCTTGTTGTCAACAGCATCTATTGCATTGACCGTAACATTAAATCCAAGGCTACACCAAGCCTTCTGAACCTCTTGGGCTATCTTCATATGTACGTCATCATATGCAGCTACGGAAATAGCGAAGCTATAATTGCTTGCTACGATACCTGCGTCGGAAAGCTTCTTACTTGCAGCTTGGAGGTTTGCCGAAAGCGCTAAGCCCTCGGAATCCTTCTCTCTGAAGGTATCCTTGTGAGACGTGGAGTCAAAAACTCCGTTTGGAACAAGACCGTTTGCCGCTTCCGCGAATACCACGGCGTTGGCAATAGCAGTTCTGTCTATTGCAAGGGAAAGCGCGTTGCGAACCTCTTTGTTAGCAAAGAGCTTTTCGCCATTAATTACAGCGTTTTCGTTGAAGAGATAAGAATGAGTGCTGAGGGCGTCGTTAATTTCTGCCTTCATTTCCTTTTTCCAATCCTCAAGAGTGTACTTTGAACGGATAGAAAGTGGGATATCACCTATGAAAAATAACTCGCCGTTGTTGTAAGCGTTCAAGATATCCTCATCGGTCATAGTATAATCAATTATAAGACGATAAGGCTTTACAGATTTATCGACCTTATCATTCATAAAGTCTCTGCGGTAGTAAGCGTTTCTTTCGAGGGTTATTCCCGCGTTATCGGGGTCATAGGATATGTTTCTCAGACGGAAAGGACCGCTTGAAACCATAGCGGTAGCACTCTTTGCCCAGTCATACTCAACTTTTGTACGGGTAAGTATGTCAGAACGGAGAGGTACTAAAGCATAGCTTGCCAGATTGCGGATAAAGTTGTCGTAGTCAACGCCTTCCTCAAAGGTTATTCTTATTTCTGATTCGTTAAGAGGCTCAATTCCTACGTCGTCAATAGAAGGTACTTGCCCCTCCTTGCAGGCTTTCGCGTTCTTTACATCGTAAAGAAGAACGGCGGCATCAAAGGACTTTGACGAGTCAAGAATGCGCTGCCAAGCAAAAACTACATCGTTTGCCGAAAGAGCAACGCCGTCTGACCAGCAGGCGTCATCACGAAGCTTAAGAAGCATAGTGTTTTCTTTTTTGTCAATTTTGTAGCTTTTAACAAGTGATTTTTCAACCTTTCCATTATCGTTGATAACGAAGAGATTGTCGTATAAAAGGCTTACAATCCTGAGCGCCGATTCGTTGTCATAAGCATATGCAGGATCAAAGTTGTATATTGGGTCTGTGAGATACATTTTTACGTATGCACCCATATCCTTGTCATTCTTATTCTCGCTGCAGCCTACAAATGCGAAGAGAAGCATTAAAAGGCAGAGTAAAAGCGATATATACCTTTTCATAACTATGTATTAACCTCCTGGTTATTAGAACTTATGTACCGCAAAAACGGTAATATACACAATATATTATAACATTCTTTCTTCATAAAATCAATGAAAAAAGGCAGAAGATTTTAAGTTTTGGCTATTTGCACAATATATCAAGTAAAACCTTGTATATTTTACCGATAATGCTATTTTGAGGGATAATAAAATTCTCGAAAAAGTAATCCAAAAAAGAAAAATATTTTAAAAAACTATTTACATATAGGAAAAAATATGATATAATTATTCCAGAAACGGAATAAGGAGCGGCAATTATGGATTATATAGCAAGAATTAAAAAAATAAAGAGCGAAAGAAAGATAACCAACGAAAGACTTGCGGAGATTACGGGAATTCCCCTTGGAACTCTTAGCAAGATAATGGCTGGTATCAGCGACTCTCCCAAGCTTTCAAATATGGTTCTTATTGCGTCCGCTTTGGGCTGCTCATTGGATTATATTGTGAGCGGAACACCTGAAAACACTAATAATTACACACTCTCCGCTGAAGAAATAGCTTTTCTTGAGGATTACCGTCAGCTTGATATGTACGGAAAAGAGTTGTTGGCTGTGGTGGCGCAAAAGGAGCTTGAACGAGTGGGCGTGATTGCTGAAAAGCCCTCCGAAAATAGAAAAGATGCTCATAAACAGAACGGAAAGAGTGCTACCATACTTCACATGCCTTCTTCGCCCAAGGTGACGACTTCGGACTTCTCGCGTAAAAAGGTTCTTCTTTATGACCTGCCCGTATCTGCGGGTCCCGGTGTATATCTTGACGATTCAAGAGCTGAGGAGATAAGTATTCCAAATAACGATAAGACCGCTTTTACCGATTTTGCTCTGCGAATCAGCGGAAACAGTATGGAGCCAAAATATCACGACGGTGATATACTTTTAGTGGAATATACCGATAGTGTGGAAATTGGAGAATTGGGTATATTTGTTCTTGATGGAAACGGATATTTCAAAAAATACGGAGGCGACCGTCTTATCTCGCTTAATTCCGAATACGGAGATATTCTGCTTCACGACTACGTGGAAACTGTATGCTGTGGCAGAGTTGTCGGAAAGCTTAAAAGAAAATAATAGCCTAAAATACACACCGATTGCTCGGTGTGTATTTTGTTTCCTTTTTAGGGTAAAATATTAAAAAGGAGCAGGTGTATGAAGATAAAAGTAGTAGAGGCAATAAGTGATACAAATATAGGCGGAGCAGGGGTGCTTCTTGTCAACCGACTTAAGCATACGGACAGAAGTGTGTTTGATACAACCGTAGTGTTACCAAAGGGAAGCCGACTTGAGGAACGCTTTAAAGATATGGGAGTTAGAGTAATTGCCATTAACGGATGCTTTGATAAATCGTGGGATATGCGTGGCTTTGAGGCGTATAAAATGATATTTTCAAGGCTTTCCCCCCATATAGTAAATTCTCACGGTTGTCTGGCGGCGAGAGTCGCGGCAAAAAGCTCGGGCGTTGCGGTAAAGCTTTATACCCGACATTGTGTGTTTCCTGTAAGCAAAGCATACGAAAACAGGGCGGTAAGACTGGCAATGAGGAGCGCTGCTAAATATTTGAACGACGGTGTAATAGCGGTAGCTCATTCGGCGAAAGAAAACCTTGTAAAAATGGGGATAGACCCTCAAATGATACACGTTATTATAAACGGAGCAGAGCCATTGCGGCGGATATCCGAGGAGGAGAAAATTGCTTTAAGAAGGAGATATGGCATACACACGGACGACCGAGTAATTACTATTTGCGCAAGGCTTGAGGAGTGCAAGGACCACAGATGCTTTTTGCGCGCGGCAAAAATCTTATGCCATAAGAGTGAAAAATACAAATTTTTTGTGTTGGGGGAGGGCAGCCTGAGAAAAGAGCTTGAAGAACTTAGTAAAGGACTTGGAATTGAAAAGAAAGTTTTTTTCTTGGGGTTTGTTAAGGACGTTTCTCCTTTTATGAATATAACAGACGTTAATGTTAACTGCTCCATAGGTACGGAAACGTCATCTCTTGCATTGTCGGAGGGCATGAGTATTGGAATTCCTTCGGTGGTCAGCGATTACGGTGGAAATACCTATATGGTAAGGGATAACGTAAACGGATATATTTACAGAGCGGGGGATTATAAACACCTTGCGCAGAAGATAGAGGCTATATTCGATTCGGGTGAATACTTGCGTATGTCGGAGGCAAGTGAATTGAGATATAAATTCGAGCTTAACGCACAAGCTATGGCAAAGAAAACTCAGGATTTATATTTATGCATGTTAAAAAAGAAAAGACCGAGGCTTTAAATTAAGCTTCGGTCTTACTTACTTTCTCCAGTAATGCTTCAATATGTAGCTTTATTTTTTTTGCGCCGTTCAGCAAGGAGGATATCGATACTTTTTGCTGTGTGAGCATACGTTCGGTTTCCTTTTTGTAATCCCCAAGGGCAGATTCTAAGAGCAGATAGCTCTCAAAAATATCCTTAAGGCTGTCAGCCGATAAACTGTCCATATCCCTATCTGCGCTTATAAGCAGGGAAGATATTTTTGCTATGTAAATGCTTATTTCTCCTATTTGGTCGGTGGTATTTAAAATGAATTTTCGGTACTCATTTTTATATAAATTATTCCTAACCTTTTCCGAGGAAAAGGTATAAAAATCCTTCACCTCAAAGATTTGTACGTAGGTATCAACCAATGAGATAAAATCAATAAGTTTACTTGATAGCTGCGAGCAGATCCGCCTTTTTTGTGTATCGATAAAATTATCCATAATCTCCCTCAAAAGCAAAAGGGAACCGTTAGATACGGTTCACCTCTTGTGCGCAGTTAACTGCTTATCTGATCTCAACATTGACATCCATGCCGTCAGCAATCGCAGCAGCTCTCATTACAGTGCGAATAGCCTTAGCAATTTTGCCGTGTTTGCCGATGACCATACCCATATCGTCTTCTGCAACGTTTAAAACCAAGTTTATCTTCTTACCCTCGACGGTCTCGCTAACGACGACCTCTTCGGGAGAATCAACGATGGCTTTCGCAATGTTGCTTAAGGTTTCCTTTAAATTCGTCATCAGGTGTCACCTTCAAAAATTAGTCAACGATGTTGGATTTCTTGAGAAGAGCGCGAACCGTATCAGTGGGCTGAGCGCCATTCTTGAGCCAAGTCTGAGCCTTTTCGGCGTTGATCTTCACCTCATCTGTGCGGGGATTGAAGAAGCCGATTTCCTCGATGAAACGACCGTCTCTGGGTGAGCGGCTGTCAGCAACTACAACGCGGTATGTGGGAGCCTTCTTAGCGCCTGTTCTTGTAAGTCTCATTTTTACTGCCATTTTTAGTGTCCTCCAAAATAAAATTGTGTTTAATATATAAAAATCCGTAAATAGCTTATTTAAAACGGAATTTTCATCTTTTTTCTTCCAAACCTTGCCATCTGCTTAGGGTTGGAAAACTGCTTCATTAAAGCTCTTGTCTGCTCAAATTGCTTCAGGAGCTTATTTACCTCCTCAACGGTAGTACCGCTGCCTTGAGCTATGCGCTTTTTCCTGGATGCGTTAAGGATATCTGGCTTTTCACGCTCTCTTTTTGTCATAGACTTGATTATTGCCTCGTTTCTTGCCAAAGCCTTTTCGTCTATTTTCGCATCCTTAAGAGCACCCGGCTTGACTCCCGGCATCATACCCATAAGCTGCTCAAGATTACCCATACCTTTTATCTGAGAAAACTGCTCAAGATAATCATCAAGAGTAAAGGTGGACTCGCGTATCTTCTTTTCCAGCTCTATTGCCTTTTTTTCGTCAAAGGCCTGTTCTGCCTTTTCTATAAGGGAAAGCACGTCGCCCATGCCGAGAATTCTTGATGCCATTCTGTCGGGGTGGAAAGGCTCTATGGCATCAAGCTTTTCGCCGATACCTATAAACTTTATAGGCTTTCCCGTTACCTGACGAACCGAGAGAGCAGCGCCGCCTCGGGTATCGCCGTCAAGCTTTGTCAGTATTACACCCGTGATATCAAGAAGCTCGTTAAAGGTCTTTGCTACGTTTACCGCATCCTGACCTATCATTGCGTCAACAGTAAGCAATATCTCGGTAGGTGATACCTTGGATTTTATATCCTGAAGCTCCTGCATCAGCTCCTCGTCAATATGCAAACGTCCCGCGGTATCTATAAATACCATATCATAGCCCTTTTGGTTAGCAAATTTCAAGCCTTCCTCGGCTATTTTCACAGGGGATACCTTATCTCCCATAGCGAAAACAGGAATGCCAAGCTTTTCGCCAACTATCTGCAATTGCTTAATAGCTGCTGGGCGGTATATGTCGCAAGCAACCAAAAGAGGATTTTTTCCTTGCTTTTTGTAAAGACCTGCCAGCTTACCCGCGTGAGTGGTTTTACCCGCGCCCTGAAGACCTACCATCATAACCACCGTAGGCGGCTTTGAGGATATGACCAGCTTGGATTGAGAGCCGCCCATAATGTTGGTAAGCTCCTCATTTACTATTTTGACTATCTGTTGGGCGGGGAGCAGTGACTCCAGAACCTCAGTTCCGACTGCGCGCTCGGAAACGCTGTTAATAAAATCCTTAACGACCTTAAAGTTTACGTCAGCCTCAAGGAGCGCCAGCTTTATTTCACGCATACCTGCCTTGATATCTGACTCGGTGAGCTTTCCTTTGTTTTTGAATTTACGAAAGGCGTTTTCCAGCTTTTCGCTTAAACTCTGAAACATACGTCACCTTCTTTCTTTTTATTTAGCAATTAAAGCTTTACAATTCCCAGAAGTTCTGATATTTTTTGCGACATCTCATCAGGAAGAGGGTGTCGGGTCGCAATCTCACGAAGCTTTGAAGCACAGTCCTCTACGCTCTTAAGGCGAGCGGCAAGACCAAGCTTGTTTTCATAGAATAGTAATTCTTCCTCGGATTTTTTTATAATATCTCTTACTCCCTGGCGGGAAATTCCTATTTCAGCGGCTATCTCAGCAAGAGAAAGGTCCTCGTTGTAATACATTTCCATTACCGAGCGCTTTCGCTCAGGAAGAAGCTCGCCGTAAAAATCGAGCAGATATCCAATGCTTAAATTCTTTTCAAACATAGCCCGACCCTTCAAAATTAAATTCGGTGTAAAGTAAAATGCTTTACAAGTATAACATACTTAAATTGATTTGTCAATAGCTTTTTCAAAAAATAATTAAAAAGAAAAGAACGCATTTATCCGAGATAAAAGCGTTCTTTTGGTGCCGGTGGTCGGGGTCGAACCGACACGGTATCGCTACCACTGGATTTTGAGTCCAGCACGTCTGCCAATTCCATCACACCGGCTAACACGAGCAATATTATAACATCCAAAGGGTTAAAAGTCAATAGCTTTTTTGCAAAAATAATAAATTCGGGTAGCTTATTTTTTGTGTATTGAGCAATCCTTGAGCTTTCCGTCATAAATGACGTTAGCGCCATCAATATTCATAAAGTCGTTTGGCAGCATAAGGTAGGGGTCCTTTGGAAGAGCAACGTCACCTGTGTAATGAAGAAGAAAGGCAGCGAATTGAGAACAGGTGAATTTGTATTTTCTTTTAAGACTAAGACCAAGCTTTACGGTTGCAGCGCCTATAAAATTATAAGTGGCTTCCTTTCGGTGCGCTCTGAAGTAACGGATAAGCTTTTTAGCCCTCTCATAGCCTTCGTCAGTAACAGAAATTGAGAGAACCGCACAGTGAGCATCAGGATATCTGGCAAATACCTTTGTGTGTATATTTTCCGAGATAAATCCCGCGAACATAGGATTGTTTATGTGCCTTCTGGCATAGCTGTAAAAATGGTCAGTACGGGGCAAAAGAGATACCGAAACGTGAGAAAATTCGCCCCTTGCGAATTTTCGTATAACCTTTGCGGGAATGGTATCCGTACGTGAGAGCAGTATATATATTTTTTTCATACGTTTTCCTCCATTCGCGTTTTCAGGCATAATAATATTACCACAAAAGCGGTTTTCTGTCAATATATTTATTTAGTGTAGGGGAATTTTGAAAAAACTATTCCATTTAGCGATAGGATGTGATATAATGTATCTGTATATTTTTATTTGAAGGAGGGGTAAAAGTGACTAAAAGAATTGTAAGCGCGCTTGTGTTGGCTTTAATATTGTTCTGTCTTTGTTCTTCCTCCTTGTACGTTTTTGCTCAGGATATTACAGACGGTAAAGAGCATACCGCCGAAAAATTTGAGGATGCTCTCGTTTTTTCCTGCGTGTATAACACCAAGGAAAAGAAGATAACCGTTGAGGGAACTATGAACTACGAGGCATTTGCAAAGCATAAGGATTCAAAGCTTATCATTTATGCTATTCCTCCGGGTGTCTCGGAGTATGATGTGGCGGCTGATCCAAATTCCAAGATACTTGCCGAAACAGACGCATCCATAAGGTTTGGTTTTTCCTTTAATTTGAATAATACCTTGGACAGATTTTCAAGGTATGCTATATTTTTGCGTTCTCCCGAGGGAGTGCTTACCTTGGGTACTGAAGCGCAATATCCCGAAGTAGCATACGTAAAGGGTGATATAGACTCCCAAAGCGGCTTTAAGGGGATTTTGGGTTCTACCACAGCTAAATATTCGGAATTAAATGCGGGAACAGCTATTATGCCGGTATATCTTGATGAATTGTTCACCGACATTTCGGCAGGATATATATATCAGGTTGACGACCAGCAATTTTTCTTCGCAAAAAATTACATAGACCGATTGGATGCAAGTGTAAATTCACTTTCGGCATCGGGAGCTAAGGTGTATCTGCAATTCCTGTTAAAGGACAATGGAATATTCACGGTACAAAAGACTGAGGAAACAAGCTATTATCTGCCGGACGTTTACGACAGCACCGCCTTGAAGCTTATCAATGCCGCTACCGAATTTTTGGCAGCGCGATACAAAGAAACGCGGGGTGGAAATATAAGCGGTATAGTAGTGGGTAAGGGCTGGGATGATTATTACACAAATAATTACAGCAACCTTACAGACCTTGAAAAATACGCGCAGAAATGTGCTTTTTATGCTATGGTGGTGGCTAATTCCGCAAGAAGCATCTCTCACAATTTAGATATAGTTCTTCCTTTTACGGGAAATAATTTTAAAGATGATTCATCATTTGCCAGTGAAGAGGGAAGAAGCTTTGCCACAAAAAAACTGATTGAGTTTATAATGGCTTATTTTGAGGACAGCTTTGAGTCGGGGATGCCGTGTTCCTTGCTTATAGAGAGCGAAGAGGTACCCTTGGGAATATCCAATGAAACCCTTGAAGACCGAATCGATATGGAAGCCGACCAGCCTTCCGATGCGCTTTGCGCAGGTTCACAGGGGAAATTAGTCGATTTCCTTAAGGGGTTGTCGGGCAAATATAAGAGCGTACCCAAAAGCTTTATTTTTGTATGGAGTCCGCCAAGCTCGCTCAGTGGAAACGCTTTGGCAGCGGCTTATACCTACTCGTACTACTCGCTGTTAAAGGATAACGCTGTGGCTTCATTTGTAATAGACCTTTCAGACTTTGATGATGGCAGAATTAAGGATATATCACGCATTATAAAGTACATAGATACTCCACGGAGCGGGGAGATAACCCAGAGTGTGCTAAAATATTTTGGCAGAGCTTCTTGGAGTGATGTGGTAGGCGGAGAAGTCCCCTCGGTAGGCTTAGGAAAGCAGATACTTTCTATACCCGCAATGCAATCCCTTCCCGAAGGCTGTAAGGGAAGCTTCGCCTATTTCGGCTTTTACGATTATTCAGCAATAGACGGCTGGTATAAGGGTGTAGGCTGCACAGGGGTGAAGATGGATTATGCTGGTTCGGAAAAGAGAGCCTTAAAAGCCGACCTTGCTACCGCTGACGGTGCGTCTGCCGAAGTGATATATGAATATGAATATTATGAAAATATAGAGTTCACACCCTATCTTGCCTTTGATTTGCAGGTGTCCGATGAGTCTGAAGATTCTATCTATGAGATATCCTTTATGCTTGAGAACTCTGATATGAGATTAGAGTCATCCTATGCGGTAAGGGGTAACGAAAAGTGCCGTATTGTACTTGATTTTTCTCAAAACAGAGAATTTAAGCTTCTTGAGAATATGAGAATTTCCGTACGGCAAATATACGGCGACGCTTTAAATTCCACCCTTTGGCTCCACGAAATAAGCGGTCACAGCACGGAATATGAAGAAGAAAGACTTGAGGAGCTTATCATCAACGAGCGAAACAAGATAAAAAACATAGACGAGGAAGACTCCGAAGCGGCAGGCATAGAGCAGACCGCCATCGCAATAGGTATTGTAGTGGTGCTTGGCGCTTTGGGCATCGGAATTTTTATTGCGTTCCGTAAGGATACAAAAAACAACAAAAAGGATTGAAACTTAGGAAAAGGAGAATAGGAATGTCTGATTTTGTACATTTGCATCTGCACAGCGAATACAGTCTTCTTGACGGCGCTTGCCGTATAAAGGATATTCCTGTTCGCGCAAAGGAATGCGGTCATAGCGCAGTGGCAATTACCGACCACGGTGTTATGTACGGAGTTATAAGCTTTTACAGAGAGTGTAAGAAGCATGGAATAAAGCCAATAATAGGTTGCGAGGTCTATGTTGCATCGGGTACGAGATTCGATAAAAACGCAGCGAGAAGTGCTGTCAAATATAACCATCTGGTACTCCTGTGCAAGAATGAAATCGGTTATCGCAATCTTATGTATATGGTGTCAAAGGGCTTTACCGAGGGCTTTTACTCCAAGCCTAGAATAGATATGGAGCTTTTACGCTCACATTCCGAGGGGCTTATTGCGCTTTCAGCCTGCCTTGCGGGAAAAATACCCTCTCTTTTGCTTAAGGGAGAGTACGATGAGGCAAAAAGCAGTGCCTTGGAATTTGCAGGGATATTTGGCGAGGACAACTTCTTTATAGAGCTTCAGGACCACGGACTGAATGAGCAGGGGCAGATATTGCCCGAGCTTGTAAGGCTTGCCGAGGAGTGCGGACTGCCCTTGGTAGCTACCAATGACTGCCATTATCTCAGACGCGAAAACGCGGAAACTCAGGCGGTCTTGATGTGCATACAGACCAACAGCTCCATACTTGACGGCAGACCCGTTGGCTTTGAGACCGATGAGTTTTATTACAAAACTACCGAGGAGATGAGAATGCTCTTCGGCAGATATGATGGGGCTATTGAAAATACTGTTAGGATAGCCGAGAGATGTAATCTCGATTTTGATTTTGAGGGCTACAAGCTGCCCAAATACCCCACGCCCCGAGGAATGAGCGCGGGAGAGTATTTGAAAATTCTTACCGACAGGGGAATTGACTCCCGTATAGCCGATGGAACCCTTAACTATGAGGGCAAAGAGAGTCTTTATCGCGAAAGAATAGAATACGAGCTTGGTGTTATAGACAGTATGGGGTATTCTGACTACTTCCTTATTGTATGCGATTACGTATCCTTTGCTCACAAAAATAATATACCGGTAGGCCCGGGAAGAGGCTCGGGTGCGGGAAGCCTTGTTGCTTTTCTTATAGGTATAACCGATATAGACCCTATAAAATTTGATTTGCTCTTTGAGAGATTTCTCAATCCCGAGAGGGTAAGTATGCCAGATATCGACGTGGACTTTTGCTACAATCGCCGCGACGAGGTCATAAAGTATATGTACGATAAGTACGGCGAGGACCACGTTTCCCAGATAATCGCATTCGGTACTCTTGGGGCAAAGGCGGCTGTGCGTGACGTGGGAAGAGTTATGGGAATGTCCTATGCCGACGTTGACGTTGTAGCCAAGGCGATACCCAAGGACCCCTCGATAACGCTTACCGAGGCGCTTGCCTCAAAGGATATGGAGGAGCTTTACGAAGGCTCCTCACAGGTTAAAAAGCTTATAGACACGGCGCTCGAGCTTGAGGGAATGCCGAGAAATGTCACAGTTCACGCCGCCGGTCTTGTTGTAAGCGACAGACCTATAACAGATCACGTGCCCCTTGCGGTGAGTAACGAGGCAATAGTCACACAGTTTGATATGGACACAGTTGCCCTGCTGGGACTGTTGAAATTTGATTTTCTTGCCTTAAGATATCTTACTATAATAGACGACGCTTGCAAGACTGTATGTGAGCGGATACCCGATTTTGATATAAAGAAGATCCCACTTAATGACAAGGCTACATATCGCTCACTTTCGGCGGGGAATACCTTGGGTGTTTTTCAGCTGGAATCGGGTGGTATGAGGCAGATGCTTACCGAGCTTGCTCCCGAGCGATTTGAGGATATTATAGCGGCAATTGCCCTATACCGTCCGGGTCCAATGGATTCGATTCCACAGTATATAGAGGCGCGGCATAATACCGAGAGAGTAAAGTACGCCCACCCCTTGCTTGAACCGATACTCAGCTCCACCTATGGGTGCATAGTTTATCAGGAGCAGGTAATGAGCATATTCCGAGTTATAGCGGGATATACCTACGGTCACGCGGACGTGGTAAGGCGGTCTATCTCCAAGAAGAAAGGGGATACCCTTAAAGCCGAAAAGGATAATTTTCTTAACGGCGCTATAAATAACGGTGTGGAAAGAGCGGTTGCGGAGAAGCTTTTTGACGATATGGCATCCTTTGCCAATTATGCGTTCAACAAGAGCCACGCGGCGGCGTACGCCCTGATATCGTACCGCACAGCGTATCTTAAGACCCACTACCCTTGTGAATATATGGCGGCGCTGATAACCTCGGTGCTGGGCAATATGACCAAGCTTGCTGAATATGTGGGGGAATGCTCAAAATATAAAATCAAGGTTCTGCCCCCAGATATAAACGAGAGTAGGCTTTTGTTCCACCCACACGGGGGAAATATAGTTTTCGGGCTTTTAGCGCTTAAAAACGTGGGAAAGCAATTCGTTGAGAACATTCTTGAGGAGCGCAGGTTAGGCGGAGCCTTCCGTGATTTTGAAGATTTTATATCAAGAATGTCACAGTATGACCTTAACAAGCGAATGGTAGAATCGCTTATAAAGGTAGGCTCATTTGATAGCTTTGGCATTTACAGAAGTCAGCTTCTGGCTTCATACGAAAGCCTGATAGATACCGAGCAGCAAAAGAACAGAAATAATCTTTCGGGACAGCTGGATATGTTTTCCTTCGTTCCCGCTACCGAGAGTATATCTCCTAAGTTCAAATATCCCGATCTTCCCGAGCGCAGTGCCAAGGAAAAGCTTAAGATGGAAAAAGAGGTGGCGGGAATGTGCTTCTCGGGAAATCTTCTGGATAGCTACTCAAAGCACACTGAATCCTTGGATACAAGAAAAATTTCGGAGCTGCACGACACCGAGTCGATTACCGATAAGGAAAGCGCCAGAATCGTAGGAATAGTTACCTCGGTTGCCGTAAAGACAACACGCAAAAACGAAAAAATGGCATTTTTTTCGCTGGAGGACAAATACGGCGAGATTGAGTGTATAGCATTTTCCTCTCAATTTCTGCGTTATTGCCAATTTATCACCGAAGACACAGCTATCTGCGTTGAAGGGAACATTTCCTTGCGTGAGGATGAGGAGCCAAAGCTTCTTGTGTCTAAGATGTTTGAGCTTATAGAAAACTCCGAATACGACAGAGCGGTTTTGCGTGGCGGAACAGAAGAAAAGCAGAATAAGAATGGGTATTCAAAAGTGCAAAACTCTCACAAGCTTTCAAGCTCTGTGTCAAAGCTTTATCTGAGAGTCCCCGATATGAAATGCGCAGAATTTTTTAAAGCCAAAAATCTTGTGGATATTTTTGAGGGTAACGTCAAAGTAATTTTCTACGACACCTCTGCTTCAGCATATTCAAATTATGATAAGGGAATAGAGCTGAGTGAGTATCTGTACAACGAATTGATTTCCTTGCTGGGAGAAGAAAACATCGTGCCAAAATAAAATTAAGGAGCGTTTCATTCAGCGCGGAACAAAAACACACAAACAGATAAACGAAAAAAAGCCGCTTTTGCTATCAAAAAACGATAGTGAAAGCGGTTTTTGTGTAGAAATTTTCAAGGTAAACCTTTCAAATTTCATTTTTATGCGTGTTTTTTAGCCGCGAAAGTGCTCTCTGGCGTACCTTTGTACGCCGACGAGAACGTTTTCACGACTTCTGCATCTTAATGAGACAGCGCCTTTTTTGGTGGAAATATTTTATAAAATATGGTTTATATTTCTTTTTTGGGGTAAAATAATAACAAAAAACATGGAGCCGATATGAAGAAATTACTTAGATTTGGCATAATAGCTATGATTTTTGTTACCGCCACCATATTAGTTGTAGGTCTGGCACTATCCATATATATTTCCGCAAAAATGGAGAGGGAGATAGACGAGGGCTTGTTTAGCGTTCTAAGCGGGAACACTGCGTCACAGATATACTATTACGAGAGCGATGAAAAAAGGATAGCGGGAGATGCAACGTTGCTTCAAGGGCAGGAGCTTTACGGAGGCTTCAGAAGTAAGCCCATAAAGTATGAGGAGTTGCCGAAGGAGCTTGTATATGCTTTTGTGAGCATTGAGGACAAAAGGTTCTTCTCTCACGGAGGCGTGGACTGGAAGAGGACGTTAGGGGCAAGCTTTAATTATTTTTTTGACTTTCGTGATGAATTTGGAGGCTCTACCATAACTCAGCAGCTAATAAAAAACGTGACCGAAAAGGACGAGTATTCCTTTGAACGGAAAATACAGGAAATACTGTGGGCACTCGACCTTGAAACAAAAATGAGCAAGGAGGAGATACTGCAAAGCTATCTGAATATTATTAATCTCTCAAACGGATGCTACGGAGTAGGAGCGGCAAGCGAATATTATTTTTCAAAAGAGGTAGAGGAGCTATCGCTGTGTGAGTGTGCGGCAATTGCCGCTATAACCAACAACCCATCCTATTATGACCCCGTAAGAAATCCCGAAAACAATAAAAAAAGACGTCAATTGATACTTACACAGATGTATGAGCAGGGCTATATAGATGAGGCTCAGTACAGACAAGCGTACAGTGAGGATATAACGCTGACCGTAGGCAATGACGGTGACAACGGGATAAATATGTGGTACGTTGATATGGTAATAAATGACGTAATAAACGATTTGGTTACTCAAAAGGGATATAACCGTTCTATGGCAAGTCTTTTGATATATACGGGAGGACTTAAGATATATACGGCTATGGATGTGGATATACAAAGCACACTTGAGGATTATTACAGCGATACGGGAAATTTTTATTGGAACGGAAGTGAAGGACCACAATCCTCTATGATAATAATCGACCCATACAGCGGGGATATATTGGCGGTAGCGGGAGCAGTGGGAGAAAAAAAGGCAAATAGACTTCAGAATTTCGCCACCGAAACAGTAAGACCCGCAGGCTCTGTAATCAAGCCCTTATCGGTATATGCCCCCGCCCTTGAGGAGGGGCTGATAAATTGGGCGAGCGTATATGACGATGTTCCGGTAAATTTCGGTAATTATAATCTTGATGAAACAAAGGGGAGAATAGTAGAGCCGGTAGCGTGGCCTAAAAACGCCAACGGAGTCTATCGCGGACTTACAAATATCAACTATGCAATCGAGCATTCTGTGAACACAGTTACCGTAAAGGTTCTTGAAAAATTAGGTCTTAGCAAATCTTTTAGCTTTTTGCGGGAGGAGCTCAACATTGGCGGTATTATTGACAGCAAGACACTTGAGGACGGGTCTGTTATAAGCGATTGCGACTATGCGGCTCTTGCCCTGGGGCAGTTTAATTACGGAGTATCCCTTAGGGATATAACGGCAGCTTATTCGATTTTCCCGAACAGAGGTGTGTACAACAATTACAGAAGCTATTACAGAATAACAGATACCAACGGGAACGTGATTTTGGAGAACGAATATAAGGGAAATGCTGTTATAAGCGAAGAGAATTCTGTCATAATGACAAAAATGCTGGAAAACGTGGTTAAAAACGGCACGGCAAGTAAGGTTACCTTAAAGGATAAAATACAGTGTGCGGGGAAGACGGGTACTACTCAAAGCAACTATGACAGATGGTTTATAGGATACACACCGTACTTTATTGGTGGTGTATGGTACGGCTACGAATACCCCCGTAGTCTTTCAGGAGAATCAAGCAGCGTGTGCGTTGAGGTTTGGGATGAGATTATGACAAAGCTACACGCAAAATATATAAGCTCACCTATAAAAAAAGAGTTCTTACAATCGGACAAGGTAATAAGTGCCGACTTTTGCTGTGATTCGGGGAAAATCGCTACCGAAGCCTGCAAGAAGGACCCACGGGGAAATCGTATAGAAGAAGGATATTTTGTTAAGGGAACAGAGCCGACAGGGGAATGTGATTGCCACAAATTGGTAAGATATGACACTATTGAGGGCGGTATTGCCACGTATGATTGCGAGTCATACGGAATAGAATATGTGGGGCTTATTAGGGTAGAGCGAAGCTTTCCCAAGCAGATATTTGTAAGCGACGCTCAATATGTATGGAGAGAATTGCCCTCTGACATAATGCCCGAAACAAGCCCGCAATTGCCATATTTTAATAATATCTTCGCCAAAAACGAATACTCGGGAATAAGCTACGGAAGCAGTCAGTTTAACCGATATTGCCGCGCCCACTTTGACTATTGGAAATGGAAGGAACAGCAAAACAGTTAAAGAGAAAGGTCGTGTACACAACACGACCTTTTTGTATTATTCGATTATTCCTCCGCCGATAACGGTATCTCCGTCATACAGTACTACCGACTGTCCCGAGGATATGGCACGTTGGGGCACGTCAAATGTTACCGAAATTCTGTCACGGTCAATCCGCTCCACTGTTGCGGTAGCGGGGGTATGGCGGTAACGTATCTTTGCCTGTAATCTTGCGGGGGTATCAAGACATCCGTCAACCAGAAGATTAACAGAGTGTGCCGTAAGAGCGCCTTTGTAAAGAGCGTTGTCAGAGCAGAGCGTGACACTGTTGTCAGCGGCGTTTTTAGCGCCCACAAACATAGGGATACCAAGAGATATTCCCAAGCCCTTTCGCTGTCCTATGGTATAACGCTCAATGCCTTGATGCTGCCCCAGTATATTTCCCTCTGTATCCACAAAATTACCGCGGCTTACAATAGGTCCGTCCTGCTTTTCAATGAAAGAAACGTAGTCCCCGTCGGGTATGAAGCAGATATCCTGACTGTCGGAACGGCTTGCGTTTGAAAATCCGTGCTCTGACGCAATGTCGCGGATTTGTGACTTCGTATATTCTCCCAATGGGAACAGAATGAATGGCAGCCTTTCTTTCTTTATTGACCACAGAAAGTAGGATTGGTCTTTTGAGGAGTCGAATGCTTTTTTTAAACTATAATTACCGTTGCAGTCCTTTTCAATTTTTGCGTAATGACCCGTAGCCAGATAGGGAATAGACATCTGGTCGGCAATATCAAAGAGCTTACCGAACTTGAGATTTTTGTTACATTCCACGCAAGGATTGGGTGTTGCCCCTTTTCTGTACGCTTCTATAAAAGGCTCTATGACACATTTGCGAAAGCTCTCGCCAAGTGCCACCGAGCGGTGAGGAAATCCAAGCAGATCAGCGATTTTCTTAGCTTCTTGGGAGTTTGCATCGGGCGAAACGTCATACGCCTCGGGGACGGGAAGAGTATCAGACCAGAGCTGCATAGTGATTCCCGTCAGCTCATAATTGTTTTTCAGCAGGAGCGCGGCAACGGCGCTGTCAACACCTCCGCTCATAGCTATAAGCGCTTTATCCTTTGACATTTTTTACCTACCAATCTCTGCTTGTAAGCTTTCCGTTCTCGCGAAGCCCCTCAAAATCCCATTGACGCAATATCTCATATACCGCAATGGCAACCGAATTTGAAAGATTGAGAGAGCGCAGAGTATCGCGCATAGGTATTCTTACGCAGGTATCTTTATTTTCGAACAGAAGGTCCTCGGGAAGCCCCTTGGTTTCCTTTCCAAACATAATGTACACATTGTCGGGATAGGGCTGCACCTCTGTGTAGCTTCTTGGAGCCTTTGTGGTAAAATAGAATATATTTCCCACGGCATCGGGACGCTTAGCGAGAAAATCTTCGTAATTTTCATAGTATGTAATATCAAGCTTGTCCCAATAATCCAGTCCAGCTCTTTTGAGCTTTTTATCGTCTATTGTAAAGCCCATAGGCTTTATGATATGGAGGGAAGCGCCCGTCGCGGCGCAGGTACGGGCGATATTTCCCGTATTTTGGGGTATTTCAGGCTCGTGAAGCACTATGTTTATCTTTTTCTCACTCATAAATTGTCCCTTTAGATTGAAATATAAGAATATTATATTACTTTTTACGTCTTTTTTCAATAGATGCAGCTTAAATGAGAAAAAATTTACAAATTATAGTATGGCAAAGGACGTAAAGCTCTTGAAATTCTAACAAAAATATTGTATAATATTTAAAGTATTGTTTATTAAGGAGGACCTATACGGTGGGACTTGTAGAGAAACTGTTTGGAACGTACAGCCAGCGTCAGCTTAAAAAGCTTGAGAAGGTTGTTGACTATATAGAGGAGCTTGCTCCCAAATACGCTGATATGACCAATGAGGAGCTTTCGGATACTACACGTGTGCTCAAGGAAAGACTTGCCGCGGGAGAAACTCTTGACGATATTCTCCCCGACGCCTTTGCGGCAGTACGCGAGGCAGATGACCGAGTTCTGGGTAAGCGTCCCTTCCGCGTCCAGCTTATAGGTGGAATAATACTTCACCAAGGCAGAATAGCGGAAATGAAGACGGGTGAGGGAAAAACTCTCGTGGCTACAATGCCAGCGTATCTGAACGCGCTCTCAGGCAAGGGTGTACACGTTGTTACCGTAAACGATTATCTTGCAAGACGTGACAGCGAGGAAATGGGTCGTGTATATGAGTTTATGGGGCTTACCACGGGACTTGTGGTGCACGGGCTTACCCCCGACGAGAAAAAGGACTCCTATAACGCGGATATTACCTATGGAACAAACAATGAGTTCGGCTTTGACTACCTCCGCGACAATATGGTGGTATATAAGAAGGATACTGTTCAGAGAGGACACAATTTCGCTATCGTTGACGAGGTTGACTCAATACTTGTTGACGAGGCGAGAACCCCTCTTATTATATCTGGCGCGGGAGAGAAATCTACCGAAATGTACGACAAAGCCGATGTATTCGCCAGAAAGCTCCGCAAATTTGTAATAAAAGAAATGGACAGCAAAGAGAGCTACGACGACGTAGATGCGGATTATATTGTGGATGAAAAGGCAAATAACGCTATCCTTACGCCAAGCGGAGCGAGAAAGGCTGAGGAATTTTTCGGTATAGATAACCTCTCTGACTCGGAAAACGCCGAGATATCCCATCACATTAATCAGGCTATCCGTGCTCACGGAATTATGAAGCGCGACGTGGATTACGTTGTTAACGAAAACGGAGTTATGATAGTTGACAGCTTCACGGGAAGACTTATGCCCGGAAGACGCTATTCAAACGGTCTGCATCAGGCAATAGAGGCTAAAGAGGGGGTAAAGGTCGAGAAGGAAAACAAGACCTTGGCGACAATAACCTTCCAGAACTATTTCAGAATGTACTCCAAGCTTTCGGGTATGACGGGTACGGCACTTACTGAGGAGGCTGAGTTCCGTGAAATATACGGACTTGACGTTGTCGAGATACCCACTAACCGTCCTATGATAAGAAGGGACAGAAACGATGCCGTATATAAGACCGTTAACGGAAAATACAACGCCGTGGTGGAGCAGGTCAAGGCGTGTCACGAGAAGGGACAGCCCGTGCTGGTTGGTACGGTATCTATCGAGAAGTCCGAGGAGCTTTCAAGGCGTCTTAAGCGTGAGGGGATAGCACATACGGTTCTTAATGCAAAGCATCACGACAAGGAAGCGGAGATAGTAGCTCAGGCAGGAAAGCTTGGCGCTGTTACCATATCTACAAATATGGCGGGACGCGGAACCGATATTATGCTGGGCGGTAATCCCGAATATATGGCGAAGCGTGAGATGCGCAAGATGGAGATAGACGAGGAGCTTATAGCTATGGCTACGGGCAGCGCGGAAATCGACGATGAGGACGTAAAGAACGCAAGACGGATATACAGGGAGCTACACGATAAATTCAAGGCGGAGATAGCCCCCGAGGCGGAACAGGTAAAGGCGGCTGGAGGTCTGTTTATTCTCGGTACGGAAAGACACGAGAGTAGGCGTATTGACAATCAGCTCAGAGGACGCTCTGGACGTCAGGGCGACCCCGGTGAATCCAAGTTCTATATTTCTCTTGAGGATGACCTTATGCGTCTGTTCGGCTCTGAGCGAATGATGGGTATAGTTGACAGATTGGGACTTCCCGAGGATATGCCCATAGATGCCAAGATTCTGTCCAATCAGATAGAGAACGCGCAGATGCGTATTGAAGACCAGAACTTCAAGCGCCGTAAGTACGTCCTTACCTATGACGACGTAATGAACCAGCAGAGAAATATTATATACAGTCAGAGAAACAGCGTTCTCAACGGTGATGATATCAGCGGAACTATTCAAAAAATGATAGAAGCCACAATAAACGAGAACGTAGCTACCTATCTTGGAGGTGACGACTGTGAGCATTGGGATTTTGCGGGCTTACGCGAGGCATATAAGGGACTGCTGACCACAGACGGGGACTTTGCTGAATTTGAAAATGGCGCGAAGGTTAAAAAGCAGGATATTGCTCAGATGCTTCTTGACAGAGCCACCGCCGCTTACAATGAAAAGGTGGAGCTTGTAGGAGAGGAGCGCTTCCGAGAGATAGAACGCTCTATTCTTCTTCGCAACGTTGACCTTAATTGGATGGACCACATAGACGCTATGGACGACTTGAAGGGAAGCATCCGTATGCAGGCTTACGCTCAGCGAGACCCCGTAAACGAATACCGACTTCAGGGTGCGGATATGTTTGACGCTATGGTTGCTGATATACGTGACAGAACGGTAAGAATGATACTGTCTGTTACGGTTAAAACTCCCGAGATTAAGCGTGAGCAGCTGGCGAAGCCTCTTGTAGAAGGCTTTGAGGGTGATGGAGCTAAGAAGCCTAAGCGTGTAACCGTTACTAAGCGCGCACCCGAGGCGGGAAGAAACGACCTTTGCCCCTGCGGCTCGGGAAAGAAATATAAGAAATGCTGCGGAGCGCCGGGGGCGAGAGCAAGCGAATAAAAAAAGAACAAAGGAGGAATAAAAAAATGGGATTTGGTCTGCTTTTGATAGGATATTTTACCGCGACTGTAATGGCGCTTAATAGCTTTGGCGGAGTTTTTCGCCTGATTGGACACATCTTCCTGTGTCGCGGGGCAAAAAAGCTTTCTCAGTATAACGGCAGCTTTTTATTCCTCTTTTACTTTTCGGTCTTGTCGGTGATTTTTTCGGCGTTTTGCGCTGTTGGCGACGTGTCAGAGTTTCTCTACACCAATCTTTTGATTGCCACCCCAATTTTGGAGGAGGTAATCACCGATAGCTTGGTGTATTTAAAAATAATCTTTGATTTCCTGCTTGTAGCGCTGATTTGTTACGGAGTGAGAAGTATATCAAAGGAAACGGGAGCGGAAAAAACGTTATACACACCCATAAGAAACTTTATATTTTACTGTATCTTCTGTATCCTGCAATTCGTTGTGTGGCTCGGCTCATATACAAGGGTGGAGGGACTGCTTGAATTCATATCGGCTACGGCACTGCCTATATGGATGGTAATTATAAATCTTGTGTGTATTATACTTAACTGCGTTATGCTATTCTCCTGCTATGCGAGAATATGCGACGTGTGTGATACTGAGATGCCGCAAAAGCCCTCACGATTTGAGTTTATAAACAGAATGAGAGCGCAAAAGGAAGAAAAAAGACAAAAATACATAGCGGAGGCCGAGGAATACGTAAACGGACCTGCGTCAAGCTATTCTCCCGAGCAGCAAGCCCGTGCCGAGGCAGCCGAGAGAGCTAAAAGAAAAAACAAGCATAAATAAGGAGGACGGGCAATGAAAAAGAACAGAATACCGTGGATGCTCATAGCAATTGCCTTAGCGTTCACCTTTAATCCTAATATAGCCATTATAGACCCGCTTCCCGATTTTATAGGATATATGATACTCAGCTTTGCCTTGGGAAGGCTTTCTATGCTCAGCGATACTCTTGATGAAGCCAAACACGCCTTTGAGAAAATGATGATAGTTGACGGCGGAAAGCTTTTGACAATTATATGGATATTCGGTATCGAAGCGCTGAGTGAGCGCGGTACGTCAATGCTGGTATGGTGCTTTGTTTTCGCTGTGTTGGAGGGAATCTTCCTTATTCCCGCTTATCTGAAGCTGTTTAAAGGGTTTTCGGAGCTTGGTGATTTTCACCCAAGCTCAAGCATACACCAAAAAGCCTTGAGGTCGAGGAGCAGCTATACCGAAAAAATCAGGAATCTCACCGTCGCATTTGTATGCTTCAGGGCGTTTATGACAGTACTGCCCGAGCTTTCCACACTTAGCGGAACCTCTGACTTTGACGGTACTTCCTCAGGAAGCCTGTACAGATACATAGGGGTTATGAGAGGACTGTGCTTTATACCTGTGCTGGTATTCGGCATAGTATGGCTACTTAAGCTTATTAAGTATTTCAAAAGACTTTCTTCTGATTGTGAGCTTAATATGGCACTATGTGAGAGTTATGCCGAGAAAGAACGTAACCGTGGCGGCATTTTTGTCAAAAACCATATTAAGACCGCGTGCTGGTTTATGCTTATCGGCGCTGTGCTTACCTTGGATATACGTATGGAGGAAGTAAATATGCTCCCCGACGTATTTGTTATCGGATTGTTTATTCCCGCCCTGATTTATTTTGGAAAAACAACGAATATAAAAACGTCAAGCATAAAAATATTTATGCCGCTTTATGCTGTGGCTTCGGTAATATCTTATTTTCTTGAGGCGTATTATATAGACAATTATACGTATAACGCAATGAATAAGGATGCTACGGCGTTCCTTGTGTATTTTGCCAGCGTGGTGGCGGTGGCAATCCAGGGCGTTATGTTTATATGCCTGCTGTCAGTAATCTTTAAGGAAATAAAGACGGTCATTACTCAGCACACAGGATATGTGCATGGGAAGGAGCTTCACGGAGAAGGCGCGCAGGAGCGTATAGCTGATGTTCATAAGGAGATAAACAAAAATTTTGTATATGCATTCGACTTTGCGATGCTTTACGTGGTTTCCGATGTCGTGTATTCGCTTTACGGCGCTTTTTACGCCTTTGCTAATGTCAATCTTGGTTTCCTTAACATAGTAAATCTTGGTTTTGGTTTGCTGTTTGTGGGAATGACGGCAAAGGCGCTGCACGAGATGAGAGAAGCGGTGGAAATAAAGTATATGCTGGAGTAAAAAATTGAAAAATACTCTTGCAAAAATGCAAAAAATCTGTTATACTATACAAGTGCCCTGAGGGGCAATATCAGCGTGAGCTGTGAAATAAGGCCATACTAGCCGGGGAATTAGCGGAGCCCTGTACCTGAAATCCGCTACAGCAGGGGGGAATCCCTTTCTTGAGGATTAGATCAAAGCGGTCTGAGCCGTGCCTGCTGCGTTGAAGAGCGGGTCTTGCGCAATCGGGAATTGTGAACCATGTCAGGTGGGGAACCAAGCAGCATTAAGCAGTCTCCCCGATGTGCCGTGAGGAAGCCTGCTCCGAGCAGAAGGTACGGATATCGCGTGGCGACGAGATTCGATTGAAGGGTGTATGGTCTTACTTTGCGGCTCACAGCTTTTTAAGGAGGTAATTTATGCATCAGGCACTATACAGAAAATGGCGTCCCCAGACCTTTGGTGACGTATGCGGTCAGGAGCATATCACCTCTATTCTTGAATATGAAACCGAGAATAACAAGTTCTCTCACGCTTATCTGTTCTGCGGTTCAAGAGGAACGGGAAAGACAACCTGCGCCAAGATACTTGCCAAGGCTGTCAACTGTGAATCGCCCGTAAACGGAAGCCCTTGTAATTGCTGTTCGTCATGTATGGCTATTGATGCGGGTACAGCTACCGACGTACTGGAGATGGACGCGGCGTCAAATAACGGCGTTGACAATATCCGTGATATCCGTGACGAGGTGGTGTATTCTCCATCGGCACTGAAATACAGAGTTTACATTGTGGACGAGGTGCACATGCTCAGCGGAAGCGCCTTTAACGCTCTGCTCAAGACCCTTGAGGAGCCTCCCGCGCACGCCATATTTATTTTGGCTACCACAGAGCTTCATAAGCTGCCTTCCACCATAGTTTCTCGCTGTCAGCGATACGATTTCCGCAGAATAAGCACCGATACGCTACTTGACAGACTTGCTTATATAGCCGATAACGAGGGGATAGCTTATTCCCGTGACGCGCTTCGTATTATCGCAAAAATGGCTCAGGGCGGAATGAGAGACGCTATCAGCCTGCTTGAGCTTTGTGCGGGAAACCGAGATAAAATAACTACCGAGCTTGTAAATACTACTCTCGGCGTGGGCGGAAGAGAGAGTATGGAGAAGACCGTACTTGCCATCGCCGACAGCGACTTTGACGCTATTTTCGCGGCGGTTGACAGTGTTGTAAGCTCCTCAAAGGACATTGCCATATTCTGGCAGGACCTTGTATCCTTTTACCGTGATATGCTGGTTATAAAAACGACCAAGGACGCCCAAAGCTATCTTGATTTGACCGATGACGAGGTTAGCCGACTTTCTGTCATAGCCGAGCGTTTTACAAAAGAAACTATGCTTTATCATTGCCGTATTTTAGACGATACGCTTGTGAGTATGCAAAAAGCGGGAGCGGCAAAAAGAACGGTTGCCGAAATGGCGCTTATAAAAATGTGCGACACCTCGCTGGATACAAATACCGACAGCATTATCGCCAGAATCGCAAAGCTTGAAAATCTTATTGCGGCGGGGGGCGTTGCTCCGGCGGCGGAGAAGAAAGAGAAGATAACTCTTGATACCCCAAAGCCCGAGAAAAAAAGCGAAAGCACAGAGAATAAGACGGTCCAAACCAAACCAATTGCACCCGTGGAAAACACCTTGAAGGTGCTCAGGGGCTGGAGCGAGATAATCGAAAAGGCGGCGGCGAGTGAAGCCTCTGCCCTCGGATTTTTGAGAATGGCTAAAGCGTTTACCGATACTGACGGCAAAATATACGTTAGATTCCCGAACGACTTTGCAAAAAATATGGTAGATAAACCTAAAACCCGTGAAGCCTTGAGAGCGGCTATGTGTATCACTCTTGGAAGAAACGTTTCCACGGAGGAGGTTACACTTGGTATATTCGAGGGGAACGAGGACTCTATAAGCGACCTTGATGAATTTAATATTGAGTAAAAACAAAGGAGATAAATAAAATGAGAGCAAACATACCGAAGGGAATGGGCGGCGGTCCCCAGAATATGAACGCAATGCTTAAGCAGGCACAGAAGATGCAGCAGGAAATGATGAAGATGCAGGAAGAAATGGAGAACAAAACCTACACCGCAGCCGCTGGCGGCGGTATGGTAAAGGCTTCCGTTAACGGCAAGCACGAACTGGTCAATTTGGAGATCAACCCCGAAGCAGTTGACCCCGATGATGTGGAAATGCTGCAGGATATGGTGATCGCCGCTGTCAATGAAGCAATGCGCGCAGCAGACACCGAGGCTGCCAACAATATGTCCCGACTCACCGGCGGCCTGAATTTGGGCGGACTGTTCTAAGGAGGCGCTATGCAGTATTTTCCCGCTGCTTTGCAAGACTTAGCGGACCACTTTGCAAGACTTCCCGGCATCGGCGGCAAAAC
>JAZNXE010000036.1:0-6955 GCA_045593725.1 Eubacteriales bacterium
TTGTGCTACCTCTCGGTCAAAAACATAGTCGTCTTGGGCACTACCGTACCCAATACTCCTTGTTTTTTCCTATTTGAGTGGCGGCTTCATCTCCCACAGGGAGCGCCGCCTCACAAATCTTTCAAGAAAAGAACAGAAAAATTCGTTTATAATTCTAACATTCAGGAGGAAAATAAAATGAAGCTTAATTTTGGTGAAAAAATCTTAGAAAAGGATGCTCCGCTGACCGTCTTTGAGGCGGCGAGCGAGCTTGAGCTTGCAAGCAGAGCGACTATTGCCGCCGTGGTAAACGGTGTTGTGCGTGAGATGACCTACACACTTACCGAGGACGCTGACATACGTCTTTGCACATTCGCTGACGAGGAGGGCAAAAGGGTATTCCGCCACACTGCCGCTCACGTTCTTGCTCAGGCGGTAAAGCGACTTTATCCCGCTACCAAGCTCACCATAGGTCCTGCCATAGAGGGCGGATTCTACTACGACTTTGACAGCGAGATATCCTTCACTCCCGAAATACTCAAGGCTCTTGAGGACGAGATGAAGAAGATAGTAAGAGAAAACATCAGGCTGGAGCGCTTTGAGCTTCCCAGAGATGAGGCTATCGCTCTTATGAAGGAAAAGGACGAGCCGTACAAGGTACAGCTTATAGAGGAGCTTCCCGAGGGTGAGGTAATCAGCTTCTACCGTCAGGGAGAGTTCGTTGACCTTTGCGCGGGACCTCATCTTTTCTCCACCGCCGCTATAAAGGCGTTGAGGCTTACCCAGTGCACGGTCGCTTATTGGAAGGGTGACCAGAGCAACAAGATGCTCCAGCGTGTTTACGGTACTGCTTTCCCCACGAAGGATGAGCTTAAGGCGCACCTTGACGCTATCGAGGAGGCAAAGAAGCGCGACCACAACAAGATAGGCAGAGAGCTTGAATATTTTACCACTGTTGACAGCATAGGACAGGGACTCCCCATAATGCTTCCCAAGGGAGCGAGAACCATCCAGCTCCTTCAGAGATGGGTAGAGGACGAGGAGCGCCGCCGCGGCTATCTTCTTACCAAGACTCCGCTTATGGCTAAGCGCGACCTTTACAGAATTTCCGGACACTGGGACCACTACCTTGACGGTATGTTCATTTTGGGTGACCCCTACGACGAAACAAAGGAATGCTTTGCTCTCCGTCCTATGACCTGCCCATTCCAATATCAGGTGTACCTTAACAAGAAGCGTTCCTACCGCGACCTTCCTATGAGACTTGGCGAGACCTCCACTCTTTTCAGAAACGAGGAGAGCGGCGAGATGCACGGACTTATCCGCGTCCGTCAGTTTACAATTTCAGAGGGACACCTTGTTCTGCGTCCCGACCAGCTTGCCGAGGAATTCCGCGGATGCCTTGAATTGGCTAAGCACTGTCTTAGCGCCGTAGGTCTTTGGGAGGACTGCTATTTCAGATTTTCTCAGTGGGACCCCAACCGCACCGACAAGTACGAGGGAACGGCAGAGCAGTGGAACGAGGCTCAGGCTATAATGGGAGAGCTGCTTGACGACTGTCTTGGTGAGGGCAATTACACCGTAGGCATTGACGAGGCAGCCTTCTACGGACCTAAGCTCGATATACAGATGAGGAACGTACACGGTAAGGAGGATACCCTCGTTACCATCCAGATAGATATGCTTCTCGCTAAGAAGTTCGGTATGGAATACACCGACTCAAACGACGCGAGAGTAACGCCTTACATTATACACCGTACTTCGCTTGGCTGCTACGAGCGTACACTTGCGCTTCTTCTTGAAAAGTACGCGGGAGCGCTTCCCATGTGGATGGCTCCTGAGCAGATAAGAATACTTCCTATCGGTGAGGAGCAGGAGGCATACGCAAGAGAGATTGCGGATAGATGTGAAAATCTTGGACTTCGCGTAACTGTTGACGCGAGAAATGAGAAGATAGGCTATAAGATTCGTGCGGCCCAGCTTGAAAAGATTCCTTATATGCTGGTTCTCGGAGAGAAGGAAATGACCGACAGCACAGTTGCGGTACGTTCTCGCAAGACGGGAGATATGGGCGTTATGGGCGTGGATGAATTTCTTGCCTTCGCTAAGGAGCAGGTTGACAGCAAGAATTTGGAGAACTGAGAAAAAGAGCAAAATAAAAAATATAAGCTACTATAAAAAATGTGAGAATTTTCTTTACATTTGCGTTTTTTTGTGGTATAATATATGAGTGAAAAATTTTCTATCCTAAAAAGGATAAAGGAGTGATATTACAATGAGCCGTATGGTCGGTACAATATCCCGTGGCGTTCGTGCGCCTATTATAAGAAGCGGCGACGATCTGGCAAAGATCGTTACAGAGTCGGTTCTTACAGCAGCCCGTGAGGAGGGCTATGAAATCAGAGATCGTGACGTAATCGCGATGACCGAGGCTATCGTTGCCCGGGCGCAGGGAAACTACGCGTCTGTTGACGATATAGCCGCTGACGTAAACGCAAAATTCGGTGACGGCACTGTGGGCGTTATCTTCCCCATTCTCAGCCGTAACCGCTTCGCTATCTGCCTTCGCGGTATAGCTAAGGGTGTGAAAAAGATAGTTCTTATGCTCTCTTACCCCTCCGATGAGGTAGGAAACCACCTTATAAGTCTTGACGCCATTGACGAAAAGGGAGTTAATCCTTACAGCGACGTCCTTGACCTTAAGACCTACCGCGAGCTTTTCGGCTACGTAAAGCACCGCTTTACGGGTATGGATTACGTTGAATACTATGAGCAGCTTATACGCGAGTGCGGAGCTGACGTGGAGATAATCTTCGCTAACGACGCCCGCGCTGTTCTGCCTTATACCAAGAACGTTATTAACTGCGACATACACACCCGCGCGCGTACCAAGAGAATTCTTTTGGCTGCGGGAGCAGAAAAGGTATTCGGTCTTGACGAGATACTCTCCGCCCCTGTAAACGGAAGCGGATATAACGAGAGCTACGGACTTCTCGGCTCTAACAAGGCGACCGAGGATCAGGTAAAGCTCTTCCCCAGAGAGTGCCAGCCTCTTGTAGATGAGATACAAAGCCAAATATTCGATGCTACGGGCAAGAGGGTTGAGGTTATGGTTTACGGTGACGGAGCATTCAAGGACCCCGTGGGAAAGATTTGGGAGCTTGCGGACCCCGTAGTTTCTCCCGCCTACACCTCGGGACTTGAGGGAACGCCCAACGAGCTTAAGCTCAAGTATCTTGCGGATAACGATTTCGCCGACCTTTCCGGTGAGGAGCTGAAGGAGGCAATCAAGGCAAAGATACATTCCAAGGACGAGGACCTCTTTGGACAGATGGCTTCCGAGGGAACGACTCCCCGCCGCCTTACCGACCTTATCGGCTCGCTCTGCGACCTGACCTCAGGCTCGGGTGACAAGGGAACGCCTATCGTTCACATTCAGGGTTATTTTGATAACTACACCACAGAGTAATTTCGTAAAGAGGGGTCTCGCCCCTCTTTACCTGTATAATAAGGAGAAGATATGAAAAAAGTAAGAATAATTGCCGACAGTACCTGCGACCTCTCCGCCGAGCTTATAAAGAAATACGATATAACCATAGTACCTCTGTGCATAGTTCTTGACGACAAGAGCTATTTTGACGGAGAGGAGATAACCCCTGCCGAGATATATAAGTGGTCGGACGAGCGCAAGGCTACGCCCAAGACCGCGGCTATTCCCTTTGACAGAGTGGCGGCGGCATACAATCCCTTTGCCGAGGCGGGAGATGATATAATATTCTTCGGAATATCCTCAGAGATGAGCACCACCTGCAACGTGGCTCGTATAGTCGCCGAGGATGAGGGCTACGACAGAGTTTTCGTTATCGACTCACGCAATCTTTCCACGGGAATAGGACTTCAGGTCATCCGCGCCGCAGAGCTTGCCGCAGAGGGCAAGAGCGCCGAGGAGATAGTAGAGGAGATTGAGGGAGAGAGGGACAGAGTGCGCGCAAGCTTCGTGGTGGATACTCTCACCTTTTTGGCTCGCGGCGGCAGATGCAGCTCGGTTGCCGCTCTTATGGGAAATACTCTCAAGCTCCACCCACAGATAGTGGTCAAGGACGGAAAAATGGGAGCGACCAAAAAGTACCGCGGCAGGATGAAGATGGCTCTCGCGGATTACGTAAACGACCTTACTCCCGCCCTCAGGGAGGCAGACCCCAAGAGAGTGTTCATAACTCACTCGGGCTGTGAGCAGGAGATAATAGACATGGTGAGAGAAAGGATAGAGGCTCTCGGCGTGTTTGAGGAGATACTTATAACT
Organism: Eubacteriales bacterium; assembly: GCA_045593725.1. Classification (GTDB taxonomy): domain Bacteria; phylum Bacillota; class Clostridia; order Oscillospirales; family CAG-272; genus HGM12713. Next base: position 4,283 of record JAZNXE010000036.1, read on the forward strand.
CAGGCGGGAGGAGTTATCTCCAGCCATTGCGGACCTAACGTGCTTGGCGTTCTGTTCTATGAAAAGGCGTGAAGCTTGGATAAAGAAAAATACCCGCTCGCTGACGGGAAAAAGAGTAGCGGTGAGCGGCGCCACGGGAGGACTTGGCAGAGAGCTTTGCCAAGTCCTGCTCTCTCTTGGAGCGGAGCTTATTTTGCTGGACAGAAACAAGCAGAAATCTCTGGCTCTTATAGAGGAGCTGAGGAGGGTGTATCCACGCTCGGCGGCAGAGCATATAACCGTTGACCTTGAGGATATGGAGGCGGTCAGAGCGGCGGCGGATGCACTTATGCAATCAGCCCCCGATTTTCTTATACTTAACGCGGGGGCTTACAGCATACCCAGACATAAATGCTCCACGGGCTTTGACAACGTCTTTCAGATAAATTTTGTGTCGCCCTATTATCTGGCGAGAAGACTGCTTCCCTTTATTGAAGCGCGGGGCGGTAGGGTAGCGGTAGTGGGAAGCATAGCTCACAATTATTCTGTGAGTGACCCGCGGGACGTGGACTTTTCTACCCGCAGGGCGGCAAGTAAGGTTTACGGAAACGCCAAAAGATATCTTATGTTCTCTCTTATAGAGGAGAAGGCGGTGTGTATAACTCACCCGGGAATTGCGGTGACGGGCATTACGGGACACTACCCAAGGTTGATATACGCCCTTATAAAATATCCTATGAAGCTTATATTTATGAGTCCTAAAAAGGCGTGTCTGTCTATTGTGGCGGGGCTTTTTGAGGACACCTCAAGGGATGAATGGATAGGTCCGCGATACTTTAACGTGTGGGGATATCCAAAAAAGCAGGAGCTTCATACCTGCCCTTCTGCCGAGAGGGAGGAGATATGCCGCAGAGCGGAAAGCATCCTTGGAGAGCTTTGACAGGATATTGCATTTTTTAGCGCCCAATCTGTCAAAAGAACTATATTTTACACAACTTTTTCTTGTTTTTTAAAGAAAAAATCGAATTTTTGATTTTTTCTCTTGCAAAAAGCGGCGCTGTGTGTTATAATCATAGCATTACTTGAAAAATATTCCGTTCATTTGAACACAGAAAGATAGACAAAGGAGATATGGCGATGGACGAAAAAATATACGAGTCGGCTTACGATAAGGTCTTCGCGAACTGCCTTGAGCAGGCGGAGGAGGCTAACAGAATACCTCTTGGAGCCTTTGAGAACTACCGAGTAAAGAGAGGACTCCGTGAGCCTGACGGAACGGGAGTTATGGCAGGAGTTACTAAGATAGGTAACGTCCACGGATATTACGTTTACGAGGGTGAAAAGGTAGCCGACGACGGAAAGCTTGAATACCGCGGCTACGATATGTCAAAGCTTATCGAGGGATACACCTCGGAGAACCGATATGGCTTTGAGGAGGTAGTATATCTGTTGCTTTTCGGGAAGCTTCCCACCAAGGAGGAGCTGTCGGATTTTAACGACCTGCTGGCGCACTACCGTGAGCTTCCCCCCAGATTTTCCGAGGACATATTGATGAAAGCGCCCTCGCGCTCCATAATGAACAAGATGGCAACGGGAGTTCTTGCGCTTTATTCCTACGATGAGAATCCCGACGATACCAGCCTTGAAAATATGCTTCGTCAGAGCATAGATATAATAGCCAAGCTTCCCGTTATCGCGGCGCATTCCTACGCATACTACCGTAACGCTTTCCTTGGAAAGAGCTTGAATATACATATACCCCACAACGAGCTTAGCTCCTCGCAGAACTTTCTGCGACTGCTTCGCTCCTCAAAGAAATATACCGAGGAGGAGGCAAGGCTTCTCGACATCTGTATGATAATTCAGGCAGAGCACGGAGGCGGAAACAACTCCACCTTTACCTGCCGTGTGCTGTCATCCTCGGGTACGGATACCTATTCGGCTATCGCGGGAGCTATCGGCTCACTCAAGGGTCCCCTTCACGGAGGAGCTAACATTAAGGTGCAGAATATGTTTGACTGCGTAAAGGAGAACGTGCGCGACGTTTATGACGACGAGGAGGTATCCTCGGTGCTTCTTAAGATACTCAATAAGGAGCTGGGCGACGGAAAGGGACTTATTTACGGTATGGGCCACGCGGTATATACCAAGTCCGACCCCCGAGCTACTATGCTCAAGAAGTATGCGGGTGACCTTGCCCGCGCAAAGGGATATGGAGATGATTTTGCGCTTCTGGAGGCTATCGAGCGCATAACTCCTCCTCTCTTTAACGAGTTCAAGGGCACTAATAGACCTATGTGCGCTAACGTTGACCTTTATTCGGGACTTGTATATAGAATGCTGGATATCCCCGTGGAGATGTACACCCCTCTCTTTGCTATTTCTCGCGTTGCGGGATGGTGCGCTCACAGAATAGAGGAATTCCAAACCGCCAAGAAGATAATCCGTCCCGCGTACAAGTTTATGCCCAACAACAGAGAGTACGTGCCGCTGGATAAGAGAAATTGACGAAATATAATAAAAAACAGAGCATTACGGTTTTGCCGTTTTGCTCTTTTTGTATCACGAAAACCCCGCCATAGTGGCGGGGTTCCATGTAGGCTTTGCCGACGAGCAGAAAGCAAAAAAGTCAGCGCATAATGTTCTCGTGCCAAAGGCTCCCTTGTGTAAAGGGAGCTGTCAGCGAAGCTGACT
>JAZNXE010000037.1:0-23669 GCA_045593725.1 Eubacteriales bacterium
TTGTGCTACCTCTCGGTCAAAAACATAGTCGTCTTGGGCACTACCGTACCCAATACTCCTTGTTTTTTCCTATTTGAGTGGCGGCTTCATCTCCCACAGGGAGCGCCGCCTCACAAATCTTTCAAGAAAAGAACAGAAAAAAATCGTTTATAATTCTAACTACAACGGAGGCAACAATGGCATTAAACACACAGAATGTCGTCCTCAAAATAAGCGCGGGGCAGCCCCGCCAGATACCCAGCGACCCTATACCTCAGGTAGCCTTTTCGGGTCGCTCAAACGTGGGTAAAAGCTCCCTTATAAATACGCTGCTTGGCAGAAAGAGTCTGGCGCGCGTCAGCTCCGCCCCCGGAAAGACCATAACCATCAACTTCTACGAGGTAGACAAGAAGCTCTTTCTCGTTGACCTTCCGGGATACGGCTTTGCCAAGCGAACGCTGGAGGACAAAAAGCAATGGTCGGCTCTCACCGACGGATATTTCACCTCCAACAGAAATATTGACCGTCTGGAGCTTGTAATTCAGCTTATAGACAGCCGCATCGGTCCAACTAAGGACGACGAGATGATGCTTGAATACCTCGCCGCGGCAGAGCTTCCCTTCGTGGTGGTTGCCACAAAGACCGACAAGCTGAGCGCTACCGAAAGAAAGAAAAATCTTGAAGCCATAGCTGCTCATCCCTTAGTGAACGGCACACCCGTGATTCCCTTCTCGGCGCTTAAGGGAGAAGGCAAGGAGGAGCTGTGGAAGACAATCTTCCGCTATACTAAAATATGACAAAACTGATTATGATACGCCACGGACAGAGCGTGGCAAACGCCCAGAGCCGCTTTGCGGGGCACAGCGACTTCGACCTCACCGACCTTGGTAGGCAGCAGGCGGAATGCGCCGCAAGATATCTGCGCAAAATAGGAGAGAAGCCCGACGCCGTATATTCAAGTGACCTCTTGCGCGCCCACAATACCGCAGCTCCCATAGCAAATGAGTTCGGGCTTACGGTAAACGATACCGAGGGGCTTCGCGAGATATACGCGGGAAGCTGGGAGGCTATGCTTGTGGAGGACATATACAAGCAATACACACAGGACTTCACTACATGGAGATTGGATATCGCCAACGCCAGATGTACCGACGGAGAATCTGTTGCCGAGCTATACGGCAGAATAGTCGCCTTCGTGTGTCAGCTCGCGGAGAAAAATGACGGAAAGACACTTGTTTTGGCGACCCACGCCACTCCCGTAAGAGCCATCGACTGCTTTTCTCGGGGCTGGGGGGCGGAGCGAATAGGCGACGTGCAGTTCGTCCGCAACTCGGCTATAAGCATCTTTGAGTACAAGGACGGTGCTATCTCTCCCATAAGAGTAGATATAGTTGACCACCTCGACCCCTCTCTTATAACAGCAGTTCCTACTAAGCTAAACGACATAAAAGGAAAATAAACACAGGACTATGATAATACACAACCATTTTGACGTAAATGAAAAAGGTCATCTCACCATCGGAGGAGCGGATGCCGTAGAGCTGGCGCGCGAGTTCGGCACACCCGCCTATATACTGGACGAGAACGTCATACGCGCCAACTGCCGCGCGTATCTCAAAGCTGCTACAAAGGAATTTGGAGCTGACGCACTTCCCCTCTACGCCTCAAAGGCGCTCTGCTTCACGGGCATCTATAAGATAGCCGCCGAGGAGGGCATGGGCGTTGACTGCGTATCGGGAGGCGAGCTTTATACCGCCAAGGCGGCAGGCTTCCCCGCGGAGCGCATATACTTTCACGGTAACAACAAGACCGACCGCGACATCAGTGACGCTATGGATATGGGTGTTGGCAGATTCGTTGTTGATAACCTTGACGAGCTTTCGGCAGTTTCGGCAGAGGCGGTGCGCAGAGGCATCACTCAGGGCATTCTGCTTCGCATTACCCCCGGTATTGACCCCCATACTCACAGAGCCGTAGTTACGGGCAACGTTGACTCAAAATTCGGCTCGGCTATCGCTACGGGTCAGGCTATGGACATAGTAAAAAAGGCTCTCTCCACCAAGGGCGTTGAGCTTATAGGCATCCACTGCCACATAGGCTCTCAGATATTTGATATAGAACCCTTCGCGGATGCCGCCGACATAATGGTACGTTTTATAGCCGATATAAAAGCAGAGTGCGGCTTTGAGATAAGAGAGCTTAATCTCGGGGGCGGACTTGGGGTTCGCTACACCGAGGACGACGGAGAGATAGATTACGGCAGAGCCATTGCGGATATCGCAAGGATAGTTCGCACCCACTGCGCCGAGCAGGGCATCAGGATGCCCCGTGTTATCCTGGAGCCGGGACGCTCTCTGGTGGCGGCGGCGGGAGCTACCCTCTACACCGTAGGCTCGGTCAAGGAGATACCGGGCTTCAGAAATTACGTGTCTGTTGACGGCGGTATGCCCGATAACCCCAGATACGCCCTCTATCAGTCACAATACACGGCTCTGGTGGCAAACAAGGCGGGAGCACCCCGTGATTACAGAGCTACCCTCGCGGGACGCTGCTGCGAGTCGGGCGACCTGCTTGGAGAAAATATGCTTATGCAAAGACCCTGTCGGGGCGATATCCTCGCCGTTCTGGTAACGGGTGCGTATAACTACTCTATGGCGTCAAACTACAACAGGCTTCCCCGCCCGCCCGTGATAATGGTGAAGGACGGCAAGGCTCGCGTGGCGGTTCGCCGAGAGAGCTACGAGGACATTATAAGAAACGACGTTCTTTAATGAACTCTTTATATTTGGGAGAAAATTATGTTACTTGACCTTTTTTCCGCCTTCAGACAAGGCGACGCGGAAACCATAAAATGGGCAGTTGCCAGCGTGCTCTTGGCTCTTCCCATAATACTGTTGGCGCTGTGCGTTCACGAAACGGCTCACGGCTACGCCGCTAACAAGCTGGGCGACCCTACGGCGAAGAGTCTTGGCAGACTTACCCTGAACCCCATAAGGCATCTCGACCCCATAGGCTTTTTGTGTATGCTCTGCTTCGGCTTCGGCTGGGCAAAGCCCGTGCCAATAAACTCAAGGTACTTCAAGAAGCCCCGTCGGGATATGGCGATAACCGCCGTAGCGGGACCCGCGGCAAATCTGCTTCTCTCCCTGCTCTTTACAGCATTGCTGAAGCTCTTCTGCCTTATACTGGGAGCGAATACCGCGCTTCTTTCCAATACCTTTGCAAAAAATATTTTCTCCTTCGTATATCTTCTACTGAACGCGGGAATACAGCTCAACGTGGGATTGGCAATATTCAATCTGCTTCCCATTCCGCCCCTTGACGGCTCAAAGGTAATGTATATGTTCCTGCCCCCCAATCTTTATTTCAAGATAGTGCAGTATGAGCGCTATATCTACTTTGCTCTTTTGGCGCTTCTGGCACTGGGCGTTGTCACTCCCATACTTTCCTTTGTATCGGGGTATATACTCGACCTGTTTTACTTCATTTTCGGAATTTCCCAGAAGGATTGGATGAATATATTTTTCCTGCTATACTATTGATAAAAAATCTTCCGAGGTATTATGAACGAGCTTACCTACAAGCTTGAGCAGTTTGAGGGTCCTCTCGACCTGCTCCTGACACTTATACAAAAGAATAAAGTGAGCATCACCGATATCCCCATAGCTCTCATCTGCGACCAGTACGTGGAATACATCACAAGGGCGCAGGAGCTTGATATGGAGGTCGCCTCGGAGTTTATCGTAATGGCGAGCGAGCTTATGCTTATAAAGAGCAAAATGCTCCTGCCCAAGCCCGAGGAAAACGGAGAAGATCCAAGAGCCACGCTTACGGATGCCCTGCTCCGCTACTCTCAGGCAAAGGAGGCTGTGCAGAAGCTCACGCCTATGTATGCCTTTTACAGCGGGCGAATGGTCAAGGATACCGACGAGATATCGGTGGACAAGACCTACGTGCACGACCAGGACGTGACCGCTCTTTGCGCGGCAGTGCGACGCATTATAGCCTACAACAACGCAATGGAAAAGGCGGCGACCACCGCCTTCAAGCCTATGATAAGCAAGCCTATCATCCCCGTTGAGATAAAGATAGTTTCAATTATCAAAAGGGTGGAAAGTCAGGGAACGGCATCCCTTGAGGAGCTGCTTATGAACGAAGCGACCCTTCCCGATATGATAGCCTCCTTCCTCGGAGTGCTTGAGCTTATCAAGGTTCGTAAGCTGCTGGTATCCGACAGCGCCGAGGGCGAGTGGGAGGGTGAGAACGCGCTTCTGGGAGCGTCCACAAGATTTATTCTTAACGCCAACGCCGAGGATATTGAGGAAAGCGAATACCTTCTTGAAGAAAAGCGGGGCGGACAGCTTACCGTAGAGGTGTAAAGCAACCAATCCTTTATCAACGAACAAACAAAGGATTTAAAACAATCCCCTTATGAAGTTCTTTTGGTTCTTTTCTTTCAAGAAAAGAACAGAAAAAACCATCCTTAGAAAGGATAAAAATATGGCTGACGAAAAAATTACCAAGGCTCCCGCCGACACTAACGGCATGGAGCAGATAAAAAGCATAGAGGGCGCTATCGAGGCGATACTGTTCGCCGCGGGCTATCCCGTAAAATACGAAAAGATAGCCGAGGTGCTGGGGCTTGACCTCCGCAACACCAAGACCCTTATCAAGCATATGAGCGAGGAGTACAATTCCGAGGGAAGTAAGCGCGGCATAGCTCTGCTTACCTTCGACGATACCTGCCAGTTCTGCACCAAGGAGCAATACGCGCCCTACATAAGAGAAGCGCTGGGAATCCGCCGCGGCGGAAATCTGTCGGCATCGTCAATGGAGGTCCTTGCCATAGTGGCTTATAACCAGCCCGTCACCCGCAGCTTTATCGACCAGGTACGCGGAGTTGACAGCTCCTACGCCGTAAACTCGCTTATAGACAAGGCTCTTATCGAGGCGTGCGGTAGGCTTGACGCCCCTGGCAGACCTATGCTCTACGCCACCACAGAAAAATTTCTCCGTGTCTTCGGTCTGCGCTCACTCACCGAGCTTCCCGAAACCGAGATAATGCTCCCTCCCAAGGAGGACGCGCCCATCTTGGAGGAGGACGGTCAGCTGTCTATGGATGATGACTCCTCCGCGGGAGAAGGCTCCCCCGACGAGGAATAATTTTAACGGCGAAACAAATACTAAAATGAGTAAAAGCGAAAGGAGGAAAATATGGTAATTCTCGGATGTATCCTTCTGTTTTTCATATTTCTCCTTACGCTGAAGGCTACCGTTACGGTGGAGTACAGCGGCGAGGTCGCCCTCTACGTGCGGGTGCTGTTTGTAAAAATAAGGGTGTTGCCCTCCAAGGAGAAAAAATACCCACGCTCAATGAACGCCAAAAAGGCAGCAAGGCTCAAGGCAAAGCTTGAAAAAAAGGAGCAAAAGAAACGGGCTAAGAAAGCCGAAAAGAAAAGGCAAAAGGACGAGAAAAAACAGGCTATCGCCCGAGGCGAGGTTAAGAAAGAAAAAAAGTCCGCGGGCGAAATAATGGACATAGTTTCCCTTGTATGTGACTTAGTGAAAAAGGTAGTTTCAAGATTTTTCGGTCATCTTCGCATAAAGCTTACAAGGATAAAGCTTAAAATAGGCACGGGGGATGCCGCCGCCACAGCCCTGACCTACGGGGCGGTGACTCAGAGCATAAACGTGCTCTTCCCTCTCCTTGAGGGAATAAAGCAGGTAAAATTCCCCAAGGGCGACCAAATAGATATCACCCCAGACTTCACCGCCGAGGAAAGCGAGATAGATATCTGCATCTCCTTCTCGCTGCGCGTGTGGCATCTCTTTCACGTAGCCTTCGCGGCGCTGGGACGGCTTATAAAATACTTCTTCCAATCACAAAAAAGAAAAGCCGAGAGGCAGTAATTCCCTTTAACTTTGAAAAAACTTCATTATATATATGAAAGGAACAATATTATGGCAAACGAACACAAGATACCCGAAATAATCCGCTCCTCTATGGAGAACATCCGCTCTATGGTTGACGCAAACACTATTGTTGGCGACCCCATCAGCGTGACGGGAGGGACTGTAATAATCCCTATTTCCAAGATATCCGTAGGCATTGCCTCGGGGGGTGTTGACTACAATTCCAAAAAGGAAAACCAGCCCCGTCCCCAGAATTTCGGAGGTGGCGGAGGAACGGGAATGACCGTAGTTCCCGTAGGCTTCCTTGTCTGCGACAAGAGCGGCGACGTTGAATTTCTCAACGTGGCATCTAAGGGCAAGCCCGACCCCGTTGACCAGATAGCCGACTTCGTTGAGAGAACCCCCGATATCATAGCCAAAATTAAAGACCTTTTCGCAAAGGATAAGGAAGAGCCTCAGGACTGATAAGCGTCATTTTTGCGTTATTCTATCCATATAAATATAGAAAACGCAAAATTTGAGGTGAAAAATGATGCTCTCCCCTCTCCCTCGGCTCTGCCGCACCCTGACGGCGCTTCTTTTGTGCTGCTCTCTTATACTCTGCCTTTCCCTGCCCTCCGCGGCTCTCTCCAGCCCCACGGTATCGGCGCAATCGGCTATTCTTATAGATTTTTCGGACAAAACTGTCATTTATGAGAAGAACGCGCGGCAGCGTATGGGTATGGCGAGTACCACAAAGATAATGACTGCCCTTGTGGTCTGTGAGCTTATGCCCCTGGACAAAAAAGTGGCTATCCCACCCGAAGCGGTGAACGTGGAAGGCTCCTCGGTCTATCTTTGCGAGGGCGAGCTATTGACGGTAGAGGAGCTGCTCTGTGCGCTTCTCCTGTCCTCGGCAAACGATGCCGCAGCTGCCTTGGCAATAGCCGCGGCGGGAAGCGTAGCCGATTTCGCTCACAAAATGAACGAAAAGGCAGTGTCGCTGGGGCTGTCGGACACTCATTTCACAAACCCCCACGGGCTTTACGACGAGGAGCATTACACCACTGCCTACGATTTGGCGATCATCTCCGCGGAGGCGCTGAGCCACCCCACCGTAAGACGGATAGCATCCACAAAAAAGACTACTATCCCGCAGGGCGTGACCGCAGAACAAAGCGAGGGGACTTCCACACGATATCTTTATAACCATAACAAGATGCTAAGCCTCTATGATGGGGCTATCGGACTGAAAACAGGCTTTACAAAGGCTACGGGTAGATGTCTTGTAAGCGCCGCCGAGCGCGACGGTCTTACCCTTATTTCCGTAACTCTCAATGCTCCCGACGATTGGAATGACCATTCGGGGATGCTTGACTACGGATTCTCTCTCTACGAGCGCGCCACTCTTTACGAGGCGGGAGAGTTTACCTGCGCCTATCCCCTTACGGGCGGCAAGGAAAGCTACGTTACTCTCACAAACGCAGAGGCTCTGATACTCACTCTGCCGCGGCAGAGAGGAAAGACGAGGCTCTCGGTGACCGCTTACAGGCATTTTGAGTTTGCCCCCATACCCAAGGGAAAGCAGCTGGCAACTCTTACCCTTTATGCAGAGGGCAAAAGCACAAGCTCTCCGCTCATAGCCGCCTACGGAGTTGAGTCAACACAGAAAAAATAAACAGAGGAACTTATGGAACCTATAAAGCTCCAGAAATACTTCTCGGATTGCGGCGTAATGTCAAGACGCGCCGCCGAGGAGGAGATAAAAAAAGGATTTGTCAGGGTCAACGGCGAGATAGCCGCGCTGGGACAGCGCGTGTCCCCCAACCTTGACAGAGTGGAATATAAGGGAAAGGTGATTCATCCCCCCACCGAGGAGCGTGTATATATAATGCTCAACAAGCCCCGCGGCTACGTTACCACCCTCTCGGATGAAAAAGGACGTAAGACTGTCACACACCTTATAAAGGACTTAAACGCGCGTGTCTATCCCGTGGGACGGCTGGATATGGACTCGGACGGCTTGCTCCTTTTGACAAACGACGGCGAGCTTACCAACCGACTTACCCATCCCCGCCACAAGATACCCAAAATATATCACGTCACCGTATCGGGCAGAGTCACAGACGCCGCTCTGGCTCAGCTCTCTCTGCCTATGGTAATAGAGGGATATGAAATTCTACCCGTAAAAACACGAATACTCGCAGCGTCCGATACTTCCACTACCCTTGAGATGACTCTGTACGAGGGCAGGAACAGGCAAATACGAAGGATGTGCGAGGCAGTCAAATTGAATATAACCCGTCTTTGCCGCGTAGCCCTGGGAGATATCCCTCTGGGCGGACTGGAGTCGGGAAAATGGCGTCATCTCACCCCCGAGGAGATAAGCTATCTCAAGGGTAACGCCAATAAATGAAAGGAAGAAAAAATGCTTAAGGTCCTACCCATACAAACAAAAGCGGAGCAGGAAAAGATATGTCTTGCCTGCGGCGTAAAATACGACCCCGACCTCCTGGCTTATTCCGCCACGGTTGACGGAGCGCTTGCAGGAGTAAGTCAATTCAAGCTCACTGACAAGGGCGGTCTTATATATGACCTCGCCCCCGCACGGGACAGCTTCGATTTCGAGGCGCTGTTCGTTCTCGGGCGCGGTACGCTCAACTTTATCGACCTATGCGGAGTACATAATGCAACCTATCTCGGTACTGTTGCCGACGAACAGACAAAAAGACTTATAAAAGCCGTTGGCTTTAAGGAGCAGGAGGACGGAAGCTTCACGGTAAACCTTGAAGGCTTCTTCACCGACCACTGCCACGATAAAAAATAACATAAAAAGAAGGACTATCCCAATGAAAAACAAGATATTTAAGCTTATTCTCCTCTTAGCTCTCGCCCTTATCCTCACACTTTCCTTTGCCTCCTGCGGCTCAGGAGAAAAAATAGCAGACGATGCTTCGGGTAATTGGGAAGGAATTGCTTGGGAGTACAAAAAGGACGGACAAACTCTTACTCTCAGCGGCACGGGCGCTATGAAAAACGCCGACGGCGCTGATAGCATAGGCTGGGCGGCAATACGCACCAGCGTAAAGACTGTCACCGTAAGCGATACCATTTCAAGCATAGGCGACTACGCCTTTTACGGCATGACCGCTCTTGAGAGCGTCAAGCTCTCCTCAAACACACAGAGCATAGGAAACTACGCCTTCTCCTTTTGCTCCTCTCTTACAAGCGTATCCATACCCGAGGGAGTGACATCCATAGGCGTCAGCGCCTTCGAGGGCTGCCGCGCTCTTAAGAGTGTGAAGCTTCCCACCACCGTTACCTCAATAGGAGAGCGCACCTTTGCCTTCTGCCGTACTCTTGAAACAGTAATAATCCCCTCAGCACCCGAAACGGGTATAGGAAGCTGGTGCTTTAAGGAGTGCGAAAAGCTTACTACTCTTGCCACGCTTCCCGAGGTTACCTTTGCGGATGACGCCCTTGAGGATGCCGCAATAAGTGCCCACAAGGTAAAAAAGATTCAGACCTTGAACTCAACGGTTATCAACGTATTCTACGTGGATGCCGACGGAAATACCCTAAAAGATCCCCGCGCTCCCGAGAGCAAGAGCCTTGGCGACAGCTACTCGGTGGTAGCTGCCGCAATAGAGGGCTACACGGTTTACGGAAATGAAAGCTATACGGGCACAGCTCTTGGCGAGGAAGAGCTTAATTTCACCTTCACCTACAAGAAAAACGAGGAGATAGTCACCGAAAAGCCCGACCAAACAGCACCTGATACCAATGAGGGAGATAAGAACGAAGGCGCTGACCTTGGCACTGTAATCGCTCTTTGCATTTTCGGTGTGGTAATAGTTGGCGTATGCATAGCAGCCTTCCTGCTTATTCGCTCCGACAAAAAGCAGAACAAAAATTCCACCACCGTGCGTAAGAACAGCACCGATAGAAAAAAGAAATAAGGACTGACTATGAAAAACAATCTTGAGCTTGAGCTTAGAGTATCCGAGGAGCTTCTGCGAAAATTTCTGTTTGTTTGCGAAAAGGAAAAGCGCAATCCAAACGCCCAGTTTGCCTTTATGGTTCGCAACAACGTAGCCTACTACGAAAAAACAAAGGGCAGAATATCTCCCGCTGAGCTTCAAAAAATAGATATCTCGGAATACGGCGAAGCCGATAAATAACTCTTTAAAACAAAAAACCGCTTTTGCTATCTTTTGATAGTAAAAGCGGTTTTTTGCTGCAAATTTTATATGAGATTTTCAGCAGCGCTTTGGCTCTGTGACTTGTCCATATTCACACTTATTCAAATATTCTACCGAGCCTACGCTCAGCCGAAAGCCTTGCGCACGCCCCTTTTATCTGAGATACGGTATAGCCCTGTCTGCATACCGAGGCTATAAGCTTCTGTAGCTCGCCTCGGTCGGAGGGTATTGCGCCATAGCGCTTGTCAATAAGCCTTTTACAGTTTTCGTCAAAATCCACACCCGAATCCTCAAGGAAGAAAAGCGCTTGGTCAATCGCCTCACGGGAATATCTCCTCTCCGTAAGCTTCGCTCTGATTCGGCTCTCACCCCAATGCTTGGCGCAGCACATCTCCGCCTCTCTTCGGGCATTCTCATTCTCGTCAATGTAGCCGCGCTGAGCTATGCGCTCAGCGGCTTCACGGGATACGTCAGCGGCAAATCCCTTGGCGCAAAGCTTTGACACAAGCAGCTTTTTTGAACAAGCTCCAAATCCCAAAATGTACATTCCCCTCTTGAAGGCGGAATATATCTGTGCCTCGCGCTCCACAGCCTCGTAAACCTCTCGGTCGCTCTCGCCCTTTGAAATTTCAAGCTGAGTGTATGCGCGGGTGGATATAATAAAGCTTTCTTTGGATACATTATCTCCCTCGGTAAGCTCAAAGCATACTCTTATCTCGTCGCTTCCGCCTGCCGTCAGAGATACCACGCTTATCCGCATCAGAATTCCTCTTCCATGGTGCGGATATCGAATTCGTCGTCATCCTCCTCGTCAAGCTCGAATTCGTCGGTAGCCTCGGGAAGTCGGTCACTCAGCGACCTTATCTTAGCGTCAAGCTCGGCAAGAAATTCGGGATTGCCCTCAATATACTTGCGTACGTTGTCCTTGCCCTGACCGATTCTCTCGCCGTTATAGGAGAACCACGAGCCGCTCTTCTTGATTATATCAAGAGTTATGGCATAGTCGATTATCTCTCCCGAGCGGGAAATTCCCTTACCGTAGAGTATATCAAATTCCGCCGTCTTAAAGGGAGGAGCTACCTTATTCTTTACTATCTTACAGCGCACACGGCTTCCGTAAATATCGTTACCGTTCTTCAAAGGCTCACCCTTACGCACGTCTATACGTACAGAAGAATAGAACTTAAGCGCCCGTCCGCCGGGGGTGGTTTCGGGATTTCCGTACATAACTCCCACCTTCTCACGAAGCTGGTTTATAAAAATTACTATACTGTTGCTCTTTGAGATAATAGCCGACAGCTTTCTCATAGCCTGTGACATAAGTCTTGCCTGAACACCCACGGTAGCCGCGCCCATATCTCCCTCTATCTCCTGACGCGGAACAAGTGCCGCCACAGAGTCAACCACCACTATATCTATTGCTCCCGAGCGCACCAGCTGCTCGGTTATGTTGAGAGCATCCTCACCGCAATCGGGCTGAGAAACCAAGAGATTGTTGGTATCTACGCCAAGCGCCTTTGCGTAAACAGGGTCAAGAGCGTGCTCCGCGTCGATAAACGCCGCTTCTCCGCCCGCCTTCTGAACCTCTGCTACTATGTGAAGGGCAACCGTAGTCTTACCCGAGGATTCGGGTCCGAATATTTCAATTATTCTTCCGCGGGGAACTCCACCGATACCCAGCGCAAGGTCGAGGGATATAGACCCCGTGCTCACAGCCTGAACCTCCATCTGGGCGTTGTCGCCAAGACGCATTACCGAGCCTGTTCCGTGCTTCTTCTCTATTTGAGAAAGCGCGGTTTTAAGAGCCTTCTTCTTAGCCTCGGCATCGCTTCCGGGAGGCGCCATCAATTCTATCTTCTTTTTCTGAGCAGTAGCCATAAAATACCTCACAAATAAAATTCACTGTGTCTTACGCGACCATTATACACCTTTTTCCTCTCTCTGTCAATAGCTTTTTAAAAATATTTTTCCAAAAACGGAATTTTTATTCTTTTTATAATCTTTGCAAGATATTTTGTAACTTTTATTTTCCGTTTTAGCCAAAAAACACTATATTGTGCTCTGATTTTCCATCTTCCAGGTATTTTAAAAAAATCCAACCGTTCCGCATAGAAATCCCGTATGCGAGGAAAAATGAATTACAGAAAACATTTTTTACTAAAGGAGAGCGATATGAAAATAACAAAGAAGCTTATTGTTTTACTTCTCGCCTTATCTCTTACTTTACCTCTTTTTATGTCCTGCGCCTCACGTGAGAACGCAGACGTTCACGTTTTTTATTACACTTACAGCGACACCTATATCTCCACCGTGCGCGCATCTCTCGATAAGGCTCTGAAAAACGCCGGAGTCAGCTATCAGGACCACGACTCCAACAACAACCAGACCACCCAGACAGAGCAGGTGCAGACCGCCATTACCAAGGGAGCAAAGCTTCTTGTGGTAAATATAGTTACCACAGGCTCGGATGATGCTGCAAACGGTATCGTTTCCTTGGCAAAGGAGGCGGGAATACCCGTTATCTTCTTCAACCGAGAGGTATCCGACTCGGTAGTAAACAGCTATGATAAATGCGCGTTTATCGGAACGGATGCCACAGAATCGGGTAAGCTTCAGGGGGATATGATAGGAGATTATATAGTAAAGAACTATGACGCCGTTGACCTTAACGGGGACGGAAAGATATCCTACGTTCTCTTTATGGGCGAAAAGGGCAATAATGAGGCCATATACAGAACACGCTACTCGGTAGAGAACGCCGACGCCAAGCTCAAGGCGGCAGGCAAGCCATCTCTCGTATTTTACGATGCCGCAAACAAGGACAAATATCTTCTTGACCGCGAGGGCAAATGGTCGGCTCAGGCGGCAAACGAGTATATGACTACCCTGCTCTCCTCCCACAGCGTCGCCAATAAAAATATGGTAGAGGTTATTATCTGCAACAATGACGGAATGGCAGAGGGAGCTATTTCGGCTCTCAATTCCGCGGGTTATAACACGGGAAAGGACAGCACCACTATTCCCGTATTCGGCGTTGACGCCACCTCTGCGGCAAGGGAGCTTATCAAGGCCGGTAAAATGGCGGGAACTATCAAGCAGGATGCCGAGGGTATGGCAAAGGCAATACTGGCAAGTGTGCAAAACGGTCTTAACGGCAACAAAATATTCGACGGTATGGAAAATCAGAATATAGACAAGGACGTAGCCAAGCTTAGAATCCCCTACGCTGTTTATTTGGGTGAGGAGGAGCAGTAAAACAGTAATTCTAAGGTGGGAGGCTAATAGCCTCCCATACAAGAGAAAATGACGCAAAGAACTTATTGAAGATGGTGCTTTTTGTGTATCTTTCTTTCGAGTGGGCAAACACAGGTTCCCCCTAACATTAGCCTTCCCCAGCGGGGAAGGTGGCTTGCACATCCGCGAAGCGGATAGCAAGACGGATGAGGAGAGTTCTGGGAGAGATGTGTATAGCTTACTGTATGGGAGCTTCAAAAATTCCTCAATAAGTAGTTGCAAACATAGACTGCACCCGCGCTCTCCTCATCCACCACTACCGTGGTCCCCCTTCCCCGCTGGGGAAGGCTAATGGTGACAACTCCTACAATATTGTGTGCTATATGTTAATCTTCGTCGGCGCACAGACTCAAGCAAACATTAATTCCCTTATGAAATTCTTTGGCTCCACCTTTCTTTTAAGAAAGGTGGAAAAAACAATAAAGGATACTATATGGAACAAAATATTTTACTCGAAATGAAAAACATATCCAAGAGCTTCCCCAGCGTCAAGGCGCTTGACGGCGTTTCACTATCGGTACGCCGAGGCACGGTTCACGCTCTTATGGGCGAGAACGGCGCTGGAAAATCCACGCTTATGAAGTGCCTTTTTGGCATATACTCCAAGGACAGCGGGGAGATATTTCTGGAGGGCAAGCCCGTTTCCTTTAAAAATCCTAAGGATGCTCTTGAAAACGGGGTGGCTATGGTGCATCAGGAGCTTAACCAAGCCCTGAAGCGAAGCGTATCCGACAATATATGGCTTGGCAGATACCCCTCCGCCCTCGGATTTATAACTCTTGAGGGTAAAATGCGTCAGAAGACCCGCGAAGTTTTCTCATCTCTGGACATTGACATCTCCCCCGACCGCATAATGAGCACTATGTCGGTTTCCCAGCGGCAGATGGTAGAAATAGCCAAGGCGGTGTCCTACAATTCCAAGATAATCGTCCTTGACGAGCCTACCTCCTCACTCAACGACCGTGAGGTGGAGCATCTATTCCGCATAATCGAAAAGCTGAAGGCTCAGGGCTGCGGTATAATCTATATCTCTCACAAGATGGAGGAAATTCTTCGCATATCCGACGACGTGACCGTTATGCGGGACGGAAAGCACATAGCTACCGAGCCTGCCTCGGAGCTTACTATGGACAAAATAATCAAGCTTATGGTAGGCAGAGAGCTTACCGAGCGCTTCCCTCCCAAAACCAACAAAATAGGCGGCGTAGCTCTTGAGGTCAAGGGACTTTCCACGCGCTACGCGCCAATAAGGGACGTTTCCTTCACGGTACGTCAGGGTGAGATAGTAGGCGTGGCGGGACTTGGGGGAGCGGGGCGCACTGAGCTGCTTGAGGGCATCTTCGGACTTCTGGAGCGCACGGGAGGAAGCATCTCTCTCCACGGCAAAAAAGCCCTCAATCGCACTCCCCGTGAAGCCAAGAGAAACGGCTTTGCCCTCCTTACCGAGGAGCGGCGGGCTACGGGCATATTCGGCATACTTGATATCACCGAAAATACGGTGATTTCAGGGCTTCCCAAATACCGCGTGGGCGGTCTGCTTCTCAGCGACAAAAAAATGAAGCGTGATACCCAATGGTCAATAAAATCAATGAGAATAAAGACCCCCTCTCACCGCACCAAAATCCGCTCTCTCTCGGGAGGAAACCAGCAGAAGGTAATCCTTGGTCGCTGGCTTCTCACCGACCCCGAGGTGCTTCTTTTGGACGAGCCTACAAGAGGTATCGACGTGGGAGCGAAATACGAGATATATCAGCTTATAATAGACCTTGCCTCCAAGGGCAAATGCGTACTGATGGTTTCAAGTGAAATGCCCGAGCTTCTGGGAGTCTGCGACAGGATACTGGTTATGTCGGGCGGCCGCCTTGCGGGAGAGGTGGATGCATCCTCCGCCACTCAGGAGGACATTATGGCTCTTGCGGCAAAATATGTATAAGGAGTAATTTTCATGAGTAATAAAAGGTCTGTCCTTGCCAATTTTAATCCAATAAATAAACTCAGGGATTTCAGAGAAAAGCCCTCCGATGAAAAATGGCGGGCGGTAAAGGAATTTTTTATAAATAATTTGCTATATATTCTGCTTTTTGCCGCCATAATCGGTATCCAGATATACGACTCGCGCTTTCTCTCTCTTTCCTCTGTTGTAAATATAATCTCGCTTTCAGCGGCAAATCTGCCTATCGCCCTTGGTATCGCGGGGTGTATCATCCTCACAGGAACCGACCTCTCGGCAGGACGTATCGTGGGACTTACTGCCTGCGTGGCGGCATCTCTGCTTCAGGCAAGCGGCTACGCTAATAAAATGTTCCCAAATCTGCCCACGCTCCCTATATGGGCTGTGCTTATAATAATACTTCTTATCGGCGCGCTGGTGGGCTTTATCAACGGATTTTGCACAGCAAAATTCAAGCTCCATCCCTTTATAGTTACCCTCGCAACCCAGCTCATAACCTACGGTGCTCTCCTTATATATCTTATGCAGGGCACTAACAACGGTCAGTCCATCTCCGGACTTGACTCCTCCTATTCAAGCTTTATCACGGGAAGCATGTTCAAGATAGGCGGCGTGGCAATACCAAACTATATATTCTACGCCATCGGCATCACGGTAATAATGTGGTTTATATGGAACAAGACCGCCTTCGGAAAGAATATGTTTGCCGTAGGCTCCAACCCCGAGGCGGCGAACGTATCGGGAGTGTCGGTCACAAGAACCATAATCTGGGTATTCGTGCTGGCGGGTATAATGTATGGAATTACAGGCTTTATCGAGGCGGCGCGAATCGGCTCTAACAGCGCGGCAACGGGACTTAACTATGAGCTTGACGCTATTGCCGCCTGCGTTATCGGAGGAGTTTCCTTTGTCGGCGGTATAGGTAAGATACGCGGAGTGATAACAGGCGTTGTCCTCTTGCGGATAATCTTCGTGGGACTGACCTTCCTTGGCATAGACTCCAATATGCAGTATATTATCAAGGGTATTATTATTCTTGCCGCCTGCGCCATCGATATGAGAAAATATCTGGTAAGAAAATAAGCGGCTCTTTGCACCAACCTATAACAAACAGAGAGAGCGAGTCGGTTATGACGAAATGCTCTCTCTGTTTTTGTAAGACGAAAACCCCCGACATAGTGGCGGGGTTCTGTATAGGCTATGCCGATGAGCAGAAAGCAAAAAAGTCAGCGCATAATGTTCTCGTGCCAAAGGCTCCCTTGTGTAAAGGGAGCTGTCAGCGAAGCTGACTGAGGGATTGTTTTGTGTAGATTTTTGCCTTTTACAATCCCTCCGACATTTTCTTGCGAAAATGCCACCTCCCTTTACACAAGGGAGGCTCATGGTGAAACCCGTTTACGGGTAGCAAGTATCCATTGCATGGCTGGCTGTCCAACACACAGCGCACTTGTGCGTTCGCGTAATATCTGGGCTATGCCCAAAACTGAAGCCCCCGTTTTATTTTACGGGGGATATTTATATTATTACTACCACCGTTTCCTTATTATTCTTTCTGGCGTATTCTATGGTATGCTTAGTTCCTTTAGATATCCCGTCCCAGACTACCAATACCATGTCGGCAATATCCACCATTTTATCGTTTCTCTTAATTGGAGCGCCCTTTTTATAAAGTCCGTACTGAGGGCGAAGTATCAGCTTTGACATTCTGTGCTCATCCGCATATTTTTCGGCAATCGTATCAACTCCCTCTGCCCCTCCCGAAATTATAAGCTCGGTATCTTGGGGAATATACGGTAACAAATCAAAATCGGTTATACTTCTTGACCCAACTATCAAAAGCTTCATAAAATTCTCCCCAACATTTTTGTTGCACTTATATAAGTGCATAAATATTATAGCACGGATTTATAATATTGTCAACAAATAAATTTTAAGGTGCTTTATGGATAGAAAGATAGAAAAGAAGGTCGGCAAAAACATTCGTGACCTACGTGAAAGAGCAGGTCTGACACAAGAGCTTTTAGCCACAAAACTGCAATTAAAGGGTTGCGATATAACACGTAGCGCAATCGCAAAAATAGAGGTGGGACAGCGCCACTTATACCCTGACGAGATTATTCTCATCAAGGAGATTCTTAAGGCGGATTACGCCGAAATATTTGATATAGAATAAAAATCCACTGGCAGATATGAAGTGAACCCAATGTTTTAGACAAAAATTAAATATTAAATTTGTTGCGAATGAGCTCGGTATTAAACCGAGCTCATTCAAGCTTTTATCACCTTTGGTAGGGACAGGCGTCCTCTGTCAAGAGCAAGATTGTAAACAGTTGTACTCGTCAGGCTCTCCCTGTGGGAGAGCTCCCGCGATAGCGGGTGAGGGGGCATATTCACCCCCTCTCCGTCAGCCTATGGCTGCCACCTCTCCCAAGAGGAGAGGCTTTTTAATAGGATAACTTTACCTATGAAATAAACTTCTCTTGTCCAAATGTAAACATAGTTGGGCGACCTGCATTGTCGCAGGTCGCCCAAGGGTTTACTTTTTTATTGTATCTTGAAAGGGGCTGTCTGATTTATTGTCAGTGAAGTACGCTCTGCTCAGAGCTGATTGTATTCAAAGGTCTGCTCGCGGGCGCAAAGCTCGGCAAGATACCTTCTCGCTTCCTCTTTGGCGCTCTCTATGGAAAGCTCCTTGTAATTTCCGCATTCCTTTCGCGTCGCGCCGTACATTTCGGTCGCCTCTTCGGCTATCTGCCGGAGCACCTGCTTTACTACGCGCAGCACGCGGGCGTTGTCCGCGTTTCTCACCAGCAGATAAAATCCCGTGCGGCAGCCCATAGGTCCGAAGTACAGCACCTCCCCTCCTATTTCGCTGCTTCTCACCAGCGTGGCGAACATGTGCTCCAGCGAGTGCATAGTGATATTGTCCATATAATCTCCCCCGTTGGGCTTACGGGTACGCATATCGTAGGTGGTCACGTCACCGTCTATACGGGACACGTAAATTCCCGTGTCTATAAAATCGTGGTCAACAGAGAAGCTGGTTATTCTTCTTACGTTTTCCATATCAGCCCTCCAAGCCCTTGAGCATTGCCTCTACCAGCGCCTCGGAGCGCAGAGCGGCTTTGCTTACCATTTCGGGGTATTCCATCTCAGCCTCTCCCGAAGCGTTATCCGAGATGCATCTTATTATAACGAAATCAACATCTGACAGATAGCAGACCTGACCTATTGCCGCTCCCTCCATCTCGCAGGCGATAGCGCCGAAGGTGCGGCGGATAAATTCCTTACGCTCGGTATTATTTATGAACTGGTCGCCCGAGGCTACTACCCCCTCGATGCTCTTGTAGCCAAGAGCTGCGGCGCAACGTGTCGCCAGAGCGGCAAGAGAAGCGGCGGCGGGTATCTCCACCACGTTTATTCCTGAAATAAGCCCGGGAGCATCCCCTATGGCAGTTGTGTCCATATCGTGCTGTACTACGGCGGAGGACACCGCAAAATCAAGTATTCCTATACGGTCTGTAAGCGTTCCCGCCACTCCCGTATTGATTATACGGCTTACCCCGTATTTGAGTATCATGGTCTGTGCGCAGACAGCGGCAAACACCTTTCCTATTCCGCACTGAGCCACTACCACGTCCCCTCCGCAAAGAGTACCGCTGACAAACTCTATCCCACTTATATTCTCTGTTTTTGGGTTTTCCAATTTAGCCTTGAGGGCTTCTACCTCAACGCTCATTGCTCCTATTATTCCCGTCATTTTTTCTTCTCCTTTATATCTCTCCGTATATTTCAAGCAAACGCTCCTCAAGAGCGTTTTTCTTTTGGTCAAGCTCGGCAAGGCGGGTATAATCGGTCGCCGCCTCCCCGTTCATTTCGGTATCTATGGCATCTATTTCGGCTTCTATCCGCTCCGCCTCTTTACGCAGTCTTTCCATACGCTTTTCGGCGTTTCTTCTGTCGGCGTTCTCCTTTTTGTTCCTTAGATAAAGCTCCTTGCTTGAGCTTACAGGGGCTTCACCTGACGCCTTCTCGCCACACGCCGCCTGCCTACGCTCACGCTCACGGCAAAGCTCGGCATAGCCCTCTCCCGCCCTTGGCAGAGTAATATCGTAAAAGCCGCCCCCTTGATTTACGGGTGTCATATCTATTAGCCTTGTGGCAAGCTTTTCTATAAAATATCGGTCGTGGGATACTATAATCACCGTTCCGTCATATTCCGCAAGCGCGCTCTCCAGCACCTCCCGTGAGGATATGTCAAGGTGGTTGGTCGGCTCGTCCAGAATAAGCAGATTTGTGTCGGCAAGAATGAGCTTTGAGAGCGTCAGCCTCGCCCTCTCGCCTCCGCTCAGGTCACTCACAAGCTTATATACGTCATCTCCTATGAAGCGGAAAAGAGCAAGAGTATTGCGTATCTCGGTCTCTGTCATACCTCTGTATGCGTTCCAAAGCTCGTCAATAACGGTATTGGAGGGAGTGAGATTCTGGTTCTCCTGGTCGTAATATCCCGACTTCACGTTATACCCCCACTCGGCATATCCCGAGGAGGGTGAAAGCCTACCCATAAGAAGCTTTATAAGTGTGGATTTTCCGCAGCCGTTAGGTCCTACGAGAAAGAGTCTGTCACCTCTGCGCACCGTGAAATCCATTCCTCGGATAATCTCCTTTTCTCCGTAGGAAAAGGAAAGTCCCTTTACGTTCAGCACCTCGTTTCCGCTGGCACCCGCCTCCGAAAAGCTCATACGAATGCCCTTGGGGGAGTTTTCGGGGCGTTCCACACGCTCCATTTTTGCAAGGAGCTTCAAGCGACTCTCTGCGGCAATAATATTCCGCTCCCTGTTCCACGCCCTTTGCTGAGCGATATACGCCTCCTGTCTGGCTATCTCCTTTTGCTGATTTTTATAGTGGCGCTCCTCTATCTCGCGGTCTATGCGCCTCTGCTCCATACTCTTGGTATAGCCGCCGTTATAAAGCTTTGCCTTGTGATTTTCTATGCACAGAGTTTTGTTTGTGACCCTGTCCAGAAAATATCGGTCGTGGGATATCACCATAACGCACTTTTTGTAGGAGGACAGAAAGCTCTCAAGCCACCCCAGCGTTTCCATATCAAGGTGGTTGGTAGGCTCGTCAAGCATAAGAATATCAGGCTCACGGCAAAGCTCACGGCAAAGTGCCAGACGAGTACGCTGTCCCCCGCTGAACGCCGATATGGGACGGCTCTGCTCCTCGGGAGAAAAGCCCATCTTCAGCAGGGTGGAAGCGCATCTTCCCCGAAATTCAAGACCGCCCTCCCGTATAAAGCGCTCGTTGAGAGCCGAGTACTCGGCTACCGCGCTCTCTTCCCCCGAGGAGAGCTTTTCCTCAAGGACAGCAAGTCGCTCCTCGGCGCGCAGCAGATGCGGGAAGGAGTGATACATCACCTCAAGAGCAGATGCCTCTCCGTCCTCGCCCGAAAAATCGAGAAAGGCGTCGTCCTGACGGAGAATACCCACGCTCTTGTCTTTGGATATATATACCTCACCGCTATCGGCACCAATCTCGCCCGTTATCAGCTTGAACAGAGTGGATTTTCCACAGCCGTTCACACCGATAATGCCAAGTCGGTCGGCTTCGTCAAGAGAAAATGATATATTCTGAAGTATGACCTTCGTGCCAAAGGCAAGCGAAAGCCCATCAACGGTTATTGCTATCATATCTGTTCCTTATAGTTAGAATAGTTAGAATTATAAACGATTTTTTCCACCTTTCTTTCGAGAAAGGTGGAGCCAAAGAACTTGTTAAGGGTTTTGTAAGGGTTCGCACAAACCAGACATTTAAAGTTTTCGTCCACCTTTTTCAAAAGCTCGTGGGTTCTTAGGGCAACGCCCTAAGGAAGCGGCGTTTCTTTTTTGTTTCTTTTTTCTTTGCGCCTTCAGTGTCAAAGAAAAAAGATAAAGACGCAAAGCGGCTTTCTACTTCTCCCAACAAACGAGTTCAAACAACATCCCTCTAAAATATAGTCATCTCGCTCACAGTTTTATCTTTATCTCACACGCCACGCCAAGAATCCGCGCGTCCCCCGACTCAAAATCGTCAGTGCTGAGCTTTATAGGCTCGTATTCCTCGTTCTCGGGCAGAAGATATACCGTCCTTTTCGAGCGGCTGAAGCGCTTTACGGTAGCGCACTCTCCTCCAACAAGACAGGCTACAACGTCACCCTCCTCGGCATATTGCTGCTTGTGGAAAAGCACCAGCGAGCCTTCAACCATACCGATATCCTTCATACTGTCGCCCTTAACGCGAAGATAGAAATATTCGTCGGTGTCGGCTACCTCAGCCCTCTCGTAGCCCTCAACGCTTTGGTTGGTGATTATGGGAGAGCCTGCGCGTATCTCGCCGATTATAGGCACAAGATTTCCCTCAGACAGCGGTGAGGCACCTCTTTCGCCTCCGCTCCCGTTCATCATATATTCAATAGGTACTCCGAAATAATCGGCTATAAGCTTTATTTTGTCTATCTTGGGAACCGACCTGCCGTTCTTCCAGTCGGTAAAGGTGGAGGCTGATATTCCCGTGCTTTTTGAAACCCTATAAACAGTGGTATTGTTAGCTTTCAATAATTTATCAAAAAATTTGTATTCCATACAGCCCTCCCTTTGTGCATTTATACAAACATTACGGAAATGCGAAATAACGCTTGACAATAGTTCGGAATTCCGTTATAATATATACAGCCACTATTAGTATATCTCAAAGAAAATCATTTGTCAATAATAATTTGAAAATCCGTATTAAAGGGAGGTGAAAATGAGAGCTTGTGTCACATTTGCGGGATGTATATGTGTCCCCCCGCCTGCCCCTCTTACGAGGGAATAAGCATAGAGAGCGGCAAACCCATAGGTAGCTGCGACGAGTGCGGGGCGTACATATACTCCGAGGATATATTTTTTGAGAAAGGCAGTTTTCTCCTCTGTGCTGATTGCGAGGAGATTTAAATACAAGAAGTCAAGATGACGGAAAGGAAAAAATGACCCAAAAGAAAGAAATAACCCAAGAGGAACAATCGCTTATAGAAAACTATCTTAAGAGCTATCGCTTTTGCAGTCGGCTGATGGCTATGAAGAATTATGAGGATAAATATTTTGACACTATGGTCTGGGAGAGCGAATCCCCCGTTGAATTTACCGTAGCCAAGGCTAAGATGTACGAGGTGCGGCATTTCATTTTAGGAATGGAAAACGGCAACGGAAAGCTGCTTCTCTACTACCACTACGTAAGATGCGACCCCATAGAGCGCTGCGCCGAGCTTTTGGGAATATCCAGAAGCTCAGCCTTCAGGTTAAAGAAAAAAGCCCTCGCCGATGCGTATCACCACAGCGTGGCTATAAATAAACAGCTGAAAAAGGGAATTTTTTAAAAAACGGAAGGTCCAAGTGCCCAAGCAGGGAAAATCTCCCCCTTGACAAAATGCGACAAAAGGGCTATAATATCACCATAAAATATTTATAGGAGGCTTTATGAAAAAGTTTTTTGCTGAATTCAAAAAATTCATAACACGCGGAAATGTTGTTGATATGGCAGTCGGTGTTATCGTCGGTAGCTCCTTTACCGCGATAGTCAACGGACTCAGCAACTTCATTCTTAAGCCCGTTATCAACTGGCTTCTCGCCGTGCTTTTCGGAAAGGATACTCTCAGTGAGCTTTTCACTATGCTCAAGCCCGCGTACGTGCTTGACGAGGCGGGAAACGCTACCGCCGAGATAGACCTTGCCAACTCCATCTACATAGATTGGGGCTCATTTATAAACGCGGTAATCAATTTCTTCCTTATCGCCCTCGTTCTCTTTACTATCGTTAAGATAATAAACAAATTCAGAGAGGAGCACAAGGAATTTAACGATAAGCTCGCCAAGGGCAAGCTCACCAAGGCGCAGAAAAAGGAGCTTAAGGCTAATGGCATCAAGCGGGGCGACAAGGAGGCTGTAAAGGCTTACATTGAGGAAAAGGCAAGACTTGAAAAAGAGGCTGCCGACACCGCTGCCGCCGAAGAAGCAGCAAAGGCAGCTGCCGAAAGAGCGGCAAATCCCACCGCCGAGGACCTGCTTAAGGAAATAATCGTCCTTCTTAAGAAGCAGTAATTGGTATTAAATAAATATCCCCCCGTATAACGGGGGGGTATTTCATTTTCGGGCATAGCCCTAATACTACTGGCTGAGCACAAGTGCGCTTTTATTGGCCTGCCAGCCATGCAATGGATACTTGCTACCCGTAAACGGGTTTCACCATGAGCCTCCCTTGTGTAAAGGGAGGTGGCATTTTCGCAAGAAAATGTCGGAGGGATTGTAAAAGGCAAAAATCTACACAAAACAATC
>JAZNXE010000038.1:0-6222 GCA_045593725.1 Eubacteriales bacterium
TCATGGTGAAACCCGTTTACGGGTAGCAAGTATCCATTGCATGGCTGGCAGGCCAATAAAAGCGCACTTGTGCGCAGCCAGTAGTATTAGGGCTATGCCCGAAAATGAAATACCCCCCGTTATACGGGGGGATATTTATTATCTTTTACAATAATCCCCTCAACAAGTTCTTTGGGCGACTTTCTCCGAAAGAAAGTCGCGAAAAAAATTGTTTATAATTCTAACTACAATGTCCGTTTCCAAGATTTACTTGTTGAACTTATGTGTAAAATCGTGTATAATTAAGTGACAAAAAGAAAAGGAGGTAAAAAAATCAAAAAATTAAATAATTCAGAAAGGAGTAAAAAATGAAGGTAAAAAAATTTGCATTGCGAGGACTCGCTACCCTTCTTCTCGGCTGCGCCCTGTTTGCTCTTCCCATATCTGCCGCTGAGTCAAAGGCAGAACAGCATTCGGGAGAGTGGAAATATAATTTTCCCGCCGACGCCGCTCACGTCACCATTGAGATTGACGGAGTAAAGGTTCTGGAGGGCGAGGCTGCCATTCTTGATTCGGTTACATACGTTCCGCTCAGAAGCTTCTCGGAGCTATTCAAAGCCGACAGCATAAGCTGGAACGGATATACCAATACGGCAACCGTGAGAAAGGGTGCTACCGACATAAATATTAAGAGCAATATGTATTATATCGAGGCGGAGGGCAGATATTTCTATTCCTCAACGCCTACGAAAAATATTGACGACAGACTCTTTGTGCCTATCCGTATAATCGCCAAGGCTCTTTGCGTTGACGTGGAGTGGGATTCTCAGCGTCGTACGGTGGTGCTTACCGATACGGGTAAGGCTCTCTTGAGCGCGGCGGAATTTTACGACTCAAACGACCTTTACTGGCTCTCTCGCATAATCAGCGCGGAGTCGGCAGGAGAGCCTCTTATCGGCAAAATAGCCGTGGGAAACGTAGTGCTTAACCGCAAGGCAAGTAGGTCATATCCCAATACTATCTACGGCGTTATTTTTGACCGCAAGGGCGGCACTCAGTTTACACCCGCGGTAACGGGTACTATCTATAAGACACCCACTGCCGAGAGTATTATGGCTGCTAAAATATGCCTTGAGGGCTATTCGGTTGATACAGCTATTCTCTTCTTTATGAACCCAAGAATTGCTACTAATAACTGGATATCCAAAAACCGCCCCTTCGCCTTCCGTATCGCTAATCACGATTTCTATTACTGAAGGGGAAGTTAGAATTAATAACGATTTTTTCGTACTTTTCTTTCGAGAAAAGTACCAAAAGAACTTGAAAATGGTAGTTGTTTGCACAAACCCAATTTTTAAAGTTTTTGCGGAGCTTTTTCCAAAAAGCGACCGCGTCCCGCCCGTCGCAACGGGCGAAACTCCTAATCGTTCAAAAAGCGCAGGAGTGGGTGAATTTGAACGGCAAGCCGTTCAAAGAGGGCGAACCCTCGCCGGGGGTTCGCCCTTTTATAATATTAGCGCTAATTAAAAAGAGGAAAACCCCCGGCGAGGGTTTTCCTCTTGTCTCGTAAACGAGCCAATTCACCTTTCCTGCGCTATTTTAAGCGTAGGGAATTTCGCTGACCGCAGTCAGCGACTTAGGGCTCTGCCCTAAGCACCCGCAAGCCTTTGAAAAGGCTTGACCTAAACTTTAAAGCTTTGGTTTTGTGCGAACATTACTAAAATAATTACGCACCGCACATTCGTCAGCCGTAATATATTCCTTGTTTCAAGTTCTTTGGGCGACTTTCTACGAAAGAAAGTCGCGAAAATCCAAACAAGCTCTAACCTCTTTCCCGCATCTCGCACACACGCTGCCAGATAAGGTCAGCGGACGCCTTAGCGTCGTAGGACTGGCGGTGGTTGTTTATGAGATTATCGCGCATAGGCTTAAGAAGCTTGGGATTTTTGGCGAATTTACGGATTTTCTTAGCGGCGAAGCGGCAGCTTGGGATGTAGATAGCCCCCTTAAGCTTACGCACGTGATAATTCTTTATGCCACGCTCAATATATGTAATACATTTTGTAACGATTATGGGGATACCCAAAGCGGCAGGCTCCGCGATAGCGTTTGCTCCGCTCTTTCCCGCGAATAGGTCGGCGCAGACCAGATAATCCAGCATTCTGTCGGTGAAATCCACGGCTATAAGGCGTATGTGCTTGGGCGTGCTTTTTGAAAGCTCGTCAAGCCTTAGGTAAAGCTGGTGGTTCATACCGCAAAGGGCGATTATAGTCATAGGCTCGGTGGCGCGCATAAGATGCTTCACCGTACCCTCAAGTCTTGCCATACCGTAACCGCCGTCGCAAAGAGCAACAACGAAGGCATCGGCGGGGATACCCAGCTTGGCTCTGCACTCTGCTCGGGCTTCCTCGCCCTTGTATTTCTCAGCCTCGGGGCGCATAGGAAAGGGAATTTGAGTTACGTTACCGCCCGCGTACATACGTGTGCGCGAGACCTGACTGTATCCCACGTCGCTTGATATAAGGAAATTATTGCAATCCACGTTAAACGCGCCGTTGGAGTAAACGTCGGGGCAGAAGCAAATGGTATAGGGTCTTGGGGTCTTAAGCTGATTGATATAGAAGGGGGTGGACCAGTGGGCGCTGTAAATCACATCGGCGTCCAGCTCCTCTACGTGCTTTACGGCGCGTGGATTTGTTTTTATTCCGCTGAAGGACATACGCAGAAGCACAAAGAGCGCAAAGGTATCTCCCGCGATAAGATTGCCCAGCTTACAAAGGAAGCTGAGAATGGGGGAGTGGTTCTGATTTTGCACCGCTCTGCGGAAGAGCACCT
The DNA here is from genome assembly GCA_045593725.1 of Eubacteriales bacterium. Taxonomy (GTDB): domain Bacteria; phylum Bacillota; class Clostridia; order Oscillospirales; family CAG-272; genus HGM12713. The sequence goes on from JAZNXE010000038.1 coordinate 2,815, forward strand.
CGGTCTTCTCAAGGTTTTTATCTCCCGTTTCGGTAAAAAATTTGGATTCTACTATCTCGCACCTGTCGCCGTAATACTTGCGGAACTCGTCGCACACCGTCCTTGTGGGGATGATATGTCCCTTTCCCGCCTCAACGTAGGTGAATACCACGCGGGGCTTTCGGTTGGGGTCAAGACGCTTGAGATTGCCAAGCCGCTCCAGACGCTTTTGCTCCAGAGCCACCTCGGCGGCGGCAAGCATAGCTGTATAAACTATGATAAAATTGGGATAGAAGAAGAAATTATCCACCATAGACATGCCGAGAATGCATACGGGAGCCATAATAAGCAGCAGCTTATCCACAGAGAAGCGGCGCAGAAGCAGCTCGGCCACGTGCTTTATATGGATAAGGAACATAATAGCCCCAAGGATACCCATAGAAGCCAGAAGCTGTACGCCTATATTGTGATACATATTGACAAACAGATTATCCGAGGCGGTTTCGGCGGTAAAGTATCCAAGGGAGAAGCCCGTGCCAAAGAGTGGGGCGCGGAGGAAATCCAGAAGTCCGTCCTTCCATATAAGAAGGCGGGAGGTAAAAAATCCGTGGATACTGTCAAGAGAATCAAGGTCAACGTCAAAGCGGAGAAAATCAAGTATCTTTTCAAAAATATTTTTGTAATCCTCGGGGAACTTGACTATAATATACGTCAGAGCCGCCAGCGCACTAAGGCAGAGCAGGGCAAGGCTCAGGCGGTTTATTTTCTTATTTCTTCCGTTGAAGCAGCAGAGGATAACGCCAAAGCCGAGAGCGAATCCGCCCACAACGATAGCCGAGCGGGTGTCAATAAATACGGTGAATACCCAGAAGATAACAGCGGAAGCAAAGGAGAGAATAGGCCATTTTCTGCCGCGCATAAGATATACCGCCGCCACGATAGAAAGAACCACTACGCCACCGATAATGGTTGCGGGTCCCCACGCTAAGGAGAGCATACTTCTGTTTATTCGCGCAAAGCCCCACCTTCTGATAAAGAGACTGTCGCGCAGATGCAGACGGTAGGCAATTACAGCCGTCTGACAAATCACCGCGTAGCCCATAAAGATAAGAGTCTTGCAGGCGTAGGCAATACCGTCCTTGGAATGTGCCAGAACGGTGACGAAAAGCATATAAAACGCGGTAAGGACAAAAGCCAGCATAGCCCCGAAGAGAAGAGTTTTTATGCTCCACTGGGGGCTGAAAAGTCCGTTTGTGATGAAGGCAATATCAAGAAGGATGATGCCCCAGAAGAGTATTCCGCGTTTTTCGAGCATCTCCCGAAGAAGTCCCGAGGATATGAGTCTGTATATAAGCGTGGCAATAATAATAAGTATGCAGGCCGCGAAATGCCACATAGCGGAGGGGGCAAGGGAGGGAATCTCTGAGTAAATGGGGACGTCCATTCCTACGACGTAGTACGCCAGAAAGGCGGGGACGATAAATATTTTAAGGTCGTTTGTGAAAAGACCCGTAAAGACTGTAATGGCGGTGAGAAGCCACGCGCAGGGGATATATATATTCCTGTCACCCGTAGCGGATATTACGCAGATAAGTGCGAAAAGAGCGGGGAAGAAAGCGGTATTCTGTATTTTAACAAAAATCGAAATGAGCTTATTTTTCTCGCGTATTCTGTCGAAGATTGTCATATATATGATTGGCAACGCGCTTCGGCGACCTCCCGTAAGATTTTTGAGATGGAAAACTCGGCATAGAGCATATCCACCTATGATAAATTATACCACCAAAGGCAAAAAAAAGCAAGAGCTTTTCACATTTTAGTGACAAAGGGCGGTTTTATAATAATGGATAAAAAATAAAAAAATTTTTTCAAAAAGGTATTGCAATTTAGAAAAAAGTGTGATATAATAACAAAGCTGTGAAAAGACGGCCCGTTGGTCAAGCGGCTAAGACGCTAGCCTCTCACGCTGGAAACATGGGTTCGATTCCCGTACGGGTCACCAAAAAAAGAACAGAGCACATTGTGCTCTGTTCTTTTTTTGGTGACTCCGTGTCGCTTAGCGACACGGAGTTTGCGAAGCAAACTCATGGGTTCGCATTTTGCGAGCAAGGCGATGGGAGCTGGCTCACGAGAGCCGCGAGCAAAAATATTCGCCGCAGGCGAAATTCCCGCACACACTACTCAGTGTGTGTAATTTTTGTGGCATTTTTTATTTCGGATCTTGACATTATTCGAGATTTAGAATATAATATATACAACGATATTTTTAGGAGGAACTATGCTACAATATATAACCGCAAGAGAAGCGGCAGAAAAGTGGAAGATATCTCAAAGACGTGTATCTGTACTTTGTGGAGAAAATAGAATCCCCGATGTTGCTATGATTGGTAATATGTGGATAATTCCTCGTGATGCTGAAAAACCAGACGATGCAAGGAAATCGAAGCTTGTGAAGCGTTCAGAGGTTGCTCGTCCATTTGTAAAATGGGCAGGCGGTAAAGGACAGCTTTTGGGGGTATTAAAAAACAATTTACCCGAAGGGATCGGCAGTACAGTTACTAAATATGCGGAGCCTTTTGTTGGGGGTGGAGCGTTGCTCTTTGCATTGCTTTCCGAATATTCATTTGAAGAAGTATATATTTGCGATAACAATAAAGAGCTTATGAACGCCTATTCCGTTATTAAAAATTATTGCAAAGCGTTAATACAGATACTCGCTGATATGCAAAGCAAATACAATGCTTGTGTAGATGTCGAAGAAAAGCAAGATTATTATTACGAGCAACGCGACAGATATAATACTTTAAGTTTGAATGATGACACTCGTATTGAAAAGGCGGCTTTGTTTATTTTTATAAATAGAACTTGTTTTAATGGATTGTATCGTGTAAATAGAAAAGGTTGCTACAATGTACCTTTTGGCAAACATTCAAACCCCACAATTTGTGATACAGAGAACTTGCTAAAAATATCCGAAGCTCTCCAAAATGTCACTATGCGCTCGTGTGATTATCACGATGTCTTGAGTTTTGCTGATGAAAGTACCTTTGTTTATATAGACCCGCCTTACCGACCTCTGAACGCTACATCTGGATTTACATCATATACACAAGAGCAATTCAACGATCAAAATCAAATTGAACTTGCCGATATGTATAAAGAGCTTTCAGCTAAGGGTGCAAAGGTTATGTTAAGCAATTCCGATCCGCATAATGTTGATGAGAACCACAATTTCTTTGATGATTTGTATGCCGATTTTACGATATTGAGAGTAGATGCTTCTCGTATGATAAATAGCAAAGCTTCTTCTCGTGGTAAAATCAAAGAATTGCTTATTAAAAACTACTAAGGAGGAATTATACATCTATGTATTTTGAAAAAAGTGTTGAAGAAAGATTGAATTTTTTTGAAAGCCAATTAGTTGAAACC
>JAZNXE010000039.1:0-13299 GCA_045593725.1 Eubacteriales bacterium
CAGTCAGCTTCGCTGACAGCTCCCTTTACACAAGGGAGCCTTTGGCACGAGAACATTATGCGCTGACTTTTTTGCTTTCTGCTCGTCGGCAAAGCCTACATGGAACCCCGCCACTATGGCGGGGTTTTCGCTATACAAAAAGTGCGCTCCAAAAGGAACGCACCGAAAAAGCGTTCCTTTATTGTTGTCACACAACCTTATTGCCGCAAACGGAAACGAGGAAAAAAGGAAACACCTTTTACCAAGGTATGATTTCCGTTTGAGCATAAAAATATTAGGTTGCGTGACAATGTTATTATATCATTCAGTTTTCGGTTTGTCAATAAAAAGCGGGAAAAAGGTTTTGACGCGTGAAATATGACTTTAAAATCTATTGATTTTACAGAGAAACGGGAGGCGTTTGCCTCCCGTTTCTCGGGTCGTCGAGGGCGCACATTCCTCGTCTGTTCTCTCCTGTTTTTATTGCTGCGCGTTTTCAAGCCTTATGACGGTGACCGAAATATCATCCTCAGAGCCGTGTCCTATGGCGTATTTAACTACAAGCTCGGCTGTTCTTTCCGCTCCCGAGCCTTCAATATTCTGCCTTAGCAGGTCGAAGAGCCAAGGACATTCCTCGTCGCCGCCGGTCACGCCGTCGCTTACCATTACTACTACGTCCCCTTGCGATAGGGTAAAATCAAGCTTTTTGGTTTCAACGTCCCTCAGAATACCTATGGGCATAGTGCGTGAGCGCAGCTTAAAGAGATTTCCGTTTCTGTAAATATAGGTGGGTGCAGCGCCACTTTTGTAAAAGGAGGTCTTTCCCGATATAAGGTCAAGCTCCATGAGGTCAACTGTTGCGGAGCATTCGCAAAGGCTTCCCTCGCATCGTCCCGAAAGAAAGCCGCCCAGCATTGATAACAGCTCCTTGTTCATTCCGCCCACAGTCAGCATACATTCCATAAAACGTGCGCATATCTCGGATACCGCCGCCGCCTCCCGCCCCGAGCCCATACCGTCGCTGACCAGAGAGAAGAAGCGGCTGTCCTTGTTCTCAAAGGCTGTGAGGCTGTCGCCGCAAAATCTGGTTTCACCCCTCGCCTTGGTCTGACGGGAAACGTAGCTTACGGCAATTCTGTTTTTTTCACAGACAGAGATGGCGGCTCCCTCACCTGAGCATCTGCGTACGCTCAGGCTTTCTCCATCTATGGAAAAGGGCAGGGAGCGGCTGAGTGTATCAAAAATCCTGTCTTTATTATCCTCAAGGCTGCGCAGGTCGCGCCCTCTTATATATACGGTTCTTCTGCGTCTTCCATAGACCAAAACACCGCGGATATCCAAATCCAGCTGTGTCAGGGGCGCGCAAAGAGCGTCCGACAGCTCTCTGTCCACCGTATATTCGTCGCTTTCCTCCTCCATACTTTTTTCCAGCAGACGGGAGAGCGCCTTATAATCGGGGGCAAATACCTCGTCGTTTCCATCAAAGCCCCTGTCAGAGCTAATTCTGAGCCCCGAATTATAATTTATTTCGTCAAGTATATCGGGGAGTCTATGGCAGCGGCTTACAAGCTCTCGGTCAAAGTCAAGAGGACTAAGACCTCTGTTTTTACACAGGATAGCGGAAAGCCGTCCAGCTTCGTTTTCTATTCGCCCTTTTTCACCGCAGCCCTCCCCCATAGGGCAGCCCGAGCAGCAGGAGCGCAGAGCGTCCTCGCATATTTTCATAAGCTCGGCTTGCTTGGGATATCGGAGCTTTATCTCCTCAAAAAAAGAGGAAAGAGAGGCAAGTCCCTCGCTTATGGCACTCATGCGTCTGTTTATATCAAACAGTCTTATTCCGTCAAGCTCACTTTCCTTAAGCACCTTGCAGTCCGCGGACCGCTTGATCTCGGCTGTTCTTGCTTTGGCAGAGAAGAGTCGGTGCCATACGGCATAGAGCAGGCATGCCGAGAGGATGGCGGGGAACAGACCGTCAAGGGCGTATATCCCTTTGACGTAAAAGCCCCACGCCACGCTGACGGTGAAGGCGCAGAAGCAGGCAAGAGCGCAGGATAGCTTCATAAATATACCTACGCAAAGGGCAGACATAACGAAAAGGGGAGAAAGGAGGGGGGAGTATATAAGACCCACCGCAAGACCCGTTATTGCTCCGTATCCCAGTCCCTTTTTTTCACTTACGGCGAAGGTTATCCATAATGCGCCGAATGCTGCTAAGGAAACGCCGTAGAGCTTAAGGGGTAATGCGCCGAAAACGCAGACTGCGCAAATGGCAAGAAATCCAAGCTCACTCGCCACACCGCGGCGGCAAAAAAATCCGCTGAATATATAGGTGGCGAGAGGAGCGACCGCGGTGGAGAGGAGCAGACCGAAGATATCGTAATAAAGAAGTCCGCCGCCTATGGCAAAGCAAGCTCCCATAGCAAAGGCTCCTACGGCAGAGAGAAGTATGCGATATCCCACGGCTTCCGAGAAAAGCGATAGAATAAGCTCCTTTGGGGTAGGCTTCTCCTCTCTTTGGGAGAGGGGATTGTCCAGTGTCAGGCGAACCAGCGCGCGAAGCAAAAGAAGGGCGGTGTATATTCCGAATAGCACCACCGAAACGCTTCCCTCAAAGGAGAAAAGGCAGGACAGGGCAAGTCCCAGATAGACAAAGATCGCGTCGGTGTTGGCGGCGCAAAGAAGGGCAATACCAAAGGGCATTGAGCCGAAGGGAAGGGCTGCTAAGGAGGAAAGATATCCCCCGAGAAGGTATATTGCCTTAGGGGCGAGAGATTTTAGAAGCTTGGACAGGTCGAATTTCGCGCCTATGGCTTCTGTGTTTTGACTTTTATCCATTTTTTAACCATCCTTTGTTATGAGATACCTTGGGCATTTTCTTTATTTTAACAAAAAATCCCCGCGGCTTTTGTCACAATAAGGAGGAGGATAAATTTTATTTAGAGTTATAAACGATTTTTTGCTACTTTCTTGAAAGAAAGTAGCGCAAGGAATGGAATCTACAACAATTGCTTACAGGAAGTTCTTTGGCTCCACCTTTCTCGAAAGAAAGGTGGAAAAATGGTTTATAATTCTAACTGTTGTATATATTTCTTTTGTTTGCGCAAACTACCTTTAAGAAAAAGGCGGTGATATTATACAGAAGCTTTCAGAAAATTATAGTGAAAACGTAAAATTTATGGACCGAACCCTCCGTGTGGATAAGAGCTTTGATATGCTCAAAAAGAGGCTTGTTCTGTCAGATGGGGAATTGACTCTCTATTTTATAGACGGCTTTGCCAAGGATACAGTCCTGCAAAAGCTGATGATGCATTTCCTCACGCTAAAGCGGATTCCCAATTCCGCCCAGCGGTTTATGGACGAAAATCTGCCCTATATAGAAACCGACGTGACGGCTGACGTAGGGCACATGACTCAGATGGTGATGTCGGGTGGTACGCTCATACTCGGAAGCAGCTTCGGCGCGGAGGCTATACTCTTAGACACACGAACCTACCCCGCGCGTGAAACCTCAGAGCCTGAGGGGGACAGAGTTATGCGCGGCTCGCGGGACGGATTTGTGGAAACTCTTATTTTCAATACGGCGCTTATACGGCGGCGTATAAGAAATCCTCGGTTGACCATGCAATATTTTACGGTAGGCTCGGACTCGGGCAGTGACGTGGTGCTTTGCTATATGGCTGACAGGGCGGACAAGGAATACGTGAAGAAGCTGTCCGAGCGGCTCCAGCGGATAAAGACCGACTCGCTTACTATGGGGCACGAATCACTCAAGGAATGTCTTATCTCACACAGATGGTATAACCCCTTTCCAAAGGTAAGAACCACCGAGCGTCCCGACGTGGCGGCGGCGCAGCTTCTTGAGGGAAGCGTGTTGATAATCGTGGACAACAGCCCCGAGGTCATGGTGCTGCCCTCAACCATATTCGATTTCATGCAGGAGTCCAATGATTTCTATTTCCCCCCGCTTACGGGAACCTATATAAGAATATTGCGGTATATCGTATTCTTTTTGACGCTGGTGCTTACTCCCTCGTGGTATCTGCTCTTGCAATATCCCCAGATAGCCCCCGACTGGCTCGCCTTCGCCATACCGCAGGAGCGTGGGGTTCTACCCATATTCGTTCAGCTTTTGCTTACCGAGTTTATTATTGACGCATTGAGGCTGGCGTCCCTGAATACTCCCAATATGCTCAACAATTCGCTGTCGGTGGTGGGGGGGCTTATACTTGGGGATTTTGCCGTGCAGATAGGCTGGCTTATTCCAGAGGTAATACTCTATATGGCTTTTGCCGCCATAGCTAATTTTACTCAGAGAAGCTACGAGCTGGGATATGCCATAAAATTTTTGCGCATAATGCTGCTGACGCTGACGGCATTCTTCGGAATTTGGGGCTACGCGGGGGGATTTCTGCTCATAATTATTCTTATGGCGAGCAACACAACACTTAACGGAAAGAGGAATTATCTTTATCCCCTTATCCCATTTTCGCCCAAGGCTCTGCGAACTCTGCTCTTCAGAGTAAAAAAGGACTGATAAGCTATAAACGAGTTTTTCGCGACTTTCTTTCGGAGAAAGTAGCCCAAAGAACTTGAAAAAAGGATAGATATTACGGCTGACGGATGTACGGTGCGTAATTTACCATCAATTAGAATTATAAACGATTTTCGTACCTTTCTTTCGGAGAAAGGTACCCAAAGAACTTGAAAAAAGAAAATAATTACGGCTGACGGATGTGCGGTGCGTAATTTATCATCATAAGGAAAAAAGCCGTCGGACAGCTTCGCTACCGACGGCTTTTACTTGTATAATGAAAACCCCGCCATAGTGGCGGGGTTCTGTGTAGGCTATGCCGATGAGCAGAAAGCAAAACAAAAAATAGCGCAAAATGTTCTTGTGTCAAAGGCTCCCTTGTGTAAAGGGAGCTGTCAGCGAAGCTGACTGAGGGATTGTGTAGCTCTATTTTTTTGTTTTTACAATCCCTCCGTCATTTTCTTGCGAAAATGCCACCTCCCTTTACACAAGGGAGGCTTTGGTTTAGGTCCGCTCGAGCGGGTTTGCGTAACAAGTGCATGGCTGGCAGGCCAATAAAAAGCGCACTTGTGCGTGGCCAGTAGTATTAGGGCTGTGCCCGAAAATGAAATATCACCCGCTATGCGGTTGGATTTTTATTTATTAAATTTTGAATTTGGCGGGACGTAGGGTCCGACAAATTCCTCCGCGCGTGACAGCGTGGCACTAACATACGAATAGCGCACAAACTCCGCAATAAAAGCTCGGTCAGCGCACAAGCTTTGGATTATCTTTTACAATAATACCTTCAATAAGTTCTTTGGCTCCACCTTTCTTTTAAGAAAGGTGGAAAAACCGTTTATAATTCTAACTTTTAAGAGGTCACGGTAAGCTTTGTAATGCCGCGAAGGATTTCTCTTGCCGCTTCGGTTTCCTCATCTGTGGGAAGCCTTTTTGGGAGGGTGTTTTCCATATTAAGGGCGGCGTATTTTGAACCTGCGTAGTTATGGTAGGGCAAAACTCTAATCTTTGACACGTTATTCAGGGATGCTATGAAATGAGCAATCTTTTCCATCTCCCCGTCGTTGTATTCGGGAACGTAGGGAATGCGTATCTCCACGGTCTTGCCAAGTGAGTCCAGATATCTGAGGTTTTCGAGGATAAGCTTATTGGAGAGCCCCGTGCATCTGATATGCACGTCCTCATCGTACGCCTTAAGGTCGTAGAGAAACACGTCGGTGTAGGGAACTACCTTATCAAGGGCATCCCTTGAGGCAAATCCGCAGGTATCAACAGCGGTGTGTATGCCCTCGCTCTTAAGCGCCTTCAGAAGCTCGGCACAGAAATCGGCTTGCATAAGGCACTCTCCCCCCGAGAGGGTGACGCCTCCGCCCGAGTTGGCGTAAAACTCTTTATCCTCCAGTAGCAGGGGAAGCAGCTCGTCGATTGTAACGTCCTTTCCATACACCACGCGGGCATCTCCCAAACAATTCGAGGGGTCGAAATCCTCTTTTTTGCACTGACCGCAGCCTATACATTTATGGGCGTAGAAGGCGGTCTGTATCTTTGGGGAAATTCCCTCAGGGTTATGACACCATACGCACCTTAAAGGACAGCCCTTAAAAAATGCCGTGGTTCGTATGCCATCACCGTCGTGAACGGCAAAGCGCTTAATTTCAAATATTCTCCCCGTCATGCTTTCTCCTCCAAGGACGGTTTTCTATGAGCAACGCAGCTATGAGCAGTAAGAATGCTGCGAGATAGGAGAGCTTGAATATGTTTTCTTGCAAAATAATTCCCGAAAATATAACTGCAAACAGCGGCTCTGTGAATTTGATGACCGAAAGCTTGGATATGTTGCCTGTCTTCAACAGACTGTTCCACAGGGTATATGCCACGAGGGATGCTCCGCAGATATATACGAGAGTAAGTATTGCGGGAAGGTCAATATAAGTGATGCTTCCGCCCAAGGAGAGTCCTACGATAAGCAGGAAGACACCTCCCATCAGCTGAGTGTAGCCGGTAAACGCTACGGGGGACACCTTTTGGGTCGCCTTCTTTGTTACAAGGGTGCTTACCGCCGAGCAGACCGAAGCAAGAAGCAGCAACAGGTCGCCGATAGCAAAATGCAGTCCCGTGCCGTCCATTGCCGTTGCGACTATGCCGCAAAATCCGAGTGCGCCCGCGATTACCTTATGTACCGAGAATTTGTCATTCTTGTCAAAAAGGAAGGCGAAGCAGCTTAGAAACAGAAAGCCAACCTGCTTTATGATAGCGCTTTTAGAGCCTTCGCCTATGGCAAGGGCAACATACGTAAAGCTGTAATGGAGGATTATGGCGAAGAAGCCTCCCCAAATAATGTACGACAATTGTGATTTTGCAGGTAGCTCAACGCGCTTGGCGCGTACAGAGCGAAAAGCTAACAGGATAATACCGCAGAGAGTGAAGCGAAGTCCTGCAAAAACTATAATTGAAGGAATATCTGTGGAGTCTATACGAAACGCCCCATATCCTACCTTTATCAGAGGGAACAGCGAGCCCCACAGCGCCATAACGAGCAGAGCGGTAAGAAGAGTTTTTAAATTTGAAGTCTTTTTTTGTTCAAGCATATTACGTTGTCCTTTGTGTACGTTTGATGATGTAAAAAATTTTTTAACCGAACAGGTATGGCTTTCTGCCACTTACCTGTCTATCACAAATAAATGTATATCCCGCATTTTTATCCTTTTGAATATCCGTGCCGAGAGTTGCGGTGACCACGACCAGCTTTTCCATATTCTTTCCCGCGAAGCAGCAGCTGGCAGGTATATCGGCGGGAACGGGTATATATTCTTTTATCTGCATATCGGCGGTATCAACCACCGCTATATGCCCCTCTCCCCAGCAGGCGACGTAAAGAAAATCATTTTGGTCAACGGTAAAGCCGTCAACTCCGCGGATTTTCACTTGTCTGCCTGTGAAAGAGATTTCTCCCGTTTCCTTCTCAAAGCTGTACTCCTTGATGGTGTGAGTGTCGCTATCAGTGTGATAAAACCGCTTTTCGTCCATGGACCAATCAAAGCCGTTGGAGAGGAGGAGCCCGTCGAGCAATATCTTAACCGTACCGTTTTTATCAATACTGTAAAGCTTGCCGTCTGTTTCGTCCCCCGTGCCCCTTCTTTTACTGCTTTGTGTGCCCACGTAAAATCTTCCGTCAGGACCTACCTTCGCGTCATTGCCGTACTTTATCTCGGTGGCGCTCATATCGTACAAGGGGGAGCGTGTGTTGTCGTCGTTTAAAATAAACGCTCCGTCACCGCAGGAAACAAGCATTTCTCCCCGCTTTGAAAAGGCGATAGCCGCAACGCCGAAATCCAGCTCACGAACGGTATTTTCTCCGCTCTCAAGGTCGATACAGCAAATCTCATTAACTCCGTAAGCGTTCACGTGATAGAGCTTGCCGTCAAATTCGCACCAGATAGGTCCTTCGCCGATAACGCATCTTTTTTCAGATAATATCTTCATCTTCTGAATTTCAGGCGTGGTTATCATACCAAGGATTCCGCCTGACGGATAAATCCGTCCTGCTCTTCCTTGTTTATGTTGTTCCAGAGCACGTTCCAACCGCAGACTCTTATCTGAAGGTCGCTGTATTTTTCAGGATGAGCCTGAGCGTCACGAAGGGTATCAGCATCGAAGACGTTTATATGAATAGCGTGTCCCCCTCTTCTCATAAAGGTGGTAACAAGACCGTACATAGCATCGAGTCCGTCCTCTCCCTTTACCGCGGAGGGAAGCAGACCCATATCAAGCGCGGCGTCGCCGGGGAAGGCGGTAGCGTCTATCTTGGTGGTTGAGAGTATAGCTGCGGTAGCTCCCTCGCGGTTCTGACCCATAGCAGCGGAAAGGTTCTTGGACAGCTCCTCGCCGAGCGATCTGCCGTTTGCGCTTGCCGCTGTAAGCTCTCCCTGCGTATAGGACATTCTTGCCACGTGGAAGGCGGAGTGCCATTCACCGCCGCGCTCCTTCGCGTTAGGTCTTCCTAACAGGCACGAGTTTGCAAAGTATGCGATATCTGCGGCAATTTTATCGGGAAGCTCCTTGTTGTTTCCGTATTTATCGCGATCGGCGCGAAGTCTTGCCTGCCATACCTCATTACCCTCAAAATTGGAGTCAAGCATAGCCGTAAGCTCACCGAGAGTAATAAGCTTTTTGTCATAGACGTATTTGTGTATCATGGTCAGAGAGTCTGCCACGTCTGCCATAAATCCAAAGCACACAGTGGAGCTGTTTGCAGCCGAACCTCCGCAGAGAGCGTCGCGCCCCTTTTCAAGGCAGGTGGGGAAGGTGGCGGAAAGCATAGACTGGGGATTGAAATAGGCAAGATAATCCTCAAAGCCGTTTACGGTTTCTACCGTGACATCTATGATTTGCTTGAGCTGCCGCTTATATTCGGAATAAAGCGAGTCAAAGCTTTCGTAGCTTTGAAGCTCAGGGCTTTCAAGACCTGAGAATGCGCCTGTTACTCCGTCATTTCCCTTATGGAGGGCATACTCCAAGGGCTTCATAAGATTGAGGTAATTCATACCGCAGCCCATGCCGCCGAGAATGCCGTATTCATAGCAACCCGTAACACTGCACGTGCGTGCCTGCTCGGACGTGAATCCGGCTCTCATAAGAGCTTTCCTTATAGTTTCGTCGCAAACGAAAACGATAGAGTTATGTCCCCGACGTATCATATCCAAGGCCTTCATAAGAAAGTCCTTGGGTGTGCGCTCGTTAAGCTTGATTTGTATTTTGGGGTTGTATATGCCCATTTTGTCGTAAACGTCAAGGAAAAGATAGGATAGCTCGTTGATTACGGTAGAGCCGTCCGCATTGTCACCGCCCAGATATACGGGCTGATTCCAGTAGTTGCCGATGGCGGTGAATTGCAGGAAGAAGTAGGCGAGGTCGGTGCGTATCTCCTCTTCGCTGACGCCATTCTCAAGGTCGCTAACATAAAAGGGGAGGAAGAGTCTGTCAAAGTTACCAAGGGATCTTACCTGTAAGCCTTCAATATGCTCAGAGAGAATGAAGTAGATGTAGTCGGTGAGGAGTGCCTCGTAAAAGGTGGAAGGAGGGTTGTGTTGGATGTTACGCAACGCCTTTGCCATACGCTCTGAGCCTTCTGTCTGCTCTGCCAGCTCGGCGAGTCTTCCTATGAAGTCACAGATAGCCTTGTAGGTGACATTGATACCCTCAAAGAATGCTTCCTGATTCTCGGTCAGGGCGCGCTCCTTGCGAGCCTTCTCGCTCTCACTCCGCAGGCCCTCAAAGCCCAGCGCGAACACTCTGTCCCATACGGGAACGCTGTGGTCGTAATCGGGCCATATAGTGACGATACCGTCGCGCTCGAGCTGTGCTCGGCGTGCCTCCACCTCGGGAACGATCTCCTTAAAGACCTCGTCCTTCCATTTTTGCACTACGGTAGAGTTGAGAGGTCTGTCCATAGAGTTGATGGCAGGGAAGCGGTCGCGGGAGTCGCAGGATATTCTCGTGTTTTTCAAAACGTATTCAAATGCCTTTGCCTTGCGCACGGGACGAGAAAGACCCTCAAGAGCTTCGTCTTGGGTGAGTATTCCCACCTTGAGAGCTTCTCCGTCCATACCTGTTTCAGGGGAGAAGATTTCGTCCTGACGGATAAATCTTTTGAGCGAGTCAAAGGGCTTTTTTGTGTCGTGGAATTTGTTTATGATGTAATCATAATCCTGTTGCTTAATATATTCCATGTGGAAATCTCCTCTCTAATTAGATAATATATTGTAAAAACAGTATATCACTTGGATTTTGCTTTGTAAATGAACAAAACAAAACACTTGACGAAATCGAAACAATATAGTATAATATAACCGAGGTGATGAAAATGAATAAGAAATGGGAAGATTTGATAATAACAGAAGTCAATTTTGCTATGCACGTAGATGCCCATGCGGGGAAAACCGCACATCAGGACCGACTTTATCACGGACTTGTTCTTAACGACCCCGAGGGAGTGAAGGATTATTGCTTTTCCGACGGAAGAGTAATGCACACCGAGGGTGGAAGTCTGTTTTATTTGCCTAAGGGGTCGTCCTATCAAATTAAGACTTACAGCTACGGCGGCTGCTATGCTATAAATTTTGACGCGGATATAGAGGACGAACCATTTTCGGTGATTCTGAGAAATCCCGAGCGTGTAGTGCACGACTTTAAGCTGGCGGCATCAGCGTGGAAGAGCGGAGCTGATTTTCGGCGTACGGCCACTATGCTGGCGCTGTACAACGCCATTTATCAAATACAAAAGGAAGCGCGGCGTGAGTATGTGCCCATAAACCGAATAAGTCTTATAGAGCCGGCACTGAAAAAATTAAACAGTGATTTTACGGGCAACGACCTCTCCGTGTCCCGACTCGCCGAGTTATGCGGAATGAGCGAGGTGTATTTCAGGAAGCTGTTTTTGAATTCTCTGGGTGTCCCTCCGAAGGAATATATGATACAAAAGCGTATGGAATATGCTAAAACTCTCCTGTTATCGGGTAACTTCTCAGTAGCCGAAGCGGCTATTATGTGCGGATATGCCGAACCCTGCCACTTTTCACGGGAGTTTAAAAAGAGATTTGGCATTTCTCCCAAGAATTATAAATAAAAAAGGGCAATATCAAACCGTTTGGAATGATATTGCCTTTTGATTTTTAGGTAAGGACCTCGTACTGTGTCAGAAGGTGAACTTGTAGTCAGTGGGGAATTTCTCTTCTTGAATAAGCTTTGCAAATTCCTTTCTGCCCATCAGCTCTGCCATTACAAAGCGGTATATCCAGAAGCGGATTCCTTGGCTCGGGGAAGAAAGGATCTGCTGGGCGTAGTATATAGAAAGTCCGTTATCTCTGTCAACAGCCAGAAACGCGCCCGCCGCGCCGCCCCATCCAAAGTCGGTAAAGAAGCTGCCTTTTTTGGGGGTGCGCATACCAAGTCCGTAGCCGTGTGTGGGGGAGGCATAAGCTCGTGCCTGTTCGGGGCTCAGCCTGTCGGTGGTCATAAGGTCTATGGTTTCTTTTTTCAGTATCCTGTCACCTACGCGCAACGCCTCCAAAAATTTCATATAGTCATCCACGGTGGAAATACATCCCGCGCCGCCCGAGGCGTACTCGCTGCCAAGCTTGTAGGTGACGATGGGTTTCCCGATAGATATAGCCTTACCGTTTTCAAACTTGTATTGGGGAGTGATGCTTTCAAGCTCATCATCGGGAAGCATAAAGGTGGAATCATCCATTCCCAAGGGCTTAAATATATTTTCTTTTACGTATTCGTGGAAGGGCTGCTTTGATATTACCTCGACCAAGGCTGCCAAAACGTCGTGGCAAAGGCTGTAGCACCAGCGTGACCCCGGCTCGAAAATCAAAGGCTCTTTAGCCAGATACTTCATAGTTTCTCTGGTGGGGCATCTGCCGTTTGTTTCCTCGCGCGCCTTTATTAGCTGGGGAGAGCGGCAGTCGTAAGAGAAGCCTGCCGTCATTTCAAACAAATGCCTGATAAGTATGGGGTTTTCGGCTTTCTTTATGCCGTCCTCGGTTTTTACGGTCATTTCCTCAAATTCGGGCAGATAATCCGAGAGCTTGTCATCAAGAGAGAAAAGCCCCTTTTCCCAAAGCTGCATAGCCGCGGCGCAGGTGATTGGCTTAGAGCAGGAATAGATATTGTATCTTTCCTTGCCGTTCATTTCAATTTTGTTTTCAAGGTCGCTGAAGCCGTTCATATATCTCAGAATGCACTCGCCGTCCTTGTAGATTGCCAAATCAAATCCGGGAACACCCATTTCTAAAAACGAATCGCAAAATGCTTTCAAATTTTCAAGCATAACAATTACCTCCATTATTGCTCCTGCCATAGTTAACAGACATTCTGCGGTTATTATAGCACAGTTAAAACAAAAAGTAAATATTTTTAACGAAATTTGTAATTTTAGGTTGACAATATCCTAAAATTTGAGTATAATAATATTGTAAATCAAAAAGGAGGTATAGAAAATGAATTTGAATACCAACCAAATAGTTTCGATTTCCGAGGCAAATCAGAATTTTTCCCGAGTTGCGAGAATGGCTGACAAGCACGGGGAGCTTTATATTTTCAAGAACAACAAACCCAAATACAAATTGGTGGACATTGAAAGCGATACCACCATTGAAATGACCGACGACGAGAAGATCGACTTTGTGGCGGCGCGCATTCTCAAGCTTTACCGCCCCGCCTTTGAGGAGCTGGCGAAATGATCAAGTTCAGTCAGGAAAAGGTGCTTTTATTGCACAAACTTATCACAGAAGAAACGGGCGGCGACCCGAATGTAAGAGATATCGCTCTTCTCAACAGCGCGCTGGAATCGGCGTTTGCCACATTTGATGGTAAAGAACTTTATCCCACAAAGCAGGAAAAAGGCGCGCGCATTGGTTTCTCTCTTATCTCCAACCACGCATTCGTTGACGGAAATAAACGTATTGGAATGTACGTTCTTCTTACCTTTCTTGAAACCAACGGAATTAAAATCCGCCCCACAAATGCCGAGGTCGCCCGCGTCGGTCTTGCGGTTGCCGCGGGAGAGATGAAATACGAGGAGCTGCTTGAGTGGATTCTGGAAAACGAATAAAGCTAAAGGTCGACTTGATTTTCAAGTCGACCTTTTTGTATCACGAAAACCCCGCCATAGTGGCGGGGTTCCATGTAGGCTTTGCCGACGAGCAGAAAGCAAAAAAGTCAGCGCATAATGTTCTCGTGCCAAAGGCTCCCTTGTGTAAAGGGAGCTGTCAGCGAAGCTGACT
>JAZNXE010000040.1:0-22386 GCA_045593725.1 Eubacteriales bacterium
TAATCGCTCTCGTTATTTTCTTTGCGGTCAGATCAAAGAAAAAGAAGAAGAATCTCGCTGCCGCAGTTGAAAACGCTGCAGAGGCCGTCGAAGAAAATGACTGCGAGGAGTAATTAAAATATCTTAACTCAGGCACTGGATCCAAAGGATCCGGTCCTTTTTTCTGTGCTTTATTTTTTTATATTATTTCCGTTATTTTTATTATTTATTATATTTTATTTGAATTAAATGTGTTGATTTATATAATTATTCAAAAATATCCTTTATAAAGACCAACAGAGCAAATAATAATCCACCCGCATAGCGTGTGGTATTTCAGTTTCGGGCATAGCCCTAATACTACTGGCTACGCACAAGTGCGCTTTTTATTGGCCTGTCAGCCATGCATTTGTTACGGAACCCCGCTCAAGCGGGACTAAAACCAAGCCTCCCTTGTGTAAAGGGAGGTGGCACGGCTTGCCGTGACGGAGGGATTGTAAAAAGCGATAATCTACACAAAACAATCCCTCAGTCAGCTTCGCTGACAGCTCCCTTTACACAAGGGAGCCTAAAGAGAGAGCGGGGCGCAATTTAGCCTCCCTGCGGAGGAAGCCTGAAGAAAAGTGAGCCACCATACAAGCCTCCCCCTTGGGGGAGGTGGCGGCGTAGCCGACGGAGAGGGGCAACCTCTCATTTTTCTTTACCCCCTCTCAGTCAGCTTCGCTGACAGCTCCCCCCCGATGGGAGCCTTTGGTGTGGCAAGGTAGTTCCTATGTTTGTCTTTTGTAAACAGATTTTACATAAGCCTCCCCTGTGTAAGGGGAGGTGGCATTTTCGCAAGAAAATGACGGAGAGGTTGTAAAAAGCGAAAACCCTTACATAACAATCCCTCAGTCAGCTTCGCTGACAGCTCCCTTTACACAAGGGAGCCTAAAGAGAGAGCGAGGCACAATTTAGCCTCCCTGCGGAGGGAGGTACCGAGGAACGAGGCGGAGGGAGAGTGCGTGCAGTTGGGCAATATGCTTCTTCAAAGGAAAGCAAGATGATTTTAGTTGCGCAGGCTCCTTCAGTCGCGTACCGCGCCAGCTCCCTCTCGGAGGGAGCCTGAAGAGAGATACACACTATCCAAAGCCTTCCCCAGCGGGGAAGGTGTCACGACGAGAGGAGTGACGGATGAGGAGAACGCGGGTGTAATCTGTGTTTGCGGTTCTTTATGGGAAAGATTTGAAGCTCCCATACAGTAAGCGATACACATCTCTCCCATAGCTCTCCTCATCCACCACTGCGTGGTCCCCCTTCTCCGCTGGAGAAGGCTATTAAAAAGAGCGAGGCACCAAATTGGTGACTCGCTTTTATGTTTGTATTTTATTTTTCTCACCCTCTTTATCGGGGGCGTAAAACGCCTATCCCGATATGCGAGGGGGGGGATTTTTTAGATTTTCAGATTAAGGCTTACAGCCTAATCTGCAAAGCGGGCACCACGCCTCGGCTGGAGTTGCGGACGTAGTCGCTGCTGACGTAGCCGTCGTAGCAGACAACGCGCGCCATGCTGGAATAATCGCAGTTAGGCGAACGGAGCCACCACCAGCCGTTGCCCGCGTAGCTACTGTTCGTACTCGTATATGCTCCCTGTGACTGTGCGTAGTCGGTGGTCTTCTTTCTTCGTGCGGTGTCAAAAGTTGACGTGCTACTTGCAAAGCCGTATGCGGTATTAGTTCCCTCTTGCGCAGATAGCAAGAATATCTTATCATTTGTGTTTTCGCAGGCGTATTGATTTGAGTTATATCCCGTGCTTGCCACGCTGTTATCCACCGTTGTGGTCAGTATTATCTCCTTCTGAAGCTCACTGAACGCCGTATTATAAAAGGTTTCATTGAGCCACTTTCTTATCGTGCTGTGCGCGTAATTGTTTGCATATACAGTTTTACCGTCTATTGCACGATTGCTTGTGTTAATATAATACTCCTGTGAATCTATTATCATATCACAGAGTATCAATGCTGTGCCGTTTGACGTATTCTCGCTGAGTATGGTCCACGATATAGGCTCCCACTTGAACCAATATACGTTGCCCGTAGTATAGCCGTTATCGTCCTGATAAGTATTACCGGTTGATGAGGAGGTCGTCGTATAATACGGGCGGTAGGAGGTGAAATATACGCCTCGGTACTTCTCTCCTCCCTCGGTTATATCTATATACCACATAAAGTTCTCAACGCTGCCGCTTATATAGTAACCGTAGGATGTCCAAGCACCTGAAGCAGAGCTTGTGGGAAGCGTTCCCGCCCTTGCGGTAAGTGTGCTCTTTAAGCTGCTGTCAAGTACCTCGGTCTGCGGATATGAGCCGAAATATATCGTCTTGCCCTCGCGGGTGTAGGTGCCGCCCGATACGGTTCCGCCCGTACCCACGGCTGCTCCGCACTCGTCACACTTGCCGTCAGTATTGGAATCTCTGCAATCACCTATTTTTTCTCCGCAGTAGTCGCAGCTGTGATTTCCGTCGTTCGCGCTGTCAGCGTGCGTTCCCATATTTGCTCCGCAGTCGTCGCAGTCGTGGTCTTTATCCGCGTCGTTACAACTACTTGCCGTTTTACCGCAATATTCACAAAGGTGATTTCCGTCGTCTGCTCTATCAGCGTGCGTTCCCATATTTGCTCCGCAGTCGTCGCAGTCGTGGTCTTTGTCCGCGTCCTTACAGCTTGTTATAGTAGCACCACAATAATCACAGGTGTGATTTCCGTCGTTTGCGCTGTCAGCGTGCGCTCCCACATTAGTTCCGCACTCGTCGCACTCGTGGTCGGTGTTGGAGTCTGCGCAATCTCCTATTTTTTCTCCGCAGTAGTCGCAGTTATGATTTCCGTCGTTTGCGCTGTCAGCGTGCGCTCCCACATTAGCTCCGCACTCGTCGCAGTCGTGGTCTTTGTCGGAGTCGTTGCAGCTTGTTATTTTTGTATTACATTCATCGCAGTGATGGTTTTTGTCGGAGTCAACGCAATTACTTGCGCTCTTCCCGCAATATTCGCAAAGATGGTCACCGTCACCGGATGCATCCGAGTGAGTACCTACGTTCTTTTCACAAACGTCGCATTCGTGGTCAGTATTATCATCCTTATGCTCGCAAACAATGCTCTGTTTACTACCATTCGGACCTTCGGTTAAGTCACACGAAGCAAAAAGGGGTAACATCATAATTGCTACCAAAATACACGCTAAAATTCTCTTCATTTTCTTTTTCTGTCCTCCTAAAGCAAAAAAGTGCGTAGCCGAAGCCACGCACCAAAAAGGCAGGGCTTCGATTTGCTACCACACAAAATCTTTACTTCTGGCATAGGAACGCCGAAAATGAAGCCTGCTTTTTTGCTAAAAAAACAGCCTTCCTATGCCCTTACGGTATTCGATTTTGTGTGGTAACTTCATTATAACATAAATTCCTCTCTTTGTAAATAAATTCCGAAAAAGTTTTTGTACGTGCTCTAACCTTGACTTTTATCTGTATTTTTGCTATAATATTATCAGCAATCTCTCCGAAAGGATTTTATTATGGCTAACGGATTTTTGCCTATATCGGCAAGTGAAATGAAAGAGCTGGGTTGGGACAGACCCGATTTTATATACGTTTCGGGTGACGCGTACGTGGACCACCCCTCCTTTGGCGCGGCTATAATCTCCCGTGTTCTTGAAGCCGCGGGCTTCCGCGTGGCTTTTCTCGCTCAGCCCGACTACAAGAGCTGCGAGGATTTCAAAAAGTTTGGTCGTCCCCGTCTTGGTTTTCTCGTGTCAGCGGGAAATATCGACTCTATGGTGGCTCACTACACCGCCGCCAAGAAAAAGCGCTCCTACGACTACTATTCTCCCGGGGGAAAGGCGGGAAAGCGCCCCGACAGAGCTACTATCGTATATTGCAACCGAATCCGCGAGGCGTTTGGCGACATTCCGATAATCATAGGCGGTCTTGAGGCATCTCTGCGCCGTTTTGCTCACTACGACTATTGGTCGGACAGTATCCGCCGCTCGATTTTGGTTGACAGCCGCGCCGATATTCTTACCTACGGAATGGGAGAAAATATAATTCTTCGTCTTGCGACTCTCCTTGACAAGGGTGTGCCCATAAAAAAGATACGCGACGTCAGGGGTACTGTTTATCTCTGCCGCCCCGACGATAAAACACACTATGACGTTGCCGCCCAGTTTGATTTTAACGAGCTGAAGACCGACAAGCGCAAATATGCCGAAGCCTTCGGCGTTCAGTATAAAAATCAAGATTCTATCAATGGCAAAGCGATAGTTGAGCGTTACGATGACAAGATACTGGTGCAAAATCCTCCTATGCCCCCACTTGAGCGTGAGGAGCTTGACCGAGTTTACGCACTGCCCTATATGCGAACCTATCACCCCTCCTACGAAAAGGATGGCGGAGTTCCCGCTATTGAGGAGGTACGATTCTCCATAACCCACAACCGAGGATGCTTCGGCGCTTGTAATTTCTGTGCCCTTGCCTTCCATCAAGGCAGGACCGTGCGTTCAAGAAGCATAGAGAGCGTTCTTGCCGAGGCTAAAAAAATAACCGAAATGCCCGATTTTAAGGGATATATCCACGACGTTGGCGGTCCTACGGCAAATTTCCGTTATCCCGCCTGTGAAAAGCAGCTTCGCGACGGAGTTTGCTCGGGCAGAAAATGTCTGTCCCCCACTCCCTGCAAAAATCTTATAGCAGACCACACCGAATACGTAACGCTTATTGAGGAAATCGAAAAGCTCCCCCGTGTAAAAAAGGTGTTTATCCGCTCGGGCATACGCTTTGACTATCTTCTTGCCGACCCCGATGACAGCTTTTTCAAGAAGCTTGTCCGCGACAACGTCAGCGGTCAGCTAAAGGTTGCCCCCGAGCATTGCTCATCTGCCGTGCTTCGCTGTATGGGTAAGCCCGATTTCAGCGTTTACGAAAAATTCCGCAGACGCTATTTTGAGCTTACGAAATCCTTTGGTAAGGAGCAGTATCTCGTTCCCTACCTTATGTCCAGCCACCCAGGCTCGACTCTTGCGGACGCCCTTGAGTTGGCTCTTTGCCTGAAGCGTGACAACTACGCGCCCGAGCAGGTTCAGGACTATTATCCAACCCCCGGAACGGCATCAACCGTAATGTTCTATACGGGCATAAATCCGATTGATATGAAGCCTGTGTACGTGGCTACCGACTATCACGAAAAGCAGCTTCAGCGCGCTCTGCTTCAGTACAACCGTCCGCAAAATGCACCGCTGGTCCGCGAAGCACTTATAAAGCTTCACCGCGAGGACCTTATCGGCTTCACCCCCGAGTGCCTTGTACGCCCAGAGCAAAATCGCTCTCAACAAAGGCAAATCAACCATAAAAAAGCTACGCAGGCACAGAGAAAGAACACTCAAAAACGTCATACTTCCAAGTCTAAATCCACAAAAAAGCACAAGTAAAAAGCTCCCGATTGAGAACAAGCCTCAATCGGGAGTTTTTTATAAGATTTTGGATTTATCTTGCAACCTCTTCCATTATATAAGCCTCGAGAATATCTCCTACCTTAATATCGTTAAATCTGTCAAGTCCGATACCGCACTCGTAGCCCTGTGCAACCTCCTTGGCATCATCCTTGAAACGCTTGAGGGAGCTAATCTTATCCTCGAAGATAACAACGCCGTCACGTACTACTCTTATCATTGCATTTCTCGCAACCTTACCGTCCTGAACGTAAGAACCTGCAATAGTACCAACGTTAGGAACGTGAATAGTCTGTCTGACCTCCGCGTGACCGAGGAGATTTTCCTTATATTCGGGGGCAAGCATACCCTTCATAGCGTCGGTAATCTCGTTGATACAGTCGTAAATTACACGGTAGGTACGTATATCTACGTTCTGACGCTCCGCGCTGTCAATAGCCGCCTTATCGGGACGCACGTTGAAGCCAACGATAATAGCGTTAGAAGCCGCCGCGAACGTAACGTCACCCTCACGGATTCCGCCTGCCGCGCCGTGAATAACTCTAACCTTGACCTCCTCGTTGGAAAGCTTTTCAAGCGACTGCCTTACAGCCTCCACAGAGCCGTCCACGTCTGCCTTTACGATTATATTCAGCTCCTTTACACCGTCGGATATCTGGGCAAAGAGGTCGTTGAGGTTTGCTCTCGCGTTTGCCTTGAATACCTCCTCCTTTGCCTTTTCACGACGCTGGTCGGCAAGCGCTCTTGCCATTCTCTCGTCTTCAACGGCGTTGAACTCATCACCCGATGAGGGTACCTCCGCAAGTCCGATTATCTCTACGGGTACAGAAGGCTTTGCTTCCTTGACCGTTCTTCCCTTATCGTCGGTCATTGCTCTTACACGTCCAACCGAGGTTCCCGCGATGACGATATCTCCGCTGCGAAGCGTACCGTTCTGAACGAGAACTGTTGCGACAGGTCCTCTTCCCTTATCCAGCCTTGCCTCGATAACAAGACCCTTTGCGCGTCTGTTGGGATTAGCCTTAAGCTCCTTGACCTCTGCTACCAGCAATACGCTTTCCAGCAGGTCGTCAATACCCTGACCTGTAAGCGCGGATACGGGAACGCAGATAATGTCGCCTCCCCATTCCTCGGGTACAAGCTCGTATTTAGTAAGCTCCTGCTTTACAGCATCTGGGTTAGCCGTAGGCTTATCCATTTTGTTTATAGCTACTACTATATCTATTCCCGCAGCCTTTGCGTGATTTATTGCCTCTACGGTCTGGGGCATAATTCCGTCGTCAGCCGCAACAACGAGTATAGCAATGTCGGTGGACTGCGCGCCTCTTGCTCTCATTGCCGTAAACGCCTCGTGTCCGGGTGTATCAAGGAAGGTGATATCCTGTCCCTTTGCCTTTACTCTGTAAGCACCTATATGCTGAGTAATTCCTCCTGCCTCTCCTCTGGTAACGTTAGTGTTACGGATAGCATCAAGAATAGACGTTTTACCGTGGTCAACGTGACCCATTACGCACACTACGGGTGCTCTGGGAAGGAGCTTGCTCTCGTCATCGGTATCCTCCTCAAAGAGCTTTTCTTCAATGGTAACCACCACCTCCTTGGTAGCGGCAATGCCCATCTCGTCGGCAACGATAGCAGCGGTATCGTAATCTACCGTCTGGTTTGCGGTTGCCATTACGCCCAGCATCATCAATCTCTTTATAACCTCTCCCGTAGTAACCTTAAGACGGGACGCAAGGTCACTGACCATTATTTCCTCAGGAAGCGTAACGCTTGTAGGTGCTTTGGTTACGGGCTGTGCACTCTTCTTTCCCTTCATCTTGTTATTGCTCTTAGCGCCGAAGCTGTTTGCCGCACCCTGCTTTTTAACTCTCTGCATTCCGCCTCTCATATCGGACACGGAATCGGGTACAAAATTATCCAGCTTCTCGTCATACTTGGAAAGGTCAACCGAGCCACCTCTCATATCTACCACACGGGTAGCGCCTCTCTGCGCGGGAGCACTGTTGCTCTGCCCACGGATAATCTCGGTCCTCTTAAAGGTATTCTTGGGAGCGCTCTGCTGTCTTTCATCCTTATCAAAGCCGCCCTGACGGTTGCCTCCCTGCTGATATCCGCCCTTCTGCTGTGTCTGTCCAAAAGCACCCTTCTGCATAGGTCGCTGTCCGTTCTGCTGGTTTTGACCGAAGGGGCGCTCTCCTCTTGTCTGAGCACCCTGAGATGCGGGAGTCGCGGAGAAACGGTCAAACTTAGGCTGATATGGCACTCTGTTCTGCTGACCCTGCTGGTATGCGCCTCTTTGCTGCGCTTGAGGCTGCTGAGGTGCGCGCTCGGTTTTCTGACGGTTATCGAACTTGGGCGCTCCAGCGGCGGGCTTGGGCTGTTCTGCCTTTACAGTTTCCGCTTTAACAGGCGCACTCTTAGGTGCCTCTTCCTTTGCGGACTCCTTCGCCTCTGCCTTTATCTGCTTTTTAGGAGCTTCTGCCTTAATGGCGTTATCCGCTTCCTTCTTTTCATTTGCGGTGCTCTCGGTCTTGCTCTGGGGCGCAACCTTCTCCTCTTTCTTCACCGCTTCAGCCTTTTCTTCCTTGGGCGCTTCTGTCTTTATTTTTGAAGGAATATAGGTAATTCCGTCAAGATAGTCCTCTATTCCCTTTATCTGGTTTTCTTTGGTAAGCTTATCAAACAGAATATCAAATTCTTTTGGCTCAAGAGTTTTCTGAGCCTTATATTCAATACCCTCCTTTGTAAGGATTTCAGCCAAATCCTTACTCTTTATATTTAGGTCCTTGGATATTTGATTTACCTTCAGCATAGCTGAAGACTGGTTTGCTGCTGCCATAGTTCGTACCTTTTCCCTTGCGTAGCAAAGGATTTCCTTTCCTGGATTTAGGTTGCCCTTGTTTGTCAGATATATTTCTCTACCATTCGGCACATCTGAATGTCGGTAATCGCAACTGCCGCCAGTGAGGAGGTCTTTCCCAGAGCCGACGCCAATGTAGCTCCGTCGCAATTCAAGCGAACCGTCCTGACCTTATAATATGCGGATTTATCTGCGATTTTTTTATGTGTGTTCTCCGAGCTATCCGACGCCTCAAGGATTATCAAAGGGGCATTTCTTCCGCCCTTCTTCATCGCGTCGCATATCATAGGAACACCGAAAATTAGCTTTCTCGCTCTGGCGCAGAGTCCCAACGCTCCCAGAAGCCTTTGCAGCTCTGCGTTTCTATCAAGCTCGCTCATATTCCTCAAGCTCGCTTTCCATTCTGTCGTATATTTCCTCGGGAATACTGAGTTCAAGATTGCTCTCTATACGTCTTGATTTTCTCGCCTTTTTCAGGCACCCTGCGCTATAACATATATACGCTCCGCGCCCCGATTTTTTACCCGTAAAATCAAGAACTATCTCTCCCTCGGGAGTTCTTACTACCCTCAGAAGCTCTTTTTTCGGCTTATGTTCGTTACATCCCAGACACTGTCGTAGAGGAATTTTCTTTTGCTTCTTGTTTTGCTCCATCTGTTCCTCCGAGTATATTTTATTCAGCCTTGATGTCTATCTTCATACCCGTAAGTCTTGCCGCCAGACGTGCATTCTGACCCTCCTTACCGATAGCCAAGGAAAGCTGGTCATTGCTTACGATAACTCTGCAAACTCTGTCCTCTATAAATTCAACGCTCTTTACTTCCGCGGGAGCCAGCGCCGCCGCAACGTACTCTGCGGGGTCTTCACTGTATCTTACTATATCTATCTTTTCTCCGCGAAGCTCCTTAACTATTTCCTGTATTCTCATACCGTGGTTACCGATACAAGCGCCTACTGCGTCAACGTCCTCATCTCTGGACCATACCGCTATCTTGGTTCTGGAGCCTGCCTCACGGGAAACTCCCTTTACCATAACTATTCCGTCCTGTATTTCGGGAATCTCAAGCTCGAACATTCGGCGAACAAGTCCCGAGTGCGCTCTGGAAAGGGTTACCAAGGGTCCTCTTGCCTCCTTGTTTACCTCCATTACGAATACCTTTATCTTTTCACCCACTACAAAGGTTTCGTCAGGTATCTGCTCGGATTTAAGAAGTGTAGCGTGTCCGTTGCCCGTGTCAAGGAGTACGTTGCCGTTATCGCTGAATACCTTGCTTACGGTAGCGGTGATTATCTCCTCACGCTTGTTCTCGTATGCCTCCTGCATAGCCTTGCGCTCGCCCTCTCTTATGCCCTGAATAATAACCGATTTTGCGGCTCCCGCGCTGAGTCTGCGGACGTTCTTGGGCTTTACCTCGGTTTCTACCATCTTTCCCAGTGTATATCTGCGGCTGATAGCCTTTGCATCCTCAAGAGAAATCTCGCACTGAGGATTTGTTACCTCCTCTACGACCTCCTTTTGGATATATACCTTTACGTCCTCTTTTGCGGGGTCAATGTTAACTCTTACGAGAGTATTTGCTCCGTATTCCTTCTTACAGGCCGAAACGAGAGCTGCCTCTACCTTTTCTATCATATACTCCTTAGGTATTCCCTTCTCCTTTTCAAGAAGGTCTATCGCTACAAAAAATTCCTTGTTCATTTTTAAGCTCCATTCTTTATTGTATTTTTAATATTTTTTCAAAATTCAAAATAGGTGTTTATTTTAGCAACAGCGGATTTTTCAAATTCAAGCACCTTTCCGTTAGATTCTATGCGAACCTCCTGATTTTCGCCCGAGGGAAGCAATACTCCTCTGAACACCTTTACTCCGTTTACGGGAGCGTAAAGCTTGACCTCCACGTCCCAGCCCTCGCAAGCGTCTATGTGAACCTGAGTCCTGAGCTCTCTCTCTATACCGGGAGAGGACACCTCAAGATAGTACGCCTCTTCAATGGGGTCTGCCTCGTCCAGCAAGGGGTCAATAGCTCTGTGTAGCTGCTCACACACATTAATATCTATTCCCTCCTCGGAGTCTATCGTTATACGAAGTATTTTTCTCGTTCCTTCTTTAACGAATTCAACGTCCCACACCCAACAGCCAAGCTCCTCTGCCAGAGGCTCTGCCAAAGCGCGGACTGTTTCGGAAATGCTTTTCGAATTTTTCGCCATAGCTCCTCCACTACCAAAATTAACAATTAAGAGTGGGCTCTCTCAAGCCCACTCTCATTACTTTTCGTATTATACCACATTTTTTCTCATTTTGCAATAGTTTTTTCACATTTTTTTAAATTTTATTCCAAACTTTTCAAAAACGTCAGTATTTCATACAAATTATATAAATATTGTAAAAAGAAGAAAAATCTGTTTACAAAACCCATATTATATGCTATAATATTAAAATAGATAATTATGTTTGTTAACTCTTATATAGATGTGGCAGAAGAAATATTCTTCGGTTAAACTTATGAAAGGACGGATCTTCTAAATATGCAAAACAAGAGATTCGATTGGCTCACCCGCCTTGAAGAAATACCTTCGAGGATATATGTAATACTCGCTATATTTATGCTCGCCGCGCATACCTCACTATGTGCCTTTGCGGGCTTTGACCCCATAATATGCGGCATAGTTATGATAGTGCTTTACGGTGTTATCTCTATGGTTATATATCTTTTTGTGCATAAGCGTCTGAAGCTGTTCAGGCTGGAATCAAGCGCCTCCGAGGAGCAAACACAGAGCGTTATATATACCTTCAGACACCAGCTTAAGCTTCCCTACGCCGTAGTTAACGAGCAAGGAAGGATACTTACCGCCAACTCTGCTTTCTCAAATGCCGTAGGTGTTATAGAATCGCTTTTCAATCTTGACATAAATTCACTTTGCTCTATCAACATCTCCGAGCTTATAAGCATCAACAACGAAAAAATGCCCTTTGGCGAAGAGAATGACAGCGAATACTATGAGGATATCCCTCTTAAGGATGTAAAAAAGGCGGAAATAGCAGAGATAAAGGGCAGAAAATTCCGTATGGAATCCTACCCCCTTTCCTCAAAGGGAAAGACCTACTATATGATAGTATTCCACGATATCACCGAGCTTTGTGAATTGGCAAAGCTTCATTACGATACGCACACTGCCATAGGATATATAGTTATAGACAATCTTGAGGAAATCGCTCAATATGTTAAAGTAAGCTATCAGGATGAAACCCGCAAAGTCGGAAAGCTTCTGGGAGAATGGGCGGCTCGTATGGGCGGCGTTATAAGGGAGTATGAAAACAACAAATTTTTAGTACTCTTTACCCAGAAAATGCTGCACGAATGTATAAGAAACAAATTCGCAATCCTTGGCGAGGTCCACAAAATAGAGATAGGTGACGCCCATATTCCCCTCACTGTTTCTATCGGTATATCTACTACGGGAGATACACTTGAGGAGCGTGAGCATGATGCGATGGTATCTCTGGATATGGCGCTTCAACGCGGTGGAGACCAGGTAGTACTTAAAAATCAAACTGGAATATTCTACTTCGGAGCAAAAACAAAGACGCTTCAGAAGCGAACCCGCGGACACGGAAAGATAATATACGCTAAGCTTGCAGCACTCATAGAAAATTCCTCAAACGTGCTGATTATGGGACACCGCACCCCCGATTTCGATTCTATCGGAGCTTGTATAGGCATGACCGTGCTCATCCGCAATATGTTTGAGGATATTGACGTTAAGGTAATAATGGACACACAGTCCGAAAACTTCCTCGCAAGCACCTCGCGTCTTTGCGCACTGGCTGAATATAAAAACACCTTTATTGACGGCGTGAGTGCGCTGGACTACAACAATTCGGACACCCTTCTTATCATAGTGGATACCAATAATCTGGCTATTGTCGAGGCTCCCGAATTGGCTAAGAACACCTTTAAAAAGGTCATCATTGACCACCATATAAAGAAAGAGGAATTTCTTGAAGAGCCTGAGCTGGCTTATATAGACCCCTCGGCATCCTCCGCTTGCGAGCTTATCGCCGAAATGCTTGAGGAAACTCTCCCCGCGGATATAAGCTTTAAGGAAGAAGCCAATATTATGATGTCGGGAATAATGCTTGATACCAAGAACTTTACAAGAACGGTAGGTATGCGTACCTTTGCGGCGGCACTCTATCTTAAAAACTCAGGAGCTGACCCCGAATACGCACGTACCTTCTTTGAGGAAGCGTTTGAGGATTACCTCTCGGCAGCTCAGTTCGGAAGCAACGCTAAAATATACCGTGAAAGAATAGCCATAGCCAGCGCGGTGGACCCGGGAAGCTCTAACAGCAGAGTGCTGGCGGCAAAGGCGTCCGACAAGCTTCTGGCAATAAGAAACGTAAATGCCGCCTTCGCGCTCATTCTTTTAGGTGAGGACGTTCACGTGTCGGCACGCTCCGACGGAAGCATTAACGTTCAGCTTATAGCCGAGCGTTTGGGCGGCGGCGGTCACTTTGATATGGCAGGCGCAGCTATAAAGAACAGCACCCTTGAGGAAGCCGAAGCTCTTCTCAGGACTGCTATCGACGATTATCTTGATAATCTGAGCACCGAAGAAAGCGAAAACAACGAATAAAACATACAAGGAGATATAAAATGAAAGTTATTTTATGTGCAGACGTTAAGGGTCAGGGAAAGAAGGACCAGATAGTTGAGGTGTCCGACGGATACGCGAGAAATTTCCTGTTTCCCAAGAAACTTGCCGTCCCCGCTGACAACAAGGCTATAAATGAAGTAAAAAATAAGGAAGCATCTAAGCAGCACAAAATAGACGTAGAAAGAGCTGAAGCTAAGGAAATAGCCAAAAAGCTTGAAGATTTAGTGGTAGTATTTGAGTATGCCGCAGGACCCGATAAAAAGCTTTACGGCTCGGTAACAGCAAAGGACATTGCCGAGGAGCTTCAAAAGAAGCATGGCATAGTTATAGACAAAAGAAAGATTACCCTCGCGGAGCCAATCAAGTCCTTTGGAACCTTTAAGGCAGACGCTAAGCTGTTCAATGACGTTTCGGGCAAAATAACTATTGAAGTAACCTCTAAAAAGCAGTAAGACACCATAAGAAAGGCAAGGATAAAAAAATGGATGAGCTTGCGAGAAAGCTTCCCTTTTCACTAATGGCCGAGCAATCACTTCTCGGCTCAATACTCGTTGACCCCGAGTCGCTCAACGATATAACCGAGATTATCAGTCCCGCCGACTTTTATCTTTCAGAGCATTCGCAGATATATACCGCTATGCACGAGCTGTTTATCATAAACAAGGAAATAGACGTAGTAACGCTCATAGATATGCTCGTGTCAAAGGGTATATACAGCAAATCCGGGGGCGAGGATTATATCAGGTCACTTTATCAGGCAGTACCTAATGCCCTGAATATTAAGGACTACGCCACAATAGTCAAGCAGAAGAGTCTGCTTCGCAATCTTATAGAAACCTGCTCCGATATATCGGATAAGGCGTACAGCGAGGAGGGTAGCCCCGAGCAGCTGGTAGAATATGCCGAGGGACGTATATTTGATATTGCCGAGGGTAGAGATTCAAAAAGCTTCCGACACATCCGCGACGTTATAGGTACGGTATATGAGGAGTTGAATACACTCTCTCAGGAGGGTGACGGCGCAAGAGGAACGAAAACGGGATTTTCGGGAATCGATAACGTTCTTGCGGGAATGGGTAACTCCGACTTAGTTCTTATAGGCGCCCGTCCCGGTATGGGAAAAACCTCCTTTGCTCTTAATATAGCTACAAACGTAGCGCAGCAAACGGGAAAGAACGTATGTATCTTCTCTCTGGAAATGTCTGCCGAGCAGCTTGTTACCCGTATAATATCAAGCGAGGCTATGATAGACAGCTACGCGCTCCGAACAGGAAAGCTTGACACCAAGCAGTGGGAGGACATAGCAGCTACCGCTACCAAGCTTGCTGGCTGTAATATACTTATAGATGATACCTCAGGTATATCTGTTGCGGGAATCAAGGGTAAGCTCCGCCGAGTAAAGGACCTTGGATTGGTGGTAATAGACTACCTCCAGCTTATGCAGAGCGACCGCCGTTCAGACAACCGAGTTCAGGAAGTAGGAGATATATCGAGAAACCTTAAAATAATGGCTAAAGAGCTAAACGTACCTATTATCTGCTGCGCCCAGCTCTCCCGTGGACCTGAATCCCGTACCGATAAGCGTCCTATGCTCTCTGACCTTCGTGACTCGGGAGCCATCGAGCAGGATGCGGATACAGTAATATTCCTCTACCGTAACGAATACTATGATGCCGACGCAAATCCCGAGGAAGGAAGCGTTGCCGAGGTCATTATAGCAAAGAACCGTCACGGCTCGGTAGGAAACGTAAAGGTAGGATGGATAGGAAGATTTACAAAGTTCCGCTCTCTGGCGGGCGACAATTTGCAAGAAAGGTAAATTATGCCGAAAAAACAAAATGGATTTTATCCTTCCTTTCCGACCGACTTCAAGCCCCCTCACCTGCTTTCAGGACTTCCTGAGGATAGCGCTATACTCGTGGGATATTCGGGTGGGGCTGACTCCACCGCGCTTTTGCACCTTCTGCATAGATATACCCAAGGCACAGGCGCTACACTGTACGCGGCGCACATCAATCACGGTATTCGCGGCGAGGAAGCCGACCGTGACGAGAAATTTTGCAGAAGCTTTGCCGAAAAGCTTGGAGTTAAATTCTTTTCCTTGCGTGTAAGCGTACCCGAAATAGCCAAAGCTACGGGAGAAAGCATAGAAACAGCGGCAAGACGGGTAAGATATGAATATTTCGACCGCATTATGAGCCAAAATAATATACGGCTACTGGCTACGGCGCACAACGCGGACGATAACCTTGAAACTATACTTTTCAATATTGCCCGAGGAACAGGACTTAGTGGTCTGTGCGGTATTCCCGACTGCCGTCCTTGCGAAAACGGAAGTGTCATTCGCCCCTTACTGAATATGGAAAAGAGCGAAATACTTACTTATTGCCGCAACAACGGACTGGACTTTGTGACAGACAGCACTAATCTCTCTACCGATTACACCAGAAACAAAATAAGAGCCGAAATACTTCCCGTAATGAAGCAGATAAACTCAAGGGCGATAAAGAACGCGGCAAGAATGAGCGAAAATCTCCGTACCGATTCACTTTGTCTTGAGAATATGACAGGATGCTTTATGGAAGAGCTGACAGACAATTACGCTATTGAGGTGGAAAAGATATGCTCCTCTTCCCCGTCGGTAGTAAACAGAGCCTTAATTAGGCTTTACGATGAATTTTCGGGAGGCGCAGCGCTTGAGCAGGTGCATATAGCGGCGCTCCGTGAGCTTGCGAAAAACGCTGTTCCCCATTCTTGTGTTTCCCTGCCAAAAAATATAGAGGGAATCATTGAGAACGGCAAGCTTTGTTTCAGAAAAAAAAGTGACGTGAAAGATATTCCCGAGGAATACGAAATAATTCTCTGCGAAGGTGAAAACGTAATTTCACAAATAAATTCCAAAATTTTCATAGGAAATTCACACAGTTCGAAAATTATTTACAAAAATTCAATACTGCTGTCTATTGCGTCTGATAAAATAAACGGTAGCCTTGTGGCACGAAGCAGACGGAGCGGCGACAGAATACGTATGGGCGGAATGAGCAAGAGCGTCAAGAAGCTAATGTGCGACAAAAAAATACCTCTTAGTATGAGAGCCAGAATACCTATGATATGCGATGAGGATGGAATTCTTGCCATTCCCTTTATCGGAATACGTGACAAAGCAAAATATACCGCGGAAAAAGCTTCTGCTTCTTCCAAAACAGACATACGGTTTTATTTCGGCTAAACCGAATTACTCTTATCAAAAAAGGAAAGGCTAAAAAGTATGACAGCAGACATTCAGGAAGTACTTGTCAGTGAAAATGAGCTTCAAGATATATGCGACAGTCTCGCAAAGCAGATAACCGAGGATTACAAGGATTCAAAAAGGAAGCTTGTCCTCGTCTGTATTCTTAAAGGCTCTCTTATGTTTACCACAGAGCTTATGAAAAGAATTTCGCTCCCTCTTGAAATAGAATTTATGAAGGTCTCCTCTTACGGTTCAAAATCCGTATCATCAGGCTACATAAATATACATCTGGATATAAAACGCGAGGATATGGGTGATGTGGATTTCATTATAGTTGAGGACATTGTAGATAGCGGCAATACTCTTTCTCATCTTGTAAGATACTTAAAGGAACGGGGAGCGGGAAGCGTACGCACCTGCACTCTGCTTGATAAGCCCGACAGACGTGCCGTTGATTTTGACCCAGACTATTGCGGAAAGGTCATTCCCGATGCGTTTGTGGTAGGCTTTGGTCTTGACTTTGACGAAAAATACAGAAATCTTCCCTATGTGGGAATACTCAAGCCCGAAGCTTACGACGGATAACACTGTAAAATTCTACCCGGAGGAAACAAATGAAGAAAAACAGCAATCTTAAGATAATTATTTTCTATATCGCTCTGTTCGTTGGGGTGATTCTCCTGCTCTCATTTATGTTTAATGGGCAAACCGCAGATGACCTTAATTACAGCGATATAGTAGCATATTTTCAGAACGACCAGGTGTCTGAGTTCGTAGTAGATAACGATAACGTTATCGAAATGAAGGTGCTCGTGCTTGACTCTGACGGGAATCCCACAGTGGACGCCAAGGGCAACAAGGTAACTAAGACTGTGATATTTGAGCTTCACAGCCTTGAGGATTTCCGCGAGGACTGCGCTAAATATTACGAAGCTAATGAAAATATTATAAAATACGATTTTGAACCCGAGGCAATCATTCCTTGGTGGGTAGGCTTCCTTCCTTATATCATCATAATCATAGTTGTAGTAGTCCTTTACATCTTTATGATGAAAACCGCTACGGGCGGCGCGGGAAAAATGAATTCCTTCGGAAAGGCAAGAGTTAAAACTCCCCAGAACGATAAGAACCGCGTTCTTTTCAAGGACGTTGCGGGAGCTGATGAGGAGAAGGAAGAGCTTGAAGAGGTGGTTGAATTTCTTAAGGACCCCGTTAAATTCTCCAAGCTTGGGGCAAAAATTCCCCACGGTGTACTTCTCGTAGGCCCTCCCGGTACAGGTAAAACACTGTTGGCAAAGGCAGTAGCAGGTGAAGCAGGCGTTCCCTTCCTGTCTATCTCGGGCTCGGATTTCGTTGAAATGTACGTTGGTGTAGGAGCTTCACGTGTGCGTGACCTTTTTGAGACCGCAAGAAAAGCACCCGCATCCATAATATTCATAGACGAGATAGACGCGGTAGGACGCCACAGAGGCGCGGGTCTTGGGGGCGGACACGACGAGCGTGAGCAGACTCTCAATCAGCTTCTGGTGGAGATGGACGGATTTGGCTCACACGAGGGAATAATCGTTATTGCCGCTACCAACCGTCCCGACATCCTTGACCCCGCGCTTCTCCGCCCGGGTCGTTTTGACCGTCAGATAACGGTAAATTACCCGGATATCAAGGGCAGAGAGGCTATACTCAAGGTACACGCCCGTAACAAGCCCTTCGAGGAAAGCGTTGATTTCGCTACGGTTGCTAAGACCACGGCGGGCTTTACAGGCGCTGACCTGGCAAACCTTCTTAACGAGGCTTCCCTTCTTGCCGCAAGGCGCGGAAAGAGCCTTATTGGAATGGATGATATCGAGGACGCATTCATCCGCGTCATAGCAGGTCCTAAGAAAAAGACCCGCGCTATGAAGGAGCGCGAGAAGAAGAACACCGCTTACCACGAGGCAGGACACGCAATTATTGCCCACGTTCTCCCCACCATGGACCCCGTACAGCAGATATCCATCATCCCCAGCGGAAACGCTCTCGGATATACGCTCAATCCCCCCACAGAGGATAAATACAGCGTATATAAGAACGAGCTTAAGGAAAAGATATCTATGCTTTTGGGCGGAAGAGCTGCCGAGGAGCTTATCTTCGGTGACGTTTCGGGCGGTGCTTCAAATGACATTGAGAGAGCGACATCCATTGCCAAGAAGATGGTAACTCAGCTTGGTATGAGCGACGTATTGGGTCTGCGGGCATTTGGAAGCGGACACAGCGAGGTATTCCTCGGCAAGGACTTCTCAAGCTCACAGGATTACTCCGACGATACCGCCGCAAAGATAGATGCGGAGATACACGATATCATTACAGAGGCATACGAGAAAGCCAAGAAGATACTCACAGACAATATGGATAAGCTTCACTTCATTGCCGAGTTCCTCATAAAGAACGAGATAATGGACGGAGAGCAGTTCACTGCCGCAATGGAAGGAAATCCCACCTTCGAGGAGCTTGAGGAAATGACCGAATCCAAAAAGCGCCGCAGCCGCGAGGAAAACGACAAAAAGCGTCTTGAGGAAAAGGTAGCCGAGCGTAAGCGAATGGAGGAAGAGCAGAAGGCTGCCCAGAGGGATCCCTTCACTCCAAGCTTTGATATTCCTCCCGTGGAGGATGCAATTCCCGAGGATACCGAGGAAAATACAACCGAGGATACGGAAGAACAGACCGACACGGAAGATACCGAAAATAAAGATTAATACAAGTAAAAGAGCTTCGGCATTGCCGAGGCTCTTTTGTTCATTATTTTCTCTGAATATTCATATATATTAAGCATAGCGGTCTTTCCGCCAAGCATAATAAAGGAGAAAATATGAAAAGCGTTAATAAAAAACGAGGACTTACGGATGCCGAGGCAGAATTATCGCGGAAGCAATACGGGGCTAACGTGCTTGCCGAAGGAAAAAGCAAAAGCTTTCTTCGTTGCTTTTTTGAAAATCTCGGTGACCCGATAATACGCATACTTTTAGCCGCATTGGCTATAAATCTTTTCTTCGTCTTTCGAGGAGGAGATATAATAGAAACGGTAGGTATAGGAATATCGGTATTCCTTGCCACCTTTATATCCACCCTATCGGAAAGAAGCAGCGAGGCTGCCTTCAAGAAGCTGAACGAGCAATGCTCACACGCTCTTTTCAGGGTATGGCGAAACGGTACTCTTACCGAGCTTCCCTTAGAGGAGCTTGTTGTGGGAGATACCCTTATACTTTCCGCAGGGGAGCAGATACCCGCCGACTCCTTCGTTATATCGGGAAGCTTTAAGGTTGACCAATCTATGATAACAGGAGAGAGCCGTGAGATAGAAAAATTTTGCAGTGCCGATAGGACAAAAACCCCCGCATCTAAGAGCGCTGTGTTCAGAGGCTGTACAGTTCTTTCGGGAGAGGGCGAGGTGGAGGTATTCTCTGTGGGCGAGGACAGCTTTCTTGGAAAGATATCTGATGAGATTAAGCAGGATACAAGAGAAAGCCCCCTGAAGCTCCGCCTTTCCAAGCTTGCCACACAAATAAGCCGTTTAAGCTACGTAGCCGCAATTCTTATAGCTCTTGCCTATCTTTTTAACACCCTCGTAATAGACAGCGGCTTTGAGCTTGACCTCATAATAAGTAAGGTAAAGGATATGCGTTATCTTTTCGAGCATCTTCTCCACGCCTTTATGCTTGCTCTCACGGTAATAGTTATGGCTGTCCCCGAGGGACTACCTATGATGATAGCGGTAGTGCTCTCGGCAAATATAAGACGAATGATAAAGGATAACGTTCTTGTCCGTAAGCCCGTAGGAATTGAAGCCGCGGGAAGTATGAATATCCTTTTTACGGACAAAACAGGAACGCTTACCGAGGGAAAAATGAGCGTTGGAAGCATACTAACCTCGGGGGGAGCTAAATATACGGACACGGCACAATTAAACAAAAAAGCTCCCGAGATATACCGTCTTTATACGCTCAATTCCCTTTTTAATTCCTCATCCACACTTTCCTCGGGCAAAATACTTGGAGGGAACGCCACCGAAAAAGCCCTCAGCGCATCCCTACCAAGCTCTGCCGAGAGCTTGTACCAAAAATTCAAGATTACGGATAAGATACGCTTCGACAGCTCCATAAAATTTTCGGCGGTTTCCCTGAAGGCAGAAGAAAATATTTTTCTTATCAAGGGCGCTCCAGAAAAGCTGTTGCCAAATTGCAAATACGCATATACCGAGGACGGAAGGGTTGTTCCCTTTTCTTCGGTATCCTCAGGTCTTTTAAAGGAAATGAGAGAGCTTACCCGAGCGGGGGGGAGAGTACTGTGGTTTGCCGAGGGAAAAGCTATGCCTGCGAAAAATCAGCTTGGCACACTCACGTTTATATGCGCTGTTCTTCTGTATGACAAGCCCCGTGAGGAAGCAAGAGAAGCCACAGCCCGTCTGTTCTCAGCGGGTATTCAGGTGGTAATGATAACGGGAGATAACCGAGATACCGCCGAGAGCATAGCCCGTCAATGCGGAATAGTATGCGCGGGACGCGACCTTGTTCTTACAAGCGACGAGCTTTCAAGGCTCAGCGACGACGAGCTGAAAAAGGCGCTTCCCCGCCTTGCGGTCCTGGCTCGCGCCCTGCCCTCGGATAAGAGCAGACTTGTGCGTATAGCGCAGGAAATGGGGCTTGTAGCGGGAATGACCGGTGACGGCATAAACGACGCCCCCGCTCTCAAAAGAGCCGACATAGGCTTCTCTATGGGAAGCGGAACAGACGTAGCCAAGGAAGCGGGAGATATTATTATAGTTGATAACAATCTATCATCTATTGCCAATGCCGTCCTTTACGGCAGAACTATTTTCAAGAGCATAAGAAAGTTTATAACCCTTCAACTTACTATGAATATGTGCGCCGTGGGAATATCTATGATAGGTCCGTTTATCGGCTTTGAATCCCCCGTAACCGTAGTACAAATGCTATGGATAAATATGATAATGGATACTCTGGGCGGTCTTGCCTTTGCGGGAGAAGCCCCAAGACAATCCTATATGAAGGAAAGACCTAAACGGCGTGACGAGCCCATACTTAACGCGTATATGATAAACCAGATAGCAATATCGGGGATATTTACCGTGGGGCTGTACGTATTTTTCCTTCTTTCGCCCTATACCAAGTCGCTATTCAGATATTCACCGGACAATATATACCTTTTGACAGCGTTTTTCGCTCTGTTTATATTCACCTCTGTGCTTCACTGCTTTAATTGCAGAACAGACCGACTAAAGCTCTTTTCGGGGATATCAAAGAATAAAGCCTTTATATCTATAATGATACTTATATGCGCGGTGCAGATAAGCTTCATCTATCTTGGAGGCGCTGTACTGCGAACCGCGCCCCTTAGTGCCGACGAGTTAAAAATAACGCTTCTGCTTTCGCTCTGCGTTATACCCATAGAGCTGATACGAAAGCTCCTCGCCCGCCTTTCGGGAAAGAAAAATGGTTTTTAGAGGGCTGAGTATAACTATTATAAAGCCTTCCCCAGTGGGGGAAGGTGGCAGCCGAAGGCTGACGGATGAGGTGTCTTTAACACAAACTAACTCCTCATCCACCACTACCGTGGTCCCCCTTCTCCCGCAGGAGAAGGCTAAATAAATATCCCCCCGTAAAACGGGGGGTATTTCAGTTTCGGGCATAGCCCTAATACTACTGGCTGCGCACAAGTGCGCTTCAGATTGGCCTGCCAGCCATGCAATTGTTACTTACTACCCATAAATGGGTCCCGTGGGTCGAACATTGCTAACTGGTCACTTTCTCTATCGTGCTTTAGTTGTTGCGCTATGTATTCCTTTATTGCTTTCGTGTTCTTCCCCACGGTATCAACGTAAAGTCGGAGGCCAAGCGGTCTTAGGAAGACAAGGCATATTATCAACTCCTTGGCTCACAGAACGACATGGCTACGATCCGACTTCGGGTGGCATGTAACAATTGCATGGCTGGCAGGCCAATAAAAAGCGCACTTGTGCGCAGCCAGTAGTATTAGGGCTATGCCCTAAACCGAAATACCACCCGTTTCACGGGGGGATATTTATTGACAGCATCATTTTCTTTTCTCTTTGTCAACAAAAAAGAGAGCCGGAAAATGCTTTTTTATCGACAGCATCAATGCGCATCTACACCGGCTTTGATATTTCCCT
>JAZNXE010000041.1:0-51939 GCA_045593725.1 Eubacteriales bacterium
CGTTGAACTATACGTTTTTAGCAAATACTTTGTGGGCTGGTTGTCGGGTAATGTGGTATCGCTACTATCTGCATAATTCGGCGGTGTGACATCATTTTCTCCGTTATCGGTATTACTTGGAGTGCTATCACAAGCAACCAACAAGAGCAGCATCAATGCGGTAACAATGAGCGGTAACAGTTTTTTCATTTTCTTTTCCTCCAAAAGATAAATATAAATAAAAAAGAGCGTCAACCGTAGTTAACGCTCCGAAAAACGCAAACCCCGATTGTTGCCACACAAACCTTAACAAAACAAGATATGCTCTCTTGTCTTTACTAAGTGGAATTTGCATTTTTACCAAATTCAATAAGTAAAGACAAAAAAGGGCATAAAACCCCCATAGAACAAAGAAATACCCAGTCTTGTTATTCGGTTTATGTGGCAATATTATTATACCACAATTTTCAAAATAAGTAAATACTTTTTGCGAAATTTATAAAAAACCTTCCGAGAAAAAACGGTAATTATATCTTATCATTTTTCTTGACAAGCACTGACTTAATTAAAGACAACAAGATTTTGCCAAAAGCAACACAAAGGTACTTTTGACATTTACATTTCAAAAGCTCTTTGCTTACCTTCCGGGAGGTAGAAAAAGCCTCCCTTGTGTAAAGGGAGGTGGCACGCGATAGCGTGACGGAGGGATTGTAAAAGGTTAGATTTTTGCTCAAAACAATCCCTCAGTCGCTTTGCGACAGCTCCCTTTACACAAGGGAGCCTTTGGTTTGTGCAGACTTTTCGCATAGCAAAATAACCGTAATTTTGTTATAGTCTTTAGTTAATACATACGAAGCACTGCATTTATGTCCACAAATGCAATAATACGGCATACCTCTTTCGAGATGTGCCGTATTATTGCAAAACTGTCCTTTAGGGTACAACCCTAAAGCCTCTGTTCCTTTTTTGGTCGAGGTGACAAGGTATTCGCCTTCGGCGAAGATACCCTCGCCCTGCGCCTTGCAAGCGAGCTTGCAGATCTTCGGGCGGGGTATGCGAATTTGCAGTTGTGCGGAGCACAACCAAGTTAAACTTGATTGCCCACAATCAAAAAAAGATAAGGGATCAAAGCTCCCTTATCTTTTTTTGGTCGAGGTGACAAGATTCGAACTTGCGACTTCTACGTCCCGAACGTAGCGCTCTACCAAGCTGAGCCACACCTCGTTATTTAATTGTTTTTTAAGGTCGCAAACGTCCCCAAGCTGAGCCACACCTCGTTATTAAATTATTTTGAGTGCTCGTGCTCCAAACGCCACGATATTATATCACAATTTTTTTATCTTGTCAAGCATTTTATCCTATTTTGCCTATCCCCCTTCCTTCGTCATATAAATAGCTTCCCTTAAATAAAATATTCTATAAAAGTCTTTAAGGTGGAAAAGTATGAAAAAAGGTCTTTGGGTAAAAATAATTTTGATATTTTTGTGTCTGTCTCTCTGCTCTTGCCGTTCCTCCCCTCCTCACTCTCTTCTCTATTCCTCATTTCGCTGTGAGATTAGCTGGAATTACGGCGGCGAGGAATTCAGAGCCTCGGTAAGCGCGGATGCTCCATCGGACTCCTCTCGCGGATTTTTTATGCGTATGACCTATCCCGAGGAGCTTTCGGGAATGTGGATAGAGCGAAGCTCCTCTGAAACCTGCCTTTATATAAACGGCAAGGTCATAGGAGAGCCTCCCCGTCATTATCTTAGCATAGCCGATTCTCTTCTATCGGTAGGCTCTCTTGATTATCTCTGCTCAACCGAGATTAAGGGCACTAAAGCTCTTTGCTATACCTCGGGGTGCTCACGCTGGTATTTCTCCGCTGCTGATAGCAGACTCTTAAGAGTGGAGAACGACGAAGTAACTCTTGATATTTTATGGATAGAACCCTCATAAAAGGATAAAAAATGAAAATACTCATGCTCACCGATAAGATGGAGCTGGGAGGCGCGGAAACTCACATTCTCACTCTCGCCTCCTCACTCATTCGCCGCGGTCACAGCGTCACTGTCGCGTCCTCGGGAGGCGCTCTCGCCAAAAGGCTTTTCCAAGCAGGAGCACGGCATATTACTCTCCCCCTGTCGGGCAAATCACCCCGTGAGCTTGCCATCTCTTATATGGGTCTTTTGAAGCTTATAAAAAGTGAAAAATTTGACCTGATACATTCTCACGCCCGCCTGCCTTCTCTCCTTGTGTCATCTCTTGCGAAAAAGAATTCTATACCTCTGGTATGCACCGTCCACGCGCGCTTTTCCCTCTCCTTCTGCCGAAAGCGGCTGTCCCGTTGGGGCAATATGTCTATCGCGGTAAGCGAGGACCTTAAGCAATATCTTGCCGACTGTCACGGCATCCCACCTGAAAACACCTCGGTAATATACAACGGCATTGACACCGCCCGATTTTCGCCCTCACCTGTACCCGATTCTGCCGTTTTTCGCATAGGCTTTCTCAGCAGACTTGACACCGACTGCTCAAAGGCGGCTATGACTCTCTGCCGCCTATCTCCCTCCTTGCTCTCACGTTTAGGCTCGGTAGAGATACTCATAGGCGGTGGCGGCTCGGCTCTGAGAGCGGTCAGCGAGCTGGCGCACAGAGTCAACCGCTCTGTGGGATTTGAGTGCGTAAAAATTCTTGGAGCGGTATCGGACGTTCCTGCGTTTCTTGGCAAATGCCATCTTTTCGTAGGCGTATCGCGGGCGGCTATGGAAGCGGCTCTCTCCTCTCTTCCCGTAATTCTTTGCGGCAACGAGGGATATTTCGGGATATTGACACCCGAAAATCTAAGCATGGCTCTCTCCACAAATTTTTGCGCCAGAGGCTGTGAGGAGCTGAAGGCTTCAACACTTCTTGGCGACATCCTCAAAGTCGCCTCGGACAAAAACAGACGCTCTCCCCAAATGACGGCTCTGCTGTCGTCAAGGCTGAGCAGCGAGAGAATGGCAGCGGATACTCTCTCTGTTTATGGCAAAGCTATGTCCTCTCTCCCCGCTAAAAAAAGCTCTGTGCTTCTGTGCGGATATTACGGCTTTGGTAATATGGGCGACGACGTGCTTCTGCGCTCGGCAATAGAGCGCTCTGAAAAGCAATTTCCCTCTCTTGCCATAGGCGCGTTAACCAAAAACGGAGCAAAGGATAGCTCCTTTTTTGGCATAAGATGCGTAAAACGCTCCTCCCCCGTGGCAATATGGCGAGAGCTTCGGCACTGCAAACATTTTATATTCGGCGGCGGAACTCTGCTTCAGGACTCCACCAGCCTTCGTTCTCTTATCTATTACGTTACCCTATTGCGCTTGGCGCGCCTTTGCGGCGCTCGCTGTCACTTATGGGCAAACGGGTTGGGCGACCTGTCCTCTCCTCTGTCAAAAAGGCTGGCAGGACAGGCACTTGATAGCTGCCAATATATTGGTCTGCGAGATTCCATCTCACTAAAAACTGCCGCCGCTTTAAGCTCCAATCCCCGCATATACGCCGAAAAGGACCTTGCGATGAGCTGTACACCTACAAGCAAGGAGCGGTGCGAATATCTTCTCACCCGTGCTTTTGGGAAAGGCGATAGGCTGCCTGATTTTATCATAGTGGCTCCCCGCGAGGGTAACGGCTTGTCAGAGCTGAAAAAAGCCCTTAGCAGGGCGAAAAGGGTGGGGCTGACTCTTTGCTTTACCCCTATGCACAAAACCGCCGACAGGGGCATAGCTCGGCGGCTCTGCCGTGAGCACGGCGGCATTCTTATAGAGGGTATCTGCTACGCTGACCTTGTAGGTCTGGCATCATACTCGAAGGGTGTCTATTCTATGCGCCTGCACGGACTTATGGCAGGAAGGGCGGCGGGTGTTCCCTGCCGAGCCTTTGGAAGCGACAGTAAGATAAAAGGCTTTGATTTGATGTATTGAGGATACTGTGTTTTCTTCTCCTGTTAGATAACAAAAAAGCTTTGCTGTCCCCAAAGTAAAGTTTTCTGCGTTCTGTTTTGAACTAATTAAGATAGCTTTTGTTACAAGAAAAATCTCATAATATATAAAAACGTATTAAGTGTCAAGGTGATGACAGCAAACGAATAGGCTATTTGCTTACGTTTAAGATGTTTTATGTGTATCACAAGAAGCACAGACACTACCAGCGGAATTGCAAGTGGGTGATAATCAAAATATCCTCCTATATCGCACCTTAAAAGAGAAATAATTGCTCTTGTTACACCGCACGTAGGGCACTTGAATCCTGTTAAGTACAAAATTGGACATCCCACTTTAAATATTGTCATAATGAAAATAAACAGGCATATTATAACTAAATAAAGAATATGCCTGTTTATCGTTTTTTTTAATTTTATCAAAGCATCATCATTATATTGTTGAAATTCTTTTCCTTTGCCTTGCCGGAAATCGAAAACCAATCAATAATAGTCAAAATTCCGCAACATCCACAGGTCAAGAGCTTCAACACACCCATACCAGTGTCCTTCATCATAAATCTATCCACGCCCCAAGCTCCAAGAAACAGAGAAACCAGAAGCATTGTGGTAGGATCCTTTAAATCTACGCAGGAAATCATAGAGAATTTGGATTCGGTTGTTGTGGAAAGCTTCTCTTTTAAAAACATTATTTTTTCGGCGGGAAAGTACTTTTGATTGCTCATAATAAACATATCAACCTTTTGCTTATCAATAAATACATTTTCTTCCATCTTGTTTGTCTCCTTTTTATACCATATTGGGATATTTTGATTATACCAAAATGGTATAATTTTGTCAAGAGGTTTTTTAAAAAAAGTTCAAAAAGGAGAGAAAAATGGAATTTCGGCTCAAAAAATTGCGAAAAGAAAGAAATATATCTCAGTTAAAGCTTGCCATCGACCTAAATATGAGCCAAAATACTATTTCCCGATATGAAAATTTAGAGCGCGAAGCTGATTATGAAACGCTTATAAAATTTGCAGATTATTTTAATGTTTCGCTTGATTATTTGCTTGGGAGAACAAAAAATAAATAAAGACCTATTTGTGTAAAAATAAGCACGCATAGGTCTTTTTATAATAATACCAGGATATTCGCGCATCTGTCCACGTCTGC
Source organism: Eubacteriales bacterium (assembly GCA_045593725.1). Classification (GTDB taxonomy): domain Bacteria; phylum Bacillota; class Clostridia; order Oscillospirales; family CAG-272; genus HGM12713. The sequence continues at coordinate 5,087 of JAZNXE010000041.1, forward strand.
AGCCCCTATCGGTGTTGCCGTCAGTACGGCGGCATTCTTATAAAGGGGATATGCTATGCCGACCTTGTGGGTTTGGCGTCATACTTAAAGGGAGTGTATTCTATGCGCCTGCACGGACTTATGGCTGCGAGGGCGGCGGGCGTTCCCTGCCGAGCCTTTGGAAGCGACAGTAAAATAAAAGGCTTTGATTTGCTTTATTGAGGCTTGATGTTTACAAAAATCATCAGAGGTCTTGTTCCTCTGACGATTTGGTGTTATAATGAATTGGGTGATGATAATGGAACAAGAAAAGCAATTACAGAAAAGAAAAAATATTAGATTAAAGAATTATGATTATAGCTCCCCCGGCGCATATTTCGTAACGATTTGTACAAGGAAAAGAGAAAATATCTTTTGGCACAGCATACCTGACTCAGAATCACTCTCGTGGTATTGCGTAGGGGCGAACTGTGTTCGCCCGCAAAATCTGCCGTTATCCGATATAGGGGAAATCGTATTTAAAGAATTAGAAATATGGGATCAAACCTATGACTCGGTGTCATTGAATTCCTATGTTATTATGCCGAATCATATACACATAATGGTCTTTATTTCTGCTGACGAATACGGGCGACCGCAGGTCGCCCCTACGGTGGAACGGATGGTGAAGCAGTTCAAAGGGTCTGTCACAAAAAAGGTTGGCAAGCCTATTTGGCAAAAATCATTCATCGAACACATAATACGAAACGAACAAGATTACAAAACAAGAATGGATTACATCTGCCAAAATCCTATCCGTTGGTGCTATGATGAATTATATACAGAAAAATAGAAGTATGGCTTAATACCTATTTATCTGTCATAATTCTTTTGTTAGACACTATTCCTTTGGTTTTTAATAAAAAGCAACCCCCGACATTATTTTGTCGGGGGTATTTTCTCACAAGAATCTGCCTTTAGACAGTTTATTATTCAGCCTCAGCTGCTTCCTCAGCAGCCTCCTCTGCGTACTCCTCGGGCATAGCCTCTGCCTCTGCCTGAGCCTCGTCAAGAAGCGCTCTGATAGAAAGGCTTACCTTCTGCTTCTCCTCGTCGATAGCAATGATCTTCGCGTCAACTACCTGACCTACCTCGAGAACGTCCGCGGGCTTGCCTATCTTCTCCTGCGCTATCTGGGAGATGTGGATAAGTCCGTCAACGCCGTCGCATATCTCAGCAAACGCGCCGAAGGGCATAAGGCTTACTATCTTAACAGACGCAACGTCGCCTACCGCGTACTTGCCTGTGAAGAGATACCAAGGATTGGTATCGTCTGTCTTGTAGCCCAGAGAAATTCTCTTCTTCTCCGCGTCGAAGCTCTTAACGAAAACGGTTATCTCGTCGCCAACAGAAACTACTGCCGCGGGAGTTGCGATAGGCTTCCATGAAAGCTCTGTCTTATGTACCATTCCGTCTACTCCGCCAAGGTCAACGAATGCGCCGTAAGCGGTCATACTCTTAACCACGCCCGTATATACCTTGCCTTCCTCAATAGAAGACCAGAAAGCCTCCTCAGCGGCGCGGCGGCGCTCTCTCATAACTACGCGGATAGAGCCGATAGCTCTCTTTTCCTTGATTTCGATAACCTTAAGCTCAACCTCGGTTCCCTTAAGGACGTTAAGGTCGCCATCCTTTGCAATACCCGTGTGGGATGCGGGAACGAATATCTTGGTAGCGCCAACGAGAACGCTTACTCCGCCCTTAACTATCCCAACGACCTTACCCGTAAGGATTTCGCCGTTTTCGGACGCGTCAACGATTCTCTGCCAATCCTTTGCAGAGTCAACGTACTTCTTGGAAAGCTCCGCGATACCCTCGATATCGCTTACTCTGCCAACGCGTGCCTCGATGGTGTCGCCCTTTTTATAAAGGTCTGTCAGCTTTACAGAAGCATCGTCTGTAATCTGCTCAGCCTTGATAATGCCGGTAACCTGTGCGCCAAGATCAAGCTGAAGCTCAGCGTCGGTAACGTAAGTTACAGTACCGGTAACGATATCTCCTGTTTTTAAAGTTTTGAAAGATTCTGCGAGCATTGCTTCGAAATTTTCATTCATTTCGCTCATTTTGTTGTGTACCTCCTGAATTACGCCTGACGGGGTTGAGGCTCCCGCGGCAATTCCTACTTTCGCGTAGGGACGTTTTATTAAATTGTTAACCGTCAGCTCGTCCGCTCTTTCAATACGGACGGTCTGCGGGCAATTTTCTTTACATACGGCATAGAGCTTTGCGGTGTTAGAGCTTTCCTTACCGCCTATGACTATCATAGCGTCACACTCACCTGCCAAAGCTGCGGCTTCCTTCTGCCGCTCTTCCGTAACATTACATATTGTATCAAAAATTAAGGGATTTGTACATACTTTTCTTAAAAGTTCTTGTGTTTTTCTCCATTCCGCCAGTTTTTGAGTGGTTTGGGCGGCTAAAACGGGACGTTTATTGTTTAATTTGACGAAAAGCCCGTTTTTGCCCTTTTCCAAAAGCTCGTCGGCGGTAGAAAAAGTCAGCTTTTCATAGTCAAAATAGCTCAAAATTCCAACCACCTCTGGGTGGTCCTCCTTGCCCAGAAGAAGAAATATGTTCTCCTCCTTTGAGTGCTTTTTTGCTATATTGTGTATCTTTTTGACGTAGGGGCAGGTGCAGTCTATATAGGAAAAATGAGGATTTCGCTCCGCCTGTGTCCTGAGCTTTTCCTCGTCCTCGCGGGGGATTCCGTGGGCGCGGATAAAAACGGTCACGGGCGAGTCCTCCGACGCGCTTTGAGCAAGCTCGTCTATCTCGTCCATATTCGTAACCCTCACACCCTTAGTGACTAACATCTCATTGTAGGTTTCGTTGTGGATAAGCGTACCGAGGGTATATATCCTCTCGCCGTACCTTCGGTTTTCAATTTTCTCTTCAAGGCTATCGGTAGCGCGTTTAACGCCAAAACAAAAGCCCGCGTTTTTTGCTATCGTTATATTCATAAATTTCTCGTTTTCGGTTTGTTTTAAGGATATCGCCACACCCAAGTATTAAAGTTTTCGTCCACCTTTTTCAAAAGGTGGCGAGGTCAAGGGCAAGTAGCCCTTGTCGACCTCCGCAGAGGTCGAAATTTCCATGCGTTCAACGAGCGCAGGAAAGGTGAATTGCCTCGCAAACGAGGCAAGAGGAAAACCCTCGCCGGGGGTTTTCCTTATCTTTTTTCTTTGGCACTGAAGATCGGTCAAAAGTATAGTCGTCTTTGGTACTGCCGTACCCAATACTCCTTACTTTTTCCTATTTATGACACGGCTTCATCGCCCACCGGGCGCGCCATATCATAAATCACAAAGAAAAAAGAAACAAAAAAGAAACGCCGATGGAAAGATTTCGCCCGTTGCGACGGGCGACTTAGGGCGTTGCCCTAAGAACCCACGAGCTTTTGAAAAAGCTCGACCAAAACTTTCATAATTGGGTCTGCGCGAACCCTTACAATAATCCCCTCAAGAAGTTCTTTGCGCTACTTTCTTTCAAGAAAGTAGCAAAAAACCTAACAAGCTCTAACTTAATACCTCGCCTCGATATTTACCGTATAAAGGCTCTCGAAGGCCTCGTCGGCGAGGGCATCGAAATCAACCTTTGCCGCCTGTGCCAGAACCTTCTCCATCTCAGGCTTGGTCTTGGGATGTCTTGGAGTAAATACAGTACAGCAATCCTCGTAGGGCTGAATTGAGGTTTCAAAAGCGCCCATTTTACGGGAGATAGTCACTATCTCCTCCTTATCCATACCTATGCAGGGACGGAAAACGGGAATATCGACCGCGCTGTCGGTAACGCAGAGAGCTTGCATAGTCTGTGACGCCACCTGCGCCAGACTCTCCCCCGTTATAAGCGCCGAGCAGCCCTTATACGCCGCGACTCTCTCGGCTATCTTCATCATAAATCTGCGAAGCAGGAGAGTAAAATAGTCCTCCTCGCAGTTCTTGACCAGCTCCTCCTGAATATGAGTGAGGGAAACTATATGCACACGCACCTCTCCCGCGTATTCCGCAAGGATAGACGCAAGCTCCAGCACCTTTTCCCTTGCCCTTTCGCTGGTGTAGGGGAAGGACTCAAAGTGGAGCGCCTCAATCTTAACTCCGCGCTTCGCCATCATATAACCCGCAACGGGTGAGTCGATACCTCCCGACAAAAGGAGAAGTCCCCGTCCGCTGGTTCCCACGGGCATACCGCCCGCTCCCTTAAAGCTTCCCGCCGAAAGGTATGCACCAAATTCGCGTATTTCAACCCTTACAACCGTGTCGGGATTATGGACATCAACCTTTATTTTGGGGCAGCTCTCAAGGATATATCCGCCAACCTCTCTGGCAAGCTCCATAGAGTCAAGGGGGAACGCCTTGTCCGAGCGCTTTGCCTCAACCTTAAAGGTCTTCTTGCTCTCCAAAAACTGTGGAATATACTCCTGCGCAACACGCTTTATATCGTCCATATTCTTTTTGCATACAGCGGCTCTCTGCACGGCAACTATACCGAACACCTTACAAGCAGACGCGAACATTCCGTCTATATCGGCAAGCTCGTCCTTTGGCTCGATATATATGGTGCTCTGAGCGCGGTAAACTTCAAAATCACCGTACGCCGCAGCTCTGTGTCTTATCTCACGGCAGAGCACATCCTCAAAATATTTGCGGTTCGCGCCCTTAAGGACTATCTCGCCGTACTTGCAAAGCAATATTTCTCTATGCTTCATATCCTCACCTTAATTAGCGTAATAATTGGGGAACAGCGTTTCCCAGACCTTGCGGCAGCCGTAGGTATCGGCAATAGACGAGTGAGCAACTCCCTCCCACTCTATATCAAAGCACGCCATCGCGTCTGTAAGAGAGGCGTGAAGAATGTCGGGTCGCACCTCGTGAGTATAGCGCACGAACTCGTTGGCACAGCAAAGAACCTTTTTGTGAAGCTCCTCGCGCTCCGCCTCTGTATCGTATATGTACTTGATATGGCTGAAATCGGTGGATACGCCGTAGGCTATAATATGGTCAGCGCCATCAAATATACGCTTGATTTCGGGAATAAGCTCGGCAAGCGTAGGAGCGTCCTCTACCATCTCGGGAGAGATGTGGTGTATCTTTTCGCTGTCCTTCCACTTCTTTTTCTTAATAGGCTTTACGAGAGTATCCATTACAAGCTCTCCGTAGCCGTTGATAACGGTTATGGAAAGTATCTCGTCGTGAACGTAAAAGCCCGTAAGCTCAAGGTCAAAAAAGAGTATTCTTCCTCGGTCCATTCCGTAATGCGCCGCTCTGTGAGCGTCGCCCTCCACACGCCGTATAGCCATTTCCTCAGCGTAGCAGGCGGTACAGAGCTTCTTTTTGTATCTTATATCCTTGCCGCATCTGACGCACATCTGAGGAAGCTTGTTACAGGTCCTCTTATCGTAGAAATAAAGGACCGACTTGTCTGCCCTGACGGTATATGCCACAGGCTCCTCTATTGGCTCATAGTGCATCTTGGAAAGACGCTCGGCAGAGTAATATCCGCAGGCGGCGGCGTTTTTCGCGCTCATTCTGTTTATAACCGCCCCGCTGGGAAGAGTCATAGTATCCTTGCGGGCGTTGGGAAAGTACCATGTTTCGGGCGGAGCCTCCACCACTCTCGCGGGGTCAAAATAATATATTATATCTCCGTCGGGAGCAATATCGTAGGCAATTGGGTCGCCCGAGGGCATAAGATGCATCTGGGAAAGCGTCTGGCGCGTGAGATAATTTTTTCTGTCAGCGTCGGCGGTGTTTATCTGCTTTATAGTCGCCCCCGAGCGAAGCTTCATCTCGTTTTTCAATATATATTCCTCCGAAAAATATCCGTAAATTGTAAAATAAAAATCTGAATTACATTATATCACAAAAAACAGTGTGTGTCAACCGAAAAAGACTCAATACGGAAATAAATCCATATAGAGTCTTTCTGAAAGCGCGCTATATCAGATGCCCTTCTTCTCTTAGCTATGCAAATATTAAATTTCACTCCTCGGCTTACATTATCAGTAACATCGCCACAAGAAGCAGAGCAAGCATACCAAAGTTGAAAAGCGAGAATTTAAGGATATAGCTGCCTATCCTTGATGGCTCGTGCTTTGCGTACTCGCGGAATGTTATAAGACTCGCCAGCGAGGCAATAAGCGTTCCCGCTCCGCCTATGTTTACTCCTACCAGCAAGGGGGCGTAATTATCGGTAAACTGGGAAAGAAGTATGGCAGAGGGCACGTTGCTTATAAGCTGACAGGAAAGAGTGCTTACCACAAGAGTATTCTGCTCCAAAAGCCACGAGAAAAGCTCTCTTACCGCGTCTATCCTTGCCATATTCCCCGAAAATATAAAGAAAAACACAAAGGTCAATAAAAGGGGATAATCCACCTGACCAAGAGCCTTTCTGTCAAGAAACAAAAGAGCCAAGGGTATAACTATAAGTCCTATCCAATAGGGTATTCCGCGAAAAACTATGGCAATGGAAAGAGCGAAAAGAAGCAGATATACCGCGGTGCGCCAAGGCACAAGGCTTATTTTTTCCTCACCAAGCTCTAAAGGCTCTGCCTTTACGAAGATAATACAGCAAAGAGTTATCATTATTATCGAAATGATAAAGGGCGGCGCCATTATTGCCATAAATTCCCCTGTGGGGATATTATATTTGGTGTAAAGATAAAGGTTTTGAGGGTTTCCAAAGGGAGTGAGCATACCTCCAAGATTAGCGGCAATATTCTGCATTATGAAGGTAAACGCCATATATTTTTTCTTTCCCGTAACGTCAAGGACAAGATATCCCAAAGGCAAAAAGGTAAGAAGAGCCATATCGTTGGCGATAAGCATAGAGCCTATAAAGGTTATATAAACAAGTGCCAGCACCGCAAGACGGGCACTTTTAAACAGCTCTACTATCCTGCGGGCAAGCATATAAAAGAAGCGGATATTTTTCAGGGCGCAGACCACGGCAAGAACGCAGAAAAGGCAGGTAAGGGTCTTAAGGTCAAAATAACCTAGATATTCCGCGTCGGGCGGAACGATAACGCAGGTTATGGCAGCGGCAACCATAGCCACAATCATAACCATATTCTTTTTGGCAAAGCCTAAAACCTCTGACATAAAGCTGTGTCCGCCTCGGCGAGAGCCAAAATGATGGCGGTGCGTGCCGAAATGTCGGGGCAAATGTGCGTGGTTCATATACCTACCTCCCTTCAAAATTCACAACCCATACATTTTAACTCTGTTAATAACTTTTGTCAAGAGGATTTGAAAATAAATTTCGCGCAATAAATATTGCCCTGAGAAATACCCCTCCATACCTTCGCAGAGAGAAGCTCTCCCCTTCCGCTATATAAAGAGCACAAAAAAGCGAGAGGATATTCTCCTCCCGCTATTCTTTTAAAAATCCAGCACGTCGGCGCTTATGAGAGCTATCTCCCTGCGTCCGTTCATTGTGGTATCGAAGCTTATATGGCTTCCGCCCCATACGAAGCGAGCATGGAGGTCACAGCGTGTGTCACCCCATTTGTCGGGTCCGTTATCGTCTACTCTAAAGAGCACGCGGCTCTCACCCGTACGCATGCTGTACGCCACAAGATATCGGGCATTCCAGTCGTCTTTTCTGCCGCAGTATCCGTCGCCTATAATATAATTTCCATCAGGCGAGAAGCAGCAGTGGATATCAGAATTCGCATTTTCGGCTCTGCGCCCAACGAAGTAAGGCAGGTCGTACTCGGTCCAATCGCCACTCACTGTATCGATGATATACATACTCTTCTTTTCTCCCTCCACCGTGCAGTGAGCCACCAGCTCACGCTCGTTTTTCCAATGGTAGTGTGAGAAATAAGTATTCTTAAGCACAGGATATATATTTCCCTCCCTGTCGCTTATTATCAGCGAGGTCGTCCACTGAACACCCTCTCTGGGGAAATTACGCACCAGCATCAAAAAGCGGTCGGATGCGGTATTGAAGGTAATGTGGTTTATGAGTATCTTATCCTCGGGAGCAAAGCCCGAAATACGGGCAAGTGCCTCGTAGGAAACTATCTGCTTAGATGTTCCATTATCCATATCTACAAGGAACACTCCATCCTCGGCAGGGGCGTTCACGTCGGCGTACTCGTCAACAAATCCCGCGTAGCCGTAGCCGGGGCGAAAGGCGTATATACGTCCGAAGTTTATCGCAAGTCCCCATTTGCCGTCGGGCGAGATACACGCCGAGGGTCTGTCAGCATACTTCTTCTCCCCTGTAACAAAGTTATGAGTCAGAGTATAAAATTTTCCGTCCTCGCAGACGTTGTAATATACAGTGTTCTCCTCTGTGGGATGATACTGAAGCATTGCTCCCTGTTGGAAGTTCCACGCCGTAGTTTCTCCTATCTTAACGAATCTGTCGTCATCAAGATAACCTACCTCGCAAACGTCCTCTGCCGTGGGCAGCCTGTCCATAAAGGGCACTCTGTGGCAAAGATGCTTTCCGTTCTTTCCCGTAGCCCTCATATCGTAATACGCAAAGAAATAATGAGCGCCGTCATTTGGCGTAATTATTTTGATATCCTTTTCGTTCATCATTTTTCCTCCTTAAAGAGTTACTCCGTCCTTGAATATAGCAAGGTCGTAATATCCCCGAGCCTCGCTCTTGCTTTCCTTACCCTCGGCAACCTCTATACAAAGGGCAAAAAGTCGGTCAGCCAGCGCATCCATATCGGCGCCGTCAAGCAGTACCCCTGCGTCAAAATCTATCCAATGGGGCTTCTTACTTGCGAGAGGAGAGTTTGTGGAAATCTTAAGGGTAGGCACTGCCGCAGATATAGGTGTTCCTCTGCCCGTGGTGAAGAGCACTATATGAGCTCCCGATGCGGCGAGATTTGTAACTGCCACCATATCGTTTCCCGGGCCGTTGACCATATAAAGTCCGCCCTCAGCGTCAGGACGCTCTCCAAAGTTAAGCGCTCCGCAGAGCATTACCTTACCCGCCTTCTGTACGCAGCCGAGAGATTTCTCCTCAAGTGTTGAAATTCCTCCAGCTATATTTCCGGGGGAGGGATTGTCGGCAATACCCTCTCCGTGGTCAATAAAGTACTGTCTGAAATCCTTTATCATTTTCGCGCCGCGCTCAAAGGTGTCCGCGTCCTTGCTACGGGAGAGCAATAGCTGCTCCGCTCCGAACATCTCGGGTATCTCGGTCATAAGCACGGTAGCCCCGTAAGCGGCAAAACGCTCCATTACACGTCCCACCAAGGGATTTGCGGTAATTCCGCTATATCCGTCGCTTCCGCCACACTTAACCGATACGCGAAGCTTTGATATGGGAAGCTCTACCCTTTGGTCGGCTGCGGCAATAGCCTTAAGCTCGTCAAGGATAGCAAGTCCTTCCTCTATCTCGTCCTCGCAGTCCTGAACCGAGAGAAAGCGCACACGCCGAGTGTCAACATCACCCAGCATTGCCTTCATATCCTCCATACGGTTGTTCTCGCATCCAAGTCCGAGAACAAGTACGCCTGCGGCGTTGGGATGGTTTATAAGTCCGCACAGTATTTTCTGAGTGGTAAGCAGGTCACCGCCCAGCTGTGAGCATCCGTAGGGATGGGTCAGTGCCTTTGCTCCGCTCTTTCTCGCCAGCTCCTTCGCCACGTCGTTTATACATCCTACCGTGGGAATTATCCAAACCTCGTTGCGTATTCCTACCTCGCCGTTCTCGCGCAGATATCCCATAAAGCTTCCGCTTTCGGTTCCCATAGGGGCGGTAGCCGTAGGCTCATAGGTCCAATCTCCCTTTCCCGCCAGCGCCGAGTGGAGATTTTCGGGGCTTACCTTGTCCCCTTGTGCAATATCCTTTGTGGCATATCCTATGGGGAAGCCGTATTTTATTACGCTTTCCCCTTTATTTATTTGGCACAGAGCGTACTTTTGACCGTCTGCTCTGACCTCTACGTTATCAGAGGGATGTATTCTCATAAGCCTTTACCTCGTCAAGAAGCTCCGACAGGTCATCTCCCCAAAGCTCTTTATTGGAGAGAATCTCCTCTACGGAAGCCCGCTTCATATATTCTATTACCTCGGCAGAATCCTTGGGGTCGCCATTCTTGTAGAACTCTATGAGCTTAGCCAGTGAGAACACAAGACGGGTGGGATATTTGCCGAATTTTTTCTTATAGGACAGCACGGAGGGAAGCACTCTTACCTTGTACTTGCTCACCGAATTGAGAGATATAGAGGAAAGATAGTGCTTTATGTAGGGATTGGAGAAGCGCACCAGCACATCAGACGCGTACTGATTAAGCTCTTCTTCCGACATATCCAAGGAGGGGATTATCTCCTCAAACAGACAGCCGCGCAAGAATTCGCGCATTTGCTCGTTTTCCATACAGTCCTTAACCGTTTCAAGCCCCGAAAGGAGCGCGTAAGGAGTCATAGAGGTGTGAGCGCCGTTGAGTATTCTCACCTTTCTGGTTCGGTAACGCTCAAGAGCGTCGCGGGTAACGATTACGTTGAGTCCCGCCGCCGAGAAGGGCAGCTCAGCCTCAATATCCGCCTCAGTCTCAATGACCCAGAGATGGAAGAACTCGGAGGTGTTCACCATATCGTCCTCATATCCCAGCTCAAGCTCCTCACCCTTGGGATATCCCGTATTTATGCGGTCAACAAGTGTGTTGCAGAACACGTTTTCCTTCTCTACCCAAGCGGCAAAATCCTCGCCAAGCCCCCAAAGAGCCGCGTACTGTAAAACTGTCTTCTTGAGGTTGTCACCGTTACGGTCGATAAGCTCACAGGGAAGCAGTATAAATCCGCCAAGACCCTTATCAAAGCGGCGCTTAAGAAGGAGTGTCAGCTTTGCGGGGAAGCTTTCGGGGGGAGTGTCGGTGGCTTTATCGGTATCGCGGAAGACAATACCCGACTCGGTGGTATTTGATATTATAAAGCGAGCGTCGGGATTATCGGCAAGGCTGAGATACGCCTCAAAATCCTCGTAGGGCTTTACACAGTGGGAGATAACGTCTATAACGCTCTTCTCCACGCCCTCAGCACCTCTTATGATATGAGTATAAATACAGTCCTGAGCCGTGAGCATATCACACATACCCTCTCTTATGGGCTGTACTACCGCTACGCTTCCGTCAAAAAGTCCCTTTTCGTTAAGCTTGTGAAGCATCCAGTCGGAAAATCCGCGCAAAAATCCGCCCTCTCCGAACTGTATGACCTTTACAGGTCTTTCTTCTTTAGTATATTTTTCATTTATTTTCATTTTGTTTCCTCTTTCGCGAAGGCGCAATATTCCTGCTTTACAGCATAATATGAAAGCTTTGGCTTACGGTATTCGTTAACTACTCCCTTGTTATTAAAGCCGCGCGCACGGTTAAGTCCAGCCCTGCCGCAGGTTCTGATATCGCAGAACTGCCATATAAACGAGCCTACTACCTTGGGATGCTCGTGGAACAAGCGTACGCAGTGAGAGAGCTGCTTTGCCTGATTTTCCTCACTCCAGAGTATCCTATCGTCATCGTGATATCCAGCGATAGCCGCGCATCCGAATTCGCTCATTATCATAGGCTTGTCGCCCATACCCAAGGAGTCAAGACGCACACTGAATTCCTCAATGAATTTTTCCCAAGCGTCGTCCTCGTAGCCGTAGTACCATCCAAAATACATATTAAGGCAGGCAACGTCGCAGAATTCAAGGCATATATCGTCCTTGGGATGATTGGAGGCGTACACCACCAAGCGATTACCGCCGTTCTTCTTAAGGAATCCGTAGTAAAGCTCACTCATCTTATACGCCGCCTGAGTATACAGGTGTATCTCGTTGTGCATTCCCCACATAACTATGCAAGGGTGGTTGTAGTAATATTTCAGCATCTCGCGGTGCATCTCGAGTCCGCGAGCAACCACTACCTTGTCCGCAAGAGCCGCGTCGGAAAATCCTTCGCCCCAAATCTGTATCTCACTCCAGAACATCACTCCCGTTTCGTCGAGCAGGTCAACGAACTCCTTGGAGTTAGGATAGTGAGAGCCTCGGATAGCGTTACAGCCCATCTCAAGAGCAAGCTCAAGGTCGCGGCGCATAAGCGCGGGGGGGAAAGCAAAGCCGAATTCGGGATGCTCCTCGTGACGGTTAACTCCGCGGAATTCAACAGCGCGTCCGTTAAGCAGTACCTTTCCATCCTTCACCTCTACCTTGCGGAAGCCCACACGGTCTATAAGGTCGTCGGTATCGGTGGTAATGCTTACTGTGTAAAGCTCGGGCTTTCCGATATCCCAAAGTCTGATATTATCAAGCTCAAACTCGCCCAGAGTTACCTCTGCGGTTCTTCTTCCACGAACTGCCACAGTGTCACTGCACACGGTCTTGCCGTCTATTTCCACCTTCACAGAAGCGCTCTTGAGTCTTTTGCCTTCGTTATAAAGCTCTGCCACTACTCGGCATGTAGCCCTGTCAAGCTTCTCGGAAAGAGTATATTCCATACGCTGGGAAAGTACGCATATTCCCTTCAGGGTTTCAACGCTCACTCCGCGGGTAATTCCGCCGTAGTGATACCAATCCACGTGAGCCTGAGGAATTGACTGAGCGTCAAAGCGGTTGTCAACTCTCACGGTAAGGGTATGCATTCCCGCCTTGACGTCGGGAGATATAAGCTCGAATTGGCAGAATCCGCCGTAGTGAGAGCCGAGATACTGGCCGTCAAGCCACACCTTGCCCTCGGTCATTACAGCCTCGAAGCAGAACCGCAGCGTTCCTCCCTCCGAGTAGAAGCTCTTTTCGTACCAAGTCACACCCTCGTAGGTGAGAAGTCCGCGTTCCGCATTCCATACAGAGGGCACACTCACCGTTTTGCCCTCGGGGAGTGCCGAAAACCAACCCTCACTCTCTCCTATATCCTTAGGGTCAGTGCGTAATTTCCACGCCCCGTTAAGACTTTGTATCTGTCTTTTTGTATGCTCGCAAAAAAGTCTTGCCATAATAAGACCTCCTTATTTTTTCTTTAGTTAGATTATACACTATTACTCGCTATTGTTCAATATATTATCGTCCATTTTATTGATAAATCGTTCAAGCCTTCTCTTTTTTTCTTTATGAAAAGAGAAATTTTATCTTTTTTATTGACAACGGTTGAATTTTGTATTACAATGACCCTATGAGCGCGAAGCACGAGGAGAAAAATATGGCTGCAAACATAGAAAAGCTGGGCTACGGAAGCACTTGGAATTTGTTCAATACCGATACCTACGAGGGATACTCCCCCAATATGTCGGACTATCATATGCACGAATATTACGAGATAAGCCTTATATTATCAGGGGACGTTAAGGTATCTCTGCCCGAGTCTGTACATCGGGGCACCGAATGCCGCATCGTCCTTACGAAGCCCATGACGTCCCATCTTATAATTTGCGAACCGCATCTGCTCTATAAAAGAGTAAATCTTCTCTTCGCTCAGGATTTTGTCGCCGATTTCGTGCCCGAGTGGAAGCAGCTTTTAGGTATTTTTGGAAAGAACGGAAAGATAATTATACTTAACGAGGAGCAAAAAAAGGAATACTATTTGCTTATAAAGCAGTTTGACAGTGAGGAGAACATCTTCCGCAAGCGTCTGACTCTTATGTATATTCTTTCAAGACTGTCCGAGCATACCGAAAGTGACGCGGGAGTCACCGAGGAACCGCCTCCTTTCGTGGCAGACGCTCTCTTGTATATTCAGGAAAACTGCTGCCGCAAGATACTGTCGAGCGAGCTTGCGTGGACTCTTAAGGTAGGCAGAACCACTCTGATGACCGCCTTCAAGAAGCATACGGGAAGCACTATTAACAGCTATATATGCGACTGCCGTCTTAAAAAAGCAATAGAAAGGCTTGAGGCGGGGGAGCTTCAGAATACGGTAGCCGAAAGCTGTGGCTTTGGGGATCCCTGCAATATGATACGCGCCTTTCGCCGCCGCTTTGGTATGACACCGGGGCAATATATGAAGAAGATAAAGCGCGAAGAAAAATTCGTGGGATAAAGCGCACCACTGCGCACAATGTTAACATAAACTCAATTCTTAAAGGTTTTGGTCGAGCTTTTTCAAAAGCTCGTCGTGAGCCGCCCGCGAAAGGGCGGTCGACCTCCGCAGAGGTCGAAATTCCAAATCGTTCAAATAGCGCAGGAGAGGGGAATTGCCTCGTTTGCGAGGCAAGGGGAGAACCCTCGCCGGGGGTTCTCCCCTGTAATATTAGTGTTATTTCCAAGAGGGAAACCCCCGACGAGGGTTTCCCTCTTTATTTTGCCCAGGCAAAATAAATTCACCCTTCCTGCGTTTTCTGAAGCATAGGGAGTTTCGCCCGTTGCGACGGGCGACCAAGGCTCTGCCTTTGGAAACCGCAAGCCTTTGAAAAGGCTTGACCAAAACTTTATTGCTTTGGTTTGCGCGAACACAGCGTTCTGACTTAAAAAGGCTTCCGCCTGAGCGGAAGCCTTTTGTTTTTTAGCGATTACTGCTCGTTACCGTAAAGGTTAGAAAGCTTCTGAAGTCTTTCGTACTTTTCCTTCGCGGTCGCCTCGCCCTTGGCAAAGAGCTCCTCTGCCTTTTCGGGGAAGGACTGTACAAGACGAGCGTAACGGGTCTCGGACTTAATGAAATCTACGTAGCTTGCCGTAGGCTCCTTAGAGTCGATAATAAGCTTGTTATTCTCGAGAGTAGGATTGTAACGGAACATCTGCCAGTAGCCTGCCTCAACTGCCTTCTTCATCTCAAGCTGGCAGTTCTGCATTCCGCCCTTAACAGCGTGCATCTCACAGGGAGCGTAACCGATGATGAGCGAAGGTCCGTTGTATGCCTCAGCCTCGGTAAGAGCCTTGAGGAGCTGGTTCATATCAGCGCCCATAGCTACCTGCGCTACGTAAACGTAGCCGTAGGACATTGCTATCTGTGCAAGATCCTTCTTGCCGATTGCCTTACCTGCTGCCGCGAACTGAGCAACCTGACCGATCTGAGATGCCTTGGACGCCTGTCCGCCGGTGTTGGAGTAAACCTCGGTATCGAATACCATTACGTTTACGTCCTCGCCCGATGCGAGTACGTGGTCAAGACCGCCAAATCCGATATCGTATGCCCATCCGTCACCACCGAAGATCCATACGGACTTCTTGGAGAGGTAATCCTTCTCAGCAAGTATTGCGGGAGCTGTGGGACAGCCTGCTGCCGCAGCCTTTTCAAGCTCAACGATAAGTGCCTTAGTAGCCTCCTCGTTAGCCTTGCCGTTATCCTTTGTATCAAGGTATGCCTGTGCCGCTGCCTTGAACTCGTCGCTTGCCTTATCGGAAGCAGCCATTTCTGCTACCTTACCGATAAGCTTCTCGCGAATGGTCTTCTGACCGAGAGCCATACCAAGACCGTGCTCAGCATTATCCTCGAAGAGCGAGTTAGCCCATGCGGGACCCTTACCTGTTTCACGGTTTACGGTGTAAGGAGTTGCAGGTGCGGAGCCGCCCCAGATAGAGGAGCATCCTGTTGCGTTGGAAATGTACATTCTCTCACCGAAGAGCTGTGTGATAAGACGAGCGTAAGAGGTCTCAGCACATCCCGCGCAAGAGCCGGAGAACTCAAGCAGAGGCTGCTTGAACTGGCTTCCCTTAACGGTGTTGCTGATAAGCTCCTTCTTCTCGGAAACGTTAGCAACCGCGTAATCGAAGGGTGCCTGCTGGTCAAGCTCACCTGCGATCGGTACCATCTCGATAGCCTTCTTGTCGGTGCCGTCCTTGATTGCCTTTGCGGTAACGGGACATGCCTTTACGCAGAGGGTACAGCCCATACAGTCCATAGGCGAGATAGCCATTGTGAACTTGTAATTTGTCTTTATAACGGGCTTAGCAGTGTACTTTGTAGCCTCGGGAGCCGCAGCTGCCTCCTCCTCGTTAAGAGCGAAGGGACGGATTGCCGCGTGAGGACATACGAAGGCACAGTTGTTACACTGTACGCAGTTCTCGGGAATCCACTTAGGAACGAATACTGCAACGCCTCTCTTCTCATAAGCCGCAGAGCCCTGGGGGAAGGTACCGTCAACGTACTTTGTAAAGTCGGAAACCTTGAGGCTGTCACCCTTCATCTCAACAACGGGAATAACGACGTTGTTTACGAAGTCAACAAGATCCTCACGAGGTCCTGTAACCTTAGCCGCGGGAGCGGTCTCGCCTGCGTTTGCCCACTCTGCGGGAACGCTTACCAGGTGGAGAGCGTCCTTACCTGCGTCGATTGCCTTATGGTTGAGGTCAACTATTGCCTGACCCTTCTTGAGGTAGGACTTAGTTGCCATATACTTCATATACTCAATAGCTTCAGCTGCGGGGAGGATGTTCGCAAGAGCAAAGAACGCGGACTGAAGAACGGTGTTCTTAACCTTACCGTTACCAAGGTCGAGAGCGAGCTTGGTTGCGTTGATGGTATAGAACTTGATGTTGTTCTTCGCTATGTAGCTCTTTACAGATGCGGGAAGGTGAGCGTCAAGCTCCTCGTCGCTCCACTGGCAGTCAAGAAGGAATGTACCTCCGGGCTTAACGTCGGAGATCATGTCGTACTTTGCAAGATATGCGTTGTTGTGACATGCTACGAAGTCAGCCTTATTGATGTAGTAAGAAGACTTAATGGGAGAATCACCGAAGCGGAGGTGAGAAATGGTTACACCGCCTGTCTTCTTGGAGTCATACTGGAAGTATGCCTGAATGTACTTGTCGGTATGGTCACCGATGATCTTGATGGAGTTCTTGTTAGCTCCAACAGTTCCGTCACCGCCAAGACCCCAGAACTTGCACTGAATCATATCCTTGGGAGCGGTGTCGGGAGCTGCCTTCTCGTCAAGAGAAAGTCCTGTAACGTCGTCAACGATACCAATAGTGAAGTGGTTCTTGGGAGCGTCTGCCTCAAGGTTCTCAAATACGGCGAAAACGGAGGAAGGAGGAGTATCCTTAGAGCCAAGTCCGTAACGTCCGCCAACTACCTTGATGCCTGTTCTGCCAACCTCGTTAAGAGCGGTAACAACGTCAAGGAAGAGAGGCTCACCAAGAGAGCCGGGCTCCTTGGTTCTGTCGAGAACCGCGATTTTCTTAGCGGTTGCGGGGATAGCTTCAGCAAGCTTCTCAGCAACGAAGGGTCTGTAAAGTCTTACCTTAACAAGACCAACCTTCTCACCCTTAGCAAGAAGATAATCTATAACCTCCTCTGCTACGTCGCAGATAGAGCCCATTGCTATGATAACGCGGTCAGCATCGGGAGCGCCATAGTAGTTAAAGAGCTTGTAGTTAGTGCCGATCTTCTCGTTAACCTTGTCCATGTACTCCTCAACGATTGCGGGAAGAGCGTCATAGTAGGGGTTGCACGCTTCTCTGTGCTGGAAGAAGATATCTCCGTTTTCTGCGGAGCCGCGGAGAACGGGATGCTCGGGGTTGATAGCGCGAGCGCGGAATGCCGCGATAGCATCCTTGTCAACCATTTCCTCAAGGTCCTTGTAATCCCAGCAGGATACCTTGGATATCTCGTGAGAGGTACGGAAGCCGTCGAAGAAGTTAAGGAAAGGAACTCTTCCCTTGATAGTAGCAAGGTGTGCAACAGCTCCAAGGTCCATAACCTCCTGAGCGTTAGTCTCAGCCAGCATAGCAAAGCCTGTCTGGCGGCATGCATAAAGGTCGGAGTGGTCACCGAAGATATTAAGAGCGTGAGAAGCTACACAACGAGCGGATACGTGAATTACGCAAGGAAGAAGCTCTCCCGCTATTTTGTACATATTGGGGATCATCAAAAGAAGACCCTGAGAAGCGGTATAGGTAGTGGTAAGAGCGCCTGCCGCGAGAGAACCGTGAACGGTACCTGCCGCGCCTGCCTCGGACTGCATCTCCATAACCTTTACGTTTTCGCCCATGATGTTCTTAAGTCCGTTAGCGGACCAAGCATCGGTAAGCTCCGCCATTACAGAAGAAGGAGTAATGGGGTAGATTGCGGCAACCTCAGTGAACGCGTACGATACGTGCGCGGCGGCTGTGTTACCGTCCATGGATTGCTTTTTTCTTTCAATTGCCATGTTGGATTTAACCTCCGTATGTATATTTTATTTTTGAAAAATAAACTTTTCCACCCAATATAATAACACAAATCTGTCAATATGTAAAGGGTATTTTGAAAATTTATTGTCACAAAAATGTCAAAAATTCTGTAAAAACAAAGAATAAATGAAAACATTTGAAAATTTATTATTGCTTGTAAAATTTTTGTATATCCCTAATCACGGCAAAGCCGCGATTTGATGCGCCTTTGCTACCCTCCTCGGTCAGCGCGGTTCTGACACCACACTGTGGTGTCATTCACTGCCGCGCTCCTTCAAGTCCTTCTATTTGTATCCCGCCAATAAATATCCACCCGCATAGCGGGTGGTATTTCTATTATTTCTTTACAGAGAAAGAATTTCAATAACCTTTTCGATCACGTCCTCAGAAAGCCGCGGCTCTATCATGCATGTTTCCCACTTTATCTTGGGAACGAGATAGCTTTCCGTTGAAAGCATAATATTGAACAAAAACGGCTCTTTTCCGATTATTTCGTCAGCGTAGTCATCCAATTCGTTGTACGAGCTCAAGGTTGCGGCTTTAATTCCGTAAGCCTCAGATATCTTTTGAAAATCAGGAACGGTATATCCGCTCGACTCGGTGGTCTGCGCATACCTGTCATTATGATTCGTATGCTGTGTTTCGCTTATCTTTCCCAGAACGCGATTGTTTAAAACGAATATCTTGATAGGGAGCTTTTCTCTCTTGACCGTTTCAAGCTCCTGAATATTCATCTGAAATCCGCCGTCACCCGTAATACAATAGGTAAGAGCGTTGTTGTTTGAAATAGAAGCGCCTATAGCGTACGGCAATCCGCACCCCATAGTTCCGTAGCCTCCGCCGATCAATATCCTTCCCTTATGCCCCTTCAACGCCAAGGATTGAGCGCTCCAGCACTGATTTTGTCCGACGTCGACGGCAACAACGGGATCTTGGGGAAGCAATGACGATATCTTTTCAATGACCAGATTTCCCTCCGTCTTATCATAACCGTCAAGTATGCGCTTTGCCTCTAAGCATTGATTTTTCCATCTGGTATAATCGGGAACGTCCTCCCCCAGCAAGGTGCGCATAAACTCCTTGGCATCCATATGATATTTTTGCTCGTTTTCCTTGATATTTCGGCTAAGCTCATACTGATCTATATCGACTCTTATCAGATCGGCTTTAGGAGCAAAATTCTTGGTGTATCTTCCCACCTGTCGCAATCCCAAACGAGCGCCGACAGAAATAATAACATCACACTCATTCAAGATCATATTCGCGATACGGTTTCCGTGTGTTCCGATAAATCCGATATGATTTTCACCCTGCGCGAGATCCACGCCCATCATGGTAGTTAAGATCGGGATGTTGGTTCTTTTGGCAAATTCATGTATAAGCCCCTCCGCTCCTGCGGTACGGGCGCCATTACCCACAAGTAATATCGGCTTGTTGTATGTTGAGCGGAAAATCAATTATAACACCTCCCTTGCGTCCCAGCATCGCCATATTATACGCTCTGCTTATTATATCCGCAAAGCCTTCGCTGCTATTTGCGGTTACAGAATATTTTGTAATATTTCTGGTCATAGAAACAAGCTCCATCTCCTGAAAGCCGTTCTGACGGATCCCCGAAAATCCTTTCATTTCATTCGTAGGAACATTTCCGCAAATTCCCATTATCGGTATTCCGTCAAACCAAGCGTCAGCAAGTCCGCCAAGCGCGTTTACCGCGCCGGGACCCGAGGTGGTAAAATAAACTCCCAATCTTCCACCTGTCCTTGCGTATCCGTTGGCAGCTAAAGCGCAGCCTTGCTCGTTGTAGCAAACATGCACCTTGATCTCATCCTGTCTTTTATACAGAGCATCCATAAAAGGAACTATATATCCGCCGGCATATCCAAAAACATCGGTTACGCCCTGTTTTATCAAAAAATCAACTAAATATTCCGAGCAATTCAACTTATAACTCCCCTTTCAATATCTGTTCTACATTTTGTTTTCTTACTATTATGTGGGTGCCCGACTCATATTCTTTATTAACCGCCTTAAAAATAACCTTGGCAAAATCGTCAGGCTCAAGCAGTGTGCCCTGATCTTCATCGGGGAACAAGCCCTTGCGCATTTTTGTTCTTGTTCTGCCGGGAGATATGCATACGGCATACAATCCGTCCTCAGCCCAGCACCTTGTCGCCATAACCACAGCCGCCTTTGTAGCGCAATACTCGCTCCACGTTGCGTGTGTTTCCACAGCGGCAGCAGAGCCGACATTGACGATATCGAGCTTTTGATTATACTTCAAAGCGGCTTGGGTGCACCAGAAGGTTCCCAAAAGATTTATATCAATATGCTTTTTCGTATTCTCATAATCGGCATCCTTCATAGACTGCGGAACTACATACCCCGCATTGTTTATAAGAACATCGGGCTTGTACTCCGCCATAGCTTTATCTATGCTGTCAATATCGGTAACATCCATCTCTGTTCTTGAAGGAGCAAAAACGTCAAAGCCCTCCTTCTCAAGCAGCTCCTTTATCGCCTGAGCGATACCGCCGCTTCCGCCTGTTATCAATACCTTTTTATTCATTTAAGACTTGTCCTCCGGCATTTGAGTCTGATATATAGATTCGATTATCGCCAGATCTCCGGGATACGTCACCTTAAAAAGATTTGATGTGGTTTCAATAAAATGGGGCTTTATTCCATGATATTCGAACATCGCTCTGGTTTCATCCGTCATATCGGTAAAGCGATCTCCGGAATAAGCTTCGAGAAGCAATCTATAATCAAAAGCCTGCGGAGTCAGCAGGTCGTAGAGCTCTTCTCTGTTTATATATGTTCCGTCACGGTATATAACCGTGTTCACAAGAGGGCGAACAAAGGTTACAGAGGGATGCGTGTCATTTAACAATTCAAGCACCTGCTCTTTTGTGACCATAGGTCTTGCGGCCTCAAGAATAATAACTCTGTCCGTATCGCGCGGCAAAGCTTTAAGACCGTTGATCACTGAGCCTGTTCTGGTCACGCCGCCGGGAACATCCTTACCGACCGCGACGATTCTGTCAGCGCCAACTATATCTCTTGCGGTTTCATACGCATATCTCCAAAGCTGTTTACCGCGGAATATAACGTCCTGTTTAGTTCCTTGATAACGAGTTCCCTTGCCCGCAGCAAGAAGGATCGCTCCGAATTTCATATGTCTTCCTCCTGTAAGTTTGTATCAACCGTATAGGGCTTATTTAGATCACAATCCCGCTTTGTCGATTATAAAATCTACAACTCGTTTCGTATTATCCGGCTTGTTCGAAAAATTCGCCCAAGTATTTATTCTTGCTCTATCCTCTTTGTGCTCGTCAATATTGTTAGCGAGCTTCGTAATGTAATTTTCAAAATCCTCCACGGTATAGATCTTATGCGTAGGGCCCAAATACACATTTGGGTCAATAGCAAATCCGGGATTTTTCTTATATTCTTCAATATCTTCCCATACTAACGCGATAGGTTTATCACATAATAAATAATCATAATATATCGAAGAGTAATCGGTAATAAGCGAATCGCAGCTACCGACAAATTCATACGAGGTAATTCCGTTATCAACGAAAAAGCTATCGTCAATAATACGTATATTACTCAAATTATTGTTTACTATATAGCTCACATCCTGCGCAAAGTGTGGCTTAACAACTATCAAAATGTTATGTTGCTTTGCAATTTCATTTAACCGCGCAGCTTTGTCTATATCGTGTATTATAGGAAGCGCATGCTGCGAATTTGTTAAATTTGAGCTGGATTTATGTTGGCGAAAGGTAGGATACCATACGACAATCTTTGAATAACTGCCGTTGAAATACGCACACAGATCTAAGCTTGAAGTTTGCAACGCGTCGTTTCTGGGATATCCCAAGGCAACACATTTGTTTATATCGCAATTCATCTCATACGCCATCATCCGCTTCGAATCTTCCGAAGCAACGATTACATAATCAATATCGCTTGGGAGCGTATAATATGAGCGAACACTTTTTATTGCCGTTCCATGCGCAAGAAAAAATGACTTTTGTTTTTTAGAATAGGAGATCAAAAATCTGTTTCCGGATATATTGCATTTAGCTTGAAGCGAATACCAAGTAAATTTTATTCTGTTTTTTAAAGACGTCACGTCTAAAAACACTGTGTTGGGATATGGGGGAAATTGTTTTGTTTTGTCCGATACCAACCAAATAAATTTGTACTTTTCATGAAGGTTTCTGGACAGCATTTCACAAAACACAGGGAAAGTATTGTCGGACAGATCCGGAATACTTTCAAAGACAATGTAGTCCTTTGTAGGAACAAATATCGCCATTATTTTTATGACCGATTTGATAATTCTCTTGATTGCTTTTTTTAGCATTTTATTCTCCTAATTATGTGCTTTCCGCTTGATAAATTTTGTGAGCATTTTTGTCACAAGACCTTTTTCATATTTATTCATTCCTACAAGCCACATCGAGATACCGTATATGACGGTATAGATGGCTACAGACAATACAAATTCAACCAAAGACTTCTTTGGGAACACATAATTTAATATAACACCGCAAATAATCGGGCATATCAAGGCCAAAAGCGGACGCGCCATATTTTTCCAAAATACCGGTATGTCTATGTTGCATTTTTTATGATAGAAGACATTGATTATAAAGCAGTTAGCAACGATAGTTGACACCGACGTACCGATAGCGGGAGCAAGAACTCCCACGATAGGACACAGCCAAGCCGTTATAACCAAATTTACAACAGCCATAAAAATATACAATACACTTCTGAATTGATGCCTGTTTTGCGCTCGTTGAATTTCAATTCCGATATTTTGGATCAAAGGAACCGTTGCGGGAAGAACTATGATAACCATAACATAATATGCCTGGTCATAACCGTCACCTGCCCACATATTGATAAAGTCCATTCCAAACAGAACCAATCCTGAGGCAATAAGCGCCAATATCATGAACTGGATACGTCCAACACTTACGAATAAATTTGTCAACTGATTCTTTTGGAGCGCCTGGTCATCCTTGGTTTCGTTAACTATCTTGTGTATGCGGGGAGAAAAAACTCCTGAGATAGCGGTTGAAAAGGTCATATAATACTGATGAAGAGAAAAGCCTACGGAATACACCGCAACGGCCGCCGTTCCGTTAAATCTCGCCAACAGAAACTTACCCGCGTTTATATTAACCTGGTCAACGATCAAATTCAAAGCTATAAAAAAGGTAAAAACGAGCAGATCCCAAAACAAACCCTTTTCAAGAGCGCCAAAGCGAAAACGAACATCAAGTTTACTTTTTGAATAAATAATATACAATACATCAGTAAGCAAGGAGATTGCCAAAGTTACAAGGACGAGTCCTACCGATCTACAGCCCGTTAGCAAAAGAGGTATAGAAACCAAAGGACCAACTACCGTCTTAAGCGCGCCCAATAATTTCAAAAACACATATTTTTCATGAGCGGAAATTATATTTTGAAACACGCTCATCGGGAAGGAGATCGCCAAATTGACGGTCAAAAGCAACATGAGCTTTTCCGCAAGCTTATATTCAGCTTCAGTCAAGCCCTTGTCAAATACTAAATTCAAATTAAATGTTAAGAACAACCCGCAAGCAAGTACGACCATTCCTATAACGGTAAATATAGTCAAAAACAAACCGTTTAATTTGTATATTGACTGATCATCTTGCTTGACCTTATATTTTGCATAATATCTAATATAGCTGCTATTGAAGCCCAAGCTCAGGATAGACAACATCGAGATCGTCGAAACCACCGTATTGTATAAACCGTATTCACTTTGCCCCAATATGCGTATCATCATGGGCGTGTAGACAAGTCCCACAAATACTGCCAGCCCCATTTGCGCATACGATATGATCGCGCCGGCCTTTAATTGATTTGTCTTCATATGTTTAACATCCTATTTACTATTTATCCCACGTTTTATTTAATTAAAATATTCGATACGGATATATCGCATTACCATTCAAAATAATATTGACTACCAAATGATAGAAAGCAAACCACCCATAATATATAAGTTTTATATTGTTTCGCGGTTTAACTTTATTGTATCCGCTAACAACGCCCGACACGATAACAGCAATAAAAATCTGCGAAAACCACATAAAACGATCCGCATAGGTTATACGGAAGCCCAAGACCTGAAACGGAATGGATAACAAGTATATAGCAACGCAGCGGTTGAGCATTTTGTCATCAAAAACCGATCGTTTTCTGTAATAAAAGAATAGAGGCGGCAATAAATAAAGCAAGAACCCAAAAGAAACATTTGGAGTATCGTTCACAAAATACTTGCTGAATATCCCCAGCCTACCCACCAGCGCAATCGCAAGAGGTGCCATGACCAATGCGGCTAACGAGATTATTGTGATTATAAATCCAACTTTTTTCTTTTTTCTTATCAGCAAGTAATACAGCCAAAGAATAATAATAGCGAAATAGGCGGTTTTATGGAAGCCTGCCCCAAGTAAAACAAGAATTATGCCACTCAAATGTTTTTTTCGGAATATGCACGCTATTGCCAAAAAAACAAATGAAACCGCTAACATCTGTCGCATACCGTTGAAAAAAGCGGTATACGGAATGATCAATATACTAAACCAAGCTATTTCCTTGTTTTCACATTTAAATTTAGTTATAGCAATATATATCGTTAACAAGAAAATAAACGCGGCAAGAAACAATAACGCTTGATAGGTTGGCGATATTTTATTTAACAGATTCCATCCCCATTCGGTGTAGCCCTTTCCGCCGTTATGGATATGATAATATATATCCTTATACGTCCAAAAATCCACTCCGCTCTCTCTAAACGCAGCGGTAACCGACGGAATGACAATAGCAACAAAAACGAAAAATTTATGCAGACGTTTCTTTTTTTCAGACAACCAAATAAAGAATGTTGACAATATAAATGTCAGCGCATATATTACAATTGAATAGAACATCTCCATAAATGTATATTCTCCGTTAAATGTATAGTTATTTTTTTATGCCCTTACTTTGCCTATAGTTCTTATATTTCACTATTAACGAAAGCATAACGATGCTTCTGTAATATGCACAATATGAAACTATTCTCACGTGCTTAGGCAATTGGGAAAAATATTTGTTCTGAATATGCTTCTTCGAATAATTTGAGCGAATATACTGCAAGATCTCTTTGCGGGGGCTCTTTTTCTGAAGCTTGATCAAAACCGTATTGTTAAGAACCTCTCTCAACTCAATAGCAAGCAGCTCTTCTTCAAAGCCCTTGCCCTCAAGACGCTCGGACAATATTGAAAAAGACCTCTGACAGTTCGCCTCATCCAACAAGCTTGCGTCGTGCATAAGAGAGGTCGCCACCTGTACATAGTGATATAAATTTTCAGGACAATAATATACACTTTCAGACATAGCGATCGCATGCTTTGTAAAAGGCATATCTTCGTTCCTGAAATATTCGCCAAATCTGGCGCCGCTCTTTTCAAGCGACTTCCGACGATATATCTTACACATCGTAGAGCCGCCCGTATACGTAAAAGCAACGCGGGGATCGATCTTTCCGCGACTTACATTCCCGCCGCCAATAGATCTTCCCCTAGACAACACAGCTCCGTTTTCATCAACGTTTACATAATCATATATAACGCAGTCGATCCCGTCCTCCATCAACGGAGCGAGAACCTCCGTATAATTATCGGCAAAATAGTCATCGGAATCAGCAAAAGTGATATAATCGCCTGTTGCGAGATCGATTCCGTTATTTCTGCTCACTCCGGGACCGGAATTTTTTTCATTTCTGACAACCACCGTTTTTAACGGACTTTTGGAGGCATACTCTTTAGCTTTCATAAAGCTATCATCCTTGGAACAGTCGTCAACGATTATTAACTCGATATCAGCAGCTTTTTGCTTTTCTAATACTTCCAAATTTCGCTTCATCATGTGAAACGAATTGTACATTGGAACTATAATGCTAATTTTTTTCATAATAAGCTCCTTTTTCGCAACACTTGGCTTTTTCGTCTGACGCGCGAAGCATCGCTGTGAATAATACGCCGATCTTGTTTACGTTATTGTCCCTTCAACTCGTTTTTGATCTGCGTCGTAGATACTCCCTGCGTATATGAGAAGAAGACCATTTCAACGTCAATGCCGTTTTCCTTAAATTCCTTTTCGGTCTTCAAAAAACGCTCCGTTCCCTTCCAGTCATCGCCTGAAAACAAAACGTTAAATTTAAATTTGTTCCAAGCGAGCATTTTGTCCACAGTTTCATCTATAGATATTATCGCTACCTCGTCAACGCATTTAAGCGCGCCCACTATTCTCATTCGGTCATCCTCATTGATAACGGGCTCTTTGTTCTTAAACACTCTCACATATTCATCCGAGCAAATGCCCACTATCAAATAATCGCATTCCTTTTTGCAGCGCTCAAACAGATTCAGATGTCCTACGTGAAACAGATCGTATACTCCGCACGTGTAACCAATTTTCATATCAAAACCTCTTAATCTTTCAAATAACTCTTATTTAGATCGCATTCTATCGAATCGTGAAGCGATACCTGCTTTTCAACGGGTGGAAGCTTCATATAATCCCCGTACATAGAACTTAAATACGCGTCGGCATTTTCAAGACCATATACCGTCAGTGTTTCAAACCGTACGGGAGTAGGCTTGCCGAAATATTCGACGGGAACCATTCCCTTTACGCCCGAGCCGCCCATAAGGTTGCTGACTATCTTCGCATCGTCAAAATCAATACGCTTACATATATCGTCAAGCTTCTTGAGATGTTTATAATCCTTGACAAACAGAGGGGAAATAATTCTTCCCATTAGCGTTACCGCATTTTTAGCCAGAGATCTTCTCTTCAAAAAAGCAACTGTTATTATCAGCTGAAAATTGAAGTGAAACTTGAAGGGCTTATAGTTTTCCACTGCCTCTTCCTTAGTGTTTCCTATTCCGTCAAGCGGGAATATATCGATATATATTCCCCTCTTAATAGGCTTTCTCCTTTTTTCTATAAGAGTAGTACGGGTATCATATACCTTTGCTGTCAAATAAGTATATTCCTTGTTGTCAAGCCCGGGATATTCTATAAAATATCTCTCGTCCTGCTCTTTCTTAACCAACTCGCGTAGCTTTTCGTAATCCGCACGGGGCATTCCCACGTCTATATCGTCATCCCACGGGATAAATCCGCCGTGACGAACAGCACCAAGCATCGTTCCCGCAATTATATAATACCGAAGCTTATTCTTCTCGCACATATCGTGAAACCATGCCAACATATCTACAAGTTTTGCTTGCATCTCGTTCATTTTTACATTCCCCCATAAATTCAACTACGACGTTGCATTTGTTCTATACGTATATTATGCCTATTTTATCTGTGTAATATTTTTTTAAATACCCACCCTCTGAGCTTATTTGGCATCAAAGCCACCGCAAACTGTATCATCAAGGTGTAATAATAATCCCAAGCGCTTATAAATCCCGTTTCTCTTACCTTCTTGCGCCCCTGCCTGTATTTTTTGAAATACGCAAAGCCGCCGCGGCGCTCGAACATATCCTCGCCCACTCTCGCAAACACAAGCGCGTCGTCGATATTCATAGCCGTCGCTCCCGCGTTAAACATGTTTGCCCAAAGGAGCGTATCCTCCATAAGAAGACAGGACTGATAGTTTCCCGCTCTTAAAACCGTGGATTTTTTAAACATAACAGTCATATGATTGAACGCATCTCTTCGGTGCTGATATTTCTTTATCTCGGAATCTGTAAGCGGAACGTTTCTTTGCGCGACTATATTTTCCGTCGAACCCTCAAACTCGACTATGTGGCTTCCGCATATGTCAAGCTCGGGATTTTTCTCAAATTCAGCGAGCTGCATCTCAAATCTGTCTGCCCTTGCTATATCGTCGGTATCCATACGGGCCACAAGCTCATTTTCACAGTGGAGCATTCCTTCGGCAAGTGCCAATCCCAGGCCCATATTTTTCTCAAGAGGAACTATAGAGTAAAGCTCCGGAAATTTAGCAACATACTCCGCCACCGTCGCCTCCAGTTCCTCTGTCAAAGGACCGTCCTTAACTATAACGACCTGCTTCGGCAGGACCGTCTGATTAAGTATGCTATCCATACATTCCCTGAAATTTGAGGATGTTTCCTTTATATATAGCGACATCAAAACAGAAAAATCAGTTGTCATTTGAGCTTTTCCTCGCTTTGCGTTTCTTCCGTAGGCTCTACTTCGTCGGAGCTCTTATATTCCTTGCCCAATACCGCGAAAACAGTCATAAACATTATTTTTATATCAGACCAAAAGCCAAATTTTTCTATCGCTTCAAGATTGTAGCGCATTTTGGCGGGTAAAACCTTTTCCACATACACCGTGTCGGTATCCTCCGCCGCGTCAAGAAGCTCCGCCTCGTCCTTGTAATAGATGCTCGCAAGGCTCGTTACTCCCGCAGGCAAAAGAAGCGTCGCCATCATTTCGGGGGTATATCTGTCAACGTATTTAGGCACTTCGGGGCGAGTTCCCACAAAAGTCATCTTGCCTCTGAGCACGTCAATGAGCTGACTTATCTCATCAAGTCTGCATTTGCGGACAAGCTTTCCCACGCGAGTGACTCTCGCGTCACCGCTCACAGTTACCTGCGAGCCCTTATCGGCGTTCTGCACCATAGAGCGAAATTTAAATATACGAAACGTCTTTCCGTACTGAGTGACCCGAAGCTGCCTGTAAAAGACAGGGCCCTTGCTGTCTATCTTTATGGCTATAGCAAGTATCAAAAATATAGGAAGGAGCAGCGCAAGCAAAAACAAAGACACAAAAATATCAAACAGACGTTTAAAAAACAAGCTGCACCTTTTCTTTTTTAATATTTCGTAATATTTACGCACCTCGTCGGTACGCATTTCTTCAGGAAGCTTTTCCCATTTGATAAGCATCATTTTATGTATCCGCCTACGATTTCTTTATAATTTTCTATCACGTAGTCGATCTCATCGTCGGTAAGGCAGGTATGCAACGGCAGCGAGATCTCATTCGCGAAATGAGAGTACGCGTTTGGATAATCCCCAATATCAAATCCAAGCTTTTTATATGCGGTATGCATCGGCAGGGGCTTATAATGAACGTTACACGCAATTCCCCTCTCCGCCATTTTTATGATTATCTCATTTCTCTGCTCAACCATAATATCAGGCACTCTTGAAATATAAAGATGCCCCGAGGACTGATATTCGTCGGTGTAGTGAGGAAGCCCCTCGATACCCATCGGGCGAAAAGCGGAATCGTATCTTGCTATGATCTCTTTTCTTCTTTGGAGCATCTGAGGATATCTCTCAAACTGGACCAAGCCGATAGCCGCGGCAACGTCAGTCATATTACACTTATACCAAGTACCTACGATATCGTACTCCCACGCGCCAAGTTGGGTCTTAGCGAGAGCATCCTTGCTCTGTCCGTGAAGCGACAGCAATTGAATACGCTTGTATATATCCGCGTTATCAATTCCATCTATAGAGCGCCACGTCAGCGCGCCACCCTCGGCAGTCGTGAAATTTTTGACCGCGTGGAATGAAAACGAGGAAAAATCAGCTACGCTGCCCACCATCTTACCGTGATAAACAGCTCCAAACGAATGCGCGGTGTCCGCCATAACGGCAACTCTGCCAAGCGCTTTTTGAATGTCGGAATCAGCTTTAAAAAGGTGCTTTTTTCTCTCGACGATTTCAAAGATCCTATCATAATCACAAGGAACTCCGCCAAGATCCACGGGAATGATCGCCTTCGTCTTTTCGGTGATGGCATCCTCAAGCTTATCGTAATCCATCTCAAAGCTATCCTTTTGAGTATCGATCAGGACAATGCGCGCGCCGATATGGTCAATGACCGAAGCTGACGCCGTGTATGTATAAGCGCACGTAATGACCTCGTCCCCGACGCCCACGCCAAGAACTCTGAGCGCCATCTCGGCGCATGCCGTTTGACTGTTAAGGCAAACGCATTTTTCGGTGCCGATCCAATCGGCTATTTTCCGCTCAAGTGATTTCGTTCTGGGACCTGTCGTTATCCATCCCGAGCGCAACGCCTCGGCAACCTCATGTATCTCCTCTTCTCCTATATCGGGCGGAGAAAAAGGTATGTTCATTTTTATATCCATATCTACCTTCCGATCTTAATATATAGCCATAAATATACATTATAGATTATATCACATTATTCCTGCAAAGTCAAGACTTTGTATAAAACAACCATTATTTTTACGGGTTGTCAAAAAATTAAAAAATTTTTTTATTTTGCTATGTAGTTTGACTACACCGTCGTTTGCTTCGCAAAACGAAAAACATTAAACCCACAATCGCTTCGCGACAGAAGGACTTGGTCTGGTCGTGACACCGCACTGTGTTGTCATTCATTGCCGCGCTCCTTCAAGTCCTTCTATTTGTATCCTGCCAAAGAAACAAGGGAGTGCTGTTGCACTCCCGTGGGCAGAAGGACTTGGTCTCGTCGCGACACCGCAAAGCCGCCTTCGATGCGCCTTTGCTACGCTCCTCGGTCAGCGCGGTTCTGACACCACACCGTGGTGTCATTCATTGCCGCGCTCCTTCAAGTCCTTCTATTTGTATCCTGCCAAAGAAACAAGGGAGTGCTGTTGCACTCCCTTGTTTCTTTGGCAGGGGCAGAAGGACTTGAACCCACGACCCTTGGTTTTGGAGACCAGTACTCTACCAACTGAGCTATACCCCTGTGTCTTTTACTGACCCGACTATTATATCACAGTTTTTTCCCTTTTGCAATACCTTTTTTGAATTTTTGAAATTTATTTTCTTCTTATCCTCTCTTTTTTCGTGTGGCTCTTATAAAAGAATATGCCCCCGCGGCTACCATCATTCCTCCGAAAAGCTTTGACAGAACCTCTCCTTGCGTGTTTACCGCCAGCGAGCTTCCCAAAAGACTGCCAAGGGCGCCAAAGACTATCATAAGAGCAACCGCTGTGAAATATATTCTTCTCCTGAGGAGATGGATAGACAGCGCCGCTCCCGAGGCAAAGAGAAAAAAGAGAAGATTTATAGCCTGAATATCTATTTGGGAATAATCCGAAAAATATTTCAGATAAAGAGCAAATAGCCCTCCTCCGCCAACTCCCATTCCCGAAAACGCGGCTATTATTACAGCAATCAAAAAGAACATTTTTTACCTCATTATCATCAAAATTCCCGAAATAAGGGTCAGCAGGGCAAACAGCTTGTCGGAAAATCCGCTCCGAGCCTTTCCCAAAAGCACTCCTCCGAGTATCCCTCCTATTGCCGCGCCAAGAACGAAGGCGGGAGATAGGGTAAGCTCCGACACACTCACAGGACCTCCGTATCGTGAGAGTGTGAGCACGGAAAGCGGAAGCATAACGCACAGAGCGTTTGCGTAAACGCTCCGTCTTCCCTCCTCGTCCTTGCCTATTACCCGTGATAGAAACAGAACTAAAATTATGCCTCCGCCCGCGCCCAGAAGTCCGTTGCAAAAGCCAGCCAGCGCGCCTCCCGCCGCAAGCATCAGCACCGCAGGGAAGCCTTGCCTGAGATATATCTTTTTTCTTTCCTTTAACATATCTATCTCCGTCAAATAAAGTGCAAATATTGTATTTTATCTCTCAAAAATCCTTGAAAAAGCCTATATTTTGTGTTATAATTACTGTGTATAGTTATATTTTGGGCGTTATTGCCTTTTTTATACAAGATTTTGCTCTACCGAAAGGAGATACCGATGGCAAAAAAATCATCAAAGGAAAACAAGAATCTTAAGACCGCCGCCAAGGTGGCAAAGGAATTTGCTCCCACCAAGGGACAGGTCAAAAGAGCAGTACGCAAGAGCGGCTTTCACAGAGCCGTTCCCTACATACTTATAATAGTGGCGCTCCTACTTGCTCTTTGCTTTATTCTTGGAGAAAACGCGGGGATTGTGGGCGACGCCATACAGTCAGCTCTCAGAGGAGTATTTGGCGGCGCGGCGCTGTTCTTCCCTCTTGGACTTGGCTTTGTGGGCGTTATATGGTGCATACTCCACTTCAAGGAGACCTCCCCAAAAAAGAACGAGGAGCAGAGCGACCTCAGGAGCGCAAGACGCCGTACGGTGTCAAAGACCGTGCTCGTGTTTCTCTTTATTGTGCTTTTCTCCACACTTCTCGGAGTATTCAACGACCCCTCGGATATTGACATAGCCGAGCTTTGGAAGGAAGGGGGAGATGCCCTATGGGTAGGAGGTATAGCGGGAAGCTGTATAGGCTGGCTTATGAACCAAGCCTTTAAGGCTGTTATATCCTCTATACTTCTCATAATCGTCCTTCTTATAGTGCTGTGCTTCATAGTAGGTCTTACACCCGACTACATAGTAACCAGAATACGCTGTCGCAGAGAGCTGCGCGACGAGGAAATAGAGATAGACGAGGAACAAAACGCCAAAAAGTACGAGCGGATGCGTATGCGGGCGCTTGAAAAGGCTAAGAAGAAAAAGCTCAAGGCTATGGAGGCTCAGCAGAAAAGAGCTATCCGAGAGGAATACGAGGAGGAAGAGCCTGTCCTTGTGCCCCCTATCCCTGTATCCAAGAAAAATGCTGAAAAGAAGCAGCCCGAGCCATTCTCCGACGACGTGGACGAGCTTCTTGACGGCTTTGACGATCAGATAGAGGATTTCTCCGACCCCGAACCCATAGCTCTTAACCTGGGCGACGAGCCACCCGCTCCCCACGGCGCGGCTATGTCGGCAGATTACGGCGGAGATCCTGTTATAGACGGAGAAACCTTCTCGGTAGAGGAGCTGCTTCGCGATATTCCCGCTGCAAGGGACACCTCCCCCTCCGCCGAGGAGTCCGAGATTGAGCTGGGAGAGATAAGCAATCAGGAGCTTTCCGAGGACCTCTCGGGTGTTGCCCCCGAGGAGAGCGACGGAGAAATAGAGGAGGAGATAGTAACACCCTATATCTTCCCTCCCGTTGATATGCTCTCTCCAAACAAGAACCCCACAGACACGGACGTTACCGCCGAGCTTCAGGAGAACGCCCGCATCCTTAAGGAAACGCTTAAGAGCTTTAAGGTTGACATCCGCGAGATAAACTACTCCCGCGGTCCTACTATAACCCGCTACGAGCTGAAGCCCGAGGTGGGCACGAGAGTTCGCTCCATAGCAAACCTTGTGGACGATATCGCTCTGAGCCTGGCTACCTCGGGCGTGCGTATAGAAGCGCCCATCCCCAACAAGCCCGCGGTGGGAATCGAAGTGCCCAACCGCAACAGAGCCACCGTTTATCTGCGCGACCTTATTGAGAACTCCAAATTCACCGACTCCAAGAGCCGCATAACCTCCTGTCTGGGTATGGACGTGGGCGGAAATCCCGTTTATTTTGACGTGGGTAAAATGCCCCACCTGCTTATCGCGGGTACTACCGGCTCGGGTAAGTCGGTTTGTATCAATACGATTATTCTCAGCATCCTCTACAAGGCTCGTCCCGACGAGGTAAAGCTTATACTTATCGACCCCAAGCAGGTTGAATTTACAGTTTATGAGAATATTCCTCACCTCTACTGTCCCATCGTCAGTGAGCCTAAAAAGGCGGCAGGCGCGCTTGCATCGGCGGTTTCTGAGATGGAGCGCCGCTTCGAGCTTATCAAGTCGGTAGGAGTCCGTAACATCGAGAGCTATAACGAGGTAACGGCAAACGACCCCGACAAGGAATATATGCCCAAGATGGTCATTATCATAGACGAGCTTGCCGACCTTATGATGACCGCCCGCGACGAGGTGGAAACCTCTATCTGCCGTCTGGCGCAAAAGGCGAGAGCGGCGGGTATTCACGTAATTCTGGGTACTCAGCGTCCCTCGGTTGACGTCATTACCGGTCTTATCAAGGCAAACGTGCCCTCCCGTATCGCCTGCACGGTTACCTCGCAGGTTGACTCCAGAACCATTATCGACGTAGCGGGAGCTGAAAACCTTATCGGCTACGGCGATATGCTCTTTGCCCCCGTGGGCGCGGCAAAGCCTATGCGCGTTCAGGGAGCGTTTGTAAGCGACCCCGAGGTTGAAAAGATAGTTACCTTTATTAAGGAGAACAACTCGGCTGTTAAGTACAACAGCGACTTTATCAACAGCATGGAGGAGAACGCAAAGCTCTGCGGAATGAGCAAGAAGCAGGCAGCCGCGGCAATGGGCGAGTCCGAGGGCGCACTCAGCGACGGCGGAGATTCCAAATTCAATGCCGCTGTAAAGCTTGCCATAGAGGAAGGAAAGATATCCACCTCCCTGATGCAGCGCCGCCTTGGCGTAGGCTACGGACGCGCCGCTAAGATGATAGACACTATGGAGCAGCTGGGTTACGTGTCAAAGCCAGACGGAAATAAGCCCCGCAGAGTTCTTATAACTATGCAGGAATATATGGACCGCACCGCAGACGGAAGTCTTGGTAGCGAAGAATAAAGAATAACAGCCGTCGGCAATGCCGACGGCTGTTCTGGTTAGTTAAAATTCTAAACGATTTTTTATTTTTTCCACCTTTCTTTCGAGAAAGGTGGAGCCAAAGAACTTCCTGAGAGGTTTATTATAAAGGTTCGCGCAAACCAAACATTTAAAGTTTTCGTCCACCTTTTTCAAAAGGTGGCGAGGTCAAGGGCGAGTAGCCCTTGGCGCTCTCCGCAGAGAGCGAAACACCCTACGCTTCAAATAGCGCAGGAGAGGGTGAATTTGAACGGCGAGCCGTTCAAAGAGGGAGAACCCTCGCCGGGGGTTCTCCCAATAAACGAGTTTAGACTTCTAAACGATTTTTGTTTTTTCTACCTTTCTTAGAAGAAAGGTGGAGCCAAAGAACTTCTTGAGAGGTTATTGTAAAGCTCGTATTCGGGCGCATTAGCCTTCGTCAGCGGGGAAGGCTTTTATTATAATGCGTGTACGTATCAGGCTCTCCCTATGGGAGAGCTCCCGCCATAGCGGGTGAGAGGGAATATTCCCCCCTGTGGCAGCCGAAGGCTGACGGATGAGGAGTTGATTTGTGCTTCTGACACCTCATCAGTCGCTGACGCGACAGCTTCTCCCACTGGAGAAGCCTGAAAAATAGCGAGGCACCATCCAATGGCTTGACAATCTGGCGAGCCTTTGGCGCGAGAACATTATGCGCTGACTTTTTTGTTTTCTGCTCGTCGGCAAAGCCTATATGGAACCCTCCACTATGGCGGGGGTTTTGTGATACAATCAAAAGCCGTCGGTAGCAAAGCTGTCCGACGGCTTTTCGTATGAGTATAATTTCAAGAGTAATATTTATCCTTTTTAAGTTCTTTTGGCGACTTCCTCCGAAAGATTTGTGGGACGGCGCGCCCAGTGGGCGATGAAGCCGTCACTCAAATAGGAAAAAACAAAAATTCCTTTATAATTCTAACTCTTTCTTAGAAGAAATTAATTATACCTATAATAAAGAACACAAAAATGATAACCGGTAAAATATAAGATGCATAGAAGCGAATCCAACTCGGCACCTTAAGTCCCTTTCCCTCGTTAGCCTCGGCGGTAAACTTTTTCCAGCCCCAGCCGTATCTGCTGGTACAGAACAGCACGAATGTAAGTGAGCCGAGAGGAAGCAGTATATTGCTTACTATAAAGTCCTCAAGGTCCATTATGCTGCTTCCCGCGCCGAAGGGGGTAAAGCCCGAAAGCAGGTTAAATCCAAATACGCAAGGAAGCGACAGGACGAACATCAGAACACCGTTTATAAGACAAGCCTTCTTTCTCGACCAGCCAAACATATCCCGTGTACAGGCGATAATATTCTCGAATACCGCAAATATGGTAGAGAGCGCCGCAAAGGAGAGGAAAAGGAAGAAAAATCCTCCAAGAACTCTTCCGAGAACGGGACCCATCTGACCGAAGATAAGAGGAAGTGTTTCAAAGATAAGGGGAGGTCCGCCACCTGCTTCAACGCCGTAGGAGAAGCAAGCGGGAAAAATTATAAGACCCGAGATAATAGCTACACAGGTGTCGAGGATTGCTACGTTTACAGCCTCACCCATAAGAGCTCTGTCCTTCTTAAGATAGCTTCCGAAAATAGCCATAGAGCCTATACCAAGGCTAAGCGTAAAGAACGCCTGTGTCATAGCCCCCACGATAACCTGACCAAGACCGCTCCAGAGATTTCCGTTCCCTACCTCGTATATTTTATCCACAGAGGGAATGAGATAGAAAGCAAGACCCTCCGCGGCTCCGGGAGTAAAGAAACCGTAAATCGCAAGACCTACCATAATGGCCAGCAGTGCTATCATCATTATTTTAGTAACCTTTTCAAGTCCCTTTTGCAGACTGAAGGAGCATACGAGAAAGCCTACTACTACAACCACCGCCATAGCTACCGTGAGCAGAACGGGGTTGCTCATCATATCGGTGTTTATCGTCTTTATTGTCGCCGCGCTCTGGTTTGTAAACTCACCGCTGACAGCCTTTACAAAGTATATGAGCATCCAGCCCGATACTACTGTATAGAACATCATAAGTATGTAGTTGCCAAGCACAGACGCGTATCCGTGGATATGCCATTTGGAGCCATTAGGCTCAAGCTCCTGATAAAGCTTTGCGGGGCTTTTTTGAGAAGCGCGGCCCAGCGCAAACTCCATTGTCATAACGGGAATACCCATTATAGCCAAAAAGATAATATAGAAGAGAACGAATATACCGCCGCCGTACTGTCCTGCCATATAGGGGAACTTCCATACGTTTCCGATACCGATAGCGCAGCCCGCGCTAAGCAGGATAAAGCCAAGACGGCTGCCAAGATGCTCTCTTACGCCTCCGTTTTTGTTGTTCATAACAAATGTCCTTTCTTAAACATCAAAAAGTATCTTTTTTACTTCCTTAAATATTTCCTCGGATATTTCCTCCGCGGCTCTGCTTGCATCGACGACGATTATTCGCTCTCCATCGGCGCGGAGGTCGTCTATTACCGACAGAAAAGCGTTTCTGACAGACGTAAGCTTTTCTTTGTTTTCATATATCTCTACCGCTTCGCCGCGCTTCTGTATTCTTGCAAGACTTTGCTCGGGGAGCAGGTCAAGATAGATACAAAGGTCGGGACGCCTTATATCGGGGCAGCGGGTGTTCATAGCCTTGACCCAGCCGTAATCGGTGGTCTGACCCTGATACGCCAGCGTTGAGTAATAATATCTGTCGCTTATAACGTCCCTTCCCATCTCGCACAGCTCCCTTATACCTCCCTCGGCATTATTGTGAGCAATACGGTCAAGGACGAACATTGCCGCCATCTCGCACTCGCTTCTTTTTACCTCACCCGACAGGGCGCGGCGTATCGCCTTACCGCTTTCAAGAGCGGTCGGCTCGGCGGTAAGCTCCACTTCTCTGCCGAGCTGTGTCAGCTTCTGGCGCAACAGCTCCACCTGAGTAGATTTTCCCGCTCCGTCAATACCCTCAAATACTATAAATTTTCCCTTTTTCATATCAGATATCCGCGTCCTTCATATATTCGTGACCGTGCTCGGCTATATACTGCTTACGCGCAGGAAGATTGTCACCCAGAAGCGTATCAAATATCTGTTCGGTCAGCGCCGCGTCGGTAGGAGTTACAGATATGAGCCTTCTGGTTTCGGGATTCATAGTGGTCTGCCACATCATTTCAGGCTCGTTCTCACCAAGTCCCTTTGAACGCTGAAGGGTATATTTCTGGCTGCCAAGCTTCTTTATTATATCCGCCTTTTCAAACTCGTTGTAGGCAAAATATATCTTGTCCTTAGCGGTTATCTCAAAGAGAGGAGATTCGGCGATAAAGACCTTGTGCTCACGAAGCAGAGTGGGAAGCAGACGGTAGAACAGTGTCAGGAGCAGCGTACGTATCTGGAAGCCGTCCTCGTCCGCATCGGTACATATTATTATCTTTGACCAGCGCAGAAGATTGATATCAAATGCGGCAATATCCGTCTTGACCTTTCCGTGTATTTCCACTCCGCAGCCGATAACACGCAAGAGGTCGGTGATTATCTCGCTCTTGAAAATCTTCTCATAGGTGCTCTTCATACAGTTGAGCGTCTTTCCTCTTACGGGGATTATTGCCTGATATTCGGCGTTTCTGCCCAAAAGACAGGAGGTGAGCGCCGAGTCACCCTCAACTATATACAGCTCTCGTATATTAGGGTCCTTAGAGCGGCAGTTAACGAATTTTTCAACTCTGTTGGCTATGTCCAGCGTTCCCGTTAGCTTTTTCTTTATGGAAAGACGTGTGCTCTCGGCATTCTCGCGGCTTCGCTTGTTTACAAGCACCTGATTTGCAAATACCTCTGCCGCCGTGGGATTTTCAATAAAGTATATCTCAAGATTTTTCTTGAGAAAATCGGTCATTGCCTCATAAATAAACTCGTTTGTTATGGCTTTTTTAGTCTGGTTGGCATAAGATGTCATTGTAGAGAAGCTGTTGCTTACGTAAACCAGACAGTCGGCAACGTCAACGAAGGTTATCTTCGCCTCGTTCTTGTTATATTTGTTTGCTCCCTTAAGATATTTATCCAAGGCATACACGAAAGCCACCTTGACAGCCTTATCGGGAGAGCCGCCGTGCTCCAGAAAGCTGGAGTTGTGATAATATTCAAGAGCATTTACAGTGTTGGAAACACAGAAGGAGAAATCCGCCTTAAGCTTATATTCATCCTTATCCGAGCGGTCGCGTCCCTGAGTTTCCAGATGCCACAGCACGGGAGCGGTCATACTGCTCTCTCCCGCAAGCTCGGATATATAGTCGGATATACCGTTCTCGTAAAGGAAGGCATAATCGGTGAATTTTCCGTCATCCTCCTGAAATTTCAGCTTAAAGGATATACCCGCGTTTACCACCGACTGACGGCGCATAGTTTCAACGAAGAAATCACGGGGTATCTTTATATCGGTAAAGACCTCAAGGTCAGGACGCCAATGCACAACCGTACCCGTACGGCGCTCGTTCTTCTCCAAGGGGCGGGTAATAAGCTCGCTTACAGGCTCTCCGCGCTTGAAGCTTATCTTAGACTCGGTAGTTCCGTCGTAGGAGCGGACCTCCATAAACTCGGAGCTGTACTGGGTAGCGCAGGCTCCAAGTCCGTTAAGACCGAGGGAAAACTCATACGCCGAATTCCCGTCGTTATTTTCATACTTACCTCCCGCGTAAAGCTCACAGTAGATAAGGTCCCAGTTCCATCTGCCCTCTGCCTCGTTATAGCCAAGGGGAACTCCTCGTCCTCTGTCCTCTACCGATATAGAGCAATCCTTATACGCGGTGACCAGTATCTCGCTTCCGTGCCCCTCTCTCGCCTCGTCCACCGAGTTTGAGAGTATCTCAAAGAAGGAATGCTCACAGCCCTCAAGTCCGTCCGAGCCGAAAATTACCGCGGGGCGCTTACGCACACGGTCGGCTCCCTTGAGCGCCTTTATGCTCTGGTCGTTATATTTGGCAGGTGCCGTTTCTCTTTTAGCCATAGTGCCTCCAAAGAATAATCAATACAGATATATTATATCAAATTTTTTTCCTTTTGAAAAGGCTTTTTTCGACTTTTGTAAAAATTTATCCCATAATGCTTGAAATAAGAGCGATAAAGATATATAATTAGATATATGGCAGATAAGAGGAAACAGATATTTCATAAAGGCACTCCGACCGAAACCAAGCCTTCCCCTGCGGGGAAGGTGGATTGCCGCAAGGCAATACGGATGAGGAGAGCTCGGATATAGCTTATGTAAAGGTTCGTTCTTGAAATACACCGAAATACAGGTTATATGCCGCGAATCTGTACTCCTCATCCACCACTCCGTGGTCCCCCTTCTCCCACAGGAGAAGGCTTATGGGTTACGGTAAAGAGATAAAAATATTTGTGAGGGATTATGAGCTGTAAGGTTTTGACCGATAATTTGAAGGGCAAGAGATGCGCTATACTGGGGCTTGGAGTATCAAACACCCCCTTGGCTCAGCTCTTGATTTCTGCCGACAACAAAATAAGCGTTACCGTTTACGATAGAAAATCCCCCGAGGAGCTAGGTGAGGACGCCCTCGCCTTGAGAGCTGCGGGGGTAAGATTTATAAGCGGAAGCGACTGCTTTGATAATATAGAGGGTGACGTGATTTTCCGCTCCCCGGGCATACGCCCCGACCTTAAGGGAATACGTGATGCCATCTCCCGTGGCGCTGTACTGACCTCGGAAATGGAATACTTCCTTTCCCTCACTCCCGCGCGCACCTTCGGCATAACGGGAAGCGACGGAAAGACCACTACCACTACCCTGTGCGGAAAATTCCTTGAGAGCGCGGGGAGAGTATTTGTGGGAGGAAACATAGGCACTCCTCTCCTTGACAGGGTTGAGAAAATGACCCAGAGCGACAGCACCGTGCTTGAGCTTTCAAGCTTTCAGCTTATGACCGTAAGCCACGCCCCCTCCTGCTCTGCTATCACCAACATATCCCCAAATCACATGGACTGGCACACCACCGAGGAGGAATACGCAGGGGCAAAATGCAATATCGTAGGAAAAAATACCCACCGCGTTGTTCTGAACGCCGACTCCAAAAGAACATTTGAATTTGGGAAAGAGCTTCTTTCACACGGCGGGCGAGAGATAATCTTCTTCTCCTCCTCCGCTTCCCCGCGCGATATCCCCGAGGGAGCAAAGCTTATGTATCTTTCGGAGGGAATGATACGCTTCTTTGACGGCGTTAAATCTATTCCTCTCCTGTGTGCCTCGCGGATACTTCTCCCGGGTAAGCATAATATAGAAAACTATATGACCGCAATGGCGCTTACCTACGGATACGTTGACCCCTCGGTGTACCTGAAGGTTGCCGAAAGCTTCGGCGGAGTGGAGCACAGGCTGGAGCTGGTACGCACTCTTGGCGGTGTCAGCTATTACAACAGCTCCATAGACTCCTCTCCCACCCGCACCTCTGCGGCTCTTTCCGCCCTGTCGGGGAGGGATATTGTGGTTATATGCGGAGGGTACGACAAAAATCTCTCCTATGCCCCTCTCGCCCAGAGCCTTTGCGGCGCGGCACGCGCCGTGGTGCTTACGGGGGCAACCGCGCCAAAAATAAAAAAAGCCCTCCTTGAATGTAGCACATACGACCCCGAAAGACTGACTCTTGTTGAGTCGGACAGCTTTGAGGATGCGGTAGCCAAGGCTTCCTCTCTCTCCCGTGAGGGCGGATGCGTGCTTCTCTCCCCCGCAAGCGCAAGCTTTGACCGCTTCAAAAATTTCGCTGAGCGAGGAAGATATTTTAAGGAGCTTGTAGCAAAGCTTTAAAAATTAACAAATTACACCTTGATAGTATAAGAATTTTCTGCTATCATAATAGAGATAAATTAAGGAAAGAGGAAAGAAAATGACAAAAAAAATCTTATCCTGCCTGCTGGCTCTCACCCTTTGTCTGCTCTGCTTTTGGGGCTGCGCAAAAAAGGATGAGGGTGTTCCCGATGGAATGTACTCGGTGACCCGTGAGGGAGAGCCTTTTATACTCTACGTACAGGGCGACTGGACCGATAACCGCGACAGCGGTATATCCTCGGCTTATCTTATGAACAACGGAGTTTTTGTAAGCGCGAGATATTACCCCCTTGACAAGGATACCCTTGATGCGTACATAGACCAATGTGTATCCGCCTATGAGGGATATTCGGGCTTCAAGGCAATCTCGCGGGACAGCAAGGCTATGCTCGGAGACAAATCGGCTGTTAAATATCAGTTCTCCTTCGACCGAGTCATCTCCGAGGGCGCAAACCCCGTAAATACCACCGTTACCCAGTATTATACACTCCACAATGGCGACGTTATACTGCTGAGCTTTTACTGCGCAACTCAGGGATACGACGAGGAATACGTGGAGATATTCGACAAGATACGTCAGGAGTTTGTACTTTGCGATAAAAAGACTGTAAACGATTCACTTAGCGATGACGATACTCCCGAGGGTATGAAGCAAGCCTCCTTCAAGGGCGCTGAGTATCTTTTCTATGCCCCCAACAGCTGGATTACCGATATGTCCGACAAGCTCACCGAGGCTAAGTGCGCCGACCACCTCTGTAATATCACGGTAAGCGCGTATCTTCCCAGCATCCAAATGACGGTAGATGAATACTTTGAGCTGTGCGAAGGGTCTTACAAGAACACTCTGGGCGAGGGATACCTGCGTCTTGACAGCAAGGAAAGAAAGATCGACGGGCGCGACGCTATATCCTATACCTATACCGTCACCGACTCGGCAAAAAGCTACAAAATAACCCAGACCGTATTCTATTTTAACGATATGTTCTACTCTATAACCTACACGGCTCTTGCAGAGAATTTTGACGCTCACAGCTCTGATGTGGAAAAAATGCTCAGCGAGTTCAGGTTCCATTGATATAGGTGTAATATGAAAAAGGAAATATATCTTGACAACAGCGCAACCACCCCTCTGTCACAAGCGGCGAAGGATAAGCTGCTGGAATGTATGGACACATACGGCAACCCCTCCTCCCTCCACTCCCTTGGACAAGGGGCAGAAGCTTTGATAAAAGAGGCGCGGGAACGCCTGCTTTCGGCTCTCGGCGTAAGAGTGCGGGGGGACGAGCTTGTTTTCACCTCCTGCGGTACAGAGGCAACCGCCCTTGCCCTTTTCGGCTGCGCCCACGCGAAGGAGCGCAAGGACGCCACGCGGATACTCATTACCGACTCGGAGCATCCCTCGGTAAAAAATACCGCCCGCGCCTTGGAAAAGGAAGGCTTTGAGATAGTTGAGATACCCACAAAAGGCGGCGTACTTGATATGGACGCGCTGGAAGCCGCCCTTGATAAGAAAATCCTTCTTGCCTCATTTATGCTTGTGAATAACGAAACGGGAGCCATATATGACGTTCCGTCTGCCTTCGCCAAAATAAAGGCGCGCTACCCCGAGGCTGTGACCCACTGCGACGCTGTTCAGGGCTTTATGAAGATACCCTTTACTCCCGCATCTCTTAAGGCGGACCTTATCAGCATCAGCGGACACAAGCTCCACGCCCCCAAGGGAGTCGGCGCACTCTACGTGTCGGCAGATATAATAAAAAAGAAAAAGATAGTTCCCTATCTTTATGGCGGAGGTCAGGAAAAGGGCTTGCGCTCAGGAACAGAAAATACACTGGGAATTGCCGCCTTCGGAGCGGCAGTGGCCGATATCAAGCCTCGCCTTGCGCAAAATCGTTCTCACCTTGCCTGTCTTTACGAATATTGCGTAAGCAGGCTATCCTCTCTTGACGGGGTGCGTATAAATACTCCTCTTGGAGAACACGCCCACCACATAATAAATCTCACTCTTCCGAATATAAAGAGTGAAACTGTTCTGCATTTTCTCTCGGCTGACGGCGTGTTCGTGTCCAGCGGCTCTGCCTGCTCCTCCCACGCAAAGACTCCAAGCGAAACCCTTCTCGCCTTTGGACTTACTCCCGCAGAGGCGGACTGCTCTCTGAGAGTCAGCTTCTCGGAATACAGCTCCTATGAGGATATAGACGCTCTCCTTCTTTCCCTTGAGAGCGCGCTCTCACGCTTAATAAGAATTAAAAGATAAAAGCTCACTGTTTACGCCAAAAAAGAGCTCAGGACATTCGTCCTGAGCTCTTTTTTGGTTGGAGAAGCGCCCTGCAAGACTCTTCTCCAACTTATATTATCTTAAAAATTATAGCGAAATAGCCTTCAAGCCAATTGAAGCGCGGGCAATTAATTAGCTCCTTCAACAGAAGTAATCATAACTCTCATAGCCGAAAGAACCTGCTCACCGCTGACAGGAGACTCGGTGTCATTTACCAGACAATCTACAAAAGCGTCAATCACACCCGACGATGTCTGCTTAGGCAAATCATAAAACATCTTTTCGCCGTTTCTAAGACATACCGTAACACTGTGAGTACCGTCTAAAATCTTCATTACTCCCTTTGTGCCGTATATATAGGTGCTGTTGTCCGTACCACCGTAGTAGGTCCAGCTTGCGGTCATACTTCCGATGACCCCGTTTTTCATACGGTAAAGGCAGATGGCGTTATCCTCAACGCTAACAGGCTGTCCGTCAGCGTAACACTTATCGAGAGTGCCTATCATAGATTTTACGTCCTCTACCTCGGAGTCGAGAAGGAACTGTATAAGGTCGGTCTTGTGAATACCAAGGTCAGCGCTGGCGCCAAAGGCACTCTGGCTTTTATCGAAAAACCAGTTTCCCGTTCCCTTATCGATGCTCCAACCGTCAGGTCCTCCGTGACCGAAGCAGGTCTTAAAGGTAAGCACC
Source organism: Eubacteriales bacterium (assembly GCA_045593725.1). GTDB lineage: Bacteria > Bacillota > Clostridia > Oscillospirales > CAG-272 > HGM12713. The sequence continues at coordinate 49,470 of JAZNXE010000041.1, forward strand.
TTTCCTATAACGCCATCGGTAAGCAGCTGCTTTGCCTTAACATGCTCATTCATATAGCGCTGATTCTGCGCTATCATCAGCTTTTTACCCGTGCGCTTTGCTTCTGCTACCATTGCCTGACATTCCTCCATAGAGGTAGCCATCGGCTTCTCGCAGAGCACGTGCTTTCCTGCACGCAAAGCGGCTATGGTCACATCGGCGTGAGCATTGTTTGCGGTACATACGCTTACGGCGTCGATGTCGGGACACGCCAACAGCTCCTCCACCGAGCGGAAGGCTCTGCCGCCGTACTGTCTTGCCATATCCTCAGCGCGCTCATATACAAAATCGTAATATCCTGCCAACGTAGCATTCTTATTAGCAGAATATTCTGGGATGTGTCTTGTCTGCGCGATTTTTCCGCACCCTATTATCCCTATGTTCATATATGCCTCCCTTAGCAGTGGAACGCCGCCTTAATGAAGCCATCAGTGTGGTTCTCCATCATTTCGCTTACCTTGTCAAAGTCCTTCATGTCGTACACCTTGGTTACACCGGTGAACTGCCATATACCCTTATCCAAAAGCTCCATGCATCTGCGGCAGAGGTCTGCCTCATAGCTTATACGGCGCTCGTGGCAGTTTATTGTGGTTATAGCCTTGAAGTTCCAGAGCTTATAGTCTATGGATCTATCGCCGTCGTTATGATATCCACCGATACCCAAGCGTCCGTGACCCTGAACAAGATCTCCCGCAAGACGGAGTCCGTCCTCTGTACCGGTAAATTCCATTACAGTGGGGATACCGCCCGTAAGAATGTTGAAGTTATCTCCGTCACGTGTGAGGCTTACCTTTCCCATAGTTTCAAACGTAAGCTTGTATTCTACGGGAATCTCCTCGGGAAGATAGGTCTCGGTAGCACCGAATTTTTTAGCATTCTCAAGAGCCTCAGGGCGCTTGTCGATAGCAATTATCTTACCGTAGCCCATAGCCTTAAAGAGAGCTATGGTTCCAAGTCCCATGTATCCGCATCCTACTACAGCAACAGTGTCTCCCAGTGTCTGTACGGGAAGCTTCATAGCAGCAGAGAGAAGGCACGCGAGAGGCTCGGATATAGCGTCCTCATCCTTAAGAGAATCGGGCACGTGCGCCATCTTGTGAGGCTCTACCACAATATATTCCTTATATGCGCCGCCTCCAAGTCCTGTAACTCTGTCGCCTACCTTAAAGCCCTTTACCTTTGCGCCTATCTTTTCAACAACGCCTATGGATTCGTGGCCAATCTCCTTTACAGTTCCGGTGTGCCAAGGATAAAGCTCGGAATGACACATTCCTGTGAGCGTAACTCTGACAAGCATCTGCTCATCGTTTATCTCGGGAATTGGAACCTCGATTATTTCGGTCTTTCTGGGTCCCGTTACAATCATTTTTTTCATTGTTTTCATATTAGATACCTCCTTTGGTTTCTGTTTTCATTATATCACGCATTTTTTCTTTTTTATAGAAAAAATACGATATATATGTGGACAAAAACGACATTATGTGCTATACTTATAAAAAAGGAGGTACAGATATGTCTTTATACACTATAAACACTTCTTCCTATATTTATAAATATTACGGAGTCCACACCCACGAATGCTATGAAATCATCCTGAATCTTGAGGGGGAAGGAACGATGACCATAGGGGATAACCAATTTCCCTTTTTCCCCGGCAGCGTCCACGTCGTACCCAAAAACACCCCCCACATCAAGGAATCTAAGAACAAATTCAGGGATATATACTTTCTTACAGATACCCTTTCTCTCACCCCCATTACAATGGGCGACACCCCAATTGTCTTTTGCGACGACGCCGAGGGTACGCTGGAAAAGCTTATGCAAATGATGCTTTACAGATATCTGCAAGGCAACAAAAACGACACCGTGCTTGAAGCTATGTACGAGCTTGCGCTCAAAATAATAGAGGATTCCTCAATAAAGGAGCAAAGCGACCCCGTAGTGGAGGCAGTGGTGCAAAAGCTCTCTCTGTCCTTTAACGACCCTGAGCTGTCGGTTTCCGAGGCGCTTGATAATATGGGATACAGCAAGGATCATATCCGCCGTAAATTTATGGCAGAGAGAGGTGTGTCCCCCGTGGAATTTCTCACCTCCCTGCGCATAACTCACGCCAAAAAGCTACTGCGTAAGCAGAAGGAGCTGTGTATGCAGATAAGCGAGGTAGGAGCGTTATGCGGATATTACGACCCAAGGTATTTCTCCCGTATTTTCAAGAGAGAAACGGGACTAACCCCCTTGGAATACTCAAAAAAGCACTACAAATAACACACAATAAAACAAAGCCTCTGACTAAAATAAATATCCCCCCGTATAACGGGGGGTATTTCATTTTCGGGCATAGCCCTAATACTACTGGCTGCGCACAAGTGCGCTTTTATTGGCCTGCCAGCCATGCAATGGATACTTGCTACCCGTAAACGGGTTTCACCAT
>JAZNXE010000042.1:0-42380 GCA_045593725.1 Eubacteriales bacterium
CAGTCAGCTTCGCTGACAGCTCCCTTTACACAAGGGAGCCTTTGGCACGAGAACATTATGCGCTGACTTTTTTGCTTTCTGCTCGTCGGCAAAGCCTACATGGAACCCCGCCACTATGGCGGGGTTTTCGCTATACAAAAAAGACTCATTCGGAAACCGAATGAGTCTTTTTTTATTGATATGAATTTAAGATACTTAGAAGCTTTTGGAAATTGTCGGGAAGCTCTACGGAAAACTCCTTTTTTTCCTTTGTAGTGGGGTGCGTAAGTATCAATTTTGAGGCAAACAGACATTGACCGCAAATAAGCGCTTTATGCTTTGCCTCAAAGGGCGTTCCGCCACCTCCGTACACCGTATCTCCCATAAGAGGATGCCCTATGGAGGACATATGAACTCTTATCTGGTGCGTTCTGCCCGTTTCAAGGCGGCACTCAATATGTGTAAACTGTCCGAAGCGTTCAAGCACTCGCCAGTGAGTGACCGCTTCTCTGCTCCTGTGCTCGGAATCCCTTATTACAGCCATTCTCTTTCTGTCAACGGGATGTCTGCCAATAGGCGCATCGACAGTGCCGCTATCCTCACGGAAGTTACCCCTGACGATAGCGTGATATATTCTCTCTACTCTGTGGTGCTTTATCTCCTCTGACAAGAACAGATGCGCCCCATCATTTTTTGCCACTACCAGTAGTCCTCCCGTATCCTTGTCTATACGGTGGACTATGCCGGGGCGTATGACTCCGCCTATACCCGAAAGTCCGTCCTTGCAATGATAAAGCAGAGCATTTACCAGCGTCCCCGAGGGATTCCCCGCCGCGGGATGCACTACCATCCCCTCGGGCTTGTTCACGACTATTATATCCTCATCCTCGTAAACGATATCTATGGGAATATCCTCGGGACACGCTTCGCAAGCCTCAGGCTCGGGTAACCTCACAAGAAGCACATCTCCCTTGCATATCTTATATTTTTTTTCGAGCTTTACGTTCCCTGTCCCATCAAGTGACACCTCACCGCTCTCCATAAGCCTTACCGCAGCCGAGCGTGTAAGCTCGCTCTTTTCGGCGATAAAGGCGTCGGCTCTTTTACCTATATCCGCTTCTGTGGCAACGAGATTCAGAACACGCTCTTCAGAATATTCGTTCTCACAAAAAATATCGTGCTCCACCTCCCGCACCTCCTTGCTTATTCTTTGGATATATCGTCCTCCCGCGACTCATTTCCATTGAGAGCCGATTGCTCAAGCTTTTTTGCTTTCTCTGCTTTAGTTTCATCTATAAACGATAAGACGCACCATACCATCAAGATTCCCGCACCTACGCACACGAAGCTGTCTGCTACGTTGAATACCCACGGCCATATATCGGGGAATGCGCAGAAATCTATAAAATCTATGACCACGTTTTCTCCTACGGTATGAGGCAAGGTTCCTTTGTAAAGCGTCCTGTCTATCATATTTCCTATACCGCCGCCTATTATCATTGAAAGCGCGGTACATGCCCATTTGCTTTCGGGACGGAAAAATATAAGGTAACCAAGCATCAGAATTATTCCCACAGTAGATATAACAAGGAACACCCATCTGTGCTCGTCAAAGCTTCCAAACGCCGCCCCCGTGTTCTCTACATAGCTAAATCTGAGAACACCCTTTATTATAACAAAAGGCTCTTCTCTGTCAAGAAAAGCTATAACCAACCACTTTGTAGCTTGGTCCAAGGCTACAACCGCGGCTATTATTATCAACCAGATTGTCATATAAACCTCTTATAAAAATTTTTCGGCTTGTAATCTGTACCGCCCCTTTTTCGTCTTATCCGACACAGACAGTATCCTGAATTTTCCGTACCCTCTCACCGAAACAAGGCAAGGGGGAAATACATCTCTGTCGGGGCGCTCCTCAACGTCGTAATCAAGCTCCACCGTACCGCCAACAATAGCCTGTCTTGCCTTTTCTCTCGATAGATTACAAACAGCCGCCACCACGCAGTCAAGCCTTGGTGAGGATACCGTATCGCTTATTGGCGCGTACTCACGCTTGGGAGCAAAATCCGAGCTTAAAATTATTTTTTCAAGCTTTACCGTGTCCCTTCCCGCCTTTTTCCAAGAAAGCAGTAAAAAGTCTGTTATTGACTCATCACAAAGCACTATGGCGCTCTGCTCGTCAATCATAATTATATCGCCTATGACGCTTCTCTCTATGCCAAGGCCAAGCAAAGACCCCATTACGGTTCTGTGGCTGAGCTTTTCAAAGCCGCTTCCCCTCACACTCAAAGCAAATATATGGGAGTTATATCCAAAGTCCTCTAACGCATGGGCATTCTCTATTCCATCCATATATTCGGGAAGAAGGTAAACTCTTCTCCGCTCAGCACCATTATATCCTCCAAAGCTAAAAAAATTAACTCCCTGCCGCTTCAGAAAAGCTTCTGCATAATGAAGCTCCCTTGGCGACAAAAAGGCGCTCATCCCCATTTCACCGCGGACAGCGCGCCCCTTAAGGTCATCAAGCCTTGCGTAAAGGCTTTGTATATCTTTATCTTCCATACAACCCATAAATACATATTCTGCCGCCGAAAACGGCGGCAGAAGCTTTTATCAGTCTGCGGTATTGCCTACCATTGCCTCGATGCTGCTTACGTCAACGTTCTTGGGAGCAACCACCAAAGTAGTCTTACCTACCTTAGTCATCATTCCGCCAACAACCTGTATTGCACCCTTGAGGTAGTCTATAACACGTACAGCAAGCTCACGGCTTATTCCGTCCATATTGAGGAGAATAGTATTTCCGTTCATAAGATAGTCGGTAATTTCACGAGCATCCTCATATTCCTTGGGAGTAATGATCTTAAGCGCAACAGGCGCTGCACTGAAGGAAGGCGCGGGGGCGGCAACGGGCTCGGCGGGAGCAAGAGGAGTCTGCATAGACTCGTCCATATCCTCTGTCTCGTCCGTATCCGAGTAATTGTCGAAATCGTCGATCTCTACATCATCATCAAAAACATACTTAGGCTTTCTCGAAAAAATATTCATCTTATCCTCCAAAATATATAAATATAAATTTTTACTTAATAAAAAGGCTTCTGCCTACTCTGACCATATCAGAGCCACAAGCAATAGCCTCCTCAAAGCTATCACTCATTCCCATAGAAATTATAGGTCTATCTATATTATGCAATTTTTTTGTCCAAATGTCAAGAACTTTGGCGTAAGTTTGTGCAAAATATTTTAAATAATCCTCTTTTTTCTCACATTTTGGCGCCATAGTCATAAATCCTCGCAGTCTTATGCCCGAAAATTTACTTATCTCCAAGCACAGCTCCTCAGCGTCAGAAAGCAAAACTCCACTCTTGCTCTGCTCAGCGCCGCTGTTTATTTCCACCAGCACGTCCATTACCAAGCCGTGCTTTTTTGCCTGCTTGTCTATCTCTGCCGCAAGCTTTATGGAATCAAGGGAGTGTATCATCTTTACCTTGTCGATTATATATTTCACCTTATTGGTCTGAAGCGTGCCTATAAAGTGAAATTCCAAGTCAGGGCAATCAATAGCTTGTAAATGCTCCAGCATTTGCTGTACTCTGTTCTCCCCAACCTGTCTTATTCCCATTCCGTGATAGAGAAATTCTATCTCCTCGGGAGTAGCGTATTTAACAGCCGCAAGGAGCATAGGCGGTTCTTCTCTCCCCGCCGCCCTGCTGGCATCCTCTATTCTCTTTTTTATGTCATTGACATTTCTCTCAATATATCCGAAGTCCATTATTCAAGTATCCTTCCGTCAAAGAGATTTTTTCCCTCATAGATTATAAGCTCATTGACACCCAAGGGAGCGTATCCCTGCTGAGATACCGCCTTCTCAGCCACCAAGCAGTAGTCAGCACTCTGATACACTATTTCCACACATCTGAAATGTATCACTCCTCCGCGGCGAACATAGACACCTCTTACACCGTCCACGGTAGCAAGCGCCGAGAGAGGAACGTATATTCCCTTTGCGGATGAAACCTCGATTTTTACGCTTTGGCATCTTTCAAGGCTGAAATTCTGGGGCAGCCTGTTGCAGTAAAATACACAAAGCACCTGCTTATGCTCACTTGCCTCCACCTTCTTTTCAAGTGTCATAGGAAGCACAGTAGAGTTATTCTCCGGAAAGCTTAAATTAAACGTATGCTCAAGCTCAAGCGCAGCCGCGTCCTTGGGTGACAGCGGCACTACAAACCTCCAGCCACTGCTGTCAGCCATCTTGCCAAAAACCTTTTGAGATACCCTACCGCCGCTGACGTCTAGCTTGGATATCATCTCGTAGAAGCTTTCCTCGCTTAAGGCTTCAACCGCCGCCGATGTAAACATACCCTCATATCCGTCTGCTGTATAATAAAAGTATCCGCTGGAGGGAGCGTATCCCATATCGTACTCTCCCTCAAACATATCCTCTCGCATTTTTTTCATAGATGCCAAGGTTTTACTCACAGTTTCCTCATTATCTGTCATTGTGCTCATACGGTTAAGGGTCACCATTATCTTCTCTATCTGCGCAGACAATTGTCCCGCTTCCCCGGTAGATAGCATACCCATAAGCTTGTAATATGTATCGTTAGCTTCGTTTCTCAGCGCCCCCATATCCAAAGGCTCAGTCCCAAGGGCACTCCGCTCAAGCACGGCTATGTGCCTGTCAAGGGCACTTACCATTTCTCTTAGCTGTCCGTCGCCCTGATAAACGGTAGCAAGCTTTTGCCCTGCCGACACCCTCGCACCGTCGGAAACCTCGTAATCCACCACACCTGTTTTATCTGCGGTAAGGAGGACCTCATCCCTGAAGATATATCCACTGCCCCCAACCGTGACAGTATGGGTGGTAACGCCTGCCTCGATAGTCTTTATAGCGTCACCGTTGAAAAGACTCATAAGGTGATATATGGCGTAAACAACGGCTATGGCAAAGATAAGCCCCATAGCAAGCTTTGACAAAAATGAACTGCTTCTTTTCTTTGCCATAGCTACCTCCTTTGGAACTTATCCTTAATATTCTCAATATATTTTACCACAAAATCAAGTCAGAGAAAAGAGCTTCTCCGTATTATTTACAATCTCTTCAAATGTTTTTCCGTCAGCGTAAAGCGGCTCAACGTAATCCTTTGACAGGAACCACGTCATCTGCCTTTTGGCATATCTTCTGGTGGCTGTTTTTAAGGTGCTTACCGCATTTTCAAGGCTGTCATTCCCCGAAATAAATCCTAACAGCTCCTTATAGCCTATCGCCTGCGCCGCCGTTAGATTGCTCTCAAATACGCCCTCATCCATAAGCGCTTTTGTTTCATCAATCAAGCCCATATCTATCATTTGGTCAACTCGCTTTTCGATACGGCTGTACAACACGCTCCTGTCACTATAAAAAAGTCCCGCTACCCTGACATCATATACTCCTTCGCTCTGCCTTGAGAGCCTGTCCAGCTCAGATTTCGGCATTCCGCAGGAAAGATATATTTCCATCGCCCGCACAACTCTTTTTATATTATTTGGATGTATGGACGCCGCGCTCGCGGGGTCTATCCTCTCAAGCTCTCGGTAAAGCGGCATTATTCCCTCCCGCTCTACTCTGGCATTAAGCTCCCTACGAAGCTCCGAGGTGTCGTTAACAGGTGCTGAGTTTCCTCCCCTTAGCAGAGCGTCAAGATAAAGTCCCGTCCCTCCGCAGACTATGGGCAGCTTGCCGCGCGCACTACAATCCTCTATTGCCCTTGTGGCAAGTCGCACGTAATCCTCGCAGGAAAACGGCTCGCTTGGCTCGGCAATATCTATCATATGATGCCTTACGCGCAAAAGCTCTTCCTCGGAGGGCTTAGCCGTACCTATATTCATTCTCTTGTATATTTGCATAGAATCGCAGGAAATTATCTCCCCACCGTACCGTGAAGCAACCTCAAGTGCCAAAGCACTCTTGCCGCTTGCCGTCGGTCCTACTATGGCAAATATCTTTATCTTTTCATTATTCAAGTTATCCCCCAATTATATGATAATACAATCTACGATGTGTACGGGAAGTAAAAAGCAAAAGCTAATAGTGAAAAGAAACGGTTGCTTTTTGCCAAAGCAAAAAGCTTCATTTTCTCTTATCTTTTCTCTCTTATCTTTTCTCTCTTATCTTTTATCTGTTCATTCAATAAATCCTTTATTGAATGAACATAGCGTCGCCAAAGGAAAAAAATCTGTATTTTTCATCCACCGCCGTCTTATACGCCGACATTATCTTTTCTTTATCGTAAAACGCCGACACAAGCATAAGCAACGTGCTTTCGGGCAAATGGAAATTTGTTATCAGCGCGTCAACCGCCTTAAATTTATACCCCGGATATATAAATATCCCCGTATCTCCCGACATAGGAGGGATACGTCCGTCTTCCTCCGCTACACTTTCAATAGTTCTGCAAGAGGTAGTACCCACACAGATAAGTCTGCCTCCCGCCGCCTTGGCAGAGTTTATAATATTGGCGCTCTCCTCGGATACCGAGAAAAACTCGGTATGCATTATATGCTCATCTACACGCTCTGCTTTGACGGGGCGAAAGGTGCCAAGCCCCACGTGAAGCATAACGGGAGCTATCTTTACACCCTTCGCTCGAATAGCGTCAAGCAGCTCGGGGGTAAAATGCAAGCCCGCGGTAGGTGCCGCCGCAGAGCCTTCCTCACGGGCATATACCGTCTGGTAGCGCGAATTATCACCAAGCTGCTCGGTTATGTAGGGTGGAAGGGGCATCGTTCCCACAATCGATAACACCTCGTATATATTTGAATATTTGCTTTTGTCATACTCAAAACGGATTATTCGGTTGCCCTCCTCAACGATATCCGTAACCTCTGTGCGAAGCATTCCTTCTCCGAACACCGCACGTGAGCCTATTCTCGCTCTTTTTCCGGGCTTGACCAAGCATTCCCACTCATCAAGCTCGTGCTGGCGAAGAAGCAACAGCTCAAGACGGGCCTCCTCTCTGCCCTCAGCGTGACCGTAAAGTCTTGCGGGAATTACCTTTGAGTCGTTTATTACAAGCACATCCCCCTCATTGAGATAATCCAGTATATCATAAAAGTGCTTATGCTGTATTTCTCCGCTTTTTCGGTCTATTACCATAAGCCGTGAGTGGTCACGCTTGTCCGCTGGGTGCTGGGCTATCTGCTCTTGGGGCAGGTCATAATAAAAATCCGATGTCTTAAGGTCTGTTGGCTTTTTTTCATTGATTATCGTCATAAAAAATCCTTTGCTTTTTGGTGAAAAAATTGTCAAAAGTTATTGACAGGGCAAAAAAGATATGTTATCATATCATATAGATACATATAATTACGATAGAGGCGCGTTTTGCAACTGCCGTGAGCCGATGGTCGCCGTGACCGCCAAGGCTCTATGCGAGGGCTTAACGCCGAAGATAGAACGCAAACGGCGGCGTTCTGTCTGGTCTGACCGATTCATAGTTGGCAGACTGTCATCATTTTTTGATGGAGAGCTATCTGTTAATTGTCAACTGTAAGGCTGGGAGTATGCTCCTCCTATATTATAGTACAATTTCAGCTGGTTTTCAACCGGTTTTTTTGTTTTTATATGATTTCTTTTCAAAATTTATTCTTTATCGGGAAAGGAAACTTCAAGCAATGAGTAAGCTTAAAGCAACAATTTTTACAGGAGCGGCAACTGCCATAATTACACCATTTAAAAACGGTCTTTTGGACAAGGAAAGCTTCAAAAAAATCATTGAAGACCAAATAGCCAACAGCATTGATGCTATCGTCGTGGCTGGAACAACAGGAGAGGCGGCTACGCTTACCCACGAGGAGCATATGGAATGTATGAAGTTCGTGGTAGATACGGTGGAGGGCAGAGTCCCCGTAATTGCGGGAACAGGCTCTAATGACACAGCTTACGGAATAGAGCTTTCAAAATACGCCTGTGAGATTGGAGCTGACGCGCTGCTTCTCGTAACGCCCTACTATAACAAGGCTACCCCCAAGGGACTTATCAAAAACTTTATTGAAACGGCAGAAAATACCGACAAGCCCATTATCCTTTACAACGTACCCTCTCGTACGGGCTGTAATATTACCCTACCCGTATATAAGGAGCTTGCGAAGCACGAAAGAATAGTTGCCGTTAAGGAAGCCTCGGGCAATATGAGCGCTATCGCTGAGCTTATTGCCGAATGCGGCGACAGCCTTGACGTATATTCGGGCAACGACGACCAGATAGTACCTATTATGTCCTTGGGAGGCAAGGGTGTTATCTCCGTGCTTTCCAACATAATGCCCAAGGAAACTCACGATATGGCTAAATTCTGCCTTGAAAATAACTATACCGAGGCGGCGAAGAGTCAGCTCAAGCTTCTTGACCTTATAAATGCCCTCTTCTGTGAGGTGAATCCGGTTCCCGTGAAAACGGCTATGGCTGAAATGGGTCTTTGCGACATCGAAATGCGACTCCCCCTTTGTGAGATGGAGGAGCATACCAAGGCAAGACTTGTGGCCGCTCTTAGGAAGCACGGCTTACTTTAATATCAAGTACGTTTAAACGAAAGGACATCTTATGATAAGTATGATTCTTTGCGGATGCGGTGGCAGAATGGGTAAAGCCATAACCGCCGCGGCGCAGAACGAATATGATATAGTTGCGGGAATAGATATCAACGCTTCTGCCCTGTCAGCAGCGTGTAGCTTTCCAGTATATGAAAGCATCAGGGATTTTTCGGGAAAGGCAGACGTCATCGTGGATTTTTCCCATCATTCCTCCCTTCCCGCGCTCCTTGATTACGCAAAAAGCACCCGCACACCTCTGGTTGTAGCCACAACGGGACATACAGAGGAGGAGCTGTCTATGATGAAGAAGGCATCCGAGGAGGTCGCTATTTTCTTCTCGGGAAATTTCTCCATAGGAATTAACCTTATAATAAGCCTTGCCAAGCAGGCGGCTAAGACCTTAGGCGTGGATTTTGACGTAGAAATAATCGAAAAGCACCACAACAAAAAGCTTGACGCTCCCAGCGGAACAGCGCTTATGCTTGCGGATGCTATCTCCGAGGAACGCGCTGAAGCTGAGTACGTCTATGACAGACACAGCGTAAGAAAGGCTCGCGAGCCTAAGGAGATTGGCATACACTCTGTGCGCGGCGGAACTATCGTGGGTGAGCACGAGGTTATCTTTGCGGGAACAAATGAGGTCGTAAGCATTTCCCACAGTGCCGCCTCCCGCGAAATTTTCGCCACAGGCGCTCTTCGTGCGGCTGCCTACCTTTCGGGCAAGAGCGCAGGTCTTTACAACATGAATGACCTTATTGAAGGCAGATAATAAAAAAGAGATGCAATGCATCTCTTTTTTATTTTAAAAGCTGAATAAGCTTAGGAATAGCCAGCTCAAATGCCGCTCCGTACCAGTGATTGTCAAGCTTTGCCGTTTCCCTGATACACTCAAGGGTAAAGTCGGCAGCTATCCTTGCCGCCTCGTACGCGCTCTTCCCGCGCATAAGGGCGCCAACAAATGCCGAAGCATAGGAGTCCCCTGTTCCGTGACAGCTGTTTGCAAGCTTTTCGTGCTCATAGTAGGAATATTCCCCGTTTTCAAATACCACGACCCCTGTTCTTCCCTCTGCGTAAGAAATTCCCGTAAAGATTACGTTCTTGCATCCGATTTTGCTCAGTCCATCCAGCAGGCTGTCAATGTACGCTCTGTCGTATTCGGTCTTATACTCTATTCCCGTAAGGAAGCAGGCTTCGGTAATATTGGGAACCACGTAATCCGCCTTTGCGCAAAGCCCCTTCATCGCTTCCACAAATTCCATATCAAAGCCCACGTAAAGCTTTCCGTTGTCCGCCATAGCAGGGTCAACTATCTTAACACAGCCCTCCTTAGCCACGGTATCAAACAGTCGGGCAACGTATTCTATCTGCTTTGTGCTTCCCAGATATCCCGTATATATAGCGTCAAAGCTTATTCCCTCTTTTACCCAGTGATCGTTTATAGCGGGCATATCCTCGGTAAGGTCGCGGAAGGTATAACCCTTAAAGCCTGCCGTATGGGTTGACAGCACCGCCGAGGGAAGCACGCAGGCTTCAACTCCGCAAGCGGAAATTATGGGCAGAGCCACAGTAAGCGAGCACTGTCCAACGCAGGATATATCCTGTACGGTAAGTATTTTTTTATACGACATTTTATTTACCTCTTTACATTTTGATTTTTATATATTATAATCTATATGTGGCAATATGTAAATAATCAGAATTGGAGAATTTTATAATACCAGATGAAAAAATATTACGACCTTTATCTTGAAATAAAAAACAAAATACTTTCAGGGCAATATTGTGCGGGAGAAAAGCTCCCCTCCAAAAGAGTAATGTCCGACAAAAGCGGATACAGCATAATAACCGTAGAGAGAGCATACGAAATGCTCGAGGAGGAGGGATATATATACACACGCGAGCGAAGCGGTTATTACGTTTCTAAAATTGATGCCATCTCAGCCTCTCCCACCGCTATCAGCGCGCCCCTCCCCCATATAAAAGAAAGTCACTCTCTTCCAAATGAGCGTGACTTTGAATATTCACTGTGGTTTAAAACTCTGCGACGGGTAATATCAGAGCGCGGCGAGGAGCTATTTATAAAATCTCCCGTTGAGGGGTGCGCTATACTCCGAAACGCAATTTCGGACTATCTTTACCGTTATAGAGGAATGTCTGCCGACCCACACCGAATAATCATAGGCTCAGGCTCCGAGCAGCTCTATGAGATAGCCGTAAAAATATTGGGTCGGGACAAGATATACGGCATAGAGGACCCCTGTTACTCACAAATACGTGAGGTTTATCTGGGCGCGGGCGCAAATATATGTCCCCTTAGCTTTGGGGCAGAAGGAATAGAAACGTCAGCCTTGCAAAATTGCCGTTTTGACGTTCTCCACGTAACACCCTTCCACAGCTACCCCTCGGGTGTCACAACATCCATATCAAAACGCTACGAATATCTGAAATGGGCAAAGGACAATGGAAGCTATATAATTGAGGATGACTTTGACAGCGAGTTCTTTATTCCCGGGCATCCCATACAATCCCTTTATTCTCTTGACACCGAGCAATCCGTAATATATATAAACACCTTTTCAAAAAGCCTGTCCTCCTCTATGAGAATGGGATATATGATACTGCCTCAAGGTCTTATTCCCGAATATGAGAAGCGGTTAGGCAAATTCTCCTGCTCGGTTCCCGTCCTTGACCAATACGCTCTTGCTGAATTTATAAACAGCGGAAGCTTTGAGAGGCACTTGAACCGAGTCCGCAGAAAAATGAAAAAATAATTTTATAATTCTTTGAAAGAGTCTATCAATTCCCCAAGAGAGTCAAATAATTTGGCTTTACAACCTTTGAAATTTTCCCTGCTCTGATGACCCGCGCACACGATAAAGCAGTCAGCCCCAAGAATTTGCGCGGTCAGGCAGTCGTGTACAGTATCTCCGATAAACAATACTCTCTCATTTGGATGCCGTTCCTTCCACGACCTTGCCAAATCAAGCTTGGAATCCCCGTATATGTTGTCTATACCCATTATCTCCTCAAAGCGACCCGCAATGCCAAGTCCTTTGAGCTGATTTACAAGCATATTCCGCTCTGATGCTGACAGTACACTTTGCTTTACACCTATTCGGTCAAAAAAATCAAGCGCTCTTATTACGTCGGGGTACAGCCTTGCGGTGTGTAGCTCTTTCATATAAAGCTCTACCCAAAGCTCCGCCAAAAGCTCATACGGGTCTTTAGCAAAATCAAAGCCAAGCCTACGGTAGTAATCTATTATGGGGAAATCAAACCGCTGTCTGTACTCTTCGCGTCCTCCGATCAGGGGAAGCTCTCTATCAGCAAGAAGACGGTTGACCGAATTCATACCAAGCTCAACGTCATCAAGTATAGTTCCGTTAAAATCCCATATGCAGTAAGTATAGTTATTCATATGATTCTCCGTTGAAAAATGGGCGGTTTCCCGCCCATTTTCTTTTTATTTTTATTCAGCGGCTTCGGGAGCGGACATTAAGCCCTTCTCCGTCAACCATGACAGATAATATGACTTAGGAGATTTAGCATCATCGCCCACCGCGGTTGCCTTTTTATAATCATCGGAGTCTATCAGCTTATCAAGGTTATCCCACGCTTTTTCCAGCTTTTCCTTGGTATCTGCCGCAACTATCTCCTCATATATCTTATCGGACTCGGCGCAAACAGCCAAGAAAGCATCCCATGATGCTTTGTCTATAGCATTTGATTTCAAGCCGTCATAGAATGAGAAGCCAATTATATAATCTATTACTATGTCAGAGTTATGCTCAAAGAGATATTCTCTCGCCAAAGGATTCTCGTCCTCGGCGGTATAAGCAATGGCTACGTTACCTGTTTTTACGGGGTCCATAACGTAAAGTCTGTCAGGTTCCTTTGTCTGTCTGGAGATAACACGGTAGGGATTACCGTTTTCGTCAAGGACAGACGAATCTTCCCAAACATAGTTCTCACCCTCTACTCCGTAAAGAATAAGATTGCGGAATTCCGCGTTCGTATTAAGAAGAGTAAGTATCTGAGCGCTTGCCGATACACTGTTAGTATAGTTTGACACCGCGAAAAGACTCTCATAGAGGTCTTCGTGCTCAAGCGTGGGAAGCGCTACGGGTATTATCTCATAATCGTCGCCGTACTGCTCAAGAACCTCAAGACCGCCCTTAACGTATCCCACAGCAAAGGGCTTATCCGCGTCTTCCTCTGGGCCGTTTATCTCGTATCCCTTAAGTATCTCTATCTGCTCCTTGATACCGTAATTGCCGTTATCCGCCGAAGCAACAACAGAATCCATAACGGGATATGAGCCTAACTTTCCGTATACCCAATCGCTATTGTAGGTTCCTCCCAGCACAGAGAATTTGTTAAGGGCTATTCCTGATGCTGTTGTATTGAAATACTTTACGTCAAATACATCTATCTCCCCTGTGGAGGAGTAGAGCGGTACGTAACCGTCAAATGCGCTGTCGATATTTACCATATCGAGAATATCCTGACAGCCCTCGCAAACCAAGGAGGTTATCTCGCTCTTGGAATACTTTGTTTTTGAAAGAACCGACTTGTTAACAAGAACGTATGTATATTCACCGATTGTACGGTTCGTAGGAATAGCATCATACGCACCGTTAACATTAAGGAATTGCTCTATGAGGTCATTGTTTATGGCAGCCTTAAGCGCCTTGGATGATCCCTTAAGCTCCTCGGTAAGATCCTTTAAATAACCCTTAGATTTATACTGAGCGTACTTTTCATAACCGCCAAAATAGAATATATCTACGTCAAAATCATTCATCCCCGGATAATATACAGCGGGAAGACCGTTCTTGTCCGTATAAACGGGAGTACCCTTATCCTTAACTACGCCGTCCTTGCTATAATAATCGTTCATCTGAGAAAGATTTTTTTCAAGAGCAGTGTAGTATTCATCGGGGGTAAAGTACTTGATGTCCACGTGTATGGTGTATTCGGTCTCGGTTATCTCATTGATCTTCTCTTCCATAAGCTGCTCTTGCTTAGCGCTTACAGGCTCCTCGGACATAAGGTACATGGAAAGTGAAACGGCATCCTTGGACGCCTCTTTTCCTATATCCTCCATTACCTCCTCGCCCGTCTTTTCTCCGCATCCAACAAAGCAGAACAACAGCATAAGAGATATTAAAAGGAGACTTATCAATCTGTTTTTCATTTAAATCCTCCTATCAAACAACACGGCACAGCGCCGACGGTATTTCATCCTATATTTTACACCAAAGTGCCAAAAAAGTCAAGCAAAATTTTGGCGTATTCCTCTCTCTTTATTGCTGCTTTTTGCACAAAAAGAGCGAATTTCAAAAAAGCTCTGTCACTTTACACAGTTTTCTTTTTCAATTTTCTAAAAATACGCCATTATTAAAAGCATATTAAACAAATATTTTGAATATTTTTTATGCAATACAACGATTTTTAATTAATCTAAAAATCCGCGGAGATGTCTTGCTCTGCTGGGGTGTCGGAGCTTACGCAACGCCTTTGCCTCTATCTGGCGGATACGCTCTCTGGTGATGTCAAATTCTTTGCCTACCTCCTCGAGAGTCCTTGTTCTTCCGTCGTACAGCCCAAATCGAAGCTTTATAACGTGCTCCTCTCTGGGGGTAAGGGTGTGTAACTCACGCTCTATGACCTCCCTGAGTATGGTGGATGCCGCAGCATCGGAGGGAGCGGGGGTGTCCTCGTCGGGGATAAAATCGCCAAGATGGCTGTCCTCCTCCTCGCCTATGGGCGTTTCAAGAGATACAGGGTCCTGCGCTATCTTCATTATCTCTCGTACCTTCTCAGCGCTCATACCCATTTTTTCGCCTATCTCGTCGGGGGTCGCCTCGCGCCCCAGTTCCTGAAGCATCTGGCGGGAGTATCTTGACACCTTGTGTATGGTTTCCACCATATGAACGGGGATTCTTATAGTCCTTGCCTGATCGGCGATAGCTCTGGTTATTGCCTGGCGTATCCACCATGTAGCGTAGGTGGAGAATTTGTAGCCCTTGCTGTAATCAAACTTATCCACAGCCTTCATAAGTCCGAGATTTCCTTCCTGAATAAGGTCAAGGAAGAACATTCCCTTTCCTACGTATCTCTTAGCAATACTTACAACCAATCGGAGGTTTGCCTCTACAAGCTCATTTTTTGCAGCGCCCTTCTGCGCCTCAGTAGAATTATCATCGGTCATTATCTCCGCCAGCTCGCGCTCGCGCTCCGCGGTAAGAAGCGGCACGCGACCTATCTCCTTAAGATACATACGCACGGGGTCATCAACTGCAAGTCCCTGCTGCTCCAGTAGCCTTTCCATATTGTCGCTGTTGGTAAACGCCTCTACCTCGGACTCGATCTCGCTCATCTCGGTTGAGGATATATCTCCCGAAAGCTCTATTCCGTTATCCTCCAGAGTATCGTAAAAGGTATCAAGGTCCATCTCCTCCACTACCTTATCAAGGTCGTTTTCCGAAAGCTTTCCCTGTTTTCCCTTTTCTATTATCTCTTCGATATCTACCTCGGTCTTTTCATTTGGTATTTTTGTTTCGTTAACTGACATTTTTTATTCCTTCCGCTTATGTATTTTAATTTTCTTTATTTTTCTTTTTTTGCAGATTGGCTCGTGCCGCTTGAAGCTGAGCTCTGATATCATCCCCGCTCTGCTCTATACTGCTTTTTTCCTGCTTAAGACCCTTTATACACGCTTCAAACACAGCTCTGTCATTTCTTCCCAGCTGTCTGCGCTCTATTTCCATTTTCTGAATAAGGTTAAACTCCTCACCCACAAAGTGCTGATTAAGCATAGCGTGTGAATATCCCGCCTCGCTGTTTTCAAGCTCGCAAAGAACGCTAAATACTCTTCTGCCAAACTCGGTCACGAAATCATCAGCGCATACTCCCGCAGTACCGTCAGCCGCGGCGCGTCGGTACTCGTCGAACACCAGCATAAGCCCTAAAAGCTGTTCCTCGTTTGCGTTAGCTCTTATATGCCTTGCCGCATCCATATTAGTCCTATTGTCGAGATTTTTTAAGCTAAGATTGGCATTCTTAAATTCGTTTTGCTTAGATTCCCTCGCAAGCTTTTTGCTTTGCCGCTGTACATCCGCCTTCATCGCCTCGGCGCTTACTCCCAGCTTCTCCGCCGCCTTGCGCACGTAGATATCCCTCTGAACCTGAGAATAAGCGGCAACTATCAGCGCCGTTGCTTCCTCCGAAGCCTTTATCTTATCCTCGGCTATCTCGAGATTAAATGAGCTTACTATCTTGTCAAGCTGATAATCAAAGCCTGTTTTACTTTCTCCGATTGCTTTTTTGAAGCTCTCGACTCCGTATTTCTTGATGTACTCGTCAGGGTCCTTCGCGCCCGGTATTTTGAGCACCCTTACGTCAACCCCTACCTCTCCCAGAAGTCTCATAGCCTTCTTGGCGGCAGTCTGCCCCGCGTTGTCTGCGTCGTAGCATATAATTACCTTTTTGGTATATTTGGCAAATATACGCGCCTGCTCTGAGGTAATGGCAGTTCCCAAGGTGGCTACGGCGTTCTCAAATCCCGCGGCGTGCATAGCTATAACGTCCATATAGCCCTCGCACAGCATCATCTGCTCCTCGCAGTGCTTTTTAGCGTAGTTGAGAGCGAACAAATGCCTACTCTTTTTAAAGGCGGGAGTGTCTGACGTATTCAGATATTTCGGCTTAGAATCATCCATAACACGTCCGCCAAACGCCACCACGTTACCCGAGGTATCTATTATGGGAAATATAACTCGGTTTCTGAAATAGTCGTAAAGCCTTCCGCTCTTCTGACTCCTACCGCAAAGAAAGCCCGTAACAAGCTCCTCGTCGGTATATCCCAGCTTCTTCATATGATTGGTAAGCAGCCAGGCGTTATTTGGCGAATAGCCAAGACCGAAATGCTTTATGGTAGCCATACTCAGCTTTCTTTCGTCACGAAGATACGCCATAGCCTCTTTCCCGTAGCTCTCGTCAAACAGACAGCTCCTGAAGAATTTAGCGGCCTCCATATTCATTTCATATATGCGTTTTCTCGGTATAGTCTTTGCCGCAGGGCTGTCGCTGTCGTCGGGAATGGTTATTCCCGCTCTTGCCGCCAGAAATTCAAGGGCTTCCTTATAATCAAGATTTTCGGTCCTCATAATAAAGGTAATAACGTCTCCGCCTGCTCCGCAGCCAAAGCAATAAAAGCTTTTGGTGGCAGGAAACACAGTAAAGGAGGGCGTTTTTTCATTATGAAAGGGACACAGTCCATTTAGGTTTGACCCTGCGCGCTTAAGGGTGACGTAAGAGCCTATTACCTGCTCTATATCGTTTCTGAAAACTATCTCGTCTATTATCTCTCTTGATATCATTGCGGGCCCCTCCAGACTTTAGGGATACAGATGTCCGAAAAGGTTTCAATAGCGTATCTGTCGGTCATTCCCGAAATAAAATCACAGGCGCAGCGCGCTACACCGTCAACGTCGCGCCGCTTTTGATACAGCTCGGGCAATTTGTCGGGATTTTTAACGTAATACTCAAAGAGATACATTAGCATATCCTTTGCCTTACTCTCCTCGGATTTAGCCTTGGGATTGCGGTACACATTTTCAAACAGGAATTCCCTGAGCGCGTTTGCCGCCTGCTGTATATCCTCCTCCATAGCTATGGTAGGCTTATTCTCGCTCTCCTTTATGATAGACATTACCATAGTATTTATGCGTTCTGAATGTGTTTCCCCAAGCTTATAGCGAAGCTCGGCGGGAATATCTTTAACGGAAAGTATGCCGCCTCGGCAGGCATCGTCTATATCATGATTTATGTATGCTATCCTATCGGCGTATTTTACTATAATCCCCTCAAGGGTGGACGCCATATTTGACCCCGTATGATTTGCTATACCGTCGCGGACCTCCCATGTAAGATTGAGGCCCTCGCCGTCGTTTTCAAGCACCTCAACTACCCTTACACTCTGCTTATAATGAGTAAACTCGGGGTCAAAGCATTTCTGCATAGCATTCTCCCCCGCATGTCCAAAGGGAGTATGTCCAATGTCGTGCCCCAACGCCGCCGCCTCTGTAAGGTCCTCGTTGAGTCGTAACGCTCTTGCTATAATACGCGCTATCTGGGTCACCTCAAGTGTGTGTGTCATTCTGGTACGGTAATGGTCGCCCGTTGGGGATAGAAAGACCTGAGTTTTATACATAAGCCTTCTGAAGGATTGAGAATGAGTTATCTTATCCCTATCACGCTGAAACTCAGTACGCACGTCGCTGGCGGTATATGGCTTATCGCGCCCTTTGGTGTCAGCGGTAAAAAAAGCGTGCTTTGAAAATGTACGCCTTTCATTTTCAAGACAGCGGTCAACCACGTTTTTGCGTTCCACAGCATTCCCTCCTATAAAAACTTATCAAATATAATGTACGCAAAAATTCGCAAATATACTTCTTAATTGAGAATTTTTTTCAAATTATTTTGTTTTTGACTCTTTTTTTCTTTTTGGTTACATAAAATGACAAGGGATACCGCCGAAAGCACGGCAATATCCCTGTTTTTCATATTTATTTTACAAATTCGCCGTAAATAGCCTTAAGAGCGTTATTGAAGTCTTGCTCCTCAACTCCCACTATTATGGAAAGCTCACTGGAGCCTTGGTCTATCATTCTTATATTGATACCCGCGTTGGAGATAGCGTTAAATACTCTTGCCGCCGCTCCCCTATACTTTATCATACCCACACCTACGATGGCTATGAGCGCCAGTCCGTCCTCGATGGAAACGCTGTCGGCGTGTACCGCTCTGTTAAGAGTAGCAAGTATTTTATCTCTCTTTCCCTCAAGCGCTGAGCTTGCCACTACCACGCTCATATTATCTATACCCGAGGGCAGATGCTCAAAGGATATCTCATTTTCCTCAAACACCTCAAGAACCTTTCTTCCATATCCGATTTCCGAGTTCATCATATCCTTTTCAATAGTGATTACAGAAAAGCCCTTCTTGCCCGCGATACCCGTGATTATCTTCTCGGAATCTATCTCGGTATGCTCAGCAACTATCATAGTTCCCGCGTCCTGAGGACGGTTGGTATTGCGGATATTTATGGGGATCTTAGCGTAACGCACGGGGAATATAGCATCCTCGTGAAGAACGGTAGCGCCCATATAAGAAAGCTCACGAAGCTCTCTGTAAGAAATGCTGGTTATGGGACATGGGTCATCGATTATTCTTGGGTCGGTCATAAGGAAGCCTGAAACGTCGGTCCAGTTCTCATAAAGGTCGGCATCCACCGCGCGGGCAACTATTGAGCCTGTAATATCCGAGCCGCCGCGAGAGAAGGTTTTTATAGTGCCGTTGGGCATTACACCGTAAAAACCGGGGATAACTGCGTGCTTGTGCTGCATAAGCTCCTGGCGCATCATTTCATTGGTCTTTTCCTCGTCAAGAGCTCCGTTATCCTTGAAGCATATAACGTTCTCGGCGTCAACAAAATCAAATTTAAGATACTTAGCAAGAATAAGAGAATTGAGGTATTCTCCTCGGCTTGCGGCGAAATCGCGTCCCGAGCGATGCTGCATAGCGCTCTTTACGTATTCAAGCTCTCCACTTATATCGAAATCAATTCCAAGTCCCTCGATAATTGAATTGTAACGCTCAACTATCTTGGAGTAAAGCTCGTCAATGTTCTCTTGATTGCGTATCCTCTCATAGCACTCATAGAACATATCGGTTACCTTCACGTCCTCCTTAAAGCGCTTTCCGGGCGCGGAAGCCACCACGTAGCGACGGCTTGGGTCAGCCTTTACAATACTTGCGACCTGCTTGAAATGCTCGGCATCAGCCAAAGAGCTTCCGCCGAATTTAACTACTTTAATATTCATAATTAAAAATCTGCCTTTACAAAATAATTTACTATATTATTATATTAAAAAAAACTCCCGTTGTCAACTGTTTTTTGTCGCAACGGGAGCTTTTTATATAATTTTTCGCTTTATTTTATCAAAAGCAACAGAAATCTGCCGAATTATTCAACAGTTTCCTCAACTGCAGGAGCTTCCTCCTCAACTGCAGGAGCTTCCTCAACTGCGGGAGCTTCCTCAACAGCGGGTGCTTCCTCAACAGCGGGTGCTTCCTCAACAGCGGGTGCTTCCTCAACAGCGGGTGCTTCCTCAACAGCAGATGCTTCCTCTGCGTCGCGGTTCTTCCTTACAGACGCGAATACAGCTTCCTTAGCAGCCACCTCAAGAGCCTCGAGGCGAGCGCACTCTGCCTTAACGGTTTCTGTGTTAGCTACCTCTGCATTATGTACGTTAGCCATCCATACGGCAGAGAGAATAAGATAACCGCCGGATATCAAACTCATAAGACCGGAAGTAATGTTGGAAAGCATAGCTCCTTCGAACAATTCGTCAAGAAGCCCATTTACCATTTCGCCCAGCTCGCCCATAGCATCGAGATAAGAACCTACAAGGGAATCAACGATAGCCCTACCCGCAAATGCCATTACTATGGGGAATATAGCGCTAATTACGGTAAATCCACCAACTACGTAAGAACCAACAACGGGAGCTTTAGCTGCCGTATATTTGCCTGTTTCCGCGGTTTCGCCGAGAGCTTTAAAGTACTTTCTTCTCTTCTTGTAGATACCCTTGAAGATAGAAACAACGGTAATTATAATCGCGAATACAACGAGAACGACTATTGCCGCAACGATTCCGTTGCTCATAAGCGATTCGGAAGCTTCCTCAGCACCGAGTCCTTTGGCCGCGCCGGAAAGCAAACTTCCGCCAAGAAGCATCAAAATAAACATAAGAGTGCCAATTATACTGATCAGTACGATACTGATAGTATAAATAACACTGGTATATGCATCATAGATAGATGCCTGACGGAGTGCCTTGTTGAGACCTGCGGGTTCCTTCGCGGTATATGCCTTCCACAAGCCGATGACTGCGATAAGCATAAATATGAAAGGAAGAAGTCCGCTGATAATTCCGCCGATACCGCCGGAAATCATATTGATGACATTGCTTGCGAATACTACCGAAAACAGAATAGCAACTACCAAAAAGATAGGTGTCTTCAACTGCTTTACGATAAGGTTTTTGGTGTTAGCAAAGGCTTCGCTTACCTTTGCTCTCTGCTCGTTAACCGCAAACTGATCTCCGCACTCAGGGCAAAAGATCGCGTCATCGGCAAGAGCCGCATTGCACTTAGTACAATTCATAAGACAAAATCTCCTTTTTTATTTATATCATACCAATACAGTATAATTATAGTAATTTAAGTATATAACAATGACCTTTTTTTGTCAAGAGTTTTTTACAAAAAGTTTACTTTTCACCCCTATATCCCAAAAAATCAACACAAAAGACAGCGCCTGTTGCGCTGAGTCCTATGCCATTTTTTCGCTAAGCTGCGCTCCCCCGACGATATGGAAATGAAGATGCTTTACAGACTGACAGGCGTCCTCTCCGCAATTGGTAATAACGCGGTATCCCTTGACCAGTCCCGCCTCCTTAGCTATATAGGGGATTTTCTCAAATATATGAGCAACGTAGCCGCTGTTCCCCTCGTCAATTTCGTCACAAGATGCTATGTGACACTTAGGAATAACAAGAATATGAACAGGAGCCTGAGGCGCAATATCATAGAAAGCAAGACACATATCGTCCTCATAAACCTTTTTTGAGGGAATAACCCCTTCTATTATTTTACAGAATAAGCAATCCATATTGATTTTTCCTTTCTTTTGTGCTAAAATTATCCTATGCTGTAATTATATCACAGTAAAAAACTACCGTCAAGGAGGCTATATGAATTTTTCTGAAAGAATCCCCTCAACAGATTTGTGGAATTATCTCGCTTCCGCCGAAAAGACGGTAGTTATGTACGGCATGGGGAACGGCGCCGACAAGATTCTTGACGTATGCCAAGGCTACGGCATAGAGATAGCAGATTTCTTTGCCAGCGACGGATTTGTACGGGGTCACAGCTTTCACGGCAAGACCGTCCTTTCCTACTCGTCGGTAAAGGAAAAATACGGCGCGGAAAACATTATAGTCCTTCTTTCCTTCGGCTCTTCTCTTCCCCACGTTCTGGAGCTTTTTAAGGCTGTGGATGCCGAATGTGAAATGTATGCTCCCGACGTACCCGTATGCGGAAAGGAAATTTTCACTCTTGATTTTTTCAACGCTCACAAAAAAGAAATTGTGGCGGCGCGGGATATGCTTGAGGATGAAGAATCGCGAAGAATATACGACAACGTTATACTATATAAGCTCACGGGAAAAATATCATATCTTTTTGACGCGGAGAGCGATAAGGGAGAAACCTTTGACCTGCTTGGAGCGAGAGAATTCAAAATATGCGCAGACCTGGGAGCATACAATGGTGATACCCTGCGTGAGCTTTTGAAAATATCTCCCCACTTGAAAAAAACATACGCTATGGAGCCAGACCGACGTAATTTCAAAAAGCTTGACGCCTTCTGCTCCGCGTATGAGGGGCAGACTCAGCTAATTCCAATCAACGCGGCGGCGTGGTCGGAGGACACGGTTCTCGCCTTTGTCGACGGGGGAAACCGAAATTCGGGAGTTTTCGCCCCTCAAAGAACTGCTAAAACAGTAGAAATAACCGCTCTTGCCCCTGACAGTGTAATAACGGACGAAAGAATAGATTATATAAAATATGACGTTGAAGGGGCTGAGAGTGAGGCTCTGCTTGGCTCCGCTAAGGCTATCGCACGCTGCCGCCCCGCTTTGCTCGTATCGGCTTATCATAAAAGCGAGGACATCTTCGCTCTTCCCTTGCTGATAAAATCCATCCGCCCCGATTACAGGCTCTACTACCGCCGATACCCCTACGTTCCCGCTTGGGACCTCAATTTGATATGTATATAAAAAGCAAGGAGGAACAGTAACTGTTCCTCCTTGCTTTTCAATTAACGCCTGCAAGATTACTTATACTTTCTCTTGCGAGCAGCTTCTGACTTTTTCTTGCGCTTTACGCTGGGCTTCTCATAGTGTTCTCTCTTGCGAAGCTCGGTAAGGACGCCGGAACGAGCCATTGCACGCTTAAAGCGACGAAGTGCGCTATCCAAGGATTCGCCTTCTTTTACTCTAATTTCTGCCATTTCTGTTTCCCTCCCTCCGCATATTGCCAGAGACAATCAAAATCGAATAATATTATATCCCATTTCAACCAATTTGTCAATAGTTTTTTTAAAGTTTAATTTTTTTTGCAATTTTTATCTTACAACTATGTTTACTATCTTATTGGGAACCGCTATTTCCTTAACGATAGTCTTTCCCTCAATAGCGGCAGCTATTGCTGCGTCCTCCTTAGCCAGAGCAATCGTTTCGGCTGCGGGAGTATCAACGGGAACGCTCATTTTTCCGCGAAGCTTTCCGTTAATCTGGATAACCACCTCTACCGCCTCGTCAGCCGTCTTTGCCTCGTCGTACTCGGGCCACTTCTCGTATGCGATAGTGTCGGTATGGCCCAAGAGCGACCACATCTCCTCGCCGATATGAGGGCAAATGCAGGAAAGCATCTTGATAAGTCCCTCCGCGTAAGCCTTAGGACACTTACCCTCTTTATAAACAGCGTTTACGAATATCATCATCTGAGAAATTGCCGTATTGAAGGCAAGCTTCTCAAAGTCCTCGGTTATTTTCTTTACGCTCTTGTGATATATCTTCTCAAGGACGGGAACTTCTCCTTCAACGATATTCTCAGGCTCTGTGAAGAACGCCCATACTCGGTTAAGGAAGCGTCTTGCGCCCTCAACTCCCTGGGAGCTCCAAGGCTTTGACACCTCGAGAGGCCCCATAAACATCTCGTAAAGACGGAGCGTATCCGCACCGAAATCACGAACAACGTCACTGGGATTTACCACAAATTCGGGGAAACGCTTGCCCATCTTTATGCCATTAGCCCCAAGTATCATTCCCTGATGTACAAGCTTCTTAAAGGGTTCTTTTGTGGGCGCCAAGCCCTTATTATAAAGATATCTGTTCCAGATTCTCGAATACATAAGGTGACCCACCGCGTGCTCAGGACCTCCAATGTAAAGGTCAACGGGCATCCAGTGCTTAAGAAGCTCCTGATTTGCGAATTCCTTGTCGTTGTTGGGGTCTATATATCTGAGGAAGTACCAGCTTGAGCCTGCGGAACCCGGCATCGTGGAGGTTTCTCTCATACCCTCTATGCCGTCCTTTGAGTACTTCTTCCACTGGGTAGCGTTTTCAAGCGGAGCTTTTCCGTTTACTCCCTTGTAGTTTTCAAGCTCGGGAAGAACCAAGGGCAGCTCGGAGTCGTCAAGGACGTGAATAGTGCCGTCCTCACCGTGAACTACGGGCACAGGCTCGCCCCAATAACGCTGTCTTGCAAATATCCACTCTCTGAAGTGATAATTTACGGTTCTCTTTGCCACACCCAGCTTTTCAAGCTTCGCCGTGATGGCTTCCTTTGCCTCCTCAACGGTAAGACCGCTGAACTCCTCGGAATTTACGAGTCTGTATCCCTTGCCGAGATACTCGCCCTTCTCAAATGCCTTGTCGGAAACGTCAACGTGACCTAAGCTTTCATCGCCGTCAATTACCTGAATCATATCTATATTGTGCGCGATAGCATACTCGAAATCACGCTGGTCGTGGGAGGGGACTGCCATTACCGCGCCCGTTCCGTAGCTCGCCAGAACGAAATCACCGATAAACATTCTTACTTCCTTGCCGTTTACGGGGTTAATACAGGTAACTCCCTTAAGCTCACAGCCTGACTTGGTCTTGTTCAGCTCTGTGCGGTCCATATCGTTCTTTTTAAGCGTTTCGGCTATGTATGCCTCAACCTCTGCCTTATTCTCTATTCTGGGCATAAGCTGCTTAACTATATCTCCGTCGGGAGCAAGCACCATAAAGGTAATGCCGTAGATAGTTTCTATGCAGGTTGTAAATATAGAGAACTCTCCTCCGCCTACGATGTCAAATTTAACCTCAACACCCGTGGACTTACCTATCCAGTTCTTCTGCATAAGCTTTGTGGATTCGGGCCAGTCTATCTCCTCAAGTCCCCCGAGAAGCTCCTCCGCAAAGGCGGGCTGGTCTATTACCCACTGCTTCATATTCTTTCTGATTACGGGGAAGCGGCCGCGCTCGGACTTTCCGTCGATAACCTCGTCATTGGAAAGAACGGTGCCAAGCTCCTCGCACCAGTTTACAGGCATATCTATATACTGGGCGTATCCGTCAAGATATAGCTGCTTGAATATCCACTGCGTCCACTTATAGAATTCGGGGTCGCTGGTAGCTATCATTTTGCTCCAGTCGTAGTCAAAGCCAAGCTCCTTAAGCTGCTTCGAGAAGGTCTTTATGTTTTCCTGGGTGAAGCCGTTGGGGTGATTTCCCGTATTTACCGCATACTGCTCCGCGGGAAGTCCAAAGGAGTCGTAGCCCATCGGGTGAAGAACGTTGTAGCCCTGCATCCTCTTCATTCTGGAAACTATGTCGGTAGCCGTATAGCCCTCGGGATGTCCCGCGTGAAGACCTACGCCCGACGGATAGGGAAACATATCCAAAACGTAATATTTAGGCTTTGAAAAATCCCAGACGTCTGTCTTAAAGGTCTGGTTCTTCTCCCAATATTCCTGCCACTTTTTTTCAATTTGCGAATGCTCGTATTTCATTTCAGTGTAAATCCTCTATATTTCCGTCCTTGCGACTGTATTTTTACTTTAGTCCTCGTAAAGCTTGTCGAGATTGTAAAACTCTCTTGCCTCTCGGCTGAATATATGAACTATTACGTTGCTATAATCAACCAGCACCCAAGAGTTGTTATCTCTGCCCTCAACACTGTAAGGATTAAGCCCTCTTTGCTCCATACGGAACTCTACCTCTCCCGCAAGAGCCTTTACCTGCGTTGAGGAGTTACCCGTGCAAAGCACGAAATACTCGGCAATAACCGTTTTATCCTCAACCCGTATCACCTTGATATCTCTCGCCTTCTTGGAATCCAGCACCTCGGCTATTGCCTCTGCTATCTGGGGGGCATTAGCGGGGTCGATAGGGGGCAGCGCTTCTGTCATATTTTCAAATTGCTCCATTTTATTTTCCTTTCGTATGCGGTAGCTTCCGCAAGTGTATCTATATAATTTTAATGCAAAACTCCTCTTTTGTCAATACAAAATCCGAAGTAAGCCTACTTTTTCTCAAAATAAGGCATTTTTATCCCAATTTATCGGCAAATACCACAGAATATTCAAAATCCTTATAATATATATCACTGAATTTTTGGTTGGTTGGGTGCTTGAACAAGCTCTTTTCATCTACACGTATATCACCAAGAGAGAAATATTCGCTGAGCACCGCCTCGGTAGGCGCGAGGGACATAACGTAATAGGATGCCCCGCTTTTATCCGACACAACGTCCTCACCGGGGAGCGTCAAAAATGCCAAGGCTGAATTATCCACCTTAATTGCTTCAAGTCCAAGTGCCACCGCCATAGGCAGGGATACGTTTGTCCTTACGTGAGGGAAAACGCTCGTGGCAAGCTTATAGGCGTTAGCGGCGTTTAGTGAGGTCTTCAGCTTGGTAAAAAGCGCCGCCAGAAAGCGCTTCTGCATATCAAGTCTGTCAAGGTCGCCCCGCGCGTAGCCATTGCGGAAGCGTACCACCATTTCAGCCTTTTTCCCGTCTAAAATCTGTTTTCCCGCGGGAAGATGGATATAGAGGTTCTGCTCAGGGTCCTCGTAATCAAGCGCGGCGGGAAGGTCTATCTCCACTCCGCCGATAGCATCAATCGCCTTTCGGAAGCCCTCAAGCTCAAGACTTAGATAACCGTCTATCCCGATACCAAGCGCCCCCGAAAGAAATTCGCAAAGCTCCTCCTCGCCACCCAGTATTTTTGTAGCGGTGTTAAGCTTTTTATGAGCCGCGCTGCCGTAATCCGCGTAGGTATCTCTGGGTATCTGCATAACGCAAATTCTGTCCCGCGAGGTGTCAAAGGCTACAAGCATCATAACGTCGGTAAGATGGGACACCTTATCCTTCCCCAGAACCAACAGACAAAAGGGCTCTTGCGCACTTTTACCTGCCTGAAGGTCCGCGTTGGGGCTTTCCTGCCCCCCGAGAGCCACGGCAAAGCAAACGCCAAGAATAATAGCCGCCAGCGCGGCAGATATAATTATTATATATTTTTTAGGCATAATTCCTCCACATATAAAAATATGTAGAGGAATTATTTTATTATTTAAGTCTGCAAATAAGCGAGTTTCTCGCGTTTACGGTATCCGCGCTTATTGGACTTCCCTCCTCTATAAGCGCCTTGATCGTCATATCAAAGGAAAGGATAACCGTCTGCCACAAATGCCTCTCCCGCTCCTCCTTTGACATCAATTGTGGGTCTTTTCCCCAAAAATACTCACGAAGCCTTATGCAATCCTCGAATTTTCTGGACATATCTATGTAGTCGGCAAGATATATCACTCCGTCAAGCACCGTCATATTTGCGTGTCCCGTGGTATGCCTTTCCACCGCAGAAAGAAGCTCAGGGGTGGCAAATTCGGAATATTCATCCTTTATCACCTCCACCGCCGTCCTTGCGTGGAGCGTTTTGGGAGAATGCCTGTCAAGCTCACTTACCGCTACGCCGTGAGCCTCAAGAATATCAAGCTGCTCCACGGTGCTTTTTTCCTTGGTTATATCGTGAAGCAGTGCCGCGGCGCGTAAAACATCGGTCTTTTCGGGGGCATAAAGCTCAGCTAAGCGCACCGCCATTTTTTCAACCTCCGCCGTATGGGTAAAGCGCCATTCGGACATGGTAGAGCGGACTCGCTCCCTCAAAGCATCTATCTGTATTTCGTCAAAGGTCATTTTTCCCCCTCCGAAAGATAGAGCCTGTTCTGATTTATGAACTCTGCAACCCTTTGAGGCACAAGGCTTGATATATCCTTACCCTCCCCTACCCTTTTGCGTATCTCGGTAGAGGAAAGCTCAATAGGCTCGGTAACTATGCGCCTGAACATTACCCCGTATTTGTTGTAATACTCGGTTATCTTATCAACTATACGTTTAGTCAGTATAGGGTCATTCTCACGCCTTACGTACACGGGATAGCAAAGCTTAAATATTTCCTCAAACTTGTACCACGTGTCAAAGGTCAGTACCATATCTGTACCGCACATAAGGAATAAACGGGTGTTGGGGCGCGACAGCTCCTTCAGCGTGTCATAGGTATAGCTGACTCCGCCTCGTTTTATCTCCATATCAGAAATAACCACTCCGTCTGTATCCCCGAAAGCAAGCTCACACATACGCAGGCGGTAAAGGGGGTCATCCGAAAAATCCACCTGCTTATGAGGAGGCAGATAGGTAGGAATTATGAACAGATAGTCAAGCTTCATCTGCTCCATAAATGCCTTTGCCGCCGCAACGTGTCCGTTGTGTATGGGGGCAAAGGTGCCGCCGTATATTCCTACACGCAGCTGCTCCGCTCCGTTCATAGTGTTCCCTCCTTTTTAGTCTTTAGTTAAGCTCTATGCGTTTATTTTTCTCGGAGGGGCGGTAAAGTATGAGCTTTCTGCCAATCACTCCCACAACCTCCGCGTTTACAGCATCCGCAAGCTCGTCTGCAGCCTCACGGGCAGACCAATCGCAATTTTCAAGAACGCTCATCTTGATAAGCTCTCTTGCCTCAAGGGCATCGGAAACCGTTTTAATCAAATTTTCGCCGATACCGCCCTTGCCCACCTGCATTATGGTAGGCTCGTTTGTGGCGAGTCCGCGAAGATATGCTCTTTGCTTTGAAGTCAGCATATATTTCTCTCTTTCTTAGATAAAATCTTTTATTTTCTCTGCAAGGGCTTTTATCGCCTTACCTCTATGCGATACCGAGTTTTTCTCCTCAGGCGTAAGCTCGGCAAAGGTCTTTCCAAAAGGCTCATAGTAAAAATACGGGTCATAGCCGAAGCCGCCCTTGCCTCTTGCTTCCTCTATTATCACTCCGCCCGTTCTGCCCTCTACCACCAATGGCTCCTCCCTGTCGGGATGAACTACTGCTATGGTACAAACGAATTCCGCGTACCTATCCTCCTTGTCGGTAAGCTTTTTGAGTAAAAGCGCGTTGTTAGCGGCATCGTTGCCGTGCTCACCCGCGTATCTCGCCGAATATATTCCCGGCTCGCCGCCCAGCGCCCTTACCGAGAGCCCCGAGTCGTCACCGATGCCTATATATCCCGACGCAGCCGCGGCTCTCGCCTTTATTATGGCGTTTTCAGTAAAATTGCTTCCACTCTCATCTATCTCTCCGTATATTCCCACGTCGTCAAGGGAGAGTATTTCTATATCCTCAATATACTTTGAGAGAAGCGCCTGAAGCTCACTTATTTTATGCTTGTTTCTTGACGCAAGTACTATCTTCATCAGTCGAACAACGCCTCCACAAATTCCTTGCTGTCAAATTCCTGCATATCGTCTATCTTCTCGCCAACGCCTATAAATTTAACGGGAATATCCAACTCACGCTTTATGGAGATAACGATACCTCCCTTTGCCGTTCCGTCAAGCTTATTGAGAACAAGCCCCGTTATATTTGCGGCATTGCGGAATTCCTTTGCCTGAAGTATAGCGTTCTGCCCCGTAGTAGCGTCAAGAACAAGGAGATTTTCACGCACCGCACCCGGACATTCCTTGTCTATAACTCTGTTTATCTTCGCCAGCTCGTTCATAAGGTTGGTCTTGTTATGAAGTCTGCCCGCGGTATCGACGATAAGAACATCCGCTCCCCGCTTTTTGGCGTAATTAACAGCGTCAAACACAACAGCCGCGGGGTCGCTTCCCTCGTTCTGCTTTACGATATCCGCGCCCGAGCGCTCACACCATACGGCAAGCTGGTCGATAGCCGCTGCCCTGAAGGTGTCCGCCGCGGCAACCACTACCTTTTTACCACGCTTTATCAAGCGATTTGATATCTTACCGATAGAGGTAGTCTTACCCGCTCCGTTCACTCCTATAACGAGAATAATAGTGGGACTGCCCGAAAGGTCAAGCTCTCCGCCCTCTCCTATCATATCGCCAAGTATCTCTTTAAGAGCATCTACTACCTGCTCCTTTTCCTTGAGTCTGCCCGCCTTGACGTCATCTCTCAGACGCTCCATTATCTCCTCGGTAGCTCCTACGCCCACGTCAGACATAATAAGCAACTCCTCAAGCTCCTCAAGAAGGTCCTCATCAACCTTGACAAATGCCTTAAGTACCTCGTCTATCTGTCCGAAAATTGCGTTTTTGGTTTTGGAAAGTCCTTGCTTAAGCTTATCCAAAAATCCCATCCCAATCTTCTCCTTTCTTCTTGGAAATATCGTTTACGTCAAGCTCCAGCACCTTGGATATGCCTCGCTCGGGCATAGTTACTCCGTAAAGGCGGTTTGCCGCCTCCATAGTGCCTCGTCTGTGAGTTATCATAACGAACTGAGTTCCGCCCGAATATCTCTTGATGTATTCGGCAAAGCGCGCTACGTTGACCTCATCAAGCGCCGCCTCTATCTCGTCGAGGATGCAGAATGGCGTGGGATTGACCTGAAGTATGGCAAAGAACAGTGCGATTGCTATAAACGCCTGCTCTCCACCCGAAAGCTGTACCATATTCTTAATTATCTTTCCGGGAGGCGCCGCCTTTATCTCAATTCCGCTTTCAAGCACGTTGTCGGGGTCGGTAAGCGATATCTCTGCCGAGCCTCCTCCAAACAGCTCGGAGAATACTCGATTAAAGTTTTCGTTTATCTGATTAAAGGAATCAACGAAGGCCGTTTCCATTTCTCCCTCAAGCTGTCCTATAACACCCATCAGCTCCTCGCGCGCACAGTTAAGGTCGCTTATCTGCGCCGACATCTCGTCATAACGCTTTTTGACCTCTTTGTACTTATTGACCGCGTCAAGGTCCACGTTTCCGAGAACACGAAGCTTATTGCGGCATTCGGTCTGCTTTGCAGCCGCTTCTCCTCTGGTTTCCGACGTGAGAGCGGGATATCCGAGCGCCATTGCGTCAGCTCTGGTCAGCTCGTGCTCGTCCCACAGCCTTGACGCCAGCTTATCCTGCTCCTCGCGCAGATGCTGAAGTCTGCTTTCAAAGCGGGTATATTCCTTAAATACGTTCTCCTTATGCTGCATCCTCTCACGCATCTTAGCGTTGACCTCGCTAAGCTTGCGCTCAAACTCACTGCTGCCCTCCTCTACCTTGGCACGCTTGGCATTAAGCTCTGCGAGAGCCGCCTTACTGTTCTCGTACGCCTCGCGGTTCTTTATCTGGGCTTCCTTGTATTCCTCGATACGCTCATTGAGGGCGGCTATGCGCTCCTCCTGCAATCTCTTTGCTTCAAGAAATCCGTCAAGTCGTGTCCTTGACTCCTCGGACATTCTCTGCTCTGTTTCTATATCCTTGCGTATCTCGTTGAGTGAGATTATCAAAGCAGTTACGCTCTCCTCACTCTCCTGCCGCTTATCAAGAAGCTCATTACGCTTAACATCCATATCAGAACGCGCCGCGCCAATCTCCTCAATCTGCTTTTCTATCTCAAAAAGACGTACGGATAACGCCTTTTTGTCCTCATCAAAGCGTTCTCTTTCACGAAGCATAGCATCATAATCGGCTCTTAGCTTTTCGGTAAGGGTCATATTAGCGGCTATCTTTGCCTCAAGCTGTTCAAAGCGCGCGTTCTCTGAATCACGCATTATCTTGATAATGCTTATCTTCTGCTCGGCATCGCCCTTATCCTGCTCAAGGATGCTTATCTTATCATCAAGAGCCGCAATCTTCTTATCCAGCTGGGCTATTCTGCCCTCAAGCTCTGCCGCCTCTCCCTCAAGCCGCTTTATCTCACCTGCTCTGCCCAGTATATTGGCGTTGTTCTTTACAGAGCCTCCCGTGAAGGAGCCTCCTACGTTTATCTGCTGACCGTCAAGGGTAACAGCCTTGACCTTGTACTTGAGGTCCTTTGCCATTGCGGTAGCGTTGTCTATGGTATCAAATACCACAGTTCTGCCAAGAAGATGCGAAAGCACCTTGGAAAACTTAGCATCGCTGACTACCAGCTCGTCCGCCACAGCTATATAGCCAGCGTACCCCGCCGCCTCGCGCATCTCGGGTGTTACCGTCTGCTCTTTCATAGAGGTAAGGGGAAAGAAGGTCGCCCTTCCCGCCTCTGCCTTCTTAAGGGCAAACATAGCGGCCTTCGCAACGCTCTCATCCTCAACTACTATATGCTGAAGATTTGCCG
Source organism: Eubacteriales bacterium (assembly GCA_045593725.1). Classification (GTDB taxonomy): domain Bacteria; phylum Bacillota; class Clostridia; order Oscillospirales; family CAG-272; genus HGM12713. The sequence continues at coordinate 31,824 of JAZNXE010000042.1, forward strand.
CAAGTGCGGTTTCAATAGCGGTTATGTATCTATTTTCAACGCTTATAAGCTGAGAAAGAGGTCCGTATATTCTGCCTGCCTTATTTCCGTGCTTGTCACTTATACCTCCCTCAGCGTATCTCTTCATTACGAATCTTACGCTTCCCGCATAGCCCTCAAGCTGCTCCTCCATGGCCTTAAAGGTGTCTATTCTCTGGTTGAGAGAATCACGGCGGAGAGTAAGATTCGTCTTGCTGTCGCTCTCCTCGGTACGCTGAGCGTAGAGCGCTCCAAGCTCCTCTGTGGTCTTGGTAACTATCTCTGCCGCCTCTAAGGTAACAGCGTCATATTCCTCTACCGTTTTCTTTATTGAAGCGCTCTGCTTTCTCATATTCTCGGTAGCGCTCTCATACTCCGCTATTTCCCCCAGCATAGCCTGATTTTTGTCCAGGTCGCCGTCGCGGGAGTTGTCTATGAAGGATATCCTCGCTCTTACGTCTGCCTGCTCTGCCTCAAGTGTCCTGATATCGTCAAGAGCACGGCTGATATCAAATTCAAGCCTTTCAGCCTCTGACGAATACTTGTTTTTCTCTCCCTCAAGGGTTGTTCTCTCCTGTGCCTTCTTGTCAAGACAGGATTCAAGCTCTGCAATCTTAAGGCTTCTCGCCTTGTCACCCTCTATCTCCGCGTCTATGGATTTCTTGGTTGACTCACACGCCCCCTCGGCAGCGGCAAGCATTTCCCTCGTATGGGCGATATTGGTATCGTCAATGCCGTATTCACTGTCAAGTCTGTGATTTATCTCTGTCTGCTCTCTTATCTGTGCCAGCAGGCTCTCGGACTCTGCCTTGTTGGACTGAGATATCTCAAAAAGCCTGTCATTCTGCATCTCCAGCGCGCGGATAGAATCGTCGGCGTTATTAAGCTGGAACTCTGCCTCCTTAAAGGACTCCTCGCATTTTATAAGGTCGCCGCGGAGCTTCTCGGTATCGTAGAGCCAGAGCTGAACGTCCACTCTCTTTTTAGTTTCAAGAAGGTCTATCGCCTTTTTTGCCTTTTCGGCTTCCTTTTCAAGAGGAGCGACCTGTGCCTCGACCTCAACGAAGATATCGTTGATACGGGTCATATTGTCCTCGGTAGCAGCAAGCTTTCGTTCGCTCTCGCTCTTCTTGTGGCGGTATTTGGCTATACCCGATGCGTCCTCGAATATGCTTCTGCGTTCATCGCTCTTACGGGATATAATATCAGCGATACGCCCCTGACCGATAATAGAATATCCGTCACGGCCTACGCCCGTATTCATAAACAGCTCGTAAATATCACGTAGGCGCACCGCACGGCGGTTTATATAATATTCACTTTCACCCGAGCGGTAATAGCGGCGGGTCACCGTAACCTCGTCATAGGGGCAGTCAAGTCGGCTCATCATACCCGTATTGTCAAAGGTAACCGACACCTCCGCATATCCCATAGGTCTGCGGCTGTCAGCTCCGCCGAAAATGATGTCCTCCATCTTAGTTCCGCGGATACTCTTAGAGGACACCTCGCCCAGCACCCAACGCATAGCGTCCGAAATATTCGATTTTCCGCTTCCGTTAGGACCTACTATTACGGTAGTTCCGCCCTCAAAGGTGAGCTTTGTCTTGTCGGGAAAGGACTTGAAGCCCTGCAATTCAAGAGATTTAAGATACACTTTCGTTCCCCTCTCGGATATATTTTTGTCTGTTCCTTAAAAAAGCCAACATTCTGTTTAAACAGAATGCTCTATTATAATATTATAACCCAAAACCTGATTTTTTTCAAGCACTTTTAGCCATTCAAGACCATATTTTTCACAAATTTTCACTTTATTTTGCTTCTTTTGTCCCACCGCCTTAGATACGGAGCCACGAGATACATATACGGTGACTTTCCCGCCTCGAACAGCCCTCCTGTCAAGCTCACGGCATATACGGTCGTAGTACAGACTACTCATAGCAAGCTCACCGATAGCGCTGTGATTTGCTCCCCCTATTGCCTTGGATGCATCGGCAAGATTTTCAGAAGCGCAAAGCCCCACGCGTATGCATGGAACGCCCGCTCTGTCAAACACGTCAAGAACGTTTTTGGTACGCTCTACGGCATCCTCAAGTAGGAGTGGCTTATATATTCCCCGCCTACTCATCTGGGCAAGCTCGGTGTCGCTGAACACCACGGTGGGATATACTCTTGCTCCGTCCGCCCCCGCCTCACATATCAAGCGCGCGGTCATTATCTCGTTTTCCGCGTCAGACAGGGGTAAGCCTATCATCATCTGACCTATAAGCGAAAAGCCCGCCTCCTTCACCGCTCTGCACGCCTTAATTGCGCAGGACGAGTCGTGTCCTCTTTTCGAGGCGGCAAGAACCCTGTCGTCAAGGCTTTGAAGCCCTAATTCAACAGTCCTTACAGCAAAGCCTGAAAGTATAGACAATATCTCCTCGTTTATGTAATCGGGGCGAGTGGAAAGCCTTATGCTTTCTACCCTGCCCGCGTCCACGTACTCCTGAGCCAGCTCCAAAAGACTCACCATAAGAGAGCGCTCTATCCCCGTAAACGAGCCGCCGAAAAAGGCTATCTCGGTGCTTGTATCCGCCGATATAGTTGCAAGTGCCTCCTCTATCTCACGGCGCGCGTCCTCTATCTTAAAATCCCCGTGTCCCGATATGGTTCTCTGATTACAGAAAACACAATCGTTAGGACATCCCAAATGAGGTATAAATATAGGGATATTAGCGTGTTTCTTGCTCATATTGCTTCTCCATACAATTCGTTTGGGGCGGCAGTGCCACCCCGTGCTTTATATTTTATAACGAAACCATTATATCATATATAAAAATTTATTTCAACAATATGCCACAAGAAAGTTATATAAAAAGCAAAAAAAATTAAAAATAGGTATTGACAAACCAAAAACTTTGTGATATTATATTAGAGCGGTTCAAGAGGACCTCGAAAATGCGAGTGTAGTTCAATGGTAGAATCCCAGCCTTCCAAGCTGGTCGCGTGGGTTCGATTCCCATCACTCGCTCCATAAACAAATGGCGCATTTATGCGCCATTTGTTGAGTGTGTGCCTTTAGCTCAGCTGGATAGAGCAACTGCCTTCTAAGCAGTAGGTCGGGGGTTCGAGTCCCTCAAGGCACGCCATATACGGTGGGATTGGCGCAGTTGGTTAGCGCGTCAGGTTGTGGCCCTGAAGGCCGTGGGTTCGAATCCCATATCTCACCCCAAAAAATAACAGATGTCTTTTGACATCTGTTATTTTTTTACCGTATGGAATTCGAAGGCGGAGCGTCCTTCGGCTTGATGATATACAAGGCTACACCTTGATTTATTTATAAAAGTGTGATATAATATATTTGAAAGTGAGGTGGGCTTATGAAGCACAAACACAGACACACTCTGAATTACCTACTTACTCCCGAATACGTCTTCGACACCTACCGTGACGTCACCCCCGAATTTCTCAGGTCACTTGGGATAAAGGCACTTCTTATTGATATAGACAACACTCTTGCTCCCTACGAGCAAGACCTTCCCGATGAAAACATAATAGCTTGGTTCGAGGCACTGAAGGCGGCAGATATAAAGGCGGCTCTTATCTCTAACAACCATCCTCCCCGCGTCGAGCTTTTCAACAGTCTTCTCTCCCTGCCCGCATATCCCGACAGCGGCAAACCCTGCTCGAAACACCTTCTTAAAGCTATGGAGGAAATGGGGGCAACTCCCGAAAATACCGCGGGACTTGGCGACCAGCTTCTCACAGACACGTTAGCGGTTCACCGACTTGATATGATATCAATTATTGTTCCTCCCATAAAGGACAAAAAAAATCTGTTCTTCCGTTCGAAGCGTCTTCTTGAACGTCCTTTTATGAGAAGATACCGCCGTTTACAAGAGAAAGGTAAAAGTAAATGAAGAAAATAGAACACGCAACCTTCGGACCCGGAGGAAACAGCGAATCCTTCTACGCCGAAGGTAAAAAATCCACAATCCAAGCCCCCGAATGGGTAAAGCTAAAGGGGCTTGACGCCTATGAATACGAGGCGGGCAACGGACTTACCGCAGGGGAAGCAACTCTTGCAAAAATAGGGGACGAGGCAAAAAAGCACGGTGTGCTTATGTCCTTCCACACGCCCTATTTCATCTCCCTTTCGGGAATCGACCCCGAGAAACGCCTTAAGAGCATTGATTATATCAGCCGCTCTCTTCGCGCCGCAGAGCTTCTCTGTGCAGACACCATAGTAATACACGCGGGAAGTGCCGCTAAAATAAGCCGTGAGGAGGCAATGGCTCTCGCTTCTGACACTCTCTTAAAAAATCTTGAGGTTAACGGCGAAACGGATATCCGTATGGGTATTGAAACTATGGGCAAGATAAATCAGCTTGGCACTCTTGAGGAGGTAATAGAGCTTTGTAAGCTCTCTCCAAAGTACCATCCCGTGGTTGATTTCGGGCATCTCAACGCCAGACACTTAGGCTCTCACTTCCCCGATTGCGACAGCTACCGCAGGGTCTTTGATAAAATCGCAAACGGGCTGGGGGACGAGTATGCATACAATCTACACTGCCATTTTTCAAAGATAGAATTTACGGCTTCGGGAGAAAAGAAGCACCTCACCTTTGCCGACAGCGTTTACGGTCCCGACTTCGAGCCATTGGCAGAGGCTATCGTAAGGGAGGGCGTAGCTCCCAGAATAATCTGCGAATCCGACGGCACTATGGCTGAGGACGCCCTTTATATGAAAAATGCGTGGCTATCGGCGGGAGGCAATGCATGACACAGCTCCAAAGATTTCAAGAAGCTCTGTCGAAAAGCGATTTCGACGCGGCAATAATAAGCTCAAAATTAAATCAGCGCTATCTGTCAGACCTTGACTATTCGGACGGATATCTGCTGGTAAGCTCGGATAAAGCCTATCTTCTGGCAGATTTCAGATATATTGAGATAGCCCGCGCCACCGCGAAGGATTTTGAAGTCATTCGCCCCGAGGGCAAAATGTCTGATGCCTTATGCGAACTTATCAAGGCAAATAGATTTGTCAACATCGCCATTGAGGAGGATACGCTTTCCTGCTCTTCCTTTGGCACCTTGAGCAGCGCCATGCCAAAGGAATGTAAGCTGCTCCACGGAGGGTCAAAGCTCCTTCGAGAGCAACGGGCGCTCAAGCTCCCTTATGAAATAGAGCGTATAAAGAAGGCGCAGGAAATAACCGACAAGGCTTTTTCCCATATACTTTCCTTTATATCACCAAACGTAACCGAAAGGGATATCTCTCTTGAGCTTGAATTCTTTATGAGAAAAAACGGTGCGGAGGCAACAGCATTTGGCACTATTGCCGTATCCGGCTCCGCTTCCTCTCTGCCCCACGGAGTTCCCTCTGACGTAAAGCTTCGCAAAGGCTTTCTCACCATGGATTTCGGCGCAAAATACAAGGGCTATTGCTCGGATATGACGCGCACAATAGTCATAGGCAAGGCAGACGAAGAAATGAAAAGGGTATATAACACGGTCCTTTGTGCCCAGTTTGCCGCCCTTGAGCAAATAAGGGGCGGGATGCTCTGCCGTGATGCCGATGAAATAGCCCGTTCTATAATACGCGAAGCAGGCTACGGAGCTGCTTTCGGACACAGCCTCGGTCACGGCGTGGGAATGCATATCCACGAAAGTCCTTCCCTCTCGCCACGAGCCGCCGATGACAGCCGACTTGTTTCGGGCAATGTGGTGACCGTTGAGCCGGGAATATATCTTGAAGGAAAATTCGGTTGCCGTATTGAGGATATGATTTCCATAAATCAGGACGGAAGCGTGTATAACTTCACAAAAAGTCCCAAAAATCTAATAGAGATATAAAAAAGACCGTCTGTAAAAAAGGACAGAGAAATTCACGTTCTCTGTCCTTTTGCCGTAGGGGCGAACTGTGTTCGCCCGCGGGCGTTCACAGAACGCCCCTACGATATTGGTTTTGTATCGGCAGGTAAAACCTGCTTTATGGAAGGCACCCCTTCCACCTTCTTTTTTACTCGTTATTCTCACTGATATCCTCAATATTGTAGGGTGTTGACTGATAAACGAAATAGTTGAGCCAGTTGGAGTAGAAAAGATTGGCACAGCTTCTCCAGCGGACGATAGGCTCTCTCGTATCGTCATCATCGGGAAAATAATTCTTGGGTATCTCGATAGGAAGTCCCGCGTTTTTGTCGCGCAGATACTCGTTTTTGAGCGTATCTCCATCATATTCCGAATGTCCCGTAATAAATATCTGCCTTCCCTTCTCGGTAGCACAGGCAAACACTCCCGCCTCCTCGGAGCTGCAAAGTATCTTCAGCTTATCCACAGCCTCAATATCCTCTCTGCGGCACTCGGTATGTCTTGAATGGGGCACTACGAAGGTATCGTCAAAGCCTCTGAAAAGAATTGATTTCTTGTGGTCAAGAGTATGCTCAAACACGCCGAAAAGCTTCTTAGGCAACTGATATTTCTTTACACCGTAGTGATAATAAAGTCCCGCCTGAGCGCCCCAACAGATGTGAAGCGTGCTCGTAACGTGCGTCTTGGTCCATTCCATTATCTTGCAAAGCTCATCCCAGTACTCAACCTGCTCGAACTCCATCTGCTCAACGGGTGCGCCTGTTATTATCATCCCGTCGTACTTTTTGTGCTCTATCTCGTCAAAGGTCTTGTAGAACGCCAGCATGTGCTCAGCAGACGTATGCTTTGACTTGTGGGTAGCGGTCTGGAGAAGCTCCAGCTCCACCTGCAAGGGCGTGTTACCGATAAGCCTTGCTATCTGAGTTTCGGTCACTATTTTCTGCGGCATCAGATTCAGCATCAATATCTTAAGAGGACGGATATCCTGAGTCATCGCGCGGGTTTCGGTCATGACAAATATATTCTCATTAAGCAGAACCTGAGTTGCAGGTAACAGATTTGGAATTTTTATAGGCATTCCTAAAACCTCCTAAGCAATTAATTCAAAGCGTCAAGCGCCTGCTTGATATCCGCAATAAGGTCCTCGGCGTTCTCTATTCCGCAGGAGAAGCGTACCAGATCCCCCGAAATTCCCGCGGCAATAAGCTCCTCCTCGTTCATCTGACGGTGAGTTGCGCTTGCGGGATGCAGACAGCAGGTCCTTGCGTCGGCAACGTGGGTCTCAATTGCCGCTATCTTAAGGTTGCCCATAAATTTCTCTGCCATCTCTCTGCCGCCCTTAACGCCAAAGCTTACAACACCACAACTTCCGTTAGGCATATATTTCTGAGCAAGGTCATAGTATTTGTCACCCTCAAGAGAAGGATAGGTTACCCACGCGATTCTGTCGTCGGATTTCAAGAACTTAGCCACAGCGAGTCCGTTCTCGCAGTGACGTGCCATTCTTACGTGCAGGCTCTCAAGACCGAGATTGAGCAAAAACGCGTTCTGAGGCGCCTGTATAGCTCCGAAATCACGCATAAGCTGTGCGGTAGCCTTGGTAATAAACGCGCCCTCAAGTCCAAATCTCTCGGTGTAGGTCACGCCGTGATAGCTCTCGTCGGGAGTACAGAGTCCCGCAAATTTCTCGGGATACTTCGTCCAGTCGAACTTGCCCGAGTCAACTATACATCCGCCCACAGCCGCTCCGTGACCGTCCATATACTTGGTGGTGGAGTGAGTAACGATATCAGCTCCCCACTCAAAGGGACGGCAGTTTACAGGGGTGGCAAAGGTGTTGTCTATAATAAGCGGAACGCCGTGCTCGTGCGCAACCTTAGCGAAAAGCTCAATGTCAAGCACCGTCAAAGCGGGATTTGCTATGGTCTCTCCAAACACCGCCTTGGTGTTCTCTCTGAATGCCGCGTTAAGCTCCTCCTCGCTCGCGTCTGGAGAAACGAAGGTAAAATCAATACCCATTCTCTTCAGAGTTACCGAGAACAGATTAAAAGTACCCCCGTATATGGTGGAGCTGGCTATAACGTGGTCACCGCAGGATGCTATATTAAAGATAGCAAAGAAGTTAGCCGCCTGACCCGAAGAAGTCAACATTGCGGCAGTACCTCCCTCCATATCGCATATCTTAGCCGCAACGCTGTCATTTGTGGGGTTCTGAAGGCGTGTGTAGAAATATCCCGAAGCTTCAAGGTCAAAAAGCTTACCCATATCCGCGCTGGAGGCATACTTAAATGTAGTGCTCTGAATTATCGGTATCTGTCTTGGCTCACCGTTCCCAGGGGTGTATCCGCCCTGAACGCATTTTGTTTCTATCTTATAATTTGACATAACATTTCTCCTTATGAATTAACAATACACAATCATTATATCACAACAAAAAGAAATATTCAATATTTTTCAAAAAAGAAATAGAAAACAAAAATTTCTATTTCTGTTTACAAGACCGTTTTTTTGTGATATAATGGATTTGCGACACAAGTGAATATTTTTTGTAAGTTAGCGGTATGCTTATTTTTACCTTGGTAAAAGTGCATACTCTTGTTTCGCATGCCTGTTAACTTATAACAAAAAACGGAACACTTGTGTCGCAGCAATCGGAGCTATGCATTTTTCGTGCGCAGCTTCGTGCTGCGCATTTTTTATTTATCATCAGGAGGACAGAAAATGAAAAGAGTTTTGGCGTGTATTTTGGTGGCAATTATGATATTACCCCTTTTTGCTTCGTGTAACAAGGACGATGGAAGTGAAACGAGTGCTACCACACAACCCTCAAGCACCGAGCAAAATAAGCCCGATAACGAGGAAAACAAAAACAACGAAAACAACGAAAACAACGAGAACAACAAGGAAAACGAAGATAATTCAGACGAGGAAGAAAACGGGGGATTTAGCGAACCTGAATGGACAATAGAAAGCCTTCCCGAAAGCTCAGAGGGCTTGGAGTTTGAGTTGAATGAAGACGGCAAAGGATATACCGTAATCGGAATTGGCACTTGTACAGAAACAGATATCGTCATTGGTAAATATAAAAACCTACCTGTCACGAGCATTGGAGAGGATGCGTTCTATGCTTGCGAAGGACTTACGAGTATAAACATACCCGACAGCGTCACGAGCATTGGAGATAGTGCGTTCTACGGTTGCTCAGGACTTACGAGTATAACTATACCCAACAGCGTTACGGACATTGGAAATTATACCTTTAACGGTTGCAGAAAGCTTGCGAGTATAATTATACCCGACAGCGTTACGAGCATTGGAGGTTGGGTGTGCGGCGGTACAGCATACTGTGACGATGAATCAAATTGGAATAACGGAGTACTGTATATAGGAAATCATTTGGTATGGGCAAAGGATACTATATCGGGTGCATATACGGTAAAAGAAGGAACTAAAACTATTGCAGCTATGGCGTTCGACGGTTGCACAGGACTTACGAGTATAAACATACCCAACAGCGTTACCAGCATTGGAGGTTATGCGTTCAGAGAGTGCAGCGGACTTACGAGTATAAGCATAGGCGATAAAGTTACATGTCTATCAAGCGATATGTTCAGTGGTACGGCATATTACAAAGATCAATCTAATTGGGATAACGGCGTGTTGTATATAGGAAATCATTTAATAGACGCAAAGACTTCTATATCGGGTGCATATACGGTAAAAGGAGGAACTAAAACTATTGCAGATAGTGCGTTCCGCAGTCACGCAAGACTTACGAGTATAACCATACCCGACAGCGTTACGAGCATTGGAAAATATGCGTTCGAGGAGTGCACAGGACTTACGAATGTCAAGCTTGGCGACAGCGTCACGAGCATTGGAGAGTGGGCGTTCTGGGGTTGCACAGGACTTACGAGTATAACCGTATCTGAAGGAAATAGCGTTTATCACAGTAAGGGTAACTGTATAATAGAAACAGCAACAAAAACTCTGATAGCAGGTTGTAAAACGAGCGTAATCCCCACAGACGGAAGCGTTACGAGCATTGGAGATCGTGCGTTCTCCAATTGCGACGGACTTACGAGTATATCTATACCCGACAGTGTTACGAGCATTGGAAGATATGCGTTCTACTGGTGCACAGGACTTACGAGTATAACTATACCTGACAGCGTTACTAGCATTGGCGGTTCTGCGTTCTACTGGTGCACAGGACTTACGAGTATAACTATACCTGACAGCGTTACGAGCATTGGAGATTTGGCGTTCTACGAATGCACAGGACTTACGAGTATAACCGTATCCGAAGGAAATAGCGTTTATCACAGTAATGGTAATTGCTTAATAGAAACAGAAACAAAAACCTTGATACAAGGATGTAACACAAGCGTAATACCCACAGACGGAAGCGTTACTAGCATTGGAGATGGTGCGTTCCGTGAATGCACAGGACTTACGAGTATAACTATACCTAACAGCGTTACGAGCATTGGAGATCGTGCGTTCCGTGAATGCACAGGACTTACGAGTATAACTATACCAAACAGCGTTACGAGCATTGGAGATCGTGCGTTCTACTATTGCACAAGCCTTACGGGTATAACCATACCTGACAGTGTCACGAGCATTGGCGGTTCTGCGTTCTATAATACAGCATACTATAACAATGAATCAAATTGGGATAAC